>CAWKKU010000008.1:0-57051 GCA_963850295.1 Vicinamibacterales bacterium | reverse complement strand
TAAAGGAAACGTCACGCCGTACTTCTTTGCAAAGCGATCCTTGCTCGCCTCGTCGAGGATGCTGATGCCGAAGACCGCAGCCTTCAACTTCGAAAATTGTGGAAGGTTGTCGCGGAAGTCGCACGTCTCTTTCGTGCAGCCGGGCGTGTCGTCCTTCGGATAGAAATACAGCACGACTGGCTCGCCTGCGTGGTCCGACAGCCGGTGCGTCTCGCCTTTTTGATCTTTCAACGCGAAGGCCGGTGCCTTCTTTCCCGGTTCGATGAGTGCCATTTTTTAAGCCTACAATAAGTGCCGTTGGACCGCGATTGCTGATGTGCTAAACAGCACAGCCTGCAATCTCCCCTATCGCTATAGTGGTGGCATGTCAGTAGAACCATTAGTCGAAGAAGATCGATTTCAGGAACGGTGGGCGGCGTGGCAGAAGCGTGGCGACGACAACGACCGCTCGACCCGCCGGACGCATGTTCGTGATAGGGGCGATTGCTCGTGTTCTCGGGTGCCATTCTGAGCGGTATTTGGTGGTTGTGAACCGGAATAGCGGTCTCATCACCCGGCTGCGCGAGCTCATCGCAGCGCTCGATCGACGGTCTCCGCGCCCTGAGCGCGTGAGCGAAGAGCAGATCGCGCTCGATTCGGCCGAGCTCAGGAACAAGGCGGTCGCGCAAATTGCGCACCTCGAGGGCGCGAACGAACCATGTCCGCATTAGCCTCGATTCTCGTTGTGCTCTGGATACTCGGCTCCGTGAGCTCGCTGACGATGAGCGGCTATCTGCACTTGCTGCTCCTCCTGCCCATGGGTGTTGTGCTGCCGCGGCTCGTGCTGGGGCGCAAAGTCTCGAATATCTAAAGGCGCCACCGTCAGAGAGGCTTACCCATGGTCAAATTCCGACCCTCATTTTCGTTCTGGCCAAGGCCGGAGTTTTCCAGTGGCTCCCGGCGCGGGTTCGCCGCATGGCTCGTGCGGCGTCAGACGCCGGCGACCGTCGATCGGGGAGTCCGCGTGCAAACCGTCAGGAGCATCATCGAGGAGTACCACGACCGCCACGATCGAACGCTCCCAGCCCGGAGGTCTTCCAGTGATTAAAACCTCATCGACGAGAAGCACAACCGAAACGGTCGAAGTTGCCAGTCAAGAAGCATGGGTTGGTTTCGTCTGCAGGCAATGCGGGGCGCCGTTTGCTCTGCATCGCTCGAACAACGGATCGCGCCGGGGCGAACGCTCGACGCGCGGCTGGCGCGTGACGTGCACCAGTTGTGGCGTACCCGACTTCCACGAGCCCGGCAGCCCGATGGTGACAATTACCACCAGCTAGCTAGCGCTCGATCCACTCCACATATCCGCCGGGCGCTTCATTGCGCACGATCATGATTTTCAGAATGCGATCTTCCCGCATTAACTCCGCGGCGCCCGCCCTCGCTGCCTCTATCGACGCGTAACGCGCCGATGCCTGCGGCAATGCGGTTGCCGATCCACGTCTCATTGTCGGAATCAGTCGAAACATGATCTTCACTCTACGCGTGTCGCTCGCGCCGCGCTGTGCGATCGGGAACAGCGAAGGAACGGCGCACGTTGAACAATCAGGTCATGTCAAAAACAATCGTGTACGGCGAGCAGGCGCGTCAGACAGTTCTTCGCGGCATCAACCAGATGGCAGATGCGGTGAAGGTGACGCTCGGCCCGCGAGGCCGCAACGTGATTATCGGAAAGGCCTACGGCTCGCCGACCATCACCAAGGACGGCGTCACGGTCGCCCGGGAGATCGATCTGCAGAACCGCCTCGAGAACATGGGCGCCCAGATGGCGCGTGAAGTGGCGAGCAAGACGTCCGACCTCGCCGGCGACGGCACCACCACCGCGACCGTGCTCGCCCAGGCCATCTTCCGCGAAGGCGTCAAGCACGTCGTCAGCGGCGTCAATCCGATGGACATCAAGCGCGGCATCGATCGCGCCGTCGGCGTCGTCACGGCCGAGATCAAGAACATGTCGAAGCCGGTAAGCGGCAACATGGTGGCGCAGGTCGGAACCATTTCCGCCAACAACGACGAGCCGATCGGACGGATCATCGCCGAGGCGATGGAAAAGGTCGGCAAAGACGGCGTCATCACGGTCGAGGAGGCGCAGACGATGGAGACGTCGCTCGAGATCGTCGAGGGCATGCAGTTCGACCGCGGATATCTGTCGCCGTACTTCGTCACCGATCCGGAGCGGATGGAAGTCGTGCTCGACAACCCGCGCCTGTTCCTCTACGAGAAAAAGCTCTCCAGCTTGAACGATCTGCTGCCACTGCTGGAGAAAGTTGCCGAAAGCCATTCGTCACTGCTGATCATCGCCGAGGATGTCGAGAACGAAGCGCTCGCCACGCTCGTCGTGAACAAGCTTCGCGGAATCCTGAACGTCGCCGCGGTAAAAGCTCCCGGCTACGGGGACAGGCGTCAGGCGATGCTCGAAGACATTGCCATTGCCACCGGCGGCCGCGCGATCACCGAAGACCTGGGCATCAAAATCGAGAGCGTCACTCTCGACGATCTCGGCACCGCGAAGAAGGTCACCATCGACAAGGACCACACGACGATCATCGAAGGAGCCGGCGACAGAAAGCGCCATCGAGGGGCGCGTCAAACAGCTTCGCAGCCAGATCGAGGATGTGACCTCCGATTACGACAGGGAGAAACTGCAGGAGCGGCTGGCGAAGCTGGTTGGCGGCGTCGCGGTGATCAAAGTCGGGGCCGCCACGGAGACGGAGATGAAAGAGAAGAAAGCCCGCATCGAGGATGCGATGCATGCGACGAAGGCAGCTGTCGAAGAAGGCATCGTGCCCGGCGGCGGAGTCGCATTGCTCCGTGCGGCAAGAGGCGCTCTCGGCGTTGAAGCTCGTCCGGCGATCAGCAGGTCGGCGTGAACATCATTGCGCGGGCCGTCGAAGAACCGCTACGCTGGATCGCGAACAACGCCGGCGAGGAAGGTTCGGTCGTCGTGGCGAAGGTCAAGGCGATGGAACGACGAACCAGGGGTTCAACGCATTGACCCGCACGTATGAAAACCTCGTGCAGCGCGGGTGTCATCGATCCGGCGAAGGTGGTGCGGGCCGCGCTGCAGAACGCGGCGTCAGTCGCGTCTCTGCTGCTGACGACCGAGGCGCTGGTCTCAGACGTCTCCGAGGGGACTGAAGCGACGGCTGCGTAGGAAGGGCGGCGAGTTGCGATGAGAGGGATGGTTCACGCGTGGGGCAAAATTCTCGCGGGCCGGCAGCCCAGTCTGTCGATCGAGATCACGCGGGAGTGCCCGCTGTCATGCCCAGGCTGCTACGCCTACGGCAGCGATCATCTCGGTGGCGATCTCACGCTTCGCGAGCTCCACGACTACAAAGGTCCTGAGCTGGTTGGAGCGATGTTCGCGCTGCTCGACAAATACCGCCCCCTGCACGTGTCGATCGTCGGCGGGGAACCTCTGGTTCGGTACCGCGAGCTGGAGGAAATTCTGCCGCGCATGGCAGCGAGGGGCATCTACACGCAGCTCGTGACCAGCGCCGTTCGTCCGATTCCCCTCGAGTGGGCACGCCTCAGGCGGCTGCAGATCGTGGTTTCGATCGACGGACTTCAGCCCGAGCATGACGCGCGGCGGAAGCCGGCCACATACGACCGCATCCTCAAGCACATCGAAGGACATCGGATCACGGTGCATTGCACCGTCACGCGGCAACAGGTCCAGCGGGATGGTTATCTCGAAGCCTTCGTCAAGTTCTGGTCAGCGAACGAGGCCGTGTCGCAATTGTGGATCAGCCTCTACACACCGCAGGTCGGTGAGATTTCGAACGAGCGGCTGACGAAAGCAGATCGGCGACGCGTGGTCGAGGATTTGATGCGGCTACGCACGACGTATCCGAAGCTGCGCATGCCCGAAGGCATGATCCAGTCCTACGTCGAGCCACCGCACTCGCCCGAGGAGTGCATCTTTGCCTTGACCACGGCCTGCGTGTCGGCGGATTTCCGGACGCGCATCACGCCGTGTCAATTCGGGGGAACACCGGACTGCGCGAACTGCGGCTGCATCGCATCGGCCGCACTGGCGGCGGTTGGCCGCCACACGCTCCCCGGTGGAATCCGGACGGGCGCGATCTTCGACGCGTCGCTCCGAATCGGATCGCGCGTGCGGGCGATGCGCGAACGCGGCGCTCGAACGGCTTTACTCAGGGCTTGAACGTCGCCTTGTTCTCGGCCTTCAGCTTCTCGCTCGCCGCAAGCGAATCCGTCGCTTCCCGCTTCTGCCGATCGAGCTCGCGCTGCGGCGCCTCTTCCTTGTCCAGACGCACCGCCGTGTCGCCGGCGACTCTCGCGAGCTCCTGCAATTTCGGGGACGCAACGACAAGACGGAACGATTCCGGATACGCCACCCGCAGCAGGGAGATCGTCGTGCGTTCGTCTCCCCAGACGCCGAGCGGCGTGTCGGGAAAGCTGTACTGCCCGGCGGGCCCCATTGGCTTGGAGGGTATCTGCGAGACCGCGCCGTAGGTTTCCGTTATCGCGGCGATCATATCGGTCGAGTTCATGCCCGCCGTACGTCGACGGTCGTAATCGACGACGATCATGTACAGGCGGTCGTCATAGAACCGGAACACGATCAGGTCGACGGGATCGCTCGTCGAGTCCGGATCCGGCTCTGTACCTGGGGCGCCACTCGAGCTCTCTCAGCACCGCGGGACGCGAGTGGATGACCTTCGCCTTCGAGACGTCAGCGCCGGTGAGCTTGGCAATCGACGCGAGATTGCTGCCCAATTCGAACTCGCGATACTGAAAATGCGGCGGCGCTTGCGCCACTCCCACCGGTGCGAAGAGGGCGGCCCAGCAGATGCCGAGCGTAAGGGCGCCAGGGATAAGTTTCATGAATCGACGATAGACGGTTTGAGCGGCTCGCGCTGTGCTGAACAGCACAGACACTGCTCGCGTCGCCCGGTACAGTCGGGTTGACTGTGCGCACGTCCTTCGCTGTGCCTACGTCCTGTGTATGAGCCTCGCGACTGCATCGGTTCTCGAGCTGACAACAAGACGTCACCTCGACATCGGCGCAAGGAGCGGCTCACCTCACCTGGCGGCCAGGAGGACGTTCAGGGACGCGCTGCGCACTCGTCGCCGACATCGGCCGTCAGCTCGACGCCATCTACGTGAAGATGGACCTGCAGCTGACGAGGATGGCGGAGCTCCAGCTTCAATTGGACGAGTTGCGGGCAAAAATCCGGCGGCTCTGACGCGTTGCGGCTGCTGGGCTACACTACCGCTTCTGATGCCAGCGTCCCGAAAGAAGCCGGCGGGCAAATCGGCTGCGCCCGGGTTCAATCCAGAGGCGTTTCTCGCAGCGGCCGGCGTCGCCGAAGAAAGCCACCGAATACCGTCCGCTCACCGTGATCTTCTCGCAGGGAGATCCGTCGGACACGGTCATGTACATCCAGAAAGGCGCAGTCAGGCTGTCCGTGCTCTCGCATTCCGGCAAAGAGGCGATTGTCGGCATGCTCGGGCCCGGCGATTTTCTCGGCGAGGGGGCATTGGCGGGCCAGCGCGTCCGCATGGGGACGGCAACCGCGGTCTCGACCACGACCGTCCTTGTCGTGCCCAAGACGCGGCATGAGTCAGCTGCTCCACGACGCGCCGGAGTTTTCGAACCGGTTCATCGAGTTCATGCTGTCGCGCAACATCCGCATCGAGGAGGACCTCGTCGACCAGCTCTTCAATTCGAGCGAGAAGCGGCTCGCGCGGATGCTGCTGCTGCTGGCGCGGTACGGCATGGCGGACAAGCCCCAGGCCGTGCTGCCGAAGCTGTCCCAGGAGACGCTCGCGGAGATGGTCGGGACGACCCGATCGCGCGTGAACTTCTTCATGAACAAGTTCCGCAAGCTGGGCTTTATCGAATACAACGGCGGGCTGAAAATCAATACCGCCCTGCTCAGCGTCGTCCTCCACGATTAGCCCCAACAGGGATATTCCATTCTGCACAGCGTCCGGGACGCTTTTTCGGTTATTCTTGAGGCTTCGTCGCGAATCACCGCGCTAGAACAGGAACGGCAAAATGGCTATGACCGGCACCATCAAACGTCTCGTCAGCGACAAAGGCTTCGGGTTTATCGCTGCCGGAGACGGGACAGAGTACTTCTTCCATCAGTCTGCGTGCACGCAGACCTCGTTCGATCAGCTTCGCGAAGGCCAGGCTGTGACGTTCGATGTCGGGCATGGCCCCAAAGGCCCGCGCGGCGAAAACGTGAAACTGGCGTAATTCGCAAAAGAGGCCAAGGCGTCAGGAGAAACCTTTTTCTTCTGACCTCCTGGCCTCGCGTTCTCTCCAGCCCGCCTGTCGGGCGGTCCTTCTCGAGGGACCAGGAGATCAGCGTGCGCGCTCGCGATTCAGCTTTCGTCGCACCGCCGCCAGCTCTTCGCGTTTGTCGCGGCCGATCTTCGGAAACGCCAGCCGCATCTTCTCCAGAGCGTCAATCACGGCACTCACCACGACCAGGCGCGTGAACCATTTGTGGTTGGCCGGCACCACATACCACGGCGCATGGTCAGCGCTCGTATGCCGCACTGCCTCCTCGTAGGCGCGCATGTACTCCCGCCAGTGCTTCCGCTCGGTGGCATCGGCCACCGAAAATTTCCAGTTCTTGCTTGCCAAATCAAGGCGCCTGAGAAAGCGGCGCTTCTGCTCGTCGCGCGACACGTGGAGGAAGAACTTGACGATGGCGATGCCGTTTCGCGTGGCATACCGTTCGAACGCCGCGATGTCCTCGAACCGCTCCTCCCAGATGCGCTTGGTCACCAGCGAGTGCGGAAGCTTCTGGCCATCGAGCACGGAGGGATGCACGCGCACGACCAGCGTTTCTTCGTAGTACGAGCGGTTGAAGATACCGATGCGCCCGCGTTCGGGCAGACAGCGGCTGGTACGCCACATGAAATCGTGGTCGAGCTCTTCCGGCGACGGCGCCTTGAATGAGTAGACCTGGCATCCCTGCGGATTGACGCCCGACATGACGTGTTTGATCGTGCCGTCTTTCCCTGCCGCGTCCATCGCCTGAAAAACCAGCAGCAGTCCCCAGCGGTCCTGGGCGTAGAGCTTTTCCTGCAGCCGCGAAAGGTGCGCCACTCCGCGCTCGAGCCAATGTTTGGCCTGTTGTCTCGACTCGATGGATCCGGTGTCGTCCGGATCGACATCGCGCAGCCGGAACTTTCGGCCGTTCGTGACGCGGTACGGCTTGGCGAATTGGGCTACTTTGGGCAACAGCTATTTTTGGTCGAGCAGCGTGAACGATACGCCAGCTGCGCGAGGGGACGCAGTCGGGGAGACTGCGAACCTCGTGGTGCCGCGGCCGACAGTGACGGTGCGGCCGGCGATGATGCCGATCGCCGCGCCGAATGCGACGTCGCTGGCGAAATGGCGCTTCTTGTGAACGCGCGAAGCCGCGACGTAGGAGGCGAGCGCGTATGAGGGAATCCCGACTTTCCACCCAAGGTGCCGCTGCAGCACCGTAGCCGTAGCGAAAGTTACGGAGGTGTGACCGGAAGGGAATGAGAACTCAGTGCCGTCCGGACGGCCCCGCCTGACCGCCATCTTGATGCCCGCGGTCAACGTCTGCGCGACGATTTGCGATCGAATCAGATCGACGCCAAGGCTGGTCACCCGCGGCTTGTCGATAATCCGGCCGACCGTATACGTGGCTAAAGCGGCGCCAAGCTGGACACGCGCGCCGCCGATCGTTTCGCCGGGCTTGAGCATCGATCCCATGCGGCCCGATGTTTTTGAAAATCCGGTGGTGATATCCCAGTCCTGAGTTCGTCCAATCGATGCCGCCGCCCCGCCGATGAGGAGCCACGTCAACGTGTCTTTCGAGGGCAGCTGCCGGAAGTCGTTGATGACGGTTCCGAACAGCCCGGGAAGCAGCGCCTGCTCAGTCGCCGCCGGCGCGATCTGCACCTGCGCGGATGCCGGCGCGGCGAGACCGTGGGACAGGACGATGACGCTACAGATCGTTATCGAGCAGGCCGACCGGGCCAGGCGAAGACGAATCAACTGAGCCTCCGGGTGATGCGCGTGTGTCGGTATTGTATACGACGAGTAACATCCGGCGTTTCCCGCCTTGGCGGTGCGGCCGCTTACCCGCGTTTCGGCACTACCGCAGCACCACTACATTGCCGGCCGGAGTCGGCCTGGGATCGCCCAGCGACAACGGCCCGGTCAATTCCGGCAAGTGTTTGTGCCACCACGCTTTCGCCAGGTCCGACGTCCAGCAGTCGCTGGTCTTGCAGCCCAACGTCATCTTCAGCAGCACTTCGGCGTCCTGCGGCCGCTTGTCCGGATCTTTCTGGAGGCAGGAAAGGACGAAATCGTCGATCTCCGGCGGGATCGGCAATTCGGTACGGTGCGACGGAGGGATCGGCTCGGCTTGCACGTGCTGGAGCAGCATCTTCATCGGTGTGTCGGCCTCGAAGACGAGCTGCCCGGTCAGCAGGAAATAGGCGACGCATCCAAGCGCATACACGTCGGCCCGCCGGTCCACGTTCCGTTCGCCGAGAATGATCTCGGGCGCCATGTAGGCCGGTGTTCCCGTCGTCCGCTGATCGGCGGTCATCAACGTCTGCATCCGCTCCGGCGAAAGGTCGTTGTTCATCTTCACCAGTCCAAAATCCAGCACCTTGACGAAGTCGTATTCGAGGCCCATCCGGCAGACGTAGATGTTGGCGGGTTTGATGTCGCGGTGGACGAGACCGCGCGCGTGCGCGTCGGCAAGCGAGTGACAGACCTGGCGCAGGAGAAAGCCGGCCCTCTCGGCGGGGAGCGGCCCGAACTCGCGCACCATCGATTCGAGATCGCGTCCCGCGAGCAATTCCATGACGTAATAGAAGATGCCCTGATCGGTGACGCCGAAGTCGAACAATTGAATCGTGTGTGGAGAGCTCAGGGCCGCGGTGGCCTGAGCCTCGCGTTCGAAACGCCGGATCACCAGCCTGGCTTCCATGTCCGTGCCGGCGCCGATCAACTCGGGCCGCACCAGCTTGACGGCTGCCCGTCTGGCGAGCAGCCGGTGCTGCGCCTCCCACACTTCGCCCATTCCTCCATGGCCGAGCAGCTTGATCAGCTCATAACTGCCCAGCTCGCGCGCTTTGCGCAGCTTCTGTCCAAGCTGACGAAGGTGGCGTGACGGAAGGGTCGCCAGCACCGCGCACACGTAATTGGGCCAGAACACCACCAGCGTCTGCAGGGGAGAGGGCACCGGCAGTCCGCGAAGATGCGCCGTCCAGACGCCGAGCGGATCCATCGACGCCGCGGCGAGCGACGCGATGAATATCTTTCGCGGAGTGGCCGGCGCGATCATCGAATACACGAGCAGCAGGATCGCGACCCACGACACCTGGAGGATCTGCGACTTCAACGGCGGGGCTACCACCCAGCTGTTCATCGCGGCAATCACCCCCGCGGTCATGATCATGTAACCGATGCTGACGTTGATTTTCGTCTGCGGGGAGTGGCGGGCATAGCGCACGTAAAAGAACATGAGCGCCGATGCGATGAGGCCGACCACTTCCAGAATCGTGTGCTTCCAGGCCGCCTCCGGCGCCACCATGGTCGCGCCGCTCACGCGAGCGACCTGGTCCATCACCAGGCCGGCGGTCCAGCAGCCCACCCCGATGAGGGTGAACAACGCGAGCCGCTCGACCTGTTCGTTGACGAGATCGTCGGGAAGATGCCCGGTGAGGTGACTCGTCTTTCCAGAAGCAGAAGGGGTCGGGTCGCGCGGACAAATCAGCTGTTTTTTGTCTTCCATGGCTTTCATCCGTCTTCATCCACCGCCCGGCGTTTGAGTTCTTCCAGGTTCAGCATAATGGAGTGGTTCGAACGCACCAAATCCGCCAGAATGTCGTCCCGGCCCCGCATCGTCTTCGCCGGCGGCCTGCCATCTTCGAGAAACGGCCAGAGCGGCTCGCGGATAATCGGCGGCAGCACGCTCTCGAGATATTCGAGCGCGGTTCCACGAAGGTTCTGATCGTCGACGTACAGGCCGCGCAGCGCGATCTGCAGGGGCTCGGCGGGAAGCACCAGCGACAGAATCGTGAAGACGTGCGCCAGACTCTGACTGGCGCGGCTTTCGATGAACTCGTCGACGAAGTTCTTCGACTCGCCGTCTTCCAGGCGATCGAGCAGCCGCCGCCCTTCCCAAACCGGCCGTCCGACGGCGACTTCTTTCTGCACCACGTCGAAGACGCGGGCCGGATCGATGCGCACGTCCGGCTGTTTCGACACGATCGAGGCCAGCGCGCGTCCGCACTGAAAACGGACCTCGAAGCGGATGTCTTCGAGACCGAGCAGCAGGCTGTCGGCGGCGCGCTGCGCGCGGCAGACGGCGAGCACGCGCGGGATTCGCCGGCGAACCGCAAAGTCTTCGTACGGGTTGAGCAGCGCGTCGGACAACGTACCTATGTGACGGGGCGCAACCGACCGCAGCGCACGTATCGCGTCGTCGGCGACCGGATCCCAGGCCAGCAGCGGGATGACGTGCGGTATCAACGACGGTGTCAGCTCTTCATGTTGACGCAGAACGGCCAGGACGCGGTCCCGATCCCTCTCGCGAAGCCACATGATCTCCTGAATCTCGGGATCGACGCCAGTGGCAATTTTAAGGGAGACCGGCTCCGGCGGCGGCGGTTCAGCGGGTATTGGAGACGGAACGCCGTCGCGCCCTCCCCGCGCGGTGTAGAGCATGGTCGTCCGGGTCGTGAGCTCCGACACGTCGAAGAGATCGACGTCGTCGGCGCGGTCGCGCAGGCTCCGTTCGAGCGTCTGGACGTAGCCTCGGGTCAGCCGGCTGGCGACGAGCGCGGCTGCCGCCGAGCACGCCAGCGTGGACAGAATAATCGCCGAATACTGGACGGCGGGCGGGAGGAGGAGAATCAAGCGAATGGCACCGCCTCCGATGCCATCGCCGATACGATCGAAGCCCACGTCGATGATCGATTTCGCAGCGCGTTTCGCCGCTGCCGGAATGGGCGTGTAGAACACCTCATAAGCGGAGCGGAAGAGCGAGCTGCGGAATACCGACTCGGCTCCCCTCGCAACAATCGCGCTTTCCAGCCCTGGCGCGAACAGCGCACCGAGTCCACCGGCAAAGAGAGCGAACGATGGTGTGGCGCTCGTAAACGCGAGCCCCGTCTTCTCGAGCATCATCTGTGTCAGCGACGTCTGCACTGCGACGGTTACGAGACTCGTCGCCGCGTAATAGACCGCGAAGAACCGCAGCAGGCTCTCTCCGTTGCCCAGGGCGGCAACCGCCTGTGCCTTGAACAGGTAATCGATCAGCGCCGCGCTTGCGGTGCCGAGGAGAACGAGGAGGGCGAGATGGCGGAGATAGGGCGTCTCGGCAAGCACTCTGACACCCGACCAGGCCGGTTCCGGCGTGAGCTCGGGGGAAAATTCCTTCGACGGGTGAGAGGATGTAATCGAGGAGCCGAGGCGACTCACCTGCCAGGCGCACACCAGGTTCAGCAGCGCGAGCACAGGGAGCATCGCGCCGATATCAAAAATCACGGCCACGCGTTCGGCCAGCAACCCGCCGGCGAGACCGCCCAGCGTTCCGCCTCCCACGATGCGGCCGAACGACTTCTTTGCCGTTCGCGGGTCGAACCGCTCCGTCGTGACGAGCCAGAAACCCGATCCGAGGATTGGTCCCAGCCCGGAAATGTGGAGATACACGAGGACCGCCGCAACCGTCGGCACCGTCGCGATAAGCCCCCATTCGACGAGCAGCAGTACTGCGCTCACCGTAAACGCGCGCGGAACAAATCGCGCGGGAGAGAGCCGCGAAACCCCTTTGGCGTTGACGGCGACGAGCGCGATGGAAAAAATCGCCGTGGCGATCACCATCAGCGGCAGCGACGTGACCTCGATCTGCGCGAGAAAGAGCGCGTCGCGCGCCGCTTTGCCGGCGACGAACTGCGCCGTCACCACGGCGGCGCAGATCGTCGCGGTGAGCACCGCGGAGGACGATTCGAAATTCGAAGACCTGATCACGTCGATTAGACGGTTCTCTTACGGTGTTCCTTGGCAATCTGGCCGGCGACCCACAGCCACACGCCGGTCAACGCGACGTTGAGGACGGCGAATACCTGCGTGGCCAGGCCCAGCGCCTGAAACAGGACGACGAAGCCCGCGGAGAGCACATCGCCTCCCCGCGTGAAGAACGTGTCGATCGCCGCCTTGGCTTTGTACTTCGCCTCGCGTGAGGTCGGCAGAAAGAGCGCCTGCCGCAGTGTGTTCTGAATGGAGTAATCGATGCTGTTCTCGAGAATCTTTCCGACCCGCACGACGGCCAGGATAGGCGCCACCGCGATAATCGAGTAATTGATGAGGGCGATGCCGGCAATATGAAAAGCGACCCTCTGACACCGAAATACCGAATCACCCGCGAGGTGACGAACAACTGAAGCAGGAACGACACGAGGTTGACCGTCGCGGTCACCGAGCCGAAAAACGCCGTCAGGAACTGGCTCTTTGCGAGCACCCCGGCCGCATCCGTGGAAAACCGGCCTGCCGCTTCCTCGAGGACGAACTTGTTCAGCAGGTAGTTGCCGGTCGTATTGACGATGTTGAGCAGGACGATGAGGACGGCAATCCAGAGAAGGTATCGATCTTTGAAAACGAGCTCGAAACCGCCCTCGGGGCCGAGCGGCGCCGACTCGGCAGCGGCCGCCAGGGGCTCGGCCCTTGCCGTCTCGAGCCGGTTGACGATGAGGGTGATCGACAGCGCCGCCATCAAAATGCAGGCGCCGAGCAGCATGAGCGTGTACGGCGTGTAGTCGAGAGCGCGAATGAGCGGCGTGACTGCCGCGGCTCCCATGAGCGCGCCCAGCGACTGCCCCACGCCGATCAACGGAAAGAGCCGCCGCCCCTGCCCTTCGGTGTACAGGTCGTTCGCGAAGGCCCAGAACTGCGACACGATGAAGACATTGATGAGCCCGAGCCAGATGTAAAACGCCACGCCTTCCCGCAATCCGAGCTGCCCGCCGAGGTAAAACGCGAACAGCGTGGCCGAAAAGAACGACATGACGATTGCGATCAGCCGGATGCGCGGCACGCGTGTGCCGAGCCACCCATACAGCGGCACGACCGCCATGAGCAGCACCGCCTGAGCCGCGGCCGAATAGGACGCGATTTCGGCGCTGCCTTCCGCCAGGATGAGACCATCCCGCGCCGGCCTCATCACCGAATACCCGGCGAGCAGGAGAAACACGTTGAGCGCCAGCAGCAGGGTTCCCACGCCTTCGCCGGCTCGCACGTCGGCGAATACCGACAGCAATTTTTCGAGCCGGCTCTTGGGCGCCTCGCCAAGGGTCTTGAAGTACGGCAGCGAATGGTGCGAGCGCAGTTCGGGATGGGTAACGAGAGTACGCGGCTCGGAGGTGTTCATCATCAGGCTTTCTGCACTGCCGGCGGTGTGTGCGGCGATTCCTGCGAGAACGAGCGCAGCGGCGACGTGGGCGGCAGATGACGCCTCCACCACGCTCCCGCGTCCTCGTCGGTCCACAGCGGCACGTCACAGGTGGCGAGCATGTTCTCGAGCTCGCGGGCACTGGATGGGCGCGCCGCCGGCTCTTTCTCGAGGCACATCAGGATAACCCGTTCGAGATCGCGGGGAACGGGCTGGCTGGTGCGCTGCGACGGCGGAACAGGCGGCGTGCGCATGTGTTTGAGGGCCACGCCGACGGGATTCGCATCGGTGAAGACGAGCGCGCCGGTCACCAGCATGTAGGCGACGCATCCCAACGCGTACAGGTCGGCGCGCGCGTCGACGACGGATTCGGCACGTGCCATCTCGGGTGCCATGTATTCAGGTGTGCCCAGCGTCACTCCTTCCACCGTCAGCCGCGACACCTCCGTCGGTCCGAAGGGCTTTGCCAGTCCGAAATCCAGTACCTTGACGAAGTCGTGCGACTGCGCGACGCGGCAGATCATCACGTTGGACGGCTTGAGATCCCGGTGGAGAATTTTCTTGTCATGCGCCTCCTCGAGCGACCGGCAGACTTGCCTCAGAATCGCGACGACGCGCGAGGCGGGCTGGGCCCCGAACGTGTTGACGAGCGTCTGCAGGCTGATGCCGTCGAGCAGCTCCATCACGTAATAGAGACGGCCTTCCTGCGTCGTACCGAAGTCATAGAGATACACAGTGTTCGGCGACTGCAGGCCCGCAATGGCGTTGGCTTCGCGCTCGAAGCGCTTGGCGAACAGCTCCTCCCGCCCGGCATCGAACTTCACGAGCTTGATGGCGGCAGGGCGCGCCAACATCTTGTGGCTCGCGCGCCACACCTCGCCCATACCGCCTTCACCGATCGGCCAGAGCAGCTGATAGCTGCCAAGCTCTTTGGACGCACCCGCGTCCTCTGGCGTTCCCGCGGAGGCCCTGCGATCGAAGAGCCGCCGGACGGGGCTGTACGACGCGCGGCTCAATCAGAAAGGCCACGAGCGCCAACCCATAGTTGATGGCCGGCCAGATCGATGTTTGCCGCCACGATTCGGTCGCGAAGCCGAACCGGGTCGAATTTATCCAGTACGCCACGGGCCACATCGTCGCTGCCGCGAGCCCGAGACCGAGCCCCGCGATCGGGCGGCCGGGAACCACCGCGGCGACAAACAGGATCAAGGGTCCCACCGCCGAGAGTCCGAGCACCGGGGTGTCGGCGTCGAACGGACGTGACGTCTCGATCATCGCGATTGAAAATGCCGAAAGGATGGTCAGGACCCTGCCGAAGTACAACAACGCCCGCGACGTCACGACCTTGTACTGACGAAGGGCGACGAGTCCCACGGCCAGCAGGAACGTCGACAGCAGCGCCAACCGGTTCACGGCATCGCCGAACACCGCGGCCATTTGCGGCTGAGCAGCGCCGTGAAACATATTGATCGCTACGACGGTGAAGGCGAGGACCGCCGCAAGGGCAGCAAGGCGGCGCGCCGCCTCGTCGAGCCTCTGGTATTGCGGAAGTGGGGGGGGCCCGGCCTGCGCTGATGCCGGGGGAATCGCCATTGAAGTCTGATGATACACACTAACGCCGACCGACGCGCCGATCGCAAGGTACAATGCGCGCTCGTATGATGCGCGGGCTTTTCGTGACGTTGTCGGTGTGCGGTGCCCTGCTGATAGAAACCTCCGTATCCGCCCAGACGGGCGATGCTGTCCCCCAAACGCGTGCCGAAGCGCTGAAGCTCGCGCGCGATCAAAAGCAGAAGACACTCGAGCCGTACAAGCGAAACGGGCTCGAGCGGGGAATAGAGGTGGCCGAACAGCGCCTGACGCCGATTCTCGCCGCTCCTGACGGCCTTCACCTGAAGCTGGGCAGCCTCGCAACCGGAAGCGGGTTCGCGTACGGCGCCGGGTTCCGCAATCGCCGGCTGCTCGATCGCGAAGGCGCCTTCAGCGTCTGGGCCGCTTCCTCTCTGAAAAGGTATTGGGCGGTCGAGGCGCGGTTCGACATGCCGGATCTCGCCGGCGGACGGGTGATGCTGGGGACGTTCGGGCGCCGGCAGAACTATCCGCAGGAAGACTTTTTCGGCATCGGTCCCGGTGCGCGCCGCATCGACCACAGTAATTTCGAATACAAAGACACGATCTTCGGCGGTCGCATCGCCGTGAAGCCGGCGTCGCGGCTGACGGTGGGAAGCCGGGTCGAATATTCGCGTGCCGAAATCGGCCGCGGCCGCAACAGTTCCCTGCCGAGCATAGACGACATCTTTGATGACATCTCAGTGCCGGGCCTGGGCGGCGGCCGGACGCTTATTCGCACGGGCGCCTTTGCCGATTTCGATTATCGGCAGCCGAAACAGGCGCGGCGCGGCGGATGGTACCGGTTCGAAGCCAGCCACTTCGAAGATCCGTCCGACACCGTGACGTTCACCCGGTACGACACCGATCTCCGGCAGTTCTTCAGCATTCTGGCCGAGCGCCGCGTCCTCGCGCTTCGCCTTTCGGTGGCGACGACGGAGCCCGCGCCAGGTTCGCGCGTTCCGTTTTACATGATGCCGACGCTCGGCGGACACGACACGCTGCGCGGGTTCCGCGACTACCGGTTCAGAGGCCCGCACGCGCTCCTGACCCAGACGGAATACCGGTTCGAAATCTGGTCGGGGCTCGACGCCGCGCTGTTCTACGACGCCGGCAAGGTCACGCTGCAGCGAAAGAATCTCAACTTCAAGAATCTCGAAGACGCCTACGGCTTCGGGTTCCGGTTCAACACGGACAACGGCACAATCCTGCGCATCGATGCGGGATTCGGCAGCAACGACGGCAAACATCTTTACATCGTGTTCGGCGATGTCTTCTAACCTTCGCTCGCCCCGTCTTGTCTGTGCCGCGCTGGCCGCGCTGCTGCTGGCCGTCCAGCCAATTTCATCGCAGCGGCCCGCGTTCTACCCCGACGATCCGATTCAGCTCGACGACGACATGTCGCTCGACGCGTCGAAAGTCGCCGCCATCGAAGATTCGAACGGCTACGACTTCGTCGCAAATACCTTCGCAAAACTTGGACAGCGGCACGACCTTCGGGCGCAGAACATCAACACGATCGACGAGGTGCCCGACTCGAGCTGGTTCGTGAACCGCATCGGGCGCGGAGGCCTGTCAACCGAACAGCTCGTGCGCGGCCCCGACAGATTCGAGTCGATGTCGCTCGACGGTTGGAAAGTCAGCGGCGACAAAGGATCCGGACTCCAGCCTGGATTCCGGATGGCCGACCCATCGGGCCATCTTCACCAGATTGAGTTCGATCCCATCTCGAACCCCGAGATGGCAACCGGAGCGGAAGTGATCGGCACGGCGTTTTATCACGCCTTCGGGTATCACACCGTGGAGGTCTATGTCGCCGAACTCGATCCGGCGAAAATCGAGATCCTGCCGACGGCGCGCATCACGGATCCGCTGATTGCCGCGCGCCGCAGCTTCACGCGCCGCGACGTCGACGAAATTCTGCGGCGAAGCCCGCAGCTGCCGAACGGCCGCTACCGGGTGCTCGTCAGCCGTTTCGCCGACGGCCGTCCGCTGGGCAATTTCCGGTATTACGGCACGAGATCCGACGATCCGAACGACATCGTGCCTCACGAAGATCGCCGGGAGCTGCGCGGCGCCCGCGTGTTCGGCGCATGGCTGAACCATGACGACTCGCGCGGCGTGAACAGCCTCGACATGCTCCAGACCGATGGCGCGCGCCGCTACGTCAAGCACTACATGTTCGACTTCGGTTCGATCATGGGCAGCGGGACGATCTTTCCGCAACGCCACCGCGCCGGCAACGAGTACATCGTCGAATGGGCGCCGGGGTGGCTCACGCTGGCGACCCTGGGTCTCTACACGCGGCCGTGGCTTCACATCGACTATCCCGACGTGCCCGAGTCGGTTGGCCGCTTCGAGGCCGAGTCGTTCGATCCGGTGAAATGGCGGCCGGAGTACCCGAACACGGCGTTCGACAACATGCGGGCCGACGACGCCTTCTGGGCGGCGAGGATTGTGTCGCGGTTCAGCGACGCGGATATCCGCGCGATCGTCGCCAAGGCGCAATATTCGGATCCGCGCGGCGACGGAGTACATCACGGCCACGCTCATCGAGCGCCGTGATCGCGTCCTCAAGACGTGGTTGACCGGCGTCAATCCGCTGGTCGATTTCTCTCTGAGCGGCGACGGCGCGCTCACGTTCACCAATGCGGCAGTCGCGGCGGGAGTCGCCACGCCGGCTTCGAGTTACCGCGTCCACTGGAGCCGGTTCGACAACGCGACGGGCACCGCCGCTGACACGACAGAGACCACCGGCACGACGCAGGTGACCGCGCCCCAGAACCTGCTCGCGGGAGCGCAGTTCGTTCAGGCAGAGATCGCGTCGATTCACCCGGAATTCAGCGCGTGGAATACGCCTGTGACCGTTCACTTTCGCCGCGGGCCGTCGGGGTGGATGGTCGTGGGAATCAAACGTCTGCCATGAGTCCCGTGTATTACTGCCAGGACCTCGCCACGATTACGGTTCGTGTGGTGCCGAAAGGTGTCGAGGTGACGACCGCGACGCGAAAGGTGAGGCTCTCGGAGGCAGAGAAAGCGTCTGTCGCCACTACGTTCGACGGGAAAACGTTCATCGGTTGCGGCCGGCGCCTGGACCCGGTCCCCTCCGATTCCGCTCGATGAGTTCGCGTCTCCTCAGCCGCGACCCGGTCGCCGTCATCGACATCGGCTCGAACTCCGGACGCGTCATGGTGTTCGAGCGCGATGCCTCGGGCCATCTGCGGCTGCTCGCCGGCTCGCGCGCGCCACTCCGGCTCGTGCACGACGTCGACGAGCGCGCCCAGCTCAGTGAAGAGACGATGGCGCGGACAATGGAGGCGCTCCGCGATTTTCGCGCCATCGCGGGCAGCATGGGCGCGAAGCGGATCGTCGCCGTTGCCACCGCCGCGATGCGCGACGCCGAAAACGGAGGGGTCTTCGCTCAACGGGTGCGGCGCGAGTTGGGCATCCGAATTGAAATTATCGAAGGGCTCGCCGAGGCCCGGTACGGGTTTGCGGGTGCGGCCAGGGGACTCGAGGTGTCCAACGGGCTGCTCTTCGATCTCGGCGGCGGAAGCCTGCAGATCACGCGGTTCGCTCGACGCCGTCTCGTCGAGGCCGTCAGCCTGCCGTTCGGCGCGCTGCGTGTAAGCGAAAAGTTCCTCACCTCGGATCCGCCCACCGACAAACAGCTTCGGCATCTCCGCGAGCGGGTGCGAAGCCGGCTGGCGAAGTCGGGCGTGCGGCGGCTCGGCGCGGCCGACAGTCTTGTGGGCACCGGCGGCACACTCCGCAACCTGGCCAAAATCGATCGACAGGCGCGGCGGTATCCGATCGAGAGTCTCCACGGATACGAGCTGTCGGTCGAGCGCCTCGCCACGGTAGTGGAGCTCCTCGCGGAAACGCGCGAAAAGCGGCGCGACGAGATTCCCGGACTCAGCGCGGAGCGCGCGGACTCGATCGTGGGCGGCGCGGTGGCGATTCAGACGCTGGCGGAGTTCGTCCGCGCCCGGCACATCCTCGTGTCGGGGCAGGGCGTGCGCGAAGGTGTCGCGCTGGACATGCTGCAGATGCCTGTCGGATCGCCGCAAACGGTCAAAGAGGCGTCGTTGTCATCTTTGATCGCGCGATTCGACGGCGGAACCTCCGACGCCGCGTCGCGGCGGCGAGCAGTGGCGGCGTCGCTGTTTCGGGCGCTCCTGCCGAAGGCGCCGGACGCGCTTGGCCTCGCCGTCGATCGCGGCGCGCGCGCGCTCGACATCGGGCGCACCTTCGATGTGGTGAACCGTCACAAACACACCACCGACATCCTGGTAACCAGCGACTTGAACGGCTTTTCGCACGATGAAATCGCCCTCGTCGCCGCGGTTGTTGCCAGAGCCGGAGATCGCCACGCCGATGTGCCCGCGCTTCCTTCGGTGCGCGACGCGTTCGAGCGCGGCCTGCTCGATCGTGCGGCGATCGTTCTGGCGCTCGCCGACGAAATCGTCGCGAGGTGCCCGAAAGGCCGTCCGATTGCGGTTCGCTGCGACATCGGCCGCCACGTGACGCTCACCGTTCCGCTGCTGCCCTCCTGGCTGGCCAAAGACGTGGACAAGCGGTTCGAGCGGGCGTTCGGCCGCATGCTGGTCGTCCGGCACGCATAGGGCCGATCCGGCCGCGTTCACCTATGCCGACGCCGCAGTCCGAGCCTCCACAATGTGCGCGTCGATCCATCCTGTGATGTCCGACATCACCTTTTCCTTGTCCACATCGTTGAGCAGGTCGTGGACGTGCCCGATGTAGAGCTTGAGCGTTTTGTCACGGGACCCGGCCGTGTCGTAGAAGAGCTGGCTGCCGCTCGGCCTCGTCACCTTGTCAGCGGTGCCGTGCAGGATGAGCACGGGCAGCGTGATGAGCGGAAACTCTCTCTCGAGCCGCTCGTCGGCGCGCGCCAGTTCGGCGACGGTGTTACTCGGCTGCGACTCGTTCGCGATCAGCGGATCGCTGTTCATGGCCTGCACCACTCGCGGGTCGCGCGAAAACTCCTCGTTCTTGAGCCGCAGCACGTGCGCGCGCGGCGCGACGTAACTCAGCCCCTTCACCACCGCGAGCGCGATATCGGGCGCCGCGACTTGAAACGCGAAGCTCTCGCAGATGAGTCCGGCGAGCCTGGCCTGGTGCTCGAGTGTGTACGTGCAGGAAATGACGCCGCCGGCGCTATGCCCGAGCAGGAACACCGGGAGGCCCGGCTCGCGCGACTTCGCCAGCGTCACGAGCGTGTCCACGTCGCTGACGTAGTCTTCCATGTTTTCGAGGTAGAACCGCTCTCCGTCTGACTTGCCGCGGCCGTGCAGGTCGAGCGCGTAGACAGCGAGACCAGCCGCCACGAACTGTTCGGCCGCCCACGCGTAGTAGCCGCTATGGGAGTTGACGCCATGGACGATGGCGACAACCCCGCGCGGGGCGTCCCTGGGACGCCACGAGCGGATGAAGATCTGCAGGCCGTGCGACGTCTCGAACCTCTCGTCTCTACGTGATTTCGTCAGTTCCATCACATCACCTCCATGAAACGATCTATGCCTCGATGAAGGCGAAGAGATCGGCGTTGATTTGATCCTTGTTGATCGTGCACATGCCGTGAGAGAACCCGGGATACACCTTCAGCACCGCACCGGGAACGAGCGTCGACGATTGCATCGCCGAGGCGCCGATCGGCACGATCTGATCGTCGTCGCCGTGCATGATCAAGGTGGGCACGTCGAACCTGGCGAGATCGGCGGTGAAGTCGGTTTCGGAAAACGCCTTGATGCAATCGATGGCGCTCTTGAATCCCGCCTGCATGCCCTGCATCCAGAACGAATCCCGCACGCCCTGCGACACGTTCGCGCCGGGCCGGTTGGCGCCGTAAAAAGGCACTGTCAGATCCTTGAAGAACTGAGATCTGTCAGCGAGCACTGCCGCGCGAATGCCATCGAATGCCTCCATCGGCAACCCTCCGGGATTCGCCGGCGTCTTGAGCATGAGCGGCGGCACCGCACCGATCAGCACGGCTTTCGCAACGCGCGCCGTCCCGTGGCGCCCGATGTAGCGCGCCACTTCCCCGCCCCCGGTCGAATGGCCGACGTGAACGGCATTCCGCAGATCGAGCGCTTCGACGAGCGCCGCGAGGTCGTCGGCGTAGGTATCCATCTCGTTGCCGTTCCACGGCTGGCTCGACCGTCCGTGCCCGCGGCGATCGTGCGCGATGCAGCGGTAGCCCCGATGCGCCAGAAACACCATCTGATCGTCCCAGGCATCCGCGCTCAGCGGCCACCCGTGGCTGAACACGATCGGCTGACCGGTGCCCCAGTCTTTGTAATAAATCTGCGTACCATCCGCTGTCGTAACCGTGTTCGACGTGCGGATACGTTCAACGACCATTTCACTCGCCATGTCCCTGCTCCCTTCCCAATGCCACGATGACGATAGACGCGCCGGCGTTCCGGCGCATCACGCGAGAGGGGAGTTTTGCTATAACACGCACAGCGCAAGGCGGGCCTAACACGATCGAGTTAACTCGATCACATCCGCGACTTTTTCCATAACGGCTCTCAGCTCTATTCTCCGGAAGATCTCGCGCGAACAGACGCGCTGCTGTTCTTCCTACCTCGCGACTTCGAAGGGGAATGACGAAGGGCGCGGTGTCGCGCTTTCTTCTCACGCGCGGCGCATGGCTGTTCGCTCGGCTGGGTGTGGAAGATCCTCCACGAAGGCTTTGCCGGCGTCCAGCTTGGCGGAGGAACGACGGCCTACGTGATCTACCCGCTGATTCCGTGGATTGGCGTGATGGCGGCGGGTTACTGCTTTGGCCGGGTGTATGACTGGGATCAGCAGACGCGGCGCCGATGGCTGATGGGAATGGGCCCGGCGCTCATCGCCCTTAGCGCTTTGGACCGGGTCTCGGTGCCCCAGGCACAACCCCTTCCTGGTGTTCGGCCGGGTGCCTCTCTTTTACTACGTCATTCATTCGGGTACCCGGAGGGTTACGGCTACGCCCTGTGGGTGGTGTATATCGTTTGGACGCTAATAGTGCGAGCACTCTATCCGGTGTGCCGGTGGTATGCCGGAGTGAAAGCACGAAAGCGGTCTCCGCTCTTGAGCTATCTATAATGTGAGTCTGTATCGCGCGAAACAAAAAACATCCCGCAAGAAGACAAACACGCAGGCTTGAACGCACCAACATCACCTGTAAAAGTATTCTAAGTGCTGCTCAGACATCGGCTTACAGGCAGCGATTCTGGCTAGCCGAAAAGCCGGTACGCGAACTGCTTCGCCGCTTGGCGGATCGTGTGATCACGATCAACTGACCTTTGCGTCAGAAAGGCGAGGCACAATGAACCGCATGCGTGGGCTTGTAATAATGACATTGGCGTTAGTGGGATTTGCGGCAAGCGCGGAGGCGTCCCACTTCCGCGGGGCGGCGATGGTGCCCAGCGTAGATGCCAACGGGCTGCTTACTGTAGTAGCCACATCGTTCTGGAGGCCCACCGGCCTTGATAACATCAATTCGATCACGGTTGACGGCGTTGGCACCACGGTCCAACTCGGACCCCAGGTGATCGACACCTCGGACTCTCGATTCACGAAGGTGACGAGCGTGCATCAGATTCAGTTGCCTGGTGCGGGCACCTACGCGATGTCGGCATCGAGCTGCTGCCGGGTGAGCGATATCATCAACGCCGCCGAGAGCAGCTGGACGATGAACTCGGCGATCACCTACAACGGAAGCACGGCCAACACGCCAATCCAGTTCAACTTCAGCGCCGTACAGCCGGAAGTGATCAGGGGCACAGATTACAACGGCAATTTGGGCGCGGTGGCCGCCCCCGGGCTGAGCCTGAGCTATAACCAGAACCTGAACGAAAACATCAATTCGCAGCCGCCGGGATTCACCGTCAATGCGGCCACAGGGGCACTGCACATCCCCGCGGCCAGCACCGCCGGTTACGGCGAAAACACCTCGGGGAACATTGGTGCCGACTACGCGTTCAGCGGCAACATCATGGCTAGTGACGGCAGCGCGGTCGAGTTCGACTGGCTGTTCGACGCGGTCGACCGCGGCTCGGCCAACCTGGCCCCGAACGTCATCGACTCGGTCATCAACATCATGGTCGGCGATTCCGTGAACCACCTCTTCATCGGCTCGGACCCGGAGGGTTCGCCGTTGACGTGGCTGTTCGTCAACTTCTTCGGTCCCGGGGCTCCCGCTCTCGCTCCGAGCTTCGACCCGCTGACCCAGATGTTCTCGTGGGACAGCACGGGGTCGCTCCTCGGTATATATCAGGCCCAGGTCCAGGCGTCTGACGGCCTGCTGACCGACATCGGCACGCTGACCATCAACGTCACCAACGGCGGCACGACTGCCGTCCCGGAGCCGGCCACGCTGTTGCTGGTCGGGTCGGGAATCGCGGCGGCCGCCCGCTATCGCCGGAAGAAGACAGCGAAGACCGTCTAGCGTATAATCGGCCCCGTCCTTTGGGAAACAGACTGCGTCGGTGAATGCCCGGAAACGGGCATTCCCGGCGCGATTTTTTTATGGGGAATATGAAAAAGCTCCACTACGGCCTGGTCCTGAGCGTGCTGTTCGTGGCCTCATCACCGGCCTGGATCTCAGCCGAACCGCTGTCCTGGCTTCCCCGGGAGGCTGCGGCGCAGCTTCCGGCAAACCACCCGCTCGCTCCGGTGGTTGCAGCGCTCTCGAAGGGAGATTCAAAGACCGCGCGCGACCTGCTCAAAGGTCCGCTGGCCGCAAAACCTGCTCTCGCGCTGACCCACGAACTGGACGGATTCATGCGGGCCGAAGCCGGAGACCTGCCGGGCGCCGAAGCGGCGTTTCGACGGGCGATCGCCATCGACACCAAGCCGCGAGTCACCAATGCCGCTCTGGGTGAGGTGCTGTTCCTCCAGGGTAAATATCAGGACGCGCGCACGGAGTTCAGCCGGTACCTGCAAGTCTCCCCTGGCGACGCAAAGACGCACATATTTCTCGGCCGCCTGGCGGTGCTCCGGGGTGAGCCTCGCGTGGCGATCACCCATTTCGAACGGTTTTCGGCCGGACCCGACCCGCTTGCGCAACGAGCGCGGCTGCAGATTGCGCTACTCGAGGCGAACCTGGGTAACACGCTGAAAGCAAAGGAACTGCTGGCAGGGTGCTCGGGCGCGTGTCAGGCGATTCCGACATATCTTCTCGCTCAAGCGGAGCTCGATCGCGTCGAAGGCCGGCTGCCTGCCGCGGAAGCCAAACTCGAGCAGCTGGCCAGGAAAGACCCTGCCGCGGGGGATGTATGGCTCCAGCTCGCGACGCTGCGTCAGGCGCGGGGCGATCAGGCCGGAGCCGAGCAGGCGTTCGACATGGCGGCTCGCGTGCCGCAGTACAGGCCGGTTGCCACGCTTGCCGCAGCGAGCTCGATGCTCTCGCGGAAAGATCCGCGGGCGGTGGCCGCGCTGACAGAGCTGGTGGCGCAGAAGCAACTGCCGGAAGCCTACATTCTCCTCGCCGAAGCCCAGGCCTCGGCTGGTAAGACGGTCGAATCGGGCCAGACCATTCGCACGCTGGTCAACGACCACCCGAACTTTGCCCAGGGGCACCTGATGCTGGGGCTGTGGTACCTCGGACAGAATCAGTCTCCCCGCGCGGTCCCGTCCTTACGCACCGCCATCAAGCTTCAGCCGGACCTGGTGCAGGGGTGGATTCACCTCGCCGACATCTCGTCGCACGCACATCACTCCGAGGAAGCCGAGGCGCTGCTGCGAACCGGGATGAAACATGCGCCGCTCAACTACGAGCTGCCCTACTACCTCGGCCTCGAGCTCGAACAACAGGGACGATGGGCGGACGCGGAACGTGCCTACGCGACATCGATGAAGCTGCGCCCTGATTACGCGTTCGCGATGAACAACAGGGCTCGCATGCTCGTGAGAACGGGCGGTGACCTGGCGCTCGCGGAAGAGATGATGCGCAAAGTCGTAGGTCAGGCGCCAAAAGATCCGCTCGCGCTGGCGAACCTCGGATGGGTGCTGGTCAACAGAGGAAAGATGAAGGAAGCCCTGCCGCTGCTGCAGGAAGCGGTGAAAGCCGCTCCGGAAAATCCGGAGATTCACTACTACATTTCCGTGACGCTTGAAAAGCTCGGCCGCCCCAAGGAAGCCGCGGATCGCCTGCGCCTGGCGCACGAGCGCGGGCTGCCGAAGGATTACGCGACGACGCAGGGCGCCCACACGCGTTAGATTCTCCGCCGGAAAAACAGAGATCTTCTTTAGACGCCTCAGGCGTCACAAAAGTCATGAACAATTGAGGCGGGCGGCACCCGTTCGTCGCGGGTGCGTCATGTCAGCAGACGACTATCTCAGCGCGTCGGAAATTCCCGATGCAGCACCCCCACGCGTTTGAGAAGGAGAGTCTACGATGGCACACACATTTCGCGCTCTGATCGTTGCGACGGCCTTGGCCGTCGGCTCACTTGTGACGGCAACCGCCGCCAACGCACAAACCTGCCAGCCCGGCATTGGTCCCGCACTGGCCGCACATCAGGCTGATTATCTCGCGATCGCAAACGTCATCGTTTCGACCAACAACACCGTACGCACCCTGCTGGCGAATGTCTCGGATCAAGCGACATATGCCAGCCTCCTGAACGCTGCGAATGCGATCGCTGCTGCGATTCCGAACACCGGTCGCGTCGTCATCACCGTGCCCGACGGGACGGTCATGATCGACACGAACGCGCCGGACGATCCGGCGAACGCTCTACCGACGGGCAATTCGTTCGCGCACTTCCAGAGCAAGACGGTCAATACCGACAATCACAACACCAGAGTCGCGATCATGTCGGCGCAGATGTTCGAGTGCGGGTTCGGCATCGAGCGGCGCCTGAGCACCTCGACGGGCGTGGTGGAAACGTATTTCGCGCAGCGTCTCGGCACGCACCTCGACAGCGTCGGAACGGTCAGGGGTTCATCGAGACAGTAACTGGATAGGGAAAGTGGAAAGTGGAAAGTGAGAAGTGGAAAGTTGAGAAGTAGAAAGTAGAACCTTCCACCTCTCTACTTTCCACTTTCCACTTTCCACTTTCTACTTTCTACTTTCTTCACCCCGCCGTCGGCATCGGTGTCGCGGCGGGCACAATCGCGTCCGAAGGCCCTGGCATGATCAGCCAGGCAAGGGCATAGGCAATCACCCCGCCGACGACAGCGCCGCCAAAAATCGATAGAAGCACCCAGAGCAGGCGGACGGCTGTCGAATCGACACCGAAATATTCCGCGATGCCTCCACACACGCCGGCAATTCTGCTATCGGCCGCCGACCGCGTCAGCCGGCGCCCGTGCGGGACCGGCTCGGCCTCCGCGGTGGCCTCGGGCATCAAAACCCAGGCAGCCACATACGCAATGACCCCGCCGATGATGGCTCCGGGGACGACCGACAACACGACCCAGGCCGTGCGAACGAGCACGACGTCCACGCCGAAGTAGTCGGCAAGACCGGCGCAGACCCCCGCGATTTTGGCGTGGGCTCTCGAGCGAACCAGACGACGAATCGGCATAGGCACCTCGCTGTCTGCTATACGGCCTCCCGGCGAATCAGGTTCCATGTTAGTTTTTCCGATGCTCCAGCGAGTCGCCCAATACGTGCGCTGTTTTGGTCCGATTGGGGCGCTGCGGATCATGTGGACGCTGCGTCGCAGCCACCGGCGTCCGGCCGGAACGCGCATCGCGCTGCCGCTCCCTGGCGCACCGCTGACCATCCGCGCCCAGTCGCATGACGTCTACGCCTTCGGCCAGGTATTCCTGTCGCAGCAATATGCACTGCCGCCGCAGCGGCCGCGCTTCATCATCGACGGAGGCGCGCACATCGGGTGTGCCGCGGTGGACTTCGCGGTCCGGTACCCCGACGCGCAAATCCTCGCGGTCGAGGCGAACGCAGAGAACTTCGAGCTGCTCGCCCTCAACACGCAATCGTTTCGCAATGTCCGGTGCGTGCACGGCGCCGTGTGGCCGACCCGCCAGCGCGTCCGCATCGCCAATCCTCAGGCTGACAGCTGGTCGTTTCGATGTGAGCCGGGTGACGACATTCAGGGTTTTCCGATCGGCGATCTGGCCGACATGCTGGGAGCGCCGGCGATCGACATCGTGAAGCTGGACGTCGAGGGCGCGGAGCGTGAGATCTTTTCGGCGCCCGATGCGCATCTGTGGCTGCAGCGCTCATCATGCCTGCTGGTGGAGCTGCACGACGATCACGTCCCCGGCTGCAGGCACGCCTTGACGAAGCTCCTCGCACCGGGCCGCTGGGCGACCCGGCAGCAAGGCGAAACGCTGGTCGTCGAACGCGCGGTCTAGAACGTCAGCTTCACCGCCAGCTGCACCTGACGCGGATCGCCCACGCCCGTCCGCAGGAACCCGTCGAAGTTGAACAGCGCCGGCGTCGACAACGGATTGATGTTGTTGGCGTTGTTGAACGTGTTGAACATCTCGAGCGTCGGGATCAGCTGCATGTCGCCGTTGAGCTGGAACGGGCGTGAGACCCGCCAGTCGAAGCTGAAATATTCGTTGTCTTTGCGCAGGGTGTTGCGGCCGAGATCGACGCCGTTCTGGACCCGCGGATTCGGCGTGATCGGCTGGGCGCCCCGCGCCTGTACGCGCGCATTCAGCTGAATCGTCGCGGGAAGCGCGACGTAGCCGAAGAAGTTGAACTTGTGCCGGATGTCGCGATCGGAATACGAATAATCGAGCGACAGATCGTTGAAGTTGAACACGCGGTCGGTAAACGGATCCCGCTCGTTGGAGTCGTCGTCTTTGTCGCGGGCTACCACGTAATTCGCCTCCAGCTGGTAGCCTTGCGTAAACCGCTTCCGGACGCCAATCGTGAGGCCGTGATAGTCCGATCGACCGAAGCTGGTGGTCACCATCGTCTCATCGAGCTGCGGGCTGAAGGGGCTGCCGTTGTCGGCCCGGTTGTAATTGATGAAGCGCGTCAGATGGCGTGCGCGGGCGTACGTGTAATCGGCATATGCCGCCACCTCGGGGGCGACCTCCTGCTCGTAGCCGACGTTCATCGTGGTCGTGCGCGGATTTTCATAATCGCGGTGGAACACGCGCACCCCGGAAAACAGCGGAAACTCCCCCTGCGGAACCGATGCGGGCGTCAGCACGCCGGGCCACACCGGAGAAGAGGCCCCGAACATCCTGATGTTGTCCGTGCTGGCGAACAGTGTCTGCTGCTGCAAGCCGTTTGTCGTCACCGAGCCCACCTGGCTCAGCATGTTTTGCCGGGCGAAATACACGCCGGCGCTGGCTCGGACCACCGAGCGCCCGTTGCCGCCCACGTCCCACGTGACTCCCGCCCGCGGCTGCCACATGGATGTCTGATCGGGAATCGTCCCGTCGGACGGAAACTTCGGATGGCTCAGAAACGGCGCAAAGGCCGTGGTCTGGGGGTCGGCGGTTTCGGGCATGAACTGCGCGTCCCACCGCAGCCCATATTGCAGGGTCACATTGGGGCGGACCTGCCACTGGTCCTGGACGAAGAGCGAAAGCTCTTCGTTGGCGATGTTCGAAGCGCCCGTCTCGTCTGTCGCCAGACCCGAGCGTCCGGCCCCCTGCAGGTAGAAAAGCAGCGGACCGCCGGTCGTCGTCGTTCCAGCCGGGCACGCCGTCGGCAGCGTCACGTAGACGCCGCCCGAACACGAGACCGTCCGCGGGCCGAATCCTCCTGCCGCCGCCGGAGAGGTATAACGCAGGAATCCCTCGACGCTTTCAAAGAGATACCGTCCGGAAAAAAACCCGCGGAACACCTGGTCGTTCAGCGTGTGCATCCACTCCCCGCCGGCCTTGAAGGTGTGTGTGCCGCGCACCATCGAGACGTTGTCCTTGAGCTGCGTGCGCCAGATGAGCTCTTTCACGTACGGCGCCATGAAAAACGGATTGCCGAACCGGAAGCTCGGCGCAAAGCCGATTCCCGTATCCGCCGCGAGGTTCGACGCGTTCGCCGTGCGCGGCCGGGTCTCGCGCGAATACGTGAAGTGAAACTCGTTGAGCTTGTTGTTGGCAAATGTCGTGAAGACGTTGGTGTTCAGGACGTTGATGCGGGCGGGATCGCCTTCCGTGCCGTTGGCCGAAGTGCCATAGCTGGCGACGTCGAACGTTTCGTTCTCTTTGCGTGAATGGTTGAAGTTGTACGAGGTCGACAGGCGCGTTGCCGCTCCGATGTTTGCGTCGCCTTTCAGCAGCATCGCAAACGTCTTGATCGGGTGGCTGAGCGGCTGCCCTTCGTCCATGCCGAGGCGCGTCTGAAAGAAGTTGAGCAGCGCGACACGCTGGCAATCGGCCTCGGCGTTGATCAGGGCCGCATTCTGCGGGATCGTCGGGTTCGACACCGGGCACGGCGTCCCGATCGGCCGGCCGAGATTCTGCCGCAGGAAGTCTCCGGTGATGGCTTCGAAAGCGACGAAATAAAAGGCCTTGTCACGCCGGACCGGACCGCCCATCGTTCCGCCGAACTGCTCGCGATGAAAGTCTTCGAGCTTCGTCCCGTCCGACAGATCGCCCGTCAACCCCTCGAACCGTTGGAAATAGAAGAGCGAGCCGTTGCGGTCGTTGCCTCCGGACTTGGTGATGACGTTGACGACGCCGCCCGCGGTGCGGCCGAACTCCGCCGGGGCGCCGCTCGCGATTACCTGGAACTCCTTGACCGCGTCGAGCGTGATATCGATGGGGGCGCGCTGGCCGCCGGCCTGCTCGCCGAAGAAGCCGTTATTGAAGTCGCCGCCGTCGAGGCTGATGTTGTTGAACACGCCGCGCTGGCCGGCAAAGGTGATTTCGTCCCCGTCGGGGCCCTGCACGATGCTCACCCCCGGAGTGAGCGTGAGCAGGTCTTCGAACTTGCGGCCAAGTATCGGCATGGTCTCGATCGTCTGTTCATTCAACGTCATCGCAACCGCCGCTCTCGTCGTCTCGACGATCGGCGTGCCGCTGACCGTCACCGTTTCCGAGACGTTGCCGACAACGAGCCGCAGATTGAGGTTCACCGTCTGGCCTACGGTGAAGTCGATGTTTTCCTGAACGAAGCTGGAAAAACCCGGCAGGCGGAAGGTGGCGTTATATCGGCCGGGAGGCAACTGCAGGAACACGAACCGGCCATCCGAATCTGTCGTCCGGCTTTGAGAGAGGTTGGTCCCGGCATTGACGATCGTCACGTCGACGCCGGGAAGCACGGCGCCCGTGGTATCCATTACCGTCCCTTGTATGACGCCGGTGGTGATCTGGGTTTGCGCCGAAAGGGGAGCTGCAAAAGCAAGACAACCAACCAGCAGGATCAACGCTCGTCGCATCGGAGGCCTCCGCGGGCAAGCGTAACGCCGCGATGACCGACGCACAACGAAAAAGCACCGGCGCACGAAGATGTAGCGCAAGCATCGTTTTACTGACAATCTCGTTCGCTACTTGCAGAAGAGCAGACTGAGCAGACGAGGCGGCGCATCTGCCGGCGCGCCGCTTTCGAGATGTTCACTGAGCCGCCGCAGCGTCAGGCCCGCGTCCAGTCCGGTGTTGACGAACTCCGACACGGCATGCAGATGAGCGATAACGTAGACGGTTCCGCCCGTTGAAGGATCGAGGAACTGCGCGCGTCCGCCCTTGCGCTGACGTTCCGGGTGCAGCTCGCAGAAGAAGCCGCGGCCACCAGGACGGAGGACACGGAATGTTTCGGCGAACACGGGAGTGAGGCGTTCGACGTGCTCGAGGACCAGGTTGCCGACAACGAGATCGATCGAGCTGTCGCGGATCGGCCACGCGGCGCGGATGTCGTGTTCGATGAAGCGAACGTCCGGCCGCTGGATGCGGGTACGCGCCTGCTCGAGCATGCGCGTCGAAACGTCGAGCGCGGTGACGGTCTTCGCGCGTTCGGCGAGCCACGCCGTGTTCTTTCCGGTGCCGCAACCGACTTCGAGCACGTCGCAGCCGGCGACCGTGAGCTCTGCCGAACGCAGCACCGCGGCATCGAGATCGCGGGTGGGATTGATATCGAAATCGTAAGTCGCGGCCCACGCATCGTAGGATGCGGCGATGTCGCGCGAGTCGGCGCTCATGTCAACGCGGGAGGGTCGAGGCCGGGCGGGATTGCCCGGCCTCATGACAGCTGACGAGTTGCCGGACTTGTCCGGCGCCCGTCGTGATGCGAATGTCGTACCGCAAACCGCGCGTGTGATTTCGCGCGAAAGTTTGCCGCGCGGAGTCCACCTCATGACACCCCAACGGTGGTCTGCGCCGGAGCGCCATTGAAATGGCGCAACTTACCATTTTGAAACGGGAAACTAACGGAAATGGCGGGGTCGACGGGGCTCGAACCCGCGACCTCCGGCGTGACAGGCCGGCGTTCTAACCAACTGAACTACGACCCCGCATGGGTCAAGGTGATGCTCGAATCTAAAATCTAGAAACTACAATCTGGCTTGCCAACCGTAGCTCGTTCGACGCGTGCGTGCATCATGAGCGAAGGTTGGTGGGCGGTACAGGGATCGAACCTGTGACAGCCGGCGTGTAAAGCCGGTGCTCTACCGCTGAGCTAACCGCCCGTTGTCCCGAACAATTCTCGCGGCTTGCTCACTGTCAGGCTCTGAGTTCTCGGCTCGTCAGCGCGCTCTGTCCAGCGCTCTGCCGTGCGAAACCGCCCTACTACAAGCCTACGATTCTACTACAGCCCGCCGCCGCAAAGAAGCTGACCGGGTATCTCACCGCAAAGACGCGGGGACGCAGACCTTCGCTTCACACACGCACGGCCGCCTTGCAGACGGAGCCGCGACCGCATGACGAGGGCACCACGCATCGCGTCATCGCGTTTCGTCGCGTCATCGAGTTTGGCAATTCGTGTCTTCGTGCTTCTTCGCGTCTTCGTGGTTCTTCGTGCCTTCGTGGTCCTTCGTGCCTTCGTGGTCCTTCGTGCCTTCGTGGTCCTTCGTGCCTTCGTGGTCCTTCGTGCCTTCGTGGTTAGGCCGTCGTGGTGCGGCGAACCATCGCGTCATCGCGTTTCGTCGCGTCATCGAGTTTGGCAATTCGTGCCTTCGTGGTTCTTCGCGTCTTCGTGGTTCTTCGTGTCTTCGTGGTTACCTCAGTGCAGCCTTCGCCGCCAGGATCACGGCAACACCGAGGAGACCGGCGACGGCCTTGTATTCCTTGTTCTTCATCGCGCGGCTCAGACTGAACGGGCGCTCGACCGGTTTCGCGCGAGATTCGGCGTAGGCGGCGTACTGGTCGCCGAACGCCGCGCGCATGCCAGCCTCTTCGTGCCGAATCGCCGCGCCAATCGTGACGACCATGTAGGCCGCCACGATCACCGCGGCGGCCAGACGAGCCGATGCAACGGCCACACCCAGCGCGATGAGCGCGGACCCTGCGTACAGAGGATGGCGGGTCAGGCGATACGGTCCGGATTGCGTGACTTCGCGACCTTTTTCGAGGTGCCCCGCGGCCCAGATCCTCAGCAATTCACCGACCACCGCAAGCGCGCCGCCGGACGCCAGCGACCGCCACGTCGGCTGCGCGAGCCAAAGCACCGCAACAGCGCAAACAAATCCGAGAGGCACTCTGAGGCGCGACAGTATCGACGCGACCTGTTCAACCACGATGAAGCCTCTTGTCGGCGAGCTCCATCACTTCGCGCGGTGAGATATCCAGCAGACACCAACCTGAGATGTGGCATCGCCGCTGATAGTGACACTCACACCCGCGATACCGTGACACCGCTACATCGTCCTCGGCCCACGGTCCATTACGCGCGGGATCCGTCGGCCCGAAAATGCCAACCAGCGGCGTACCCACGGCGCCCGCGACATGGAGCGGCCCCGTATCACCCGACACCATCAACGATGCCGACTTGAGCAACGATACGAGATCGGAAATCGTGGTCGGGGGAGCGACAGCGGCAGTTCCGTCGGATGCGGAGACAACGTCTTCCGCGAGCTGCTGTTCGCCGGGGCCCCACATGACGAGCGAGCGGAGAGCGTGGCGATTCGCCAGCTCGCGGGCGACTTCGGCGAAGTAGACGGGCGGCCAGCGTTTGTTTGGCCATGCAGCCCCCGGGTTGATGACGGCGAAGCGATCCTGCCGGCCGATCCCGAGCCGCGCGCGCGCGGCGTCCGCGATCGCCGGATTGCGATCGTCGAGCGGGAATTCAATCGCCGGCATCCTGACGCCGACCGCCTTCAACATCGAGAGGTTCTTGTCGATGACGTGAGGCCCGGCATCACCGGCGCTTTCGGTGTAGAACAGACGCGCTGTCCGCTCGCGCAGCAATTCCGATGGAAACCCGATTGCGCGCCGTGCTCCCGACAGCCGCGCGAGCACGGCTGATTTCAGAAGTCCCTGAAAATCGAAGGCGATGTCGTACCGGACGCGGCGCAGTTCGGCGGCAACCGAATAGATCGCGCGAGGGCCCGTGATGTTAACCGGAATGCGCCGATTAATCACCGGCACGAGCTCGAGCAGCTCCTGCTGGCGCACATCGACGAGCCAGTCGATGACCGCCTCGGGAAACGCCCGGCGAATGGCGGCCGCGGCGGGAAGCGTGTGAACGATGTCGCCGAGCGATCCGAGCCGAACGATCAGAATCCGTGACGCGCTCAATCGCGGGGGCTCTCCGCCCCGCTCGACCCGCTGGTCTTGATGCGCGCGAGTAGATCACGGGTGGAATGGTCTTTCGGGTCGCCGACGATCGCAATCCGTCCGCCGTAGCCGAGCACCGTGGCGCGCTCGGGCACGGTGTCCGGGGTGTAGTCTGTACCCTTGCAGTGCACGTCGGGCTCGAGCAGGCGCAACAGGCGGCTGACATCAGCATCCGAAAACATCACGACGTAATCGACGCTTTCGAGCGCGCTCACCAGCTCCGCCCGGTCGCTGCCGCTCAGGATTGGACGTCCTGGCCCTTTCAAACCGCGCACCGAGTCGTCATCGTTGATCGCCACGATCAGCGTGTCTGCCTGAGCCGCCGCATCGGCCAGATAGCGGACATGACCGACATGGAGCACGTCGAAGCAGCCGTTCGCAAAGGCGATAGTGCGCCCCTGAGCGCGTTCAATGTGAACCGCGTCGATCAGCTCTGGCTCAGTAAGAAACCTTCCCACGCGATGCTATTCCTTGTTCCTTCTTCGTTAGTCCATACGAGGCTGTTTTTTGATCGCGTCCCGCAGCTCGTCCAGCGAGACCGTAGCCGTTCCACGCTTCATCACGACGAGACCGGCCGCGTAATTCGCCAGCATGGCCGCCTCGTAAAACGACGCGCCCGCCGCAACCGCGAGCGTCATCGTCGCGATGACGGTATCGCCGGCGCCCGTGACGTCGGCGACTTCGTCGGATCCGTGTATGGGGATATGGATCGTCTCGCGTTTCGGCTCGAACACCGCCATGCCGCGGCTGCCGCGGGTGATGAGCACGGCCTTCATGCGCGTGCGCTTCAGCAGCGCGCGGCCGGCACGCTCCAGCGCCGCGGTGTTGTCGCCGATTTTCATGCCGAGCACGTGTTCGACCTCAGACTCGTTCGGCGTGCACGCCGTAAGCCCGCGATATCGCAGCAGGTCGTACCGCGAATCGACGAGTATGGGCACGGCGCCACGTCGATTCGCCTTCTGACCGATCGCCGAAGCGAGCTCGGGCGTCACGAGACCCGTTCCGTAGTCCGACAGGAGTACTGCGTCGCACCCTTCCGCCGCTTTCAAGGCCGCGCGAGCGAACCCGGCGCGGCTCTTTGCATCGTAATTGGTGGAGACGACGCGATCGATGCGGACGATCTGCTGTTTCGCGGTGTGGATGCCTCCCGCAAGAATGCGGGTTTTCACCGGCGTGCAATACCCTTTCGGGCGCACGAGGCTTCTCGTGTCCACGTGTTTCAGGCAGGCCTGCAGCCGCTTGCCCGCTTCGTCACGCCCCGTCAGCGCCACGATCCGCGCCCGGGCGCCCAGGGCGGCGACGTTGTTTGCGGCATTGCCCGCGCCGCCAGCGAGCACTTCGGTGGAGTCGTATTGCAGGATCAGCACGGGCGCCTCGCGCGACACGCGCGCTACACGCCCGTAAATGAACTCGTCGGCAATCAGATCGCCGATGACGGCGACGCGGCGGCCGGCAAAGGACTCGAGCAGCGATAGCAGGCGATTGGTCATTTCAATATGAGGCTGACGGCGTCGATGAGGGTGGCGGCAACCGGAACCGGCGCGATCGCCGCGGGCCGGCGCCCGGCCTCGGTTCTGCCGTAACCTGTTTCCACCAGAATCGCTCGAGTGCCGGCGGCGACCCCCATCTCGATATCGCGCCATCGGTCTCCGACGACGATGGAGCGCGACAAATCGAGAGCGTGATCCCTGGCGGCGGCCAGTATCATACCGGGCTTCGGCTTGCGGCAGTCGCAGTCGACACGATAGCGCTCGACCGGCGCGTTCGGCGAATGCGGACAGTAATAGTAGCCCTCTACTTTGGCTCCGGCCGCTGCGAACAGCCGCGACAGATGAGCATGCGCCTCGGCCAGAAATTCTTCGGTCAGCACGCCATTCGCCACCCCGTTCTGGCTGGTGACGACGACTACCCTGAAGCCGCCGCGATTCAACAGACGGACGGCGTCGATCGTGTATGGGAACAACGTCATGCGCTCGAGACGATCCAGGTAGCCGACATCCTCGATCATCGTTCCGTCGCGATCGAGAAATACGGCAGGGTGCAAGGTCACGTGTGGCTCTCCATGAGAAATCGCCGCACCGCGTCGTACACGCGGCCGGTCGAGATGCGTTTCATGCAGCGGTGATCGATGGGACAGTCGGCCAGAAAACAGGGCCGGCAGAAGACCGGGTGAGAGATGGCGACAACGCGATCCGAGTTTTCGGATGGCGTGATAGGCGTGCTGTACCGCTCGTCAGTTGGCCCGTAAATCCCAACCGTGGGGACGCCGAGCGCGCCGGCCAGGTGCAAACCGCCGGAGTCGTTCGCCACGAAAACCTGGCATTGCGAAACGATGCCCATGAACATCGTGAGATCGGTTTTGCCAACCAGATCGATGCCGTCGATATCGGCGACCGCGTCACGATCTTCGCTGCGTCCCAATATTACGCAGCGCATGCCGGCGTTCTGGCCCACCATTTTCGACAGCTCGGCAAAGCGTGCCGGGAGCCATCGTTTTGCGTGGCCGAACGCCGCCCCAGGCGCAATACCGACCAGAGCTTGACCCGGCGCCCACCCGTGTTGTTCCAGCAGCCGTCGCGCCGCCGCCCTCGTCGCCTCTGGCAACTCCAGGCGCGCCGTGAGGGGACCGGTTTCCACGCCAAGACCTCGCACGAGCGCCGAGTAATACTCCGGAAAGCTGACCTTGCCACGCGGCCGCCGCACCGCTTTCGTCAGCAGCGTCGATCGAAAATCGCTGCGGTAGCCCCAGCGTTGCCTCACGCCCGACCGCTTCAGCATCCAGGCCGAGCGGAAGGAGTTCGGAAACAAAATGCCGACATCCCCCTTCAACTGCGCCGCTTCCCTGCCGCGTTCGAGCACGATGATGCGATCGACGCCGGGAACCGCACGGAACACCGGCGCCACCGACGCACGCGCGGCAACGGTGAGCGTGTCGTCTGAAAAATGACGGCGCACGTCACGGATGGCGGGGAGCGCCATCATCGCGTCGCCAAGCCAGTTCGGAGCAATCAGCAGGATGTCCAATCCCTAATCCCCAATCCCTAGTCCCCAATCCCTAGTCCCCAATCCCTAGCCCAGCCGGGTCTTCAGACGGGAGGTCCGATTTCGCCGACGGGAACATGCCGGGCGCCGTATCGAGTGCCGGCTCGGTCGCCCGCCACCGGCGGTGCATCCACAGCCATAAATCGGGATGACGCCTCACATACATCTCCAGGACATCGGTGCAGCGCTGGGTGAACTCGCGAATCGCGTCCGGAGAATCAGGCGGCGGCGGCTCGACCGGATGTTCGTAGACCATTCGATAGCGGCCGCCGGGCAGCGGCAGCGCGAACAGCGGAACGACGGGCGCTCCGGTTCGAATCGCCAGCGCCGCAAGCGTGGACGTGGTCGCGGCCGGCCGCCCGAAAAAATCGACCGACACCGCGTCGGCGCTCGTCATGTGTTGATCGATCAGGATGCCGACACCCTTGCCTTCCGCAAGCAGCCGCAGCGCCTTACGCACCGCCCCGCGCCGATAGATGACGGGATTGCCATTCGAGGTTCGAATCCGTTCGAGCAGATCGTGCAGCTTCGGATTGTCGAGCGGCCGCGCCATGACGGCCATCGGCTCGAACTTCAAGGCGTGCGCCAGCGCCTGCTGTTCCCAGAATCCGAAATGCCCGGTGCAAAACAGCACGCCTTTCCGCTGCGCCAGCGCGAGCCGCACGTGCTGTTCGCCATCCCACTCGACCAGCGCCATCTGCTGTTCCGGAGACAGCGAGGAAAACTTCAGCAGCTCCAGCAGGAGCCGGCCGAAATGACGGAACATCTCCCGAGCGATGGCGCGGCACTCGTCATCTGTCCGCTGTGGAAATGCCGCCTTCAGGTTTCCGACGGCGATACGCCGGTGGACCCTGTCGGCGAAGTGAAACACCAGGCCCAGCCGCTCGCCGGCGCGGCGCACCACACTCAGAGGGAACACGCTCACCACGAAGGTGACGCCTTGGACGGTGAGATGTTCGAGAAAGTGCCTCATCCGGCTCGAACCGCGCGCAGCCGCTCCGCGAGCCACGCACCGAACGCCGGCTCGATGCGGACCTCGAGGGGCACGGCCACAATCTCCAGACTGTCGACTGTGGACTGTGGACTCTCGACTTTGGACTTTCGACTTTGGACTTTCGACTCTAGTCGAACAATGTCTTTTTCCGTCGTGAGGATGACCTGCGCGCCGCTCGCCTTTGCGGCCGCATTTACGTCGCGAATGTCCGACTCTGAATAGTAATGATGGTCGGGAAACGATCGCCGGCCCGTAAGCCGCCACCCGCACCGTTCGAGGTCGTCGTAAAAACGTTGAGGCCGCGCGATGCCCGCGAACGCGAACGCCGGCGACGGGACCGCACTGGCGAGCTGCCGCGTGAATCGAAATGCCGTGTGCACTTTCAGATCGGGCACCGGACCAGTACCGTCTTCGACGAGCAGCGCGTCGGCGGCAGCGGCCGCATCGAGGGGCTCCCGGAACCGGCCGAACGGCAACGTTCGAACCTCATCCACCGCATCCGGCGAGACGAGCAGATCGACGTCGCGCATCAAATCAAAATGCTGAAACCCATCATCGAGCACGTGCACGGTACATCCAAGCCGGGTTTCACCGAAACGGCCTGACAGGTATCGGCTGGGGCTGACGAGCACGGCCGCGGCAGGAACGGCCCGCGCCAGCATCAACGGCTCGTCTCCCGAGTGCTCCACGTCGCTGAGGATGTGGCTGCCGTCGCTGACCACGACGACCCCCGGGTCGGCAATGCGCCGGGCGTAGCCTCTGCTGAGGATCGCCGGGCGCTCGCCCATGTCGAGAAGCGTGCGCGCGATTTCGGCGGCCAGGGGCGTTTTGCTGCTCCCGCCCACCGTCAGATTCCCGATACTGATGACAGGTGCATCGAGGCGCCGCCTGAGATGCGGGCGGCGCTGGTAATATCGCCGCCGGGCGCGCGCGAGTTGGCTGTAAAGAATGTCCAGCAACCTTAGTTGATCAGCCGAAAGGGGCGCACCACTCCCATCGAGCCGCCGCGCAGCGGCAGCAACTGTGCGATGACGGCGAGCGTCTTGTCCTTGGCGCCGCGATTCGATTCGACCAGCGCGCGCGCCGCCGCTCCGAGACGGGCACGGCGCACCGGGTCGGTCAGCAATCCCAGCAGCGCTTCGTCGAGCGCGCGAGGGCTGTTCACCTGAATCGCCGCGTCGTGCGCGATGAACGCCTCGGCTATCTCTTTGAAATTGTCCATGTGCGGCCCGAACACGAACGGCTTGCCGTGTACCGCTGGTTCGAGAATGTTGTGGCCGCCGCTGTTCACCAGGCTCCCCCCGACGAATACCGCGGTCGCAATCTGATAGATCTGCGCGAGCTCTCCGATGGTGTCGAGCACCACGACTTCGGCTCGAGGCTCCGCATCGATCGGCAGGTCGCTGCGCTTGACGGTGACGAACGCCTGGTCGCGCGCCAGCTGAGCGACCTCGCCGAAACGTTCGGGATGGCGCGGCGCAATGATCAGCAACGGATTGGCAACGCTGCCCTTGATGCGTCTGAAAGCCTGCAGCACGTACTGCTCTTCTTCGCGCATGGTGCTGCCGGCGACGATGACAGGGCGGCCCGAGGTCATGCGGAAGTACCGCAGCACGCGGTTCTGGCCGCGCTCGAGCGACGCCGCGGCGGGTTTGTCGAGCGAGTCGAATTTCAAGCTGCCGGTCACGACCACACCCGACGGATCGGCCCCGATATCGATGACGCGGCGGCCCGACTCCTCGCTCTGCATGCAGAACTTATCGACGTCGGCGAGAACTTTTCTGAAAAAAGGCCCGATGAGCTTGTAGCGGGGATACGAACGATTCGAGATTCGCCCGTTTACCATGACCGTCGCCACGCCCATGCGCTTGCACTGCCGGAGCAGATTGGGCCACAGCTCGGTCTCCATCATCACGAACAGCCGCGGCTTCACCAGCCGCAGCGTTCGGCGCACGATGAAAGTGAGGTCGAACGGAAAATAAAACACCGCGTCTACGTCCTGCAGTTTCCGCCGCGCCACCTGCTGCCCCGCCATCGTCGTCGTCGAGAGAAAGATGCGCAGGTTCGGGTAGCGGCGCTTGAGATCGGCGATCAGCGCCCGCACCGTCATGGTTTCCCCGACCGACACGGCGTGGATCCAGATCGAGTCTTCCCCGTCGAGGTTGAACGAGACCGGCAGATACCCCATCCGCTGGCCCAGACTGCCTATGTATTTCTTGTAACGGACCGCCTGATACACGAGATACGGCGATGCAATCGCGCCGAAGATCAGGATGAGCAGGCTGTAGAGGACGTACATGGATGTGGGATTTCGTGTGGAGCTGATCGTACATTAGAATTCCCCTTTTGTAGCAAACGGAGGACCGATGGCTGTAAGGGTGGGGATCAACGGATTCGGGCGGATCGGGCGCAACATCATGCGCGCCGCCCTTGGCAACAAGGACTTCGATTTCGTGGCGGTGAACGACCTCACCAATGCGGCCACGCTCGCCCACCTGCTGAAATACGATTCGGTCCTTGGGAATCTGAAAGCCAAGGTCGAGGTGCAGGGCGACGGCATCGCCGTCGACGGCGAACAGTTCAAAGTGCTGTCGTTCAAGGACCCGGCCCAGCTGCCCTGGAAGGACCTTGGCGTGGACGTCGTATTCGAATCGACCGGGCTGTTCACCGACCGCGAACCGGCGGCAAAACACATCACGGCCGGCGCGAAGCGGGTGATCATCACGGCGCCGGCGAAGAAGCCGGACATCACCGTCGTCATGGGCGTGAATCACGACATCTACGATCCCGCCAAACACCAGATCATTTCGAACGCGTCCTGCACCACGAACTGCCTCGCGCCGGTCGCGAAGATCCTGCACGAGAAGTTCGGCATCAAAAAGGGCTGGATGACCACGGTGCACGCATACACGAACGACCAGCAGTTGCTCGACTTGCCGCACAAAGACCTGCGGCGCGCGCGTGCGGCGGCGCTGTCGATTATTCCGACGACCACTGGCGCCGCCAGCGCCGTGGGAGAGGTCCTGCCCGAGCTGAAGGGCAAGCTCGATGGCATCGCGATGCGGGTGCCGGTGCCGAACGTGTCGGTCGTCGATCTCGCGGTCATGGTCGACAAGAAAACCAGCACCGAGGAAGTGAACGGCGCGTTCCGCGACGCGGCAAACGGCCCGCTCAAGGGCATTCTGCAGTACATCACCGAGCCGCTCGTGTCGATCGACTTCCGCGGCAATCCGCACTCGTCGATTCTCGATTCCGACTACACGAAGGTGATGGACGGCGACTTCGTGAAGATCCTCTCGTGGTACGACAACGAATGGGGTTATTCGAGCCGCTGCGTCGATCTGGTCGGCTACATGGCCAAGAAGGGATTGTGAAGCTATCGATTCGAGACCTTGATCTGCGCAATCGGCGTGTGTTCATACGCGTTGATTTCAACGTGCCGATTGAAAGCGGCGCGGTCTCGGATGACACGCGAATACGGGCGTCGGTACCGACCATCACCTACGCGCTGGAGCACGGCGCTGCCGTCGTTCTCGCGTCTCACCTTGGGCGGCCAAAAGGGCAGGTCAACGCGAAATACAGCTTGAAGCCGGTGTCTGCCACCCTCGCCTCTCTGCTCGGCCGGCCGGTTGAGTTCGCGCCGGACTGCATCGGGGCGGCGGCGAAGTCTGTCGTGGATAAGACAGCCCCGGGCGGCGTCACCCTCCTCGAGAACCTGCGATTTCACCCGGAGGAAGAGAAGAACGATCCAGGGTTTGCGAAGCTGCTTGCCGAGCTCGCCGAGTTGTACGTGAACGACGCGTTCGGCGCCGCACATCGGGCCCACGCGTCGGTTGAAGGGATCACACATTTCGTGCCGAAAGCCGCGGCCGGGCTGCTGATGGAAAAGGAGCTCGAATATCTCGGGCGCGTGCTGGCCTCGCCCGAACGTCCGCTCGTGTCGATTCTCGGCGGCGCGAAGGTGTCGGACAAGCTCGAAGTCATCCAGAACTTTCTCGGCAGAGTCGACCGTCTTGTGATCGGCGGCGCGATGGCCTACACGTTCCTGAAAGCGAGGGGCGTTCCGGTCGGGCGCTCGCTGGTCGAAGACGACAAGCTCGATGCCGCGCGCGAGATCGAAGCGACTGTGCAGACCCGCGGGCTGCAATTCGGACTTCCGCTCGATCACGTCGTGACACGTTCGCTCGACAATCCCACCGACGTCGAAACGCTCGGCATCGGCGATCCGGCAATCGGCGACCGCATGGGGGTCGACATCGGTCCGACGACGATCGAGCACTACTCCACGATGATTCGCGACGCCAAAACCGTCGTCTGGAACGGGCCGATGGGCGTGTTCGAAAAACCGGCCTTCGCCAATGGCACCAATGCCGTCGCGCGCGTGGTTGCCGGCGTCAAGGGGACGACGATCGTCGGCGGCGGCGACTCGATCGCGGCGATCAACCAGGCGGGCGTGGCGGATCGCATCACGCACATCTCCACCGGTGGCGGCGCGTCGCTGGAGTTCCTCGGAGGACGCAAACTGCCTGGGGTCGAAGCGCTTACCGACAAGATATGAACAGGAGGTTAGAAGATTAGGAGAATTTTTTCTAAAGGATTTCTCCTAACCTTCTAATCTCCTGCTAAGAATAGTGGGGGTTATGCGAGTACCGTTTATTGCCGGCAACTGGAAGATGTTCAAGACCGTGGCCGAGACCACGACGTACGTGAAGGAGCTGCGCAACCTCGTCCGGAACGTCAACGACGTGACGGTGGTGATCGCCCCCCCGTTTACGTCTGTTCACGCCGCGAGCGAAGCGGCGCGCAACAGCAACGTGGCGGTGTCGGCGCAGAACATGTCCTGGGAGCGCGAAGGCGCGTTCACGGGAGAGATCAGCGTGGGCATGATCAAGGAGGCCGGCGCGCAATACGTGATCATCGGCCACTCGGAGCGGCGGACGCTGTTCGGCGAGACCGACGCGACGGTGAATCGAAAAACAGTCGCGGCGATCGGCGCGGGGCTGACGCCGATCGTGTGCATCGGCGAAACGCTCGAGCAGCGGGAGCGCAACGAGACGCTCGAGGTGCTCGACCGGCAGATAAAGGCGGGGCTCGATGGCCTGTCCGGCGAGCAGGTTGGGTCGCTGGTTCTTGCGTACGAGCCGGTCTGGGCGATCGGTACGGGGCGCACAGCGACGCCGGCGCAGGCGGGCGAGGCGCACGCGCATATCCGGTCGCGGCTCCGGCAGTGGTTTGGCGGCCCCGCGGCAGACACCTGCCTGGTGCTCTACGGGGGCAGCGTCAAGCCCGACAATACGCGCGATTTGATGGCGCAGCCCGACGTGGACGGGGCGCTGGTCGGGGGGGCGAGCCTCGACGTCCGCACGTTTGTCGACATCATCTCGAAAAGCCGGCCGTCAGGTCTTGATCGCACGTAGTGTCCGGCTTCAGCCGGACCGCTATAATAGGTAGTTCTTATGTATTACCTTTTAATCGCTGTCTATGTCCTTGTGTGCCTCGTGCTCTCGCTGGTGATCCTTCTCCAGCAGGGGCGCGGCGGCGATATCGCCAATGCCTTCGGCGGCAGCAGCAGCCAGGCCGCTTTCGGCGCGCGCTCCGGCGCAACGCTGCTCACCAAAGCGACGAGCATTGCGGCGGTGCTGTTCATGTTGTTCGCGCTGACGCTGTCGATTCTCGGCCAGCGCACCGGCAGCGGATCGCTGTTGAGCGGCGCGCCGGCGCCTGTTCCGGCGGCCGCGCCGAAGCCCGCGCCCTCGTCACCGGCGCCACCGTCGCCGGCAACGGCGCCGAGCCCGGGACCACCGGCAACGTCGCAGCCGGTGCCGCCGGCGAAATAACTATCAGATATACGTCGTGTCCGGCTTCAGCCGGACCCCCACGCGGAAGTGGCGGAACTGGCAGACGCACCAGCTTGAGGGGCTGGCGGTAGCAATACCATCGGGGTTCAAATCCCCGCTTCCGCACCAGATCTAGAAAAAGCTCAGCCATTGCTGGGCTTTTTGCGTTTCCGGGACAAAATAGCTAACGGATAGCTAACCAACGTAAACGCCCCGGACTGTGGACGGCTGAGGCCAAGAGCACAATTGCCGCCTACCAGCCGATACCAGACAAGAGGTGAACCCGAACATGAAGGGTCAGACTTCCAACGGGACGCGCTGGTACAGGGCGTCACCACGTCTGTTGCTGCTGTTCGTTATCGCGATGCTGGCGCCGCGCGCATCCGCTTTTGCATGCTCCTGCTCACCGAGCGGCCCACCTTGCCAGAACACTTTTCAAGTGGACGCTGTCTTCTCAGGCGTGGTCCGAAGCATCACCGTGCTCCCCGCAGAGGGCCCTCCGCTGCGCGCCAACGAAGTACCAACTATCCGTCCCGTCCGTGTCGATTTCGACGTCACTGACGCGTTCCGGGGCATCGAAGAATCAACCGTCAAGCATGCACCGTCTCGCGGACTGAATCCTGGATGTCAGCATCTCGCACTAGGTTGATCGAAATCTCAGATTCCATGAGTCCTTCACCTGACTATTCCAGGCAATCGGTCGTAGCCTGTGTTCAGACACTGCCCCGCACCTTGACATGCCCGTCCAGGGACCGTCCACCAGCCGTTAGAGAACCGCGCTTGTCCGCGCTGACCAACGGGCGGGCGCCAAGTCTATGCGTGTGGACCGGCGAGCTCGTGCCGCAATTGCGCTCATGCTGTCTGGAGGTGAGTTGTCGCAGCGCAGCCGGCTGTCTTCCGCGCCGGCACCGACGCCGTCCTTGTGCCCATTTCGGTGACCGATCGAAATGGCCGCTTTGTCCATCGCCTCACCTCCGAGCACTTTGAGATTTGGGAAGCGGGAATTTGCCTTCGATGCCGCGCCGGGTTCTGGGGCGTAGGCGGTATCAGTCTGACCTAGTCAGATACGATTTCGGGCAAGCAATCGGTGCCTCGTCATCTTCGTTCTCATTTGACCATCGACGGAGGAACCGTCCGTTACGGGTTTGGTGTCAGAGGTTCACCGACTTGTTTCGTTGGACTTCCCCGTGTAGGATTCGGGCCACTCCCCCGTTGATAACGACTCGTCGGCCGGCGACTTCGGACCGTGGGTATCGTGTGGACGGCCCTGTCGTGCTGTTGATTGGCTCACGTGAGATGCCGATCCAGTGCGCCAATATGCTCGTGGCGCATGGCTTCGACGTCGCCGCCGTGCATAGTCCAGACGCTCCGCTGCGTGATTGGACGCAGGGCCATCCACACGCCCTGTTCTTCGACAAGTTTGGTGAGTTTCGCTCGTGGGCCGAGCACATCGCGTACGACTACCTGATTAAGCGTCCTGAATTTCAGAATCCTGCCGCCGTCGCTCATCGCGTCACCGAACATTTGTGCGCTGAACTACCACGATGCGCCGTTGCCGCGATATGCCGGCAGCCACGCCTGTGCCTGGGCGCTGAAGAACGGCGAGCGTTCGCACGGCGTCTCCTGGCACATCATGACGGACACCGTGGATGCCGGTGATCTCCTGAAGCAGCGCGTCTTCGATGTTCCTGAAGGCGAGACGCTGGAGCGGTTGGAGCAGCGGTGTTATCTGGCTGCGATGCGCGCGTTTCGCGAGCTGCTACCCGAATTGAAAGGGGAAACGTTCATTAGAACCCCGCAGGACTTGAGCCAGCGCACCTACTATGCGCGCTAGTTAATACTCGAACACACAACGCTGTTAGCGTCTCAAGTGTGACTAGACCTTTCCCTGTAGTCCGCGCCTCAGCCTTTCCGACCGATTACGCCCCCCTGCGTCGCGCCGCGTTGAATCGGAGATCGTTACGGTGTCCATCGAAGGGCGACTGGCGCCACTGCTGGAAAACGAGTTTCTTGCGGTCGTGGCATGCCCGACGCCGTAACCGACACAGACAGATCGTTCCAGAACATCCCTCGTCCTGTGGACGCTGAACCATGCGCCGAATGTGGCGCGAGACCGTTCGCACGGCGACCCTTCCAAGTGAGCACAGACACAAGCGCGTCATTGCCCGCGAACGATCAACTCTCGAGCTGTGTGGTCAGTTTCCGATGAACTGCGAGTGGCTGGTGCGACGGCAACGAGGCTTTGCGTTCCTGGCGTCGAAACCGAAGCATCGGCTGTTCCACAAAGGAGTAAGAAATGAAGGCATACCCGCATAACAATGGAAAATTCCACGCCCAAGATAGCGGCCACGGATGGATGGGATTCGTCAGGAATTGGCCTAAATAGAGTGAGTAGGAGAGCAAACCGACAAAAGCGACACGTCTATTGTTGAGCAGGCGGAAGGCGAACGACTTGTCGTCGACAACAACGGCACAAACCAGCGCTGCTATGGCAACAGCCTCTATGATGCGCATAGGACCTCAGGCGTACTTCCCGACTCCAGACAAAACAAATATCGACAGTGCAAGTGTGGTTATGGCCGCCGCAGCCACGCGATCGCCTTGACCACGTACTCGTGACATCACGCGCAACACACCGTCGTCGTGCATGGCGAACGCCAATAGGCAGCCTACCGCGATCGTATCCATGCGAGTGAAGGTAAATGTATCGATGTCCAGCGTTCCGTGGAACCATTCCCAAAGTGCAAACCGAAGAACCATCGCCACGATGATCGTGCCCCCCAATGCCAACGTCGCGCGCCCACGCAGCCACACAAATGTCGCTGGCCAAAGGAGGTAGAAATGTTCCTCTACACAGAGCGACCACACCTGGCCGATGGTGGCGATGGAGACAGTGGGGATGAGGTTGTAAGTGTAAGTTGCAATGGGCAGCCAGACGTTTGATTCTACGAACACGACATCATTGGCGGCCAAGACCAGCACTACCCCGAGGAAGAAGAAAGTACGCTGGAAAAATGCGTAGGGAGCGCCGTGCGTAAAACGCGACTAAGGAAACGGTTCCAGTTCGCCTATGCTCCCTTATTAACAAATGCGTGATGAGGAACCCCGAGATCACAAAAAACACGTCGACACCTGGCCCACCAAGGGTACTTCACAAAATGCCACTGCGAAGGGAAGGGAGTTCCCGGAGCGGGAATCAAATGTGCGATCGTGACCATGACAATGGACATGGCTCGTAGGCCATCGAGACTAGGAATGCGAGGTTGCTCGGACCAACTGGGCTGGTGAACGCCGTCGGGCGAGGGCCGCTGCAGGGGCGTATCTGGCGGGACCAATTGCGTCACAAATTCAAAATGGCCGCCGCGACATCATCCGCGATATACCCGTAGCACCGGTCCGTTGGGTGGACCCCATCCGCGTATAACGTCCGGTCCGCCGAGTCGTCGTCGTCACCAATGCGGGGGTCCGCCGCTAAGTCGATGAGAAAGTTGGCGAACGTCGCATAGCCGTTCCGAATCAGTGCATTGGCTGCATTTCGCTGGGGGTTGTACCCATATTGCGCGCTCAGGAGGGTGCAAATGCCGATGATTGTTCCCGGAGGACATGCGGCGCGCAGCGCGATACAGAGTGATGCTGCGGCGTCATACACCTGCTCACCCGTTCGCGCCTGGCTGATGTCATTTATGCCGCCCAAGATGACGACGACATTGCGGTTGTCAGCGCTGAGGTGAGGGAGGACATGAGTTGCGATTCGTCCTTGCAAGTGAGACAGCATGGCGCTGTTTGCGCCCGCGTTCGTGACGACGAATGCAGGACCGAGGAGCAGGCCCAATCTGGTCGGGTAGGCTCCCCCAGTGGTTGCATTCCCTCCGACGGTAATTGAGTCGCCAAGACATACAACACTGGTAGGGCCAACAGCTCCAGGACCAATCGTCTCAGTTGGCGTGGTGATCGTCTGCGCACACGCTGCTGGGGATGGCGAAATTAGAGTCGCCATCGCGAACCCTAACGGTGAGCGCGTCACAAAAGCGCGACGAGTAATTCGTTGAGTCACAACGATATTGCTGTGAATTCGACTGTGAATGTGAGGCGCGCGAATATAGCACGCCGGTCCATCGATCATCAGGGGTGTCTGTACGTGACAGACTTAGAACGGTATAAGACACTTCACCAGCCGAAATGCTCGAAGGAGTTGCTGTGTAGGACAAACTCGGTAGTAGTGAAGCCCTTCAGCGGTTCGCACCTGGTGCCGTTGACGATTCCAGCTTGTTTGCAGCCGGGCACGAGTGAACTTTGGGTCGAGTTACTTCTCGACCTAGCGACAGGGGCGCGTTTGGGCAGATATTCAGGTTCGCCGTGACGAGACACAGGTCGAGGCCGCTCGTAAAGCAATCCGCAACTAACCGCCGACAGAAGAAGCCCAGAAGTGCCGAGAGCGAGTCACCTCTATCTACGGTCCGCGTAAGGGGCTTACCCGCTGCTTCGTCGAAATCGACAGAGTCGGACTTCGTCCAGACGGCAAGGATTGGGTATCGGAGATCGTCAAGCCGTAGCTGTTCGTGCGCCAGTGAGGAAGTTGCGCATCGCTCAACATAAGAGAGCACTCAACCTGGCTGCGGCATCTCGTTGCATTGACGGTAACGCGTGTGCATAGGTGTTGGGGGCTATCTCAACGCGTTAATGCCCAAGACGCTCCTGAATCACCTTAACCGGTATATTCGCCGCGAATAGCAGGCTGGCGCAGGTCGGGCTGAAGGGGCCGCAACCTGCAATCGCGTTAAACTCACAGCGTCGACCGTTGGCTAAACTCGGCGACCAACTGTGGGGATCAGGACATTGTCTGACGCAACGACAGTAGACAAAATTCTCGACGACCTGAAGGCGATGAGTCCCCCACACGTCGTGCAGGTTGCGCAGCATGTCTGGGAGCAACGTTACCCTTTTTATCCGCTGGCCGAAGCGCTCGATGTGTTTCGTTAACGGTTGTGTTCGCGTCCAATATCACGACTACTCACCTGAGCAGAAAACTCAACTCCGGCAGGCTCGCATTACGCCAGACAGTCGCTCAAACGGACCGGCTATTATGGCGTTCCTGTCAGCGGGTGGAGAACGTCCTATGCGCCAATCTTCCGGAAAGCAGTGGAGCGTTCATCATATTTATGACGGAAAGTTCCCGGCTCCGGGCCGCACGACAACCGCCCACGCAGTCAAGGACGGCTGTTTGTTCACGGAAGCCGCCGGCCTGGTTGCTGTTCACCCGATCGCGGATGCATTGGCCGATGAAGTTCCGTGGTTCGCTTGGCTGCTCAGACGTGAAGCGTTTGAACGGTTTGGATTCGACCCAGACCGTGTATTCGGCATGTGTTCATCTGTTGCGTCGGGCCTGAGCCCTGGCGAAAACCGTGACCTCCTATAGCACCAACGCCAGATTCACGCGCGCAGTATTGCCTCTAGCTTCGAGAGCTGCGTCTTGCTGCATCGATGGGAGTGCATGCGCATAAGTGTTCAGCGTGATCTCTACTCGCTTATGTCCCAAGCCGTTCCTGAATCACTTTCACGGGCACGTTCGCCGCGAATAGGAGTGTTGCGCAGGTATGCCGGAACCCATGGAATTTGATAGGTCGCACTCCCGCGGCCTCGATGAGCTTCGCATATTCCCGCTGACCAAGATTGTTGAGCTGAAGGGGGTCTCCGAGGACGTCATGGTTCTTACCGAGGTCCTTCCATTCCTTCGCAAACACTAGCCCGTGGTCATGGTATCGACCTGATTCGCCATCTTGACCTCAGCCTGATGACTCTTGTGAGCCTTTAACAGCTTCGTGGTCTGCGCACCGATATCAATTGTTCGCGGCTGTCCATTCTTGGGCGGTCCGAAGACCGGCTTTGGGCCGGGACGATGAGCTGTCGCCCGACCTGCACTTTGCCGCGCTCGACATCAACATCTGACCACTTGGACCGCATAGCTCCGCCTTCCGCATCCCGGTCTCTAGCGCCAGGGTATAAAAGGCGGCGGCTTAGGCACCACCGCGAGCAGCCTTCAGGAACCGGCGTGCCTCCTCCGCTTCCCAACAATGCGCACGGACGTCCTCGTGGCGTGCGGCGGCCCTGGGCTTCCCCACCACCAGTGCCGCCACGTTCGATACACCAACCCCTCTTGCGTCGCGGCTTTTAGCGCGCTGTGCAGAATGGCGTGATGGATTAGGAAACGGCATGTTTGATTGACTCCGCTGCGACTGATAAATCTGGTGCGCATTCCCGCCGTGCGCTCTCAACGCCTCATCGGTGTGCGATGCGCGATGCGCGATGCGTTTTACCGCTTTACTACCACGCCGGCAAAATCCCTCCGGAGCTGCTGAATGACTTTGGAGCTGTCCGTTAACACAATAGATTTATGGACACGGCCAGGCTCTCTCGCATCGTACACGTCGATTTTGAAGTTCTTGCCCGTCATAAACACGTCGACGATCATATTTACGACCGCTGTACAGCCTCATCCACAAAGGCAATGAAGCCGGTATTAATCGACTGCTCCGTGATTTGACGACCTGGTGTGATTGGCTGAGAATCGTTCGCGCTGTAGCGAGATAGATTTTCATTTCCTGGAACTCAGCCTTGAACTCCACCGTTTGACGGATAGGTGTCACAGGAGTGCCGGAAGCGCCAGCAGCCGCGGCGTTGAGCGCCGATGCCAGCATGCTTCCCCTTTGTCGGCCGAAGTCCGGCTTCACTTCAAACGTGACGACCGACTCGAGCAAATTCGTCGCATTGCGGTACCAGTCATAAAATGGTTCGTCGACGGGATCATATTTCTCGTCTTTGATCTTCTTGGCGCGTCGCAGACGTACCTGTTGGCCGCCTGCTGGAGATCCGCTTGGACTTGGCTCTTTCCGATCAGCACAGGGGTAATCGCAGTAACCGTAAAGCGACCTCCGTCCAGCACGTAGTTCGCCATTTCCAACGGTTCCGACAAGATCTTCTCCTTCAGCAAGGCGGTTGGATACCGCTCGCGCGGTGGAACAGGCAATTCAGTGGCATCTGGCTCTGGGCCGGAAAACGCAGCGGACTGCGGGATTGGCGAGCGCGTCGCGCAGGACACTCACTCGAACTGCGCCGGAGACGCGTCCCTCCGCAAAAGTGTTCACGCCGATCACTTCTCCGGCTTCAGGTTTACTAGAGGTCCGCCAGAGTTCCCTGGTTGAATGAGGAAGTCCCCGAGCAAAACCGCTGGCTCAACCTTCGACACGATGCCTTGTGTCATTAAGAATGTCTGGCTGAGAGGCGAACCGAACGCAACGGCTGGTATGCCAGCTTTCACCGAGGGGTCGCGTTCAGCCGGTAGCAATGGTAATGGCGCGACATTTCGGACCGTGGCGCTATTCGCTTTCAGGATCGCCAGGTCATTGCGGGCGTCTAATAATGCAATGTCCACCGGCACTTTGCGTCCATCCGCAAACTCAATAGCCAAGTATCGCGCGTTCCGGACCACATGATGGTTAGTCGCGAACATGCCTGACGACGTCACGAGAAATCCCGACCCCGTAGCAGAATCCGCGTGCACTTTTACAATGCTTGGACTCACCTTGTCGTACATCGCGCTATAGTCATACGCGATACGCTCTTGAGCCATCCCTTTATTGGCACCACCTATCATCAAGGCAGTCAGGCCGATCACGAACGCTCTTTTCATTTTCATCCTCTCTACGTAGACGTTCACTTCGATGCAGGCGGCTTGCAGACACTACACGGCCCGAAACCGCGTGCGTGCGCTTCCTTTAAGGTAGTGGCAATTTTGCTTCTGGATAGGTATCGACATGCGTCGCGATGGTATTTTTCGCCTGTCTTGGTGATGTTGTCGACAGTTATCTTTGCCGGGTCCTGCTGTGCATGAAGGATGGTTGGTCCGTAGAATGCCGAGTGAGTAGGATGGAGCGCCGAGAGCGGTAGGCAACGGCTATCCAAACGGCAAGAAACCGCCTCATCGAAACCTCACTTATCGGCGTGATACTGGGGCACTACGGATGCTGGCCTGGCTGCAGTAGTGTTATCGGCGAAATACGGGGCGCACACAAGGGAGAATTGTGAGTGTGCGATTTTCGGGCGTTCGCGTCGTCGTTTCACCTACAGTTACGTCCCATCGGTAGGGGATTCGACTTATCACGACATGCCTCCGCTACGAATCTTGTCGTAGCGGATCGATCCGATTCGCATATCCTTCAGCCCAAATCAATCGGCCCTCGATCTTGCTGCCCGGTTCTATTGGTTGGAACGCTGCCCGAACCGCCGCAGCGAAAGCGCGCACGTTTTGCGCCTTTTGCCAGTTGTTCATCCACTCATCCCACTGCTGCACCTTCTCGTCCTCAACGCGTTGCCGTGCGGCTTCCTCTTCCCGGCGCCTAGCCGTCTCTTCCCTCGCTAGCCGCTGCCGCTCAAGCTCGGCGTGCCACGCTCGCTTCTTGAACGCCGCACGAATCAACCCCTCTAAGATGAGGTTCAACTGATCTTCAAGCCGGCGTTCCTTGCCGTCCTTCCAGCGATGCCGAACGTCCCATACGTTCTCGATCGTGAGGACTAGGTCGCCAGTGGCCAGGTGATCAAACTTCGGCGCTGCTGACCAGGACCAGCGTTTCATATCCGCAAGTTCCTTCGCGGTCAGCTACGTGCGCCGAATCTGCTTGCTCGGCTCGGATATGGAGACAGGTATCCAACCACATCCGAAGGCCGTCTAATCGCGGTCTTTATGATGGCGGCCGGGGTTGGAGTCTTCGGGACGCTTTCAGGACTCATCGCGTCATGGTTTCTTTCGCCAGCTGTTGAAGAAACCGACAGTGACCTTATGCGCATCGAGAAGCAACTCGACTCGATTCGAAAGCAGTTGGAGCAGGTCCGTTAGCGGAGGAATCCAGGTGCGTCTCGGCCTCTAGCGTCACTGGCCAGGACTGATAGCAGGGCCTTGGCAGAATGGACAAGTAGTATGTTGCTTTGTAGTTTGAGTTACGATGAACAGACGGAGGTATTGCTATGAATGTCACCGTCATCCACGAGGTGTCGACGGCACCGGTTGGATCACAGCTAGGCTTGCAGTGGTGCCGCTACTCCTTCCCAAGCCCAGTTCTGTATGGCTATCGGTTCGTGTGGCGAGACGCTCAAGGCCGAGTCCTGCCAGAAGGAACAATTCCGATCACTCGCGCTGCGTTCATGTTTGAATTGTTCCAGAAAGCAACCGACGCCGGGTGGTTCGTGACCGCAGAACACGGCGCGGGTTCGGGTCAACTTAAACGCGCATAGGTATAGGCTGATCCGCCTAAGCGTTTCGACTTCTGTGGCGTCCCATTACGCCTGTCGTGTGCCAGTCTCGCCTCCGCTCTCCTTTGACCGACTCGCCTGATGAGCACGGCCTTCTACTACGTCTACTTCCAGCCAGTTCAATCGCTCGCAAGACGATCTTTGTCATGCGGCTCATCTGAAAGACGATCGCCAGTGCCCATGTGACCGTCCACAGAGCAATGAACACAACCGAGTGACGGAGCATCGAGCGCATGTCCTCCGTCGGGCCGGCGTCAATCAGACGAAAAAAGGCATATAGCATGATCAGAAACACTACGACGACAGTGGCATACATCCGTTTTCGGTGACGTTCGACGGCATCAAGTGATCTGCGGATCGTGGTTTCAACATCCTGAGACATTCACATTCTCCCATCTCTACGAAGTTGCTTCCGAAGTGCTGCCAATCCATATGCGAGGCGCGACTTCACAGTTCCCAAAGGAATGTTCAGAGTGCCGCCACTTCCTGTAGTGGCAGCTCTTCCTGAAAGTGCAGCACAAGAACGGCACGGCTGGCTGGTGAGATACCATCGAGCGTCAAGAGGTCCGGCATCACACCTTCCCGAGGATCTGTTGGCGCTGGTATGCCGTCCAGGTCCAGATCGGTAGTGTGTTCAAATTCTCTACGTCGCACCTTCAGATGACGGAAAGCTAGGCGACTCGCTATTCGAAATGCCCAGGAGCGAAAGTGGTCTGGCTGCTCTAGCCAGGCAATCTTCCGAGCCACGATGACCAGCGTCTCCTGATGCACGTCATCGACATCGGCCGCACCGACGAGCCCGTGTAGATACCGCCGAAGCGTTGGTGACACGCTACGGAGGAGCTGCTCGATCCCCTCAACATCTCCGCATTGTGCTCGCAGGGCCCACTGCACTTCTTCCTTAGGTGTTGGCAATGAGTCCACTATTGCCTAAGAGACCGTTTCGGAGGCAAAAGTTCGATTGGCCGCCGTAAAAGCATCATATGCCGCTGGTTTGAGGAGGCAAAATGGCTTCGTGCCGACAGACGCTACAATCCCGTTTCCATGGCTGATGAAGAGTTTTGGCGTCGCTTCCTCGCAGCCCAGGAGCGTGTTAAGCAGCTCACGCCTGCGTAAAATGGGTGATTCCGAGGGACTGCTCGCGAGATAATCATCACTGAGGACCTTCATGATGAATCGCTTGTCGATTGCATTCCTCATCGTCGGCGCGGTTGCTGGATATTTTATCGCCGGCACATCGGTAAAAGCTCAGGCCGATCCGCTACCGTTCGCGATCGGTGAGACTGTCATCCTGCGGTATTCAACGGGCGCGCACCCCTCCGAAAGTCATCCTTGGGTCGAATGTGCTGTGATGGAAATCCGTGGTGGGTACGTGAGGTGCGCACCACCTGCCGTAAGGCCAGGCCGTCCCGCAGTCGAACTGTGGCGCAGTCTGCAATCCGTCGCAATGATTCAGAAGGATTAGTAACGGGCGCCCGCTGCTGGAGCTAAGCCAGATCGCGCTATGGATTCCACACTTCGCCGCAGCATGCTGCGGTCCTACGACGAGCGCGCGAATGAGTACGAGGAAGCTTACATCCTCGGCACCGGGACAGCCTCGATTCCTGACACTGAAGTGTTTCGGGCCGAAGCACTAGTATTGGGCGACATCGTCGAACGATTCGCAAAGGGTCGCCTCATCGATCTCGCATGCGGAACCGGTTATTGGATGCCTCGCTATGGAAGGGCTTGCTCGGCCGTCACGCTCTTTGATCAGTCGGCAAAGATGTTGAATGAATGCCAAAAGAAAATTCCCGCTCTCGAACTTGCCGACCGCTGCTCGTTGGTTTGTGGCGACTTCTTCAACTACGAATTCGCCGCTGAAGCGTATGACTCGGCGCTCCTGGGCTTTTTCCTAAGCCACGTAACACAGGAACAGGAAACACTCGTCTTCTGACACGCTAAAAGGATGCTTGGTACGGCTGGCCGCTTCCTCATTCTTGAATCAGCGTGGAGTTCGGAGCGAGCTCGCTTCAACACAAAGATTGAACGTCAGGAGCGACAGTTAAACGATGGCACCCGTTTCGATATTTACAAGCGCTACTTTGGCCAACAGGACATCTCGCAATGGGAGACAACGTACAAAACGTAGACCTTACCGTTGCGCATTTTGGAACGGCGTTCGTCGCCGTGTCTGGCAGGTTCACGAGCGTGGAAAGCTGAGATTACCGATGCTACTGGAAGCAACCGAAGCAAGGAACGAATCGGTTGGCGGACCCGTCACCCAATTGCAACGACCAGATTTCAGCCCTCGCGCGCCGGGAGTATTGAGGAAATCGCCGCCTTCGGCTTACGCTCACCAATGTGTGCCATACCAACTACGACGCGATAGCCGCAGAAACCGCATCATCCGGGAACCGCAGATAGCTTGAGGCTGACGGGACACGAAGTAGTGTCGTGACTCGCTGGATTCATAGGATGAGTCTATCCACATTTCTCATTCCCGTCGCGGACTGAGCCTACGGTCGAATATCATTGGCAAGTGCAGGACAAAAATCAAATTACTGTGAGCGCCAGTGGGACGTGCGAATGCGGTCTGAGGCTGACCGCTGAGCTTGACTGCGCGAAACTCCGCGATTCCTTACTCGCAAGAGACTTTGAACAATCGGCGTTGTATTGGCGGTTTCACCGGATGGCTGTTGATGCTTATTGCTTGCAGCATGCTGCTTACGTCAAATCAGCCAAATCTCTCGCTGCGCATCTCTGTGGACTCTGCATCGCATTCGAGCAGTCAGGCGATGCCAACGCGCTCCACGCCCTTCAACGCTGGCTCAGGTACCAATCCCACCCTCAACAAACCGGAAATTCCTACTGAGCGAGGCACGCTGAATATCGCATACACCCGTGGGCTTGTCGACTCTGTCGAGTATGGACGGGCCGTCGAAGAGTGGGCGCGGTCCGTATGGAACGCTTACGCGCATCTACATTCGATCGCGCGTGAGTGGCTAGCACGGTCGAATGCGGCGACCTCGGCACATCGCCACTGAGATTCGGAGCCTCCACTCGTTCTGGCTATCTTCGTTCTGTTAAACTCAGTTCATCACGCCCATCTCAATTCTTGGTTTCGCCACCGTCGCATTCATCGCGTTCAGCGTCATTGACCGATGGTGGCGACGACGACGGCTTATATCTGGGTTACGCGCCGCATGGGTAAGAGACGTCACGTCCTACGGGATTTTCGAGCCATTCGGGCGTATCACGAATTCGCGGCGGCTCTGGATCAGTCCAACCTGCTTGATGACCGCACATGGGATGACCTGAATCTCGACGCGGTGTTTGCGTTGCTAGACCGCACCGAAAGCACGATTGGTCAGCAACTTCTCTACCGCCGCCTCCGGAACGCATCTCGGTCGCCCACTCTCGACTCATTTGAAATTCTCGTAAGCCGCCTAAGCACTGATGCGCCGCTGCGTGAACGTGCGCAAATGGTGCTTTCGCGTCTACGAGACTCTGCTGGATACGACCTGTGGTGGCTCACGCAGCCGAATGCTGTGGAAACTCGCTCATGGTACGCGTTGTTTCCCTTACTCGCGTTGGCGATGGTGATCCTTGCTGCCCTAACATCGGTGTGGTCTTGGGCAGCCAAGATGATGCCGTTCTCGTTGGCATCGGCTTTCCACTTCGCATCGCAGAGGCGAAACGAATTGGACCTCTCACTCGTGCATTCGGACAGATAGGTCCACTCATCAGTGCCGCCAAGGAATTAGACGGCTCGTAACTCTCAGAGTGACCAGCTGCTCTCGGCCCTCAAAACAGACTTGCCGCATCTTCGCATCCTAAGGATTGCAGCCAATTGGCTCTCGCGCGACACAGCGGTAATGGACCCACTGACGGCTGCGTTACTCGAAATGGTCAATCTGCTGACGTTCGCCGATGCCAACGCGCTGTTTTTTGGTGCGCGTCAGCTACGCGGTCGTGGGGTCGCCCTGTTGCGTGTTCTAGACGCGGTCGGCGAAGTGGACGCAGCTATCGCAGTCGCGTCCTATCGCCATGGAACAGGCGGTTGGGTTCGTCCGACGTTCCGTCCTGCAGGGTCAACCGCAAAGCTCGTCGACATCCGTCACCCATTATTAGCTGATGCTGTTCCGAACTCCGTTGACCTGCTGCCACCGACTGG
>CAWKKU010000007.1:0-415294 GCA_963850295.1 Vicinamibacterales bacterium | reverse complement strand
AAGCGCTTGGCGGGGGTGGGACGATCGAGTAACGAAAAAGGAAGAACGAAGAACGAAAAACGTCTCACCGCAGCGACGCACAGGCGCGGAGACGAATTCGAGCCGAACCGTGAAATCTGAGGCGGGCCTGAACTCTGGGCCCGCCTTTTCTTTTATGCTAGCCGCAAGGACGCAAAGAACGATGCGGTGGTCGACAGCTGAGTACGTCAGTGTCCGGCTTCAGCCGGCTATCCGTCGTGCCGACTTCTTGATCGTCACGCGTCAGAGCCAAGAAGGAGCGTATAGTGTCGGGGCGAACGTGACGATCCGCCGACAGGTGATCGAGTTCCTCTCCCACGAGCCCCGCCCCGTGTTCAATACGGAGCTTCACTCGTGGCGCGAATGCCGAAGTTGCGCCGCATTCTTAGGAGTTACATTTGAAACATTTGCGCGTGCGCGCGACCGTTGCTGTCTTCGCAGCGATAGCGTGGGGTTGCCGGAATGGTCGTCCCACTGACCCGACCACACTCGCGCGGCCGCTAGCGCCCACGAGCGCGGCGGTGACCAATCACCTGGAAGAACTACTCACACTCATGGAAGCGCACGCGGCAAACGCGGGACGCGTCAATTGGCCTCGAGCAAGAGCGGACGTCATTGCTGCCGCGGCCGGGGCGCAATCGATTGCCGAAACGTATTCTGGGATTGCGCTCGGCCTAGGCATGCTCGACGACTTCGAAAGCCATTACCAGGGTGCTGACCGGCGTCTTATTGGTCCCTCGCCGGGGTCCTCCTGCCGGTCAGACGCGACCGATCTCCCCCCTGCCGCGCACGATAGGTTATGTGAGGCTCGACGGATGTTCGTGTCAGGGGGCCGATGCGGACCGATACGCCGAGGAAGTTCAACAGCGCATCAGGGCTTCCGACCGACCAGGACTGGTGGGTTGGATCGTCGACCTGCGTGAGGATCGCGGAGGAAACATGTGGCCGATGATCGCCGGCGTCGGTCCGATTCTCGGCGAGGGAATCATCGGCTGGATCGTTTACAATAATCGTGAGTACGAGCGTGAGTATCGCGGCGGTGCCGCGCTCAGCCTGGACGAGGCGTTCGCGAGTGTGGCGGCGCCGTACATACTCATCCACCCCTCTCCCAAGGTTGCGGTGTTGACCGCTTACACGACGAACAGCGCCGGCGAAGCCATCACCGTGTTTTTCAAGGGCCGTCCGAACACGAGATCGTTCGGTACGCCGACCTGCGGTCATCACCATCTGCTCGAGAGCTTCCCGATGAGTAATGGTGCGGCCTTGACGCTGAAGACCGCGCATAACGCTGATCGGCTGAAGCGCGCCTACGCTGGACCCGTGGTGCCGGATGAGCTCGCGGACGCTCCCGGCCAGGCGGTCAGCCGAGCCGTCGCGTGGCTGCTGGAGTAAGAATGGACCGATTACATGAGTCGAAGGTCAGGAAGACGCGCAGCCGACCGAGGACGATCTCGAGTTGGATCGCGAGATGGAATACCTCATCGAGCCGGAAGAAGCGCTTGGCGGGGGTGGAACTATCGAATAGTCCACAGTCGAAAGTCGACGGCCGAAAGTCGATAGTCTGAGTACGTAGGGTCCGGCTTCTTGACCGCCGTAGCTGTTAGCGCAGGCGGTTAGCCGGACCGTGAATCCAGGGGCGGGCCTGAAATTTGGGCCCGCCTCTCTTCTTGTACGCTGGTATCTCTCACCGTGACGACGCAGCGGCGCGGAGGCGCAGAGACTCTAATCAGGATCCACGCGGACTCTTCCAATCGAACGTCGTACTGCCAGGCGAGCGGCGGCGGGCAGTTAAACTTCACGAGGCCGCCGATAAGCCCGTGCTGCGTCTTGGACAAGGGCAACGAAACATGACATCACTATCTCGCCGAGAACTCTTCGGAACAGCTGCGACTGCTGTAGTGGTTGGTGCACGCTCTTTGGAGCCTACATCTGCGATGGCCTTGCAACGCCGAGAAGCGAATCCGTCCATCACGTCCATCAAGGCCCTCGTCTTCGACGTGTTCGGCACCGTAGTCGACTGGCGCACGTCGGTGGCAAGCCAGGTGGAGGAACTCGCCAAGCGTAAGGGCCTCGAGGTGAATGGCGCGGCCTTTGCCGATGCGTGGCGGGCTCAGTATGCGCCGAGCATGAACCGCGTCCGCACAGGCGAATTGCCCTGGACAACGCTTGACCAACTTCATCGCATGGCGCTGGATCGCCTTCTCCCTGATTTTGGGTTTTCGGGCTTGAGCCATGCTGAGACCGATTCGCTCAACAAAGCTTGGCATCGCCTCCGTCCGTGGCCAGACGCCGTCGCGGGTCTCACGAGGCTCAAGCGCAAGTTCATCATCGCTCCTCTGTCGAATGGCAATATCTCGCTCATGACAGATATGGCGAAGTACGCGGGCCTCCCGTGGGACTGTATTCTTGGGGCTGAGCTCGCCAAGCACTACAAGCCCGATCCCGAAGTGTACCAGTCGGCAGCTGACTTCCTCGACCTGCTGCCCAGTGACATCATGATGGTCGCCGCTCATCTGACAGACCTCCGGGGTGCCAAGGGAGTGGGGCTGCGAACGGCATTCGTGGTCAGAGCCTCGGAGTTCGGCAACAGCACTGCGCGCCGTCCTGATCTGGCTGCCGATGAATCGGTTGACGTCTCGGCACGAGACTTCGGTCACTTGGCCACGCTGCTGGGTGCCTGACGATTGCGCAGGACCTTGTCGATTCGAAGAGACACCCAACTACTGCGCGCGGACCTGATCGAGCCGGAGAAGCGCTTGGTGGAGGCGGGACGATCGAGTACGTCCATAGTCGACAGTCGATAGTCCACAGTCGATAGTCCACAGTCGAGTCGACAGTCTGAGTACTCGCTGTGCTACGCTCTGGCGCTGCAGGAGAGAGGAGCGAACCTCATGTCACAGTTCGCGGGCACTCTGAGCACTGGAGCAGCTATGGAGCACGAATCTTTGCGCGCGAACTCCGGGCCGTTGACGCCAGATCCCGTCAACCGCCGCACCTTTGGTCAGACGCTTGGAATGGCCGCTGTCGCTGGCACGCTGCACGGGCTCGCTGGCACGGTTTCGGCGCAGCGGAGTAACGCCGCATGGACTGACGAGCTGTGCGATCTCAGCGCGATCGATCTAGTGACGAAGATCCGGCGCCGGGAGGTATCAGCCCGGGATGTGATGACTGCCCATCTGGCCCGGATTGAACGGATCAACCCGCGCGTGAACGCAATTGTTACACTCGTGGCCGAACGCGCACTCAAAGATGCGGCTCAGGCTGATGAGTTGACTGCCCGTGGCGGGGCGGTCGGTGTGCTGCATGGGCTGCCGATCGCACACAAAGATCTGGTGGAGACGGCAGGCATTCGCACGACACGTGGGTCGCTGTTCTACCGCGACAACGTACCGACCCGCGATGCATTGATCGTCACGCGTATCCGTGCGGCCGGCGCCATCACATGCGGCAAGACAAATACTCCGGAGCTTGGCGCCGGCTCGCAGACATTCAACAGTGTGTTTGGAGCGACACGCAATCCCTATGACCTCACCAAGACCTGTGGTGGCAGCAGCGGTGGCGCGGCCGCAGCGCTGGCGTGCGGGATGCTACCGATTGCGGACGGCAGTGACACGGGCGGCTCGCTGCGCAATCCAGCAGCGTTCTGCAACGTGGTCGGGTTCCGCCCATCTCCGGGAAGGGTTCCAAGCAATTCGAGCAGTTGGTCACCGCTTTCCGTTTCTGGGCCGATGGCACGGTCGGTCGCCGATGTGGCACTTTTCCTGAGCGCGATTGCTGGACACGATCCGAGCAGTCCGCTCTCGATCCCGGAGAGCGCCGCCCGCTTCCGCGAACCGCTCGGGCGTGATTTCAAGGGCGTCCGCGTGGCGTGGTGGCAAAGTCTCGGTGGTGTTCCCTTCGAGCCGGAGATCCGCCGCATCATCGACGCCAACCGTCGAGTATTCGAGAGCCTCGGTTGCAGTGTGGAGGAAACTGAGCCCGATTTCGCTGGTGTGGATGTGGCGTTTCCGGCCCTCCGGTACGCTGCCAATCATCCGCAGAACGCGCCACTGGTTCGTGAGCGACCGGAATGGGTGAAGGACACGATCAAGTATGAGGTAGTGGAGGCCGAGCGCCTCACGGGTGCCGATCTCGGACGGGCGATCGCTCGGCAAACGCGAATGTACGATCAGAGCCGGCAGTTCTTTGAACGGTACGATTACTTCGTCCTTCCTGTCACACAAGTTGCACCATTCGATGTGAACGTGCCCTATCCCACTCAGATTGCGGGCACGCCAATGACGACGTACATCGATTGGATGCGCTCGTGCTGGTATGTGACCTTCATGTCGAACCCCGCGATTTCCGTGCCCGCAGGATTCACGGCAGCCGGACTGCCCGTCGGTATCCAGATCGTTGGCCGGCACCGTGACGACTGGAGCGTCCTCCAGATTGCTCATGCGTTCGAACAAGCCACACAGCATGGAAAAAAACGCCCGACAGTGCTGAGCGCATGACGACAGGGCTAGATCTTGAATTAGCGCGACTGGCGGCCCAACATGGCTGCACCAGCGACTCACCTTCTCAAGGGAGGCCAGCTTGAAACGACTGCTGACAGGCGCGATTCTGGTGCTCATCAGCCTCTCTGCGTGCAGCGAGCGGGAGCCGACACGCGATCTCGGGTCGTCCAACCCTGCCGAGGCGGTGCCCCGACTGGATTCTGCCAAGGTGCCGGAAGATCTCCGGGATCTGGTGCCGTTCGCGCAGCGCTGGGGGATTGGAGATGATGTCGCCCGCTCAGAGCGGGTTCAGACGGCAACGGCCGCCGAACGATCCGAATTGCGCGCTGCCTTCAGCCCGCGGCAGGCACGGATCACAGCCTGGCTCGACTCCTTCGGGAAGGGAGTGATGCCGGACGAGGCGGCTGCCTTCATGTATACCCAGCTGGCCATCGAGGAAATGCCGTAAGAGACGGACCGCCGCATGTCCACACCGCTCTCGCGCCGGCAGTTGCTTGCGGCCGCAGTTACCGGGGCGACTGCACTGACCGCCGTCGGCCGCGCCCAACAAAAAAACTGGCAGTCCGGCAGCGTGCGGCATCTGCTTCCCGGTGTGAGCCACAACCGCCTGCTCCTGAAAGCCAGTTTCGTGAAGCCGATGACCGCGCCTCCGACGCTCCGGGCGGCCGCCCGCAGAGCAACAGGCGTCCGCCTCGACACCGCTGGCGAGTTTTACTCGTTCGACCTTACCGGTCTCGAGCCCGAACATCCCTATCAGTTGATTCTGCAGGACGCCGCCGGCAGACCGCTGTGCGACCCATGGCCGATTTCGACGTTTCCCGATCCTCGAGCCGCACCGAAGAGGTTCAGGCTGTTCGTATACACATGCGCGGGCGGCCATCCCGCCACTGTCAATCCCGACACCAACGGCGCGTACTGGGTGTCGATCGCAAACAGGCGAAAGATGCTGTTGACGGGGCTGTCGTACAGGCCCGATGCGATGATCGCGATCGGCGACCATGTGTACTGGGATCTCCGCTCACCGGTGGGGTCGGTGATGCTCGGCAACGCTCCAGAAGCGCAGAAACTCGTCGGCCAGTTCGTACGCGATATCCCCGTGCTCGGCACCGACAACGAGCGCAAGCTGAAGCTCGTGGTGACGCCGCAGATCTGCGACCTCTACGGCACCGATTTTCGCTCCACTCCGGCGTTCTTCGTGCAGGACGATCACGACTACTTCGAAAATGACGAAGCGACCGAGCAGATGGTGACGTTTCCGCCCGACGACTTCATGCTGCGCCTGGCGCGGACGACACAGCGTTTGTATTACCCGGAATTTCTGCCAGACGCTGGCCGCCCCGGCGGTTTGCCGTCGAGTGGCGCCGCGGACCGCGCCGAGGGAGTCTCGGAGTCGTTTGGAACGCTGCGCTACGGCAGGTTGCTGGAGATTCTCATGTACGACTGCCGCCGGTATATGTCGCTCGCAGGGCCGGCCGGCGGGTTCCTTCCCGAGACCGTCGAGGCGTGGGTGAGGCGGAGGATGACAGCGCAGGAGACGCGGCACGTGGTCAATCTGCCCTCGACCCCGGTTGGTTGGAGTGCGGGCAAATGGGGCGAATGGTATCCCGATCTCCTCCAATCCGACGGACACCTCGGCGTCGCCAAGCCGAAGTATCTCTGGCAGTCAGGTTGGAACCTGCAGCACAACCGTCTCCTGCAGGCCGCATCAGCGATGCAGGGGATCCCGCTGTTTCTGAGTGGAGACTTGCACGCGTTGGGCGAGGGACGAATCCTGCGTTACGGCAGCCTCGACTTCCGGCGCAATCCCGTCGTTTCGGTGCTGACGGGCCCGATAAGTACGGGCCCCAAAGCCTGGCCATCGGCGTGGCGTGGCACGCCGCCCCGAACGCCAACGGGAATCGAAGTCGACGCGGGACTCAATCCACTCGAGAAAAACGGATTCTCGATCATCGATTTCACTGAAGACCGTGTCGACGGTCAGATGTTCAGCTGGAAGATGGATGAGCCCGAGGAGCGGCTCGACGGTATGATGCCATTTCACCGCTTCAGCGCCACGCGTCAGATCTGAAGACGCAGTAAGATGCGCAACCATGCGAACGTTCCGCTCTGCGCTCCTTGCTCTCGTGTCATTGGGCGTCTGCGCGTTCGCGATCCCAAGCGCGCAATCTAGAGCAGACGCGCCGGTCTTCCTCGTCGATCCAGCCTGGCCGAAACCTCTTCCGAACAGGTGGACCGTTGGCCCGGTCAGTGGCATAGCGGCGGACGCGCGCGACCACATCTGGATCATCCACCGCGGCGACACGGTCAAGGCGGCCGGCGGCGTGCCGGCCCCGCCGGTCGTCGAATTCGACGCCGCGGGCAATGTCGTCCAGACGTGGGGCGGTCCCGGAAGCGGCTACGAGTGGCCTCAACAGGTTCATGGCATCACGGTCGACGCGAGCGATCGCGTGTGGATAAGCGGCAACGGCGAGACAGACGCCCACATCGTCGCGTTTACGCGCACGGGAAAGTTCATCAGGCAGATCGGCCGTTCCGGACGCAGCAGCGGGAGCAACGATACGGCGAATCTCGCGCGCGCGACACAGACGCGCGTGGACGCCGCGGCCTCAGAGGTCTATGTCTCGGACGGTGAACAGGATCAGAACCATCGTGTCATCGTGTTCGACTCGGAAACGGGAGCTTACAAACGTCATTGGGGCGCATATGGCGGGAAGCCGGACGATTCTGCCGCAAGGGCGCCGCTCGATTCAGCCGGTTCCCCTTCCAGGCAGTTCGGGAGCGCGGTGCACTGCGTGCGGTTCGATCGCGACAGGCGGGTGTATGTGTGCGATCGCAGCAACAGCCGATTTCAGATTTTCCGCACCGACGGCAGGTTCGAGAGGGAAGTGTTCGTGGCCAGAGGATCGGGGGGCGCCGGCACGGTGTACGATCTCGATTTTTCGCCGGATCAGTCATTCCTGTACGTGGCCGACGGCGCGAACCAGAAAGTGTGGATTATTCGCCGCGATGGTTTTGCAGTGGTCGGTTCGTTTGGCGAGCGCGGCGGTGGCCCGGGACAATTCGCCACGTCGCTGCACGACCTGGCCGTCGATGCGAAAGGGAATGTGTACACCGGGGAGGCGGCGGCCGGAGGTCGCGTGCAGAAGTTCGCGTTGAGACCATCGGCAGCGCGCTGACGGGAAGCGGGGAAAGGCTGACATACCAATGAAAGGTCCAGTCATGAGAGCGCTCACTGTCGCGACCGCGTTCGTCGTCGCAACTGGTTTCCAGGCCGCAATTCCGTCTGCTCAGCAGCCGGAAGTTGCAGCCACCGTCGCATTCACTGAAGGTCCGGTGTCCGATCGCGACGGGAACTTGTATTTCACCGAGCTGGTATTCCAGCGGATCATGAAGCTCGATCCGGCAGGCGTGTTGTCGGTGTTCCGCGAGAACAGCAACAACGCGAACGGCATGGTGATCGATCCACAGGGCCGGCTGATTGCCTGCGAGGGCGCGGGCTCCGCGCGTATGGGAGTCGCGCAGAAATTCACGCCGCAAGTCACGCGCACCGATTTGCGAACGGGCAAGATCGAGGTTCTTGCCAGCAATTACGAGGGGAAGCCGTTTGTCGGGCCCAACGATGTGACCATCGATTCACGGGGCCGGCTCTATTTCACCGATCTGCCCGGCGGCGCCGTGTATCGCATCGACGCGCCCAATCAGGTCGCACGCATTCTCGCCGCGCCGGACATTCAGCGCCCCAACGGGCTTCAGATCTCACCGGACGACAGCACGTTGTACGTGATTGAAGCCAATCAGGCGCAGGGGGGCGCGCGCATGATTCGCGCGTTCGATCTGAGTTCGGCGGGCACCGCGAGCAACATGCGTGTCCACTACAACTTCTATCCGGGTCGAAGCGCCGACGGCATGAGCATCGACACGCAGGGAAACCTGTACGCATCCGCCGGCATGAATCAGCTGCGCGGGACATCGGAAACGCTCGACACCAAAACCGGCATCTACGTGATTTCTCCTCAGGGCAAGCTGTTGAAGTTCATTCCGATCGCGGAAGACTTCATTACCAACAACGCCTTTGGCGGGCCGGACATGAAGACGCTGTTTGTGACGTCCGGCAAAACTCTATATCGCATACGGACGGACATTGCCGGCCTCCCGCGCTGATACGCCGGGGCTGCGCCGTGAGCTTGGAAAATGGGATCTGACGGCAATCGGCATCAATCAGACCATCGGCGGCGCGATTTTTCTGCTGCCTTCCCAGCTGGCGGCGCAAGTCGGTAACTGGAGCCCGATTGCCTTCTTCACCATCGGGTGCGCGTCGCTGCTCGTGGCGTTGTGCTTCGCCGAGGTCGGCAGCCGGTTCGAATCGACCGGCGGCCCGTACCTCTACACGCGCGCGGCCTTTGGCCGATTCGTTGGATTCGAAGTGGGGTGGATGCAATGGGTGACCCGGGTGACCAGCCAGGCCGGTATCGTGAACGCGATTGCGCTCGCACTCGGGTTTTACTGGCCGGCCCTGACGATGGGCATCTGGAGAGGGGCGATCATTGCCGGCCTCACTCTGGCGCTGGGCTCGCTCAATCTGTTCGGCGTCCGCGTCAGTGCGGCCGCGATCAACTTCTTCACGGTGGCCAAGCTGGTGCCGCTGGCGCTGTTCATCGGAATCGGCGTCTGGTTCGTCGATGTCGGCCGGCTCAGCCCCCTGGGGACGGTGTCGATGCCGCAGGCCTCTGCCGCTGCGCTGCTGCTGATTTTCGCCTTCGGCGGCTACGACGTCATTGGCGTGCCGGCAGGCGAAGCCGCGACGCCGCGCCGCCACGTCCCATTCGCATTTGTCGCGACCATCGTCGTGGTCACCGCGGTCATGACGCTGGCACAAATCGTCGTGATGGGCACGCTTCCGAATCTCACCGCGTCGAAGACTCCGCTGGCGGACGCATCGCTGCTGTTCATCGGGGCTGGGGGAGCGCTGCTCATCAGTGCGGGTTCGGTGATCTCGATGACCGGCAACAACCTTGGCTCGATACTCACCGGTTCGCGAATGCTCTTCGCGCTGGCGGAGAACGGCGAGCTGCCGCGATTCTTCGCGAAGATCGACCCGCGCTACCGCGTGCCGTCGAACGCCATCGTCTTCACGACGCTGGTCGTGCTCGGGCTCGCGCTGTCGGGGTCGTTCGTGATTCTCGCGGTCGCCAGCGCTGTCGCGCGGCTCATCGCCTACACCGGCGCCTGTGCGGCGACGCTGCGTCTCCGCCACGCCCGGTTTACGAACATCGTGAAGCCCGCGACGTTCGTCATCCCATGGGGTCCGCTCGTGCCGATCGCCGCGGTCGGCGTATCGCTGGTGATTCTTGCCGGCGCGACCCGCGCGCAGTTGGTGGGGGGTGCCGCCGGACTCACCGCGGGCGCGGTACTCTTTCTGTTGAACGACCGCCTGCGCCGGCGGCAGGGGACCAACGGCATGGGTGAACCTACGGGGACATTGTGAGGTGCCTACATATGAGGTCATCGCTCTCACGGCGTGTTCTGTCGATGGTGGCGGCCGCGGTTGCCGCGACAATGCTGCACGCGCAGAATTTCGATCTCGTGATCGTCAATGGCCGGGTACTCGATCCGGAATCGGGCTTCGATGGCGTGGCCAACGTGGCGATCGCCGGCGGAAAAATCGCCGCGATCAGTCGCGATCGTCTCACTGGACGGGCGAGCATCGACGCCTCGGGACTCGTCGTCGCGCCGGGCTTCATCGATCTCCACGCGCACGGCCAGACCGAAGAGACGTACTCCTATCAGGCACTCGACGGCGTCACGACCGCGCTCGAGCTCGAGCTGGGGACGGCCGATATCGAGGGTTGGTACGGCGAGCGCAAGGCGGGAAGACTTATCAACTACGGCGTGAGCATCGGTCATATTCCCGTGCGAATGGCGGTGATGCGCGACCCGGGTGCAATCTTCCCGACGGGCGACGCCGCTCACCGTGCGGCAACGCCCGCAGAGATTGAGGCGATCGCGCGCCGCATACGGGACGGTTTGAAGGGCGGCGCTGTGAACATCGGCGCGGGCTTTCCCTACACGCCGGCTGCGACTGAAGACGAGCTCCTCGCCGTGTTCCGTGTCGCGGCGGAATTTGGTGCGCCGGTGCACGCGCACATCCGCCGCGGCGTGCCAGGCCTGACTCAGGCGCTGAGATTCGTCGCGGCGACGAAGGCGCCACTGCACGTCGTTCATCTCAACGCCGCTGGAGTTGCCGAAACCCCGGCACTACTCGAGATGATTGCGGACGTGCGCAAGCGAGGCTCGGACGTCACCGCCGAGGTTTATCCGTACACGGCGGGGATGACGGAAATTCAATCGGCCAATCTGGACGAATACGCCAAGGCGCCGGCCGATGTCGTGGCGCGTCTCGAGTGGCCGAAGACCGGCGAGCGGCTGACGCCGGAGACCTTCAAGAAGTACCGGCAGGCCGGCGGGCCGGTTGTCATCCACTCGAACACGGAACCCATGGTGGCGCTGGCCGTCAACAGCCCGTTGACCATGATTGCCAGCGATGCATACTGGGAAAACGGCACCGGACATCCGCGTACGACCGGCACGCACGCGAGAGTGCTGGGCCGCTACGTACGCGAGGCGAAGTCGCTGAGCCTCATGGACGCGATTCGAAAGATGACCCTTATGCCCGCGCAACGGCTCGAGGCGCACGTGCCGGCAATACGGGCCAAGGGGCGGCTCCGTGTTGGCGCGGATGCCGACGTGACGGTGTTCGATGACGCTCGCGTCATCGACAGGTCGACCTATCGAGAGCCTGGTCTGCCGCCGGCCGGCATTCGACACGTCATCGTGAACGGGGTTGCTGTGATACGGGACGGACAGCTCGTCAAGAATGTTGCGCCAGGCGTTCCGATTCGCGCACGATTCTGACGCACGCAGGAGCGACGCATGAAGACGACGATGTGGCTGAGGATTGCCGCCGGGTTGACGCTTTTTCAAGCCCTCGGCCACACGTTTGGCGCCGTGCTGGTGGGACCGACTCATCCCGGAGAGGCGGCGTTGCGCGACTCGATGCGCGCATTTCGCGTGACGGCCATGGGCGTCGAGCGGAGCTACTGGGACTTCTACTTTGGTTCCGGCTGGACGATCACCGCGTTTGCGGTCTCGCTCGCGGCGGTCATGTGGTTCCTTGCGCCAATCGCTCGGCAGTCGCCAGCGTTGTCGCGCCCGATGATTCTCGCCCTTGCCGCAGGGTACGCTGCCGTCACCATCATCAGCACGCTCTACTTCGTGACGGCGCCGATCGTTGTCGGAGCCGCGATCACGCTCTCGCTCGTTGCGGCGGCATTCTCCGTGAGTTCATCTCGCTAGCCTGATGTTCGCTTTGGCTCGCTGAGCCGACCATGACTTGGACGAATATCGTCGGCGTCGCCCTCGGGGTTGCTCTGATTATCAGCGGCGTCGCCGCGATCATCCGGCAGGAGACGATGGCGTCTCCAGATGGGGAACCCGAGCGACGCTATGAGGGAATATCGGCCACGACGCTCGGCGCATTGTGGATCGTCTTGGGAGCCGCCGCGCTGGCGGTTTCGCTCGCCCCGGAGTCGACCGGCGGTCTCATCGGACGCTTGACGACACTCGGACGCTTCATCTTCGCCAATTAGGCCGGCACGCGAGCGTCGCAGCGTTGCGGAACCGCGGTAGGATTGCTTCCCACGCAACCGATCCCGGCAGGAGGGTCAATGGATATCAGCCGTCGCGATTTCTCCCGCTTGCTTGCATTGAGCGGCTCGATGTTGCTGCCGCAGTCGGTGGAGGCCTGGCCGGCGCCGTTGGCACAAACGCCGTCGCAGCCCGACGAGCGTTTCTGGCTGTCGGTGCGCGAGCAATTCCTCATGCCGGCGGACCTCGCGGTGATGAACGCCGCAAATCTCTGCCCGTCTCCCGCGCCCGTGCTCGAAGCGATGTATCGCAGCACGAAAGACATGGACGGCGATCCGTCGTTCGAGAACCGGGCGAAGATGACCACGGGTAAAGAGGATGCGCGGCGCGCCCTGGCCGCATTCCTCCGGGTGACGCCGGACGACATCGTCATTACCCGCAACACCAGCGAAGCCAACAACATCGTCTCGAGCGGCCTGGATTTGAAAGCCGGCGACGAGGTGGTGATCTTCGCCGATAACCACCCGAGCAACAGCGCGGCGTGGACCCAGAAAGCCAAGCGGTTCGGGTACACGGTGACGACGATTGCCCAACCGAACCCGCATCCGGGCGCGGACTACTACATCGAAGCAGCGATGCGCGCCATTTCATCGCGAACGCGCGTGCTCGCCTTCACACATCAGACCAGCACGGTCGGAGACGTTCTGCCTGCCGATGAGTTGTGTCACCTCGCTCGGGAGCGTGGTGTTCGCACGCTGGTTGACGGTGCGTCGGCGATGGGCGTCATCGATGTCGACCTCTGGAAGATGCAGCCCGATTTTTACACCGGCAGCTCGCATAAGTGGCCCTGCGGGCCGAAGGAAGTCGGTGTGCTCTACGTGCACCCGCGCGCGCACGACGCCATTCATCCGAGCATCATCAGCGCGTATGCCGGCACGATCGGTATTTCGCGACGGCTGGAAGCGATGGGGCAGCGCGATGAGCCGGCCATCATCGGCTTTGCCGAAGCCATCCGGTTCGAGACCAAGGTTGGTCTTCGCGCGATAGAGCAACGTTCGCGTTCGCTCGCGCAAGGCTTGATTGCCGGCCTCCGCCGCATCGATGGCGTGCACATGTGGACGCATCCGGACCCAGCGCGTTCCGGCGCGGTCGTCACGTTCCGGCCGGGAACGCTCGACATCGCCAGGCTCGCCGCCGCGCTCTACAAGAACGACCGAATCGGCTGCGCGACGCGCACTGGGAGCGACCGGCCAGGTATCCGGCTGTCCCCGCACATCTACAACACGATGGCCGAAGTCGATCGCGCAGTTGCGGCAGTGGCGAAGTATATGAAACAGGGGGTGTGATGAGAGGTTCCGGGTTCCGGGTTCCAGGTTCCACGGTTCTCTCCGCACTGGTCATCGCATCCGCGGTCGTCGTCGGGCAGGAAGCGCGGACCTACCCGAACGCGCGAACCGGCGGCAATTACATGCACGCCTATTACCTGCCGCCCGCACCCAGCTCCACCCCGTGGGCGCCGTCGTGGTCTCCCGACGGCAAGGCGATTGCCGTCGCAATGAGCGGTTCGATCTGGAACGTCGATCCGGCAAATGGCGTGGCCACCGAAATCACTTACGACGCGAAGTACCACTCGTCTCCCGACTGGTCCCCTGACGGCAGATGGATCGTCTACACGGCAGACGATGGCGGCACGACCATTCAGCTGGGTATCGTCAACGCGGCGACGGGCGAGACGAGAGCGCTCACCAACGACGGTTTCATCTACACCGATCCGGTGTTTTCTCCTGACGGCACGCGCGTCGCGTATGTGTCGACGAAGCCGAACGGCTTCTTCAACGTGTATGTCCGGCCGATCAAAAATGGCCAGTGGTCGGGAGACGAAATCGCCGTCACGCGCGACAACAAATACCGCAACTCGCGCTTGTATTTTGGCGTCGAGGATCTGCACATTACGCCGGAGTGGACTCGCGACGGCAAACAACTGCTGCTCGTCTCGAACCGCGGAGTGGCGCTGGGATCGGGGCACATCTGGCTCGCACCTGCGGTGGCCGGCGGAATAGACGACGCGCGGACCGTGGTTGCGGAGCAGACGCTCTATCGCGCGCGGCCGGATGTGTCGATCGATGGAAGGCGTTTTGTCTACTCGTCCACGCGAGGCGCCGCCGACCAGTTCTCGAACTTGTACGTGCAGCCGGTTGGCGGTGGCGAGCCGTACAAGCTCACATTTTTTCAGCACGACGCATTTCATCCGCGCTGGTCGCCTGACGGCGAGTGGATTGCGTATATCGACAACCGGGCCGGCCTGCCGCAGCTCGCCTTGCTGGAGGTGTACGGCGGGGCGAATCGGGTCGTGCCGATCGTAGATCGCCGCTGGAAGCGGCCGACCGGCGTGCTCTCGCTCAGCACTGTCGATTCCGGCGGACGGACGACCGCTGCGCGGATTCATCTCACGGCTTCCGACGGGAAGTTCTACGCACCGGCAGACGCCTACGCCCGCCTGAGTGCCGCGGGCGATCGTGTGTTTCATTCCGATGGTGAGTTTCGCGTCAACCTGCCGGCAGGAAAAGCGAGTTTGGTTGCGGTCAAGGGTTTCGAGCACTGGCCGGAGCGTATCGAGATCGACGTCGTCGCCAACGAGGTGACCACGGCGCAGGTCGGATTCAGGCGCATGACCGACATGTCCGCGAAAGGGTGGGACGGCGGATCGACCCACGTGCACATGAACTACGGCGGGAACCTGCACAACACCCTCGAAAACCTGATGATGATGTCGGCCGCCGAGGATCAGGATATCGTCCTCGAGCAGATCGCCAACAAGGACAACCGCATCCTCGACCATCAGTTCTTCGTGCCCGGCGGCGGACCGCATCCGCTCTCGCGCGAGGACATGATTCTCGTGGTCGGCCAGGAATACCGCCCGCCGTTCTGGGGGCATGTGTTCATGTTCGGCCTGCGCGATCATCTGATTTCACCGTTCACGACCGGCTACGAAGGCACCGCGATCGAGAGCCTGTATCCGAGCAATACCGACATGTTTCGCAAGGCGAAGGCACAGGGCGCGTATGTGGGCTACGTCCATTCCTATGCCGGCGAGCGCGATCCGCTCGAGGCCGACCTCGGCGGGGCCAAGGGCGCCATCGTCGATGCTGCTCTGGGGACGACCGACGCAATTGAATGGTCCGCGGCCTCGCGCGCGGGTTTTGCGCCGATGTATGCATTGTGGAATAACGGCCTGAAAGTGGCGGCGGTAGGAGGCGAAGATTCGATCAGCAACCTGCACATGAGCAAGCTCGTCGGCTCTCATCGTACGTATGTGTTCAACGGCGGGCGAGGGCTCAACATGCACGCATGGCTCGACGGCATGCGATCGGGACGCGCGTTCGTGACAAACGGGCCCATGGTGGAGCTGTCGGTCAACGGCTCGCTGCCGGGGGACACCGTGAACCTCGCGGCGGGCGGCGGCGCCGTCGAGGTGCACACGCAGGTTCGATTGATCGTCCCGCTGCAGAAAGTGACGTTGTACTTCAACGGTCAACCGGCCGAGGACATCCCGCTCTCCGCCGATCGGAGAAGCGCGGACCTGCGAAAGACGTTGCAAGTCGGGAGGAGCGGGTGGTATCACGTGCGAGCCGAAGGCGCCCCCGCCGATCGGTTTCCGCTCGATACCGGGTATCCGCAAGGTTTCACGAACCCTGTCTGGGTCATCGCCGGAGATCAACCGGTCCGCGATCGGGCGGCTGCAGATTACGCACTGCGCTGGATTGACAAGCTGCAGCAGCTTGCCGAGGCATGGCCTGGCTGGCGGTCACCACAAGAGAAGAACCATGTGTACGCGCAGTTCGAGGAGGCGCGGCAGGTGTACCGGCGCCTGGGACACGAGGATCGGAGATAGTGTCATCCCAACCAATGGGCGAAATTCAGGAGGTTGCCATGAGAGTCCGGGTTCTTCTTGCTGTGGTTGCGTTGGCCGCATTAGCTGCCGGGCCGGCGGCGCAGCAGACAGCCGATACCCGCGAGGCACATTGCGCCGCTGCGAGGGCCGCGGCTGGAACCGAGTACGTCGCACTCTACAACCGGTTTGCCGAGATCTGCAGTCCGGCAAGTCAGCCGCAGCGCGGGCGCGGCGCGGGGGCGGGGGCGCGGGATGTGCCGGCGCGTGATACCTGGTACCACCCGCCGGCAAAGGTGTTCGACAACCTGTACTTCGTCGGCACGAAGCTCCACAGCGCATGGGCGCTCCAGACATCCGACGGTCTCATCGTCATCGATGCGCTGTTCGACTACGCGGTGAAAGATTCGGTGGTCGAGGGTCTGCGCAAGCTCGGTCTGAATCCGGCAACGATGAAATATCTGGTCATCAGCCATGGTCACGGGGATCATCACGGCGGCGCGAAGTATCTGCAGGACGAGTTCGGCCCGCAGGTCGTGATGGGTGGACCGGATTGGGATCTGGTCGCGAAAAATCCGCGCGACCCGGCGCCACGCCGCGACATCGCCGCATCCGATGGGCAGAAAATCACGCTTGGCGACACGACTGTGACGCTGTACTCCACGCCGGGACATACGTCCGGCACGTTCTCCCTCGTCATCCCGGTCAAAGATGGCGGGCGCCAGCATCTGCTCGCGACGTGGGGAGGCACGGCGGTGGGTCTCAATACGCCTCCGGCGGCGGTAAAAGAGTATGTAGACTCGACGGTCCGCTACGGAGCGCTGCTGTCGAAGCTCGGCGTCGAAGGCGTCATCTCGAACCATACCGACTACGACAGCACGATCGCGAAACTGCAGGCGCTCTCCGTGCGCAAACCTGGCGCGCCGCATCCGTTTCTGACAGGTGCTGCGTCGGTCAGGCGCTACATGACCGTCGCCGAAGAGGTCGGCCGGGCTACTCTTGCTGCATCAGCAGGGCGGTAACGCTGGCAAACTCGGCGGATGAGGGACTGTGGATGAGCTCTGATAGTGATCGGATGGTTTCGGCTCTCGTTGGCGAACTCGAAGCCGCATGGAACGCAGCTGACGGTGCGGGATTCGCACGCCCTTTTGCCGAGGATGCCGACTTCGTGAACATCCGTGGTGAGCATCTTCGGACGCGCGAGGTCATCGCGAAGGGACACCAGGCCATCTTCAATACGATTTACGCGGGCAGCGTCATCCGCTATCAGGTGATCGGAGTACGAGCGATCGCGCCGGCGGTGCTCCTGGCCCACGTGAAGGGCACGCTCGAAGCACCGGCCGGCCCACTCGCTGGCGAACACAACTCACTGTTTACGGTAGTACTGGTGCAGCGGGAAAACGCGTGGAGCATCGCCGCATTCCACAACACGTTGATTGCGTAGGAGCGAGGGCACTCCGCCCTGGGCGTCCCGTGCGTCATTTTTTGAGGCGAAACACCGCGCATGGGTAATGCGATTGTCGGAGCGGCGTCGCTGGTAGTAGCGCCGCTGCTGCCGGTTTTATGGTTACAAGGACGTCATGTGAGAAAGCACACGCCGCGTCTTCCAGGAGCTGCGGGCCCGACCGTCGGGACCATCCCTGCCGCGGGTGTTCCTCTGCGGCTCCTGGTCATCGGCGAGTCGACCGTCGCGGGCGTCGGCGCACCCGATCACGCGCATGGCCTCACCGGACAGATTGCCAGCGCTCTCGCCGCGCGTACCGGGCGGACGGTGTACTGGCAAGCGCTGGGGAAGATCGGAGCAACGGCGCGCGCGGCACGGACGCAACTCGTCGTCGAGGTCCCACAGGCTCCTGTTGACCTCATCGTGCTCGCTCTGGGCGTCAACGACGTCCTCCGCCTCCACACGCCCGGCCGGTGGATAGGCGACCTGACGCAATTGATCGCAGACCTTCGCGGGCGGGTCGGTCCTGCACCGGTCGTGCTCGCATCAGTGCCACCGTTGGGGAGCTTTCCAGCTTTTCCACAACCGTTGCGAGCTGTGCTCGGATTGTGGGGTCTCCGGCTGGACCGCGCCGCGCAACGATGTGTGCCAACCCTGATCCGCGTTGCGCACAGTCCAGCGCACCTCGACGCTGCCGGCGGTATGTTCGGCAGAGATGGGTTTCACCCGTCCATTCAAGGCTACCGTCGATGGGGAACACAGATTGCCGAGTCGGCATTTTCGCTGTTGAACCATTAGTATTGGCGCGTCACAGACCTATGAAGAGCGCATGCCGAGCCTGTACTCTTGGTGATCTCAGGCCTCCTGGCACTACAAGCGCAGGAACCTCGCTACGACCTGATTGTCAAAAACGCGCGAGTTGTCGACGGCACAGGCAGTCCCTGGTTCCGCGGCGAGATCGGCATACGCGGCGATCAGATTGCGGCCATCGCGCAACGCATCGACGCAGAAGCGAGCCGGATCATCGACGCCGCGAACCAGGTCGTCACTCCCGGCTTCGTTGACATTCACGTTCACGCGTTCGGCGGGGCGGTAGGGCAGCCGCCTGCGGTGTTTCCCATCGTCGAGGTTCCCACCGCGGACAACTACGTGCGGCAGGGGGTGACGACGCTCATCTCGGGTCCCGACGGTTTTTCGCCGGTTCCGCTGCGTCCTGCGCTCGAACTGGTTGCCAAGACCGGAATCACACCGAATGTCGGGACCTTCATCGGGCATGGTTCCGTTCGTGAAGCGGTGTTCGGCAGCGTCAACCGCGCACCGGATGCAGACGAGCTTGCGCGCATGCGCACGGTGGTGCGGGAGGGGATGCGCGACGGCGCGTTCGGATTGAGCACCGGCCTTTTCTACGTGCCCGCGACGTTCAGCAAGACAGATGAGGTGATCGAGCTCGCAAGGGTAGCGGGCTCGATGGGCGGAATCCACATTTCCCATATGCGCGACGAAGAGCTGGGAGTGGAGGCGAGCGTTCGCGAGACTATCGCGATTGGGGAACAAGGCGGGTTGCCGACGCAGGTCACCCATCACAAGACGATCGGAAAGGCCACCTGGGGCAAGACGCTTGACACGCTTCGGCAGATTGATGAAGCGAGGCAGCGAGGCGTAGATGTCACGCTGGATGTGTATCCCTACCCTGCGTCCGCCACCTCGATCTCGGCCGCGCTGATGCCAACGTGGGCGCTGGAAGGGAGCCGCGCAGACGTCTTGAATCGCCTGCACGATCCTGTGACGCGCCGCCGGATCATGGTGGAAACGATTCGGATCCTTCTCGAAGGGCGAGGTGGTGGCGACGCGCGAAACGTCATGGTTTCCCGGTGCGACTGGAATTCATCGCTGGCCGGTCAGCGGCTCGACGCTGTTGCCGTGACGCGAGGCAAGTCGCGCTCGGTCGAAGATGCGGCCGACACCGCGTTGTGGCTGGTGGAGAACGGCGACTGTGGCGGAATCTATTTCGCCATCAGCGAGGAGGACATCCAGCGCGTTCTGAAGCACCCGGCATCGATGGTCGCGTCCGATGGCCAGGTGGTGTCGTTTGGCCGCGCCAGCCCGCACCCGCGCAGCTACGGCACCTTCGCGCGTGTCCTCGGCCGATACGTGCGCGAGCTGAAGGTTCTCACGCTCGAAGAGGCGATTCGCAAGATGTCATCGTACCCGGCGCAGCGCATCGGGCTCAGCGATCGGGGCCTGCTCCGCGCAGGGATGAAGGCCGACCTCGTGATTTTCGATCCGGAAGCCATCCGCGACATGTCGACCTTCGAGCAGCCCCACCAATACGCTCAGGGTGTCACCACCGTGCTGATCAACGGACACGTTGTGTTTGAGAACGGAATGATGACCGCTGCCCGGCCGGGCCGCGTCCTGCATGGACCCGGGTACGCGCGATGAGACTCAATGGAAGACGCTTTTGAACTGGCCAGTTCTTTGGAGCTCATGCAATCTGGTGTGTCGCTGATGCGGTTTCCTTGGTACCGATGCTCGCTGTTCAGCGGCGCGATCATTCGCTGCACATGGCTCGCTTCGAGGATGCTAAGCTTGGTGATCCAGTCAACACTGCGCGGGAGCAGCTGGAGTCGAACCCAGAAGGCAACACTCTCGGGGCGCTTCTCTACGACGGCTACGTGACATTGTCGGACGGAAAAACCGATGCGGTAATCGTTGAACTTGTCGAGTACAGACTCCGGCCGGCGGGCTCGTCTCGTCTTGCCCTACCGGCATGCATCACACCAGGATGGATTTGCGATATTTCGTCCGAAATTCTTGACGGTCCCCGATCGAAGCGACTGGCGTGCTCTCGGCGAAGCCCTTTTCCGTGGGGTCGCAAAGCATGAAAAAGGTGCGGCCGTGTGGTCCAAATACTTGGACGAAAGCCGATAAATGGGGGGTATGGGTAATCCGATTGTCGCGGCGGCGTCGCTGGCGACGGCGCCGCTGCTGCCGATTTTATGGTTGCAAGGACGCTATGTGCGAAAACACACGCCGCGTCTCCCAGGAGCTGCGGGTCCGACCGTCGGGACGATCCCTGCCGCGGGTATTCCTCTGCGGCTCCTGGTAATCGGCGAGTCGACCGTCGCGGGCGTGGGCGCGCCCGATCACACGCATGGCCTCACCGGACAGATTGCCGGCGCCCTCGCCGCGCGTACCGGGCGGACGGTGCACTGGCAGGCGCTGGGAAAGATCGGCGCAACCGCTCGCGCAGCACGCACCGAACTGGTCGCCGAGATTCCACAGGATCCTGTGGACCTCGCTGTACCTGGCTCTGGGAGTCAACGATGTCCTCCGGCTCCACACGCCCGGCCGCTGGACACGCGACCTGACCCAATTGGTTGCAGACCTTCGCGGGCGGGTCGGTCCTGTACCTGTCGTGCTCGCATCGGTGCCACCATTGGGACATTTTCCAGCTTTCCCTCAACCGTTACGCGCTGTCCTCGGATTGCGGGCAGTCCTGCTGGACCGTGCGGCGCAACGATGTGTGCCAGCCCTGCTCCGCGTCGCGCACAGCCCTGCGCATCTCGACCCTGCTGGCAACATGTTTGGCAGCGATGGGTTCCACCCGTCCATTCAAGGCTACCGTCGATGGGGGGCACAGATAGCCGAATCGGCACTCTCGCTCTTGAACACCGCGTAAGTGGGCGGCTGAACATCCGCTCGGCGCACACGCGTTAGACGGACTCCGACTATGCATAACAGTGTTCGACGCGTCTTTCTCGTCATCGTCCTCACCGCCTCGACAGTGGTTACCGGCCGGACTGGTCAACTCAATCTTGCATCTCCCACGATTCCCATCGAGATCGCAGTGAAAGACGCGTACGCGCGTGAATTCGGCGAGTTGATTGAACGGCCCGCTATCCACAACGACCCGTTGAGTGGCGGCTGTAAGGGCAGGGAGCCGCACCTCATGACCACGGCGTACCTTCGAAGTTCACCCGGGACCGCTAGATTGTTCTACTTGTTCGCGACACCCGACGGCCGGACGGTTATTCGGAAATCACAAGTCGAGTCAGTTGTCATGCCCGCAGGGAGATTCCGTGTGTTGACGGTGATCCTGCGGCATCCGGCAACGGTGCGGGACTCCGATCTCGCCAGCTGGGAAGCGGCGCAAGTGAAGATCAACGAAAATCACTCTGCCTCCGCGGACGGCCGCGGTCTTTCCGAGCCAATCGTGTCATTCGACAACACAAATGTGATCGTGGGCCCCACCGACATTGCGAATCCGCGTAGTTCTGCATCTGTTCGTGAGATGGTCGAGCGAAGAGGGTTCGCGACGAAGTCATATCAGTTCATTGCCGTGATCAACCTGGACCCGGCGCGGCCCGAGCGCGGCTTTGCGGGTCCTGATGGTTTCATGTACATGGGTAATTACTCCAGATGGTTGCAGCCGCTCACCGCCGCACAGTGGGTCAACGTCGCCAATGCGGTCTATCATCATGAGTTCGCCCATCATTGGGGATGGCCAGGATCGCACGATTGGGCGCCATCGTGCGGTCGTCAAGGAGCAAATCACCCGTTCATTGTTCCGCCAATTCTGTTCGGGTGGGAGGACGTCGACGGAGATCGGATTCCCGAGATTCTCGATATCACGCCTTACGGTCGCCCGTAGTCGTTTCTGCAGGAGTTCGGTCGAGCATGGCGTTTCTCGAAGAAACGGCTGCGAAACTCCCGACTGGCGTGGGCACGAGCATCCTTCCCGTACGGGTTCGTGTGCCGCCAGCCGTTACAATGCTCACGCTGGTATTCGAGTAGCGCGCGTGTCTAAACTGCCAATGCCGTGCGCATACTGCAGTGCGGTGACCTGGATCCATCGCGGCAACGAGAACTTCATTCGGTTGGCTCTCTTGTCCGTGCCACTGTGTTTCGCTGGCCTCCTTGGCATCATGGTGTCCGTCGGCGGGTGCAATGCGTGTGTCGCCCGAATGTTCGGAGAAGCATGAGAGTGCCGGAGCATGATATTCACGAAACGTCTTCGCGAAGGCGTTCGCCGCGGCCGCATCAGATGCAGCGTTCGCATCTGGACGCGGCCTCACGTCAAGGCAGGTGGCCGCTATCGCATGGACGAGGGCCACATCGTCGTGGACTCCATCGTGCCGATTCGCCTGAAAGACATCACCAATGAGCTCGCGCGGGAATCGGGTTTTCTCGGTGTGAAAGACTTACTCGGCACCGCAAAACACGGCCGTGGGAACAAGGTCTACCTGATTCGGTTCCACTATCTGCCGGCAGGCGCGTGGGACCGCTGATCGCAGGCAACGCATGGCACTCGTCGTTTTCCTGAGAGGCGTCAACGTTGGTGGTCACAAAACCTTCCGGCCGTCCTTACTCGCGGGACAGCTGAGCATCTCGACGCCGTCAGCATCGGCGCTGCAGGCACGTTCGTGATACGACGTCCTGTTGCCCTCGCATCCCTGCGCGATGAGTTCGCGCGCAGGCTGCCCTTCGAAACCACGATCGCGATCTGTCAGGGCCGCGACATCGTCAGGCTCACGTCTCGCGAATATTTTCGGGATCACCCGCTCCGTCCCGGCGTGGTCCGGTTCGCGAGCGTGCTCTGTCAGTTGCCTCGGTCGGCGCCGCCGATCCGTTGAACCTGCCCTCCACCGGCAAATGGCTTGTGAGAGTTCTCGCGAGAGACAATCGGTTCGTCGTCGGCGTGTACCAGCGGCAGATGCAGGCCATCCGATATCTCGGTGCGTTGGATCGGGTCTTCGGCGTGCCCGTGACGACGCGCAACTGGAATACCATTCTTGCGATTGCCGAGGTGCTGGGTCGTCGGGAGTGACGAATTGTAGAAGCGCCCTCGTCATGTCTCGTGCGATCGTTGACCGCTACAATAGGGCGTTGCAACAGGATCAACAGAAGAGACGATGAAACTCGTGTGGCCATCTCTCGAATACCTCCCCAGCTATATCGCTGCACTGGAGCGAGGTTGGTCGCCCGACAACGTGCGTGGGCAGATCGCCGCTGGAGAGGAACTCGTGCGGATCGCTGCGGACGCGAATGCGTTTCTTGCGAGTCTCGTTGACAGAGAAGCGGCTGGCGTTCCAGTGACGTTGCCAGACGGGACGAAAGTCCCGCGACTCCCCGGTTATCGGCGCTGGCTCTGGGACGGCGAATTTTGTGGCAGCATCGGGTTTCGTTGGCAGCGCGGGACGGAGATGCTGCCTCCGCACTGTCTGGGACATATCGGGTACGGAGTCGTGCCTTGGAAACAGGGTCGCGGCTACGCTACTCGTGCGCTGGGCGAGGTATTGCGAGAGGCCAGGTCTGAAGGCCTTCGCTACGTCGAGCTCACAACTCAGCCAGACAATGTGGCTTCACAGCGAGTCATCTTGGCGAATGGCGGTGTTCTGATTGAGAAATTCGTTACTCCACCGGCGCTTGGCAGCCAACATGAGCTCCGTTATCGAATACACCTTGCTCTGAACCAATCTCCCGGAGTGTGAATGCGTTACACACGACTTCTCTGCGCGATCGGCGTGAGCCTCTTGCTGGCTGTGGTTGCCGGCAGCCAGGCCGTGGCCCCCGTAGAACTATCCGGGGCGCTGCGGGACCACGTGAAGAACGGGCGGTTCGGAATTGTCACGTCCATCAGAGGACTGCCGCTCGGCGTCCGTGACGCCCTGAAGACATTGTTCCGCGGCAAAACCCTCGACATCGCCGAGCCCGGGGCTGAGTTCCAACTCACCGACGTAGTCATCGATCCGGACGTGCCGATCCGCCGGATGGTCTCGGCCGCGTGCACGATCGACTACTGCCTTATCTACTACGAGCGCGGCGGCGGCACGCACACATGGCACGTGGCGCTGTTTCATTGGACGCCGGAGGCGACGCGCTTCGAGTGGGGCGGTACCGCACCAGGCGGCTTGGCGACAATCGACGATGTTCGGAGCGCCATCCTATCAGGTGTGATCAAGGGCCCGGCGAGGTTCTGGTAGCTTGTCATGGGCCTGGCCCCAGGCACGTCGTGAATCTTCGTATCGTCGACGTCGACTCTCGAGGCGAGGTCGCGTTGTCGCTGCTTCGCGAGTCTGCTGCTGAGGTGCGCGCCCTGTATGCCGATGAGCGCTCGCCGGACATGCCATGGCCGGTGAATACTCCTTTGGGTGCGCGCGACATTTACGTTGTCGCGTATTGCGATGATAAGCCTGTTGCGTGCGGCGCACTGCGAGAGCTCGACCGTGTCACCGCGGAGGTCCGGCGAATCTACGTGCAGCGCGAGTACCGCCGGAAACGGATAGGTTATGCAGTGCTGTCGCACCTCGCCTCAGAGGCTCGCCGCATCGGGTACGAGTGCCTGAGGCTCGAGACGGGAAACAAGCAGGCGGCGGCAGTTGCGCTCTATGAAGCCTTCGGATTCCGTCGTATCCCGCCGTTCGGCCGGTACGAGAATGATCCGACGAGCGTATGCTTGGAGCTCCGATTCGGCGCCTTCTTCCATCGGCTCGCGACGTTGGCAGAGCTGCCGGAGCTCAAAGGTTTGATGGAAGCATCCATTCGCGAATTCATTGGCGCGCGGCTGGACGCGGCGCAAGTCGATGCGTCGTTCGATATCATGGGCCTCGATACCCAGCTCATAGAGGACGCCACTTATTTCGTCGTGGAGTGCGAGGATCGCATCGCCGGATGTGGTGGTTGGAGCCGCCGCGCAACGCTGTTCGGTGGTGACCACTCGGCGGGCCGTGACGCCCGTCTCCTCGATCCCCTGACGGAGCCCGCTCGAGTGCGCGCCATGTATACCCACCCGGATTTCGCGAGGCGCGGTGTGGCCCGACTGGTGCTGTCGTTGTGCGAGGCTGCGGCGGCGCGGGAAGGATTTCGGTCACTCGAGCTCGTGGCCACCGTTGCCGGCGAGCCGCTCTATCTCGCGTGCGGCTTTGCGATCACCGAGAGGATAAATGTCCCCACATCGAAAGCCGTGACCGTTCCTTGTGCGCGCATGACGAAGGCGATCGCTTCAGCATCAGGAGTGGCATGACGAGAACAGTCCAACGGTTCGCGCTGCTCGTTGCCGCCGCTGGTCTCATCGGCGAGACAACCATCAACAGCCGGCAGCAGAAACCCACGCGGCCGAACGTGCTCCTCATCCAGGCCGATGATCTGGGCTACGGCGACCTCAGCGCATACGGACAGGGGCGCTTCACAACGCCGGCACTCGATCGTCTCGCAGGTGGTGGGATCCGCTTTACCGAGTACTACGCGGGCAGTACAGTATGCGCGCCATCGCGCACGGCCCTGATGACCGGACTGCACACCGGCCACGCGTGGATACGTGGCAACGGGGACATCCCCTTGCGGCCGGAAGACGTGACCATTGCGGAGGTGCTGCGCACTGCCGGCTACCGGACGGCCGTCATCGGCAAGTGGGGGCTTGGATCTCCGGGCACCACAGGCATGCCGGATCGCCAGGGATTCGACCACGCCTTCGGCTTCCTCGATCATCGTCACGCTCATCGTCAGTACACCGATCATTTGTGGCGCAATGGAGAGCGAGCCGCGACGGATCTCGAACGCGACTACGTCAACGACCTGTTCACGTCTGAGACGTCTGCGTTCGTCCAACGAGACGATGCGCGTCCGTTCTTCGTCTATCTGAACTACACCGTGCCGCATGCGGAGCTCAGGGCGCCCGAAGACGCAATGACAGCTGTGCGCGGCCGATTCCAGCTGGAGAAGCCATACGAGAACGCGAAAGCCGATGCGAGGCCCACGGGAGCCAGCGCGGAACTGCCCACGCTGGGTTACCGGTCGCAGCCGGAGCCACACGCGGCCTTCGCCGCGATGGTGACGCGGATGGATCGCGACATCGGCCGCCTCGTCGATCTGCTGCGCACCCGCGGCATCGAGCGCAATACTCTTGTGATGTTCATCAGCGACAACGGCCCTCATCAGGAGGGTGGCGGCGACCCGGTGTTCTTCAAGAGCTCCGGCCCGTTGCGCGGCATCAAGCGTGATCTGTACGAGGGCGGAATAAGAGTGCCGATGATTGCCAGCTGGCCGGGTACGATTCCGGCCGGCCATGTCAGCAGCCATCCGTGGGCGCATTGGGACATGCTGCCGACCATAGGCGAGATCGCCGGCGCTCGGACGCCGGCAGGAATCGACGGCTTCTCGATGGCGCGTGCATTACGCGGCGGATCGCAGCCTGCGCACGAGTTCCTGTACTGGGAGTTTCACGAGCGCGGCTTCCAGCAGGCGGTGCGGATGGGGTCGTGGAAGGCAGTTCGTTTGAAGAAAGACGCTCCGCTCGAGCTTTACAATCTGCAGATCGATCCCGGCGAGCAGCGTGACGTCGCTGCGGCCCATCCAACAATCGTCACGCGCATCGAGGAATATCTGAAAAGCGCGAGAACGGAATCGGCGCGATGGCCGGTAAAGTGATGCCGACGTCTATGGGAAAAGTGCGTATCAGCAGTTTTTCGGTTTCAGCCGACGGCTATGGTGCCGGGCCGAATCAAAGTCTCGAGAACCCGCTCGGTGTTGGCGGGACGCAGCTTCACAACTGGGCGTTTCCGACACAGACGTTTCAGCAAAACCTGTTCGGGGACGGCGGCGGCAAGACGGGCATCGACGACGAGTTTGCCGCGCGGGGGTTTCGCGGCGTCGGCGCCTGGATCATGGGCCGAAACATGTTCGGCCCGGTACGTGGCCCGTGGCCAGATGAGGCCTGGAAAGGCTGGTGGGGCCATACCCCGCCGTATCATGTGCCGGTGTTCGTGCTGACGCATCATGCCAGGCCTCCGCTCGAGATGGATGGCGACACGACGTTTCATTTCGTCACGGGCGGCATCGAAGATGCGCTGACGCGCGCGCGCGACGCCGCGAAGGGCAAAGACATCCGGATCGGCGGCGGTGTTTCTGTCGTGCGGCAGTACTTTCAGGCAGGTCTTGTGGACGAGGCGCATTTCGCGATTGCGCCGGTTCTCCTCGGTTCCGGTGAACCTGTCTTCAGCGGACTCGATCTCACGGCGCTCGGCTTTGAAGTGATCGAACGCGCCGGGACCGACGCCGCCATGCACGTGGTATTTGCAAAAGCCAACACAGCGGCTTGACCTCCAAGTCCTGAACACATCACGCGGGAGACTCACATGCGCAGTGCCGCGATGTTCCTGGCCGGTCTCTTCGTCGGTCTCGCCGTTCAGAGCGGCTCGGCGCAGATCCCTGATATCGCCCGCCTGAACCACGTCGCCATCTCCGTGAACGACTATGCCGGAGCGATCGAGTTCTACGCGAAGCGCCTTGGATTCCGTGAGGCATTCTCCTTTCGCGACGCTGGCGGAGCGCCGTACTTCACCTACTTTCAAATCAACCGCGAGACGTTTCTGGAAGTGATGCAGGCCACACCGGAGCGGCCGGCCGGATGTCCGCACTTCGGCCTCGAAGTGCAGAATCTCGATCGGCTGGTTGCGCGACTCTCGAGCGATGGCGTGAAAGTGCGCCCGGCGTCAACCAGTCCGCGCACCGGCACGCGCATCGCTGTGGCGGAAGCGCCCGGCGGCGTCCACATCGAGCTGCTCGAGATGGGCCCGGGCAGCTTGCACCGAAAGGTGATCGAGTCGTGGAGATGAAAATGACGCAGATTTCGAGCCGCAGAACGTTCGTAAAACAGGCTGGCCTCATCCTCGCGGGAGTGCAGGCTGGTAGGTGGGGCAGCCTCCTCGTTGCGGCCGACGCGCCTGATGTCGTCGCCGTGACCTCGTCGGGGAAGGTCCGTGGGACGGTGGTCCAGGACATCAAGATCTTCAAGGGGATCCCTTACGGCGGAACGACGGCCGGCAAGAATCGCTTCATGCCACCGACGAAACCCGCAGCGTGGACTGGCACTCGCGATGCCCTCGCTTATGGACCAACCGCGCCGCAGACGGTTGGAGCCCCTGCGAGCCGACCGGCGGGTCCTGCCGAAGGAGAAGATTGCCTCGGTCCTGAACGTGTTCACGCCGGCGCTCGGCGACGGGCGGAAGCGGCCGGTCATGGTGTGGCTGCACGGCGGCGGATTTTCCACCGGGTCGGGCTCCGGCCGGATGCTCGACGGTACGAACCTGGCGCGCACCGGCAATGCCGTGGTGGTCACGATCAACCATCGCCTGAATGTCTTCGGTTTCACCTACGTGGGAGAGGCGCTGGGCTCGGATTTCGCGCTCTCCGGCGGCGCGGGTTTGCTCGACATCGTCGCGGCCCTTCGCTGGGTGCGCGACAACATCGATCGCTTCGGCGGCGACCCGAACCTGGTCACGATCTTCGGTCAATCCGGCGGTGGCAGAAAGGTCGCCGCATTGATGTCGATGCCGGGCGCGAAAGGGCTGTTCCATCGCGCCATCATTGAAAGCGGGGCCGTACTCCGTCTGACGGAGAAAGCCGACGCCGTCCAGTACACGTCCCTCCTTCTTGCCGAACTCGGCCTGAAGGCCGGTCAAGTGGGCGAGCTCCAGAACACCCCGATGGCCCGTCTGCTGACAGCGAACGCAACGGTGCTCGAGAAGCTGACTGTGCGACCGCCGGGCTTTACGGCGAATTCACCGATGGTCGACGGCAAGGCGCTGCCGGGCCATCCATGGGATCCCGCGGCGCCGGCCATTTCCGCCGGCATTCCGCTGCTGATTGGATATGCGCGGACTGAAGAAACGCTGTACGACCGGCCGACGCCCGAGAAGCTCGCCCTCGATGAAGCCGGCCTGAAGCAGCGAGTAGCCGCGCGCCTCGGCGTTACCCCCGATCGCGTGATCGACGCATACCGCAAGGCACATCCCGACGCGACTCCGTGGGATCTGCTCATCTTGATTGCGACGGATCACCCCCGCGGAACCTACTCGCGCGAAATGGCGAAGCGCAAAGCCAATCAAGGCGCGGCTCCTGCGTTCATGTATCGCTTCGACTGGGAGACGCCCGAGGGCGGCGGGCACATGCGCTCGCCGCACACCATCGAAGTGCAGTTCGTCTTCAACAACATCGCGCTCGGAGGCCCTCTCATCTCGCAACGCAAGGACGCGTATGCGCTTGCCGAGAAAGTGAGCGCGGCGTGGGTGGCGTTCGCCCGCACCGGTAATCCGAACGTGCCGCAGCTGCCGCGTTGGCCCGCGTACTCGGCCGGGCAACGCGACACGATGCTGTTCAACAACGACACCAGGGTGGAGCAGGATCCCGATCGAGAGCCCCGCCTGGTGATGGAACAGGTGCTGGGGCTGGCGTGATTGCGATGAAGAGGAATAAATCGAGGGCGCGACATCAAGGAGGATACCGATGGATCCGGTCAGACGAAAAATACTGAAAACGGGTGCCGCCGCCACCGTGATGGCCGCAGCGCCGCGCGCGTTCGCGCAGCAGGCCGGACAACGAGGACGCTTCTACGAGAAGGGGTCCGTTCGCATCTACTACGAGGAAACCGGCTCGGGCGTCCCGTTGTTGCTCATCGCCGGTGGCGGGCTGAACTCGACGATCGCCGGCCTGGCCAACCCGTTCAACGCGATCGAGGAGTTCAAGGGCGAGTACCGCTGCGTCGCGTCGGACCTGCGGAACGCATACAGCGGCAAGTCGAGCGGCCCCCTCGAGATCGACCGGCCGTGGGATGCCTACACTGACGACCATCTCGGTCTGATGGATCACCTGCGCATCGACAAGTTCATGGTGATGGGCTTCTGCATCGGCGGTCCGTTCATCTGGAATCTTCTGAAGCGCGCGCCCGACCGGGTCGCCGCCGCCGTCCTGGCTCAGCCCAGCGGATCACGTCCGGAGATGCGCGACCTCTTCTACGAGAACAACATGAAGGGATGGGGCCCTGAACTGGTGAAGCGCCGTCCCGAGATCACGATGGAGATGGTGGACAGGTTTCTCACGCGGATGTACCGAACGAATGCCGACTTCGTGTTCACCGTGACGCGCGATTTCGTGCGAACGTGTCAGACACCTGTCCTCATTCTGCCCGACGATGTCCCGTCGCATCCGTACGCGGTTGCCATGGAGGCGGCCATGCTTGCGCCAAGGGCCGAGGTGAGCATGTTTCCGTGGAAGGAGCCGAAGGAACGGATTCCCTTGGCGGTCCGTCAGATACGCTCCTTTCTACGGGCGCATCGCCCCGCCGTGGTATAAGAGCAGACCGCTAAAGTGGGAGGATGACCATGAAACGACGGGAATTCCTGACGACGAGTGTTGCTCTCGGGCTCGGATCGGCTGCCGTTGTTCTCGCAGATCAGGAGGGCCGCGCGCCAGCGAGTCCGCCCCAGAGCGGCGGGCGCACGCCTTCCGTACCGAGAAAGATCGCGAAGACCACCCCGATGTTCAAATCGCCGGGCATGTACCCCAATGCCCTCGCGGTGATGACCGACGCTCCGGGAGGACTGTGGATCGGGCAGCAGAAGGCCAATCCGTCGAATGCGAAGCAATACGGCGTCCCGCTCGACGACACCGGCCTCGATGAAGCGGCGTGGCTGGTTGACTGGAACGGGAAACTGCTCAAAACGGTCACCACCCATGCGCGCAACACGTCCGGCCTCGCTTATGGCAACGGATGCGTCTGGGTCGGCGCCAATCAAGACCCATACGGCATTTTCCAGGTCGACATGAACTCGAATCAGGTTTCGCACCGGCAGATTCCGCTCGCGTTGGGGCCGAACGGCGGCGGATGCCATGGAGTGAAGTGGCATCAAGGGAAGTTGTGGATTGCCGCGCTGCGTCTCGGAGGTATCTTGCGTGTCGATCCGGTCAGCTGGGTGCCCGAAGTGCTGATCCGCGTCGCGTCCGAGGAGAAACCGCGGCTGCATGACGTCGCGTTTGACGATGACGGACACATCTGGGTCGTCAACGGCACGAACAGCACCGGCTACAAGGACGCGCAGCCAGGCCTGAACAAATACGATGGGAAAACCGGCCAGTTGTTGATGACGGTGGATTTCGCACCGGGCTCCTCCGATCCTCACGGGCTCGTGTGGCACAACGGGCGGCTCGTGAGCTGCGATGCCGGGCTCCATCCGGGATGGAAAGGCACCGAAAGCCCGACGGCCGGGCAGATCTTCAGCATCGCCATCATCTAACAGCAAGGGGACGTGACCCATCCCTTCGGTGTGCTGCGTGAGTACCTTCACGCGCGAGCATCCTTCACGGAAGCGGAGCTCGCGTTCATCGAGACGATGTGCGTGCCAGCGCATCTTGGCGAGCACGAGTTTCTGCAGCGCGCGGGCGACGTCGCCAAGTATGCGGCGTTTGTCGCCAACGGCTGCCTGCGAAAGTACGTCATCGACGCGCAAGGCAAGGAGCACATCATCCAGTTCGCTCCCGAGACGTGGTGGCTCGCCGATGCAACGAGCCTCGCGAACGGCACCCCTTCGCAATATTTCGTCGACGCTGTCGAAGACACTGACCTGCTCCTGATCGATCCTCAGTCTCACGAAACGATCATTGAAAAAGTCCCTGGCTACGCGGATGCCTTTCGCAGAGGACTGCAGAAGCACGCCGCGGCCAGGGACGAGCGCATCGTCAGTGCGTTGAGTGCGTCGGCCGAGGAGCGGTATACGGCGTTCCTGAACACCTATCCGTCAATCGCGACCAGAGTTCCGCAGCGGATGCTGGCGTCCTACCTCGGGGTGTCCCCCGAGACGATCAGCCGGATTCGAAGGAAGCTCGCGAGTAAGTAGCGCGGGCGGCTGCGAAGGCAGCCCCAGCAGCAGGGCCAGCGTCGCCCAGCTCGTGCCGGCTGCCGAGATCCATTGGTGAGTGCCGTGAGGGAATCCGCTGTCCTTCGGCAGTTGCACCGGAAACGCACGAGTACGGACGAGCCATGAGCCGTCTGGAAACTGCGTCCGGAGCAGAAAGCCCAGACCTCTTTGGTATTGCGGTCCGGAAACCGCGAGCCCGGCGGTGTGCAATGCCACAAGCGCCTGACCCGTGGCGTACGCATCGGTCTCGAGTGTCGGCAGTTGGCCCCATCCTCCGTCCTGTCTCTGGAGCGCGAGCAGCGATGTCATCGACTTGCGGATGTCGTGCGGGCGCGCGTGCCCCCACGCCAGGCCCAGCAACTGCATCGCGTGCTCCTCGGTGGTGTGCGGCTTCACCGCACGCAGCCATTCGACCGCTCGTGCCACTCGAGTTTCCTGTGGTGGGCCGTATAACTGGATCGCGCGCAGGCTCAGGGCGGTGGCGGTCACGTCGCTCGATTCGAGCGGCGGTCTGATTGGCGGCAGAGTGTGGAATCGCCCCGTCTCGTCCTGCCACGCGGAAATGATTTGCGCCATGGCGGCTGTTATCTCGTCGCGCGGGTGACCTGCGGCGGCAAATCCAATAAGCGCATAACTGAGAGAGATGGGCGGGTCCGGAATGCGGTCGCGGTTCCGAAGTCCCTCGGCAACGACGGTTTTGAATTGTGCGATCACCGATTCAACCTGTTGGCGCTCGGGCGCCTGTTCGAGGTCGAACCCGCGTGTCCGGGCGACCTCGAACGCCATCTGCGGGAGCGACTGGTGATGGCACGAGCTGCACTTCGACACAGCCGCGAACTGCGCTCCACTTTGCTGCAGGAGCGTCAGGGCCTTCTGCGCCGACGAGCGCATCTTCCCTTCGCTCGAGCTGCCGGCCTTTCGCAACGCCGCAACCGCAGCTGTTTCTCCGCGGCGCGCCGCCCAATCCAGTGCCGTCTCTCCGGCCTTGTTGGCTGCGAGCGGGTCGGCACCGAGAACGATGAGCGCATCGACCATCGCCGCATCGCCGTTGTCACCGGAGGCGGCCCACATCAGTGCTGTGGAGCCGGAGCGGTCGCGCACGTTCAGGTCGCCTCCCTTTGCCGCCATCAGCCGCACGAGCTCGACCTGCTGGCGTGCTGCTGCCAGAATCACAGGCGGAAGGCCGGCGAAACGTCCCTCGTTCGGATCGGCGCCTTCGCGCAGCAATCGGGCTGCCGCGTCTGCGTCGTCGTGCAGCAGCGCGCCAATCAGCGCCGTCTGCGGCGTGAAATCCGGGATTTGCGCCGCCAGGCTGCCTGCCATCGCCAATATCACCGCCGCCGTTGCGAACACTTTCATGGCTGTCTCCATTCGTTGGTCAACATCGCCGAATACGAGACCCACAGTAGCCCGGCGGTTGCGAACGGCCATTGATCTGGATCAAGAAATGAAGGGCTTGCGGATAGAATCTGGCGCATGCATCGCACAGCCATTCTTCTGCTCCTGCTGACGTCTTCCGTGCACGCCCAGGAGGACTTGGCACTGCTTTCCGTCGATCACTACGTGCGCGTGAAGTCCACGGCGCCCGGCATGGTCGGTCAGACCGCGCAGATCTACGTACGCGAGGTCGTGCTCCCGGGCACCGCGCTGCGTGGCCGCCAAGGGGCGGGCAACGTAGTGCTATTTGTGCACGGCGCTGGCACGCCGGCCGAGGTGTCGTTCGACGTTCCATACAAGGACTACAGTTGGATGGCCTATCTCGCCAAGGCGGGATTCGATGTGTTCTCGATGGACATGACAGGCTACGGCCGGTCGACGCGCCCGCCGGCGATGAACGATCCGTGCAACTTGTCGAAGGAGCAACAGGCGCGGTTCATCCCTCAGTTGCTTGCCGCACCGTGCGCACCTTCCCATGCCACGGCAATCACGACGATGGGATCTGATTGGAACGACATTGGAGCGGTCGTCGATCACCTGCGCGCATTGCGCGGAGTCGAACAGGTGTCGCTCGTCGCCTGGTCCCAGGGTGGACCGCGCGCGGGCGGCTTTGCAGCTCGCAATCCCGCCAAGGTGTCGCGCCTCGTTGTGCTGGCGCCTGCGTACAACCGTACAGGACCCCTCGAGGCGCCGAACCCGTTGCCCTCGAGCAACGCTCCGATGAACGTGCAATCTCACGCAGACTTCGCCGCCAACTGGGATCGGCAGGTCGGCTGTCCGAATCAATACGAGCCTGCGGCGAGCGCCTCGGTGTGGAACGAGATGCTCGCATCTGATCTTGTTGGCGCGACGTGGGGGACTGGCGTCCGCCGCGCGCCCCAGGTGCCGACGTGGGGCTTCAATCAGGCGGTTGTCGCGAAGATGCAGACCCCTTTCCTCATGGTCGCGGGCGTGCACGACAAACAAGTAATGCCCGACCGAGTGAGGGAGCTCTTCACCGATCTCGGCTCAAAGCAGAAGGTGTTGATCGATCTTGGCTGCTCGTCCCACAACGCGATGTGGGAGAACAACCACCTGCTGTTGTTCAGGGCGTCGCTCGAGTGGCTGAGAGACGGCAAGGTCAATGGAATGTCCGAGGGCGAACTGAAGCTCGGCTACTAAAGGCCGCCCACGGACACCGCTACTTGAGCCGTTTGATCCGGAGATTTCGGAATTCCACGAAGGCACCCGCGGGATCTTCCGGGTGTGCGGACTGAAGTCCGATTGCTCCCGACGCGCGCCGCGAATCCTTTGCGTCGACCACCTTCGCCCCGTTGTACAGCACGACGATGTGATCGCCGCGTAGCATTGCGTCGAACGAGTTCCACCGATCGGGCAGAATTTTGGTTCCCTCCGGCGCGTTCTGCACGTTGACGATGCTGCCGGTCAGGTAGGATCCCCCGGTTCGGTCGGTGAGCAGTTTGTCCCGAATCTGAAGCTCGTAACCCGCGGGCTGCGGCCGTCCCTGACGAAGCATGAGAGCGGAGTTCACGCCGGGATGCGCGCGAAATTCGGCCCGCAACACGAAGTCAGAGAAGTCTTCTTTGGTCAGCAATGTTTGCCCGGGCAGGGTCTGCTCGTTGCGGATGACGCCGTTGACAGCCCGCCACACCTTTTCCTGGCCATCCGGAATGATGAACTTCGAGAGCGTCCGGCCGTCGAACAACAGCTCGAAGCCCTCCTGCTGCTCGCCCGGAGTCAGTATGTTCGGCGCGGGATTCTGCTGCGCCGCGGCCGAAACCAGCGTGAGTGTGACAAGACCCGCAAACAGGACAGTGGTCGCGCGTATCATCTGATCTCCTTTCCGTGCTCGCGTGAGTATATTGCCAGGCGCCGGTTGCGACGGCATGTGATGATAGGCCGTGCTCCTCGCCCTGTCCGTCCTGCTCGTTGTCGTTGGGCTGGCTGGCGTGGTTCTGCCGGGGCTCCCAGGGCCGATTCTGATATTCGCCGGCCTGGCTCTGGCGGCGTGGAGCGATGGATTCGCGCGGGTCGGAGTGTTTACGATCGTCATCCTGGGGGTTGTGACGGCCGCCACGTATCTCGTCGACATTGGCGTGATGGCGCTTGGGATGAAACAGCTTGGCGCAACCAGACGCGCCGCGATTGGCGCCGCGCTTGGGACGCTCGGCGGTGTCTTCCTCGGATTGCCCGGACTGATCCTCGGACCATTCGTGGGCGCGGTGCTCGGTGAGCTGACTGTTCAGCGTGATATCCGGATGGCCGGGCGGGCCGGGGCTGCTGCGTGGGTCGGGTTCGTTCTCGGAACGGCCGCGAAGGTGAGCTTGATCTTCGTCATGATCGGCGTCTTTCTCGCCGACTGGTTTGTCGTATGACGCACACTCGCCGCGACTTTCTCATCGGCGCCGCCTCGCTTGCAACGGCTGCGCTGTCGGACCGGCCGGTGAGCGCCGCACAGAGCCCATCAGGACGCCTGTGGAACAGCGGCGATCTCGGGCACCTGTTGCCGACGGCGAGCCATGACCGGTTCCTGATCAAGGCGTCGTTCAAACGATCACATCGCGCGGCGCCGGTACTGCTGATCGATTCCAGAAAAATTCCCGGGCGAGCTGGAGACACGCTCGGGTTCTTCTGGGGCTTCGATGTCGCCGGCCTCGAGCCGGGTCGTCCTTATACGCTGCAGATCCTCGATGCCGGTGGCGGCGCGCTGTGCGATCCGTGGCCGCTCGCGACGTTCCCGGCGCCGGGCGACAGCCCGAAAAGTCTCCGGCTTCTGATCTATTCCTGCGCGGGCGGGCACGACGTCCTGCCAGATCACAGGCCGACCGACGTCAGCACCCATCGCTTTCTGAGGTTGGCCGTCAGGCAGCGCATGCTGGCGCGCGCGATGTCGTTTGCCCCCGATGCGGTCGTTGCCAATGGGGACCACATTTATTGGGATCTGCGCACGGTGCGCGCCGATCTGCTCGGCGTCTCGCCAGCCGCGAAGGCGTATGCGGGAGTGTTCGATCGAGGCCAGCGCGCACTCGGCACGGCTAACGAGCGGGTCCTCACAAAGGCCGTCGGCCCGCAGGTCGCCGATCTGTATGGCACGATCATGCGGTCGACGCCGGTCTTCTTCCTGCAGGACGATCACGACTATTTCGAAAACGACGAAGCAGACGACAAGCTCGTGACCTTCCCGCCCGATCGGTTCATGCTCGACCTGGCCCGGGCGTCCCAGCTGCTGTATTACCCGGAGTTCCTGCCCGACGCGCAGCGTGGCCGCGACCTGCCGTCCGGATCATCGCCGGACCGGCCGGCCGGCGTTTCAGAGAGTTTCGGCACGTTGAGGTACGGCAGGCTGCTCGAGCTGCTGCTGTACGACTGCCGGAGATTCATGACGCTGACAGGCCGCGGCGCGACGTTCGTGCCGCCGCCGATCGAACAGTGGCTCATGGCGCGAATGGCGGGCTCCGATGCGATCCATGTCGTCAACATGCCGTCGACGCCGCCCGGCTGGAGCGCCGGCAAGTGGGGCGAGTGGTACGCCGACATGGACGACGGCAAAGAGGGGTTGACGACGAACATTCCCAAGGTGAACTGGCAGCCCGGTTGGCGGCTTCAGCACGATCGCCTGCTGCGCGCCGCGTCGGCCATGCGCGGCCGGATTCCGCTTTTCATCAGCGGCGATCTGCACGCGCTCGGCGAAGCGCGGATCCTCAGGACTTCTGATATCAACTTGCGCTCGAACCCCGTGATTTCTGTTTTACCGGGTCCGGTTGGCACCGGGCGTCCGGGGTGGCCATCTCTGGTGCGAGGTCTCAGGGCGCTGCCGCCGGCGGGCCTCGAGGTGGAGGAAGGGCTGCCCACGCTCGAAGAAAACGGCTTTACGATCGCTGACTTCACCCCGGAGCGTGTGACCTTGCGCTACTTCCGCTGGAAGCTCGGGCGGCCGGAAGCGGCTTTGGACACGCTGGAACCGTTTCGAGTGACGAACCTGGACGTGCGTTGATGGCCGCGAATACTCCACCCGAGAGGCTTCCCGCGTGAAGGCATACGAGCTCCATCCTGAAGAAGGCTTTGATGCACTGAAGATGGTAGACAGACCACGCCCGCTCGTCGGGCCTGGTGATGTGCGCGTCCGCGTGCGCGCCGTATCGCTGAATTATCGGGACGTGATGGTCGCGCGAGGATCACAGAAACGTGCGAAACGGATTGTCCCGGTTTCAGATGGCGCCGGCGAAGTACTCGAGATCGGAGACGGGGTGCACCGCGTTGCGATCGGCGATCGAGTAGCGGCGGCGTTCTTTCCGACATGGCACGACGGGCAATTCGCGGAGGGGCATCATGCGAATGCGCTTGGCGGATCGCTCGACGGGATGCTCGCAGAAGAGGTCGTGCTTCATGAACGCGCGTGGGTAAAGATTCCATCGCGCTACTCCTTCGAGCAGGGTGCAACGCTGCCGTGTGCGGGTGTGACCGCGTGGCACGCCTTGTTCGAAGCCGCCACGGTGAGGCCCGGCGAAACCGTGCTGGTTCAGGGTGGCGGTGGCGTCTCGACATTTGCGCTGCAGCTCGCCCGGCACGCTGGCGCGGACATCATTGCCACGTCGAGCTCCTCTGAAAAGCGCGGCCGGTTCGAGCAGATGGGGGCGGTTACCACCATCGATTACAAGGCCGAGGCGAGGTGGGGGGATGCCGCGCGCGCAGCGGCGGGCCATGGTGGCGTCGATGTCGTGGTCGAAGTTGGCGGCGCGGGTACGTTCGATCAAAGCATCGCGGCACTCCGCTACGGCGGACACATGAGCCTGCTTGGTATCCTTGCCGGCACCCAGGGGCCGATCAACACGTATGCGATATTTCACAAGAACATCCGCATCCGCGGCGTATATGTCGGGTCGATTGCGATGTTCGAGCGGCTGGTCCGCGTGCTCGAGCGCTCGACAATCGATCCAGTCATCGATCGGATCTTCGCGTTCGAGAACACGCGCGCGGCATACGAACACCTTGCGAGCGGTGCGCACTTCGGCAAAGTGGTGATTCGGTTGCCTGAGTAAATGAAACAGGAGAACGGAGAATATCCTGTTTAGATTCTTCAGTGACGTCCGGCTAAAGCCGGACACTCACGTACTTGAATATCCGTCGTCAGATTCAGAAGGAGACGTGATGGTCATCAAACGGATCGGGCCGATGTCGTGCGCGAAGATTTCCGGAGCCCTCTATGCGATCCTCGGGATCATTATTGGCGGCGCCGTCTCGTTGATCGCATTGGCCGGCGGGTTCGGATCAGAAACGGCTGAAGGGGCGGGCATCAGCGCGGTAATCGGCGTCACATCGATCATCGTGTTCCCAATCCTGTACGGATGCATCGGGTTTTTCGGCATGCTCCTGCTTGCCTGGCTCTACAACATCGGGGCTGGACTCGTGGGCGGAATCGAGATCGACGTGCAGTAGATCGTGCGCCGGGGTTACCAGCTGGGGAATCGTGTTATGAAGAGTGGTAGTCGATGAATAGCCGCGAGCACGATGGTGATTTTTAGCGCTGTTGCGAAGCGGGGCACCCGATCGCCGAGGCACAGGAGCGCTTCGCCGCCAAGAATCGCGGCCGGTGGAAAAATCTGAAGCATGTAGGTCGCTTTGACGTCAAGGTCAGGGTACCGTCCGAGCAACGCGAGATAACCTGACAGCGACGCGACGACAGTAAGCGCCAGGAGCGCGAGCGCTGCGGGCGGCCTTCCGTCGGGTTTGCCGGCGGCCACCCGGAAGCGGCTGACGGCCAGCAAAACCGCGGATACAAGAAGTGCGGATGCTGTGAGCGCCAGCGCGTTCACGTGTCCCAGGTAGGCACTGATCGTCCAGCGATTTGTCACGAAGTTCTTGCCGGGCCGTCGCTCGCCGATATCATCGCCGAGGATGTATGAGGCCCGTTCCACATCCCATCCGTAAACACTCCAATAACACCAGTAATCGCCCCATACGTCGGCATAGAACAGCGGCAAAAGCAGCGGGTGTGGATCGGAAAATGCCTCTCGAATCGGGTCGCTGAACAGGTTGTCGAGTCCGGCGCTCAGATAGAACCCACGCGGCCGATTCAACAGTGATTCCGTTGCCGGGGGATGATTGAAGGCCATTGGACTGCCAAATCGCCGATCAAGGTAGGCATAGAACCAGCCACCAGCCGTGATTGTGAGCGCCAGCACCAGCGCGGCGCTGCCGGTCACTGCTCCGCGATGGGCGCGATTCCGCAGCGCGGCAGCTCCCATGTGTGCGCAAATCGCCGCGACAGCAAACCACGCCCATTGTTTCGACAGCACGGCCAGGGCCAGCAAAACTCCCAGGGCCGCGGCGTTCGTCAATCGCGGGCGGCCCTTCCCGAAAGTGACGAGGCAATGATGAAGTGCCACGACAACGAGGCACGCCGCGAGTGCCTCGCCCCGCACGAAGGCCATCGTCCGGTAGTAGACCGGCAGCGACCCCAGCAGCAGCAGCGTCCAGATCGCCAGCAACTGGTCCCGGCGTATCAGGCGGCAGATCCTGACGACGTAATATAAAAGGACCACCGAGTACAGCACGTTCAGAAGCTGCGCGAACTTCAGCGGCGCGTCAAAAACGGATATTCCCAGGGCTGTCGGCAACAGAGCAGCCGCGTATGGAAGCGGAGGGACATAGAACGCGTCGGATTGGCTGGCCGAGGGCAGCGAGCCCTTGGCGAGTGTGTCCATATACGCGGCGTGTTCTTCGGCGTCGTAGCCGATCGACGGGTCGTGCAAAAGGCTGTTCACGAGCACGATGGTGTTTATCGCCAGGAACAGGCCCGCGAGTCGGCGATTGATGCGGCCGCGGCTGAAGAATGCGGCGAGCGTGAGGCGGGTGAGTCGCTTCAGTGAATTCGATTCTTTCTGAAGGCGTTCTTGAGCGCGATCTTGCCGTTCCTGAACGTCAGCAGGTCGCACCCGTTGACCTCGACGCGCTTCCCGTCCTTGCGTGTTCCGCTGAACGTCCACTCGGACACACCGCGATCGCCTGTGACGAAGTGCCGGGCGTTGGCCCAGTGCGCGTCGGGGTATTCCTCGAACACCGCCGAGAACGCCGCACGCACCGCCTGCGCTCCGACATGACGCTCTCCCTCGACGTCTGGTCCGGCGGACGCCTCGAAGACGCCGTCTTCGGTCATCATCGACATGAGCGCGTCTAGATCATGGCGGTTCCACGCATCAGCAAAAGTCTGAAGTAGTTGCTCCATATTCATTCAGCCAAAGCTCGAAGGATACTCTCGGCCACCATTCCCGCCAGCATTTCATAGCCTTCGGGTGTGTAATGCGTACCATCGGGGAGGAGCAGTTTTTCCTTGCCGCCGTCTTCGACCAGTTTGTGCAGATCGTTGACGGGTATGCCTGCCTGTTTCATCACCGAGGCGGCCGCAAGATTGTACTTCCGCACATCGGCCTCGAAGCGGTCGAAACCAGCCCGCCGCCTGGCGTGGCGGTCGTCGAGGATCGGGGTCGTATTGGCGAAGATAATTTTCGCTGACGTGCCCTGTTGAATGCGATCCAGGATGGTCTTCAGGTTTTTCTCGTAATCGCCTGGCGGCACCTGATAGGTCTTATCCTTCACCTTCAAGTCGTGCAGGCCGGCGTTGACGTGCACGACGGCTGGGCTTTCCCCGAGGACCCATTCGTCGAGATTTCTGAGGACGTTGCCGCTGTCCTCGCCGTTGGGCGCGGGACTGATGACGACCGCCTTGCCGGCAAGCCGCTTCGCCACCAGCGGCGCATAACCGAGGCGAATCGAATCGCCCACCAGGACGACTTTCGGCAGGGCGCTCTCCTGAGCGGAGGCCGCAGCCACCAGAATGCCGAAAACGAGCGCAGACCAGCAACGGGATGGCATGGTGGGGATTCTACAGCACCGGTGTGCTACTCTTTGCCGCTTCGCGACCGGGAAGCACGCTGGAGACAAGCATGGATGAACAAGCGCTGTTCCTGAAGTTCTGGACGGACGAGTCGAAAACCACGGTCAAAGTCCTTGCACGGATTCCCGAAGCGTCTGAGTACCGCCCCGATCCGAAGTCGCGCACTGCGAAGGAAACGACGAGCCGTAGGTACATAAGGAGTCTCTATGAAGATGAAGATGATCGGTGCCGCCCTGCTGATAATCGGTGTTGTGATTGGCCGAGCCTGGGGCGCGCAGGAAGCGCCAAAGAAGGGATACATCATCGCCCAGATTGACGTCACCAATCCGCAGCCATATGCGGAATATGCCAAGCTCTCGCCGGGCATCATCTCGCAGTTCGGCGGACGATTCCTCGCGCGCGCCGGCCGCACGGTGACACTCGAGGGCGCCCCGGCGAGAAGCCGCGTCGTGATCGTCGAATATCCAAGCTTCGAGCGCGCTCAGTCGTTCTTCAGCTCGACTGAATATCAGCAGGCGAAAAAACTCCGCGAGGGCGCCGCCAATGCACAGTTCATCCTCGTCGAAGGTCAATAGCGCCTGGCGGATCAGCCGAATCCTGCTGTGCGCGGCGGGCGTGGGATCGATCCTCCACGCGCAGTCGGCAGGAATGCCTGAGCCAAAGTCGGCGAGCGTGCCGATGATCGCCGCGACGGTGAACGTTGACGGCGTGCTCGACGAAGAGGTGTGGCAGAAGGCGGCGCGCCTCACGCCGTTTGTCAAACACGACACGATGGCGCCGGCCCGCGCGGGCACGGAAGTGCGCATCTGGTACGACGCGCAGGCGTTGTACCTGGGGTGGATTTGTGAGGATGCCGACATCCAGGCCACGTTCACGCAGCGCGACAGCCGCTTCTGGGAAGAAGAAGTCGTAGAGTTTTTCGTGACCCCAGCCGCGCTCGACCGCTACTTCGAGCTGCAGTGGAATCCGCTCGGCGGCACCTTCGACGCCATCATTGCCAACGACCTCGGCCCCGATGGCCGCTCCAAGCAATTCAAAGGCGACTGGGCGTATACGGCGAAGGCGATGACGTACGCGGTGCGTGCCGATGGGTCGGTGCAGAATTCCGACGACCGCGACAGCCGCTGGACGGTGGAAGCGCGCATCCCGTTTGCCGATTTGAACGTCGCTACGCCTCGATCTGGCGACGTATGGCGCGCGAACTTTTATCGGTTCAGCCGCGACCGCGGAAGTGATGTCGAACAGCTGAGTTGGTCGCCGACCATCTGGCCTGGTTTTCATCAGCCCACAAGGTTCGGATATCTGCGGTTCTGAGCGCTATATCCCCGATACTCTCTTGAATTCGGCAGCGACAGTGACGAACGCATCGACGACCGCTGGATCGAAATGTGCGCCTTTCTTCCCGACGATAAAGGCCACAGCATCATCGTGGGCCACTTTGGACTGGTATAACGTGCGGGTGACCGACGCGTCATAGACATCGACAACCGCCATGATGCGTCCGGAGATTGGAATGTCCGCGCCGCTCACGCCGCGGGGATATCCACGTGCCATCCCACCGCTCGTGGTGCGTGTAGACGATATCTTTCGCCATCGCGAGGATCTCATCGTCGAGGACGCCGACCTGCTGCTCGGCTTTGAGAATGACTTCCCGCCCGATGACGGGATGCCTGCGCATTTCGGTGAGCTCGTCCGGAGTCAACCGTCCGGGCTTGTTGAGGATGTGATCGGGAATCCCGACCTTGCCAATGTCGTGAAGCGGCGCCAGGCTCGACAACAGTTCGATCCGATCTGGCGTAAGCGCGTGCTGGAAATCGGAATTGGTCGCAAGCTGCTCCGCAAGCAGCTTGGCGTACCGTTGCGTGCGCCGTGAATGTTCACCCGTTTCTGCATCTCTGGCCTGCGTCAGCGATAACAACGTCTGCACCATCAGTCGTTGTGCAATCGCTTTTTCGCGGCTGGCGCGGTCGGCTCGGAGGCGCTCGACGGCGAATTTCGCAAACGTGACCGCGGCACAGACGGACATGGCGCTCATCGTGGGAAAGAGGGGAGACACGTACGCCCCTTTCGCCGAAAGCAGCCAGGCCGAGCCGCCCCACAGAGCCGCGGTGCCGCCCGCGCCGGCGATGACGCCCGCGACGACGCCGACCGTGGCTGTCAGCAGGACGATGGCAATGCCGAGAATGAGCGCGGCCTGGCTTTCCACCGTCGTCGCATAGACGGGACGTCTCAGAAAATCCTGCTGCAGCAGGTTGTCTGCCACAGTTGCTTGAACTTCGACTCCCGCGAACAGCGTGTCGAGTGGCGTCGCCACCACCTCGCGCGTTCCCAGCGCGGTTGTTCCGACCAGGACGATCTTGTCTCGCACCGCTTCCTGCGGCACGACGCCGCTGAGAGCATCGGCCGCCGACACATACGCGAACGTTCTCTTTCTGCCGCGGTAACGCAGCAGCAGATTGCCCTTCCCATCGAGCGGAATGGTGCGGTCGTTCATGATCAACGAGGACGAGTTCACGTTTGCGATCTGCAGTGCCAGATCTTTCGTCCGGGTGGTTGCCGCCAGGGCGGCGAGCGCAAGGCTCGGATAGGCGTGGCCGTCGAGCTCGATCAAGACCGGCACGCGCCTGAGGATGCCGTCGCTGTCGGGCGCGGCGTTCAAAAAGCCCGACCTGCCGGCAGACTCCGCAAGCATCGAAAGGCTGCAGATCGCATCGGTGGCGCGAAAGTATGGCTGTTCGCTCGTTTCCCCCTGCGAATGGAGTGTCGCGAGGCTTAGCGGATGAAGCACACAGCGGTTTGGCTGGCGCGCTCCGCTCTCGAACGTCATGCCGTAGCCGAGGACGACGCCTCCATCCCGCAGCGTGTCGGCGAGGACGTGGTCGCTGGCGTTGCGATCCGGCTCGGCGAAGATGATGTCGAGCGCGATCACCGACGCGCCCATGTCCCGCAGCCGCGAGATCAGCCGGGCGACGACGTCGCGAGGCCACGGCCACTGGCCGATCGTCGAGAGGCTGCGCTCGTCCACGTCGACGATGACGACATCGGCCGAGGGCGGCTTCGCGGGAATGGACCGGACAATGGTGTCGTAGACCGCACGGTCGAGCCGGGAAAGAGATGTGGGCTGGTAAATGGGAAGCACGGCCGTGATGACGACCGGAAGCAGGCCGCACAGAAACACCAGACGCCGCGTTGCGGCGCCTTTGCGGAGCGATTTCGTCACCGCAGGATCACCTCACAGCGATTTCGACACGCCGGTTGCGCGGTTCAGCAATCGCATCGGCCGTTCGCACGAGTGGATCGCCCTCGCCGTGAGAGGTCACGTCGATCAGCGACGCGCCAAGGCCGGCGTCGATGAGCAGCTTGCGGACAGTCGCCGCGCGCTTCAGACCGAGCTGAAGGTTGGCCGCCGCAGTCCCCATGGTGTCGGTGTGGCCCACGACGGCTACCTCGGGCAGAACACGGTTTTTGACCGCGGCGAGGATCTCGCGCATCAGCGCGCGTGATTCGCTGGTCAACTCGTCCGATTCGAACTGAAAGTACAGCGTAAAGTGGCGTGCCGGCGGCGGCAGGGCGGCGAGGGTCGGGCCGAACATACGTTCGACCTCTTCCTCACTGAGTAGAGTGGCCGGTCCCGGTCGGCGATCCGACCGTGCGATCGTCGCCTCGCGTGCGGTTGCGAGCTCTACCGTGCCCGAAGGATTCGAGACGTGCGCGCGTCCGGTGGCGTTTGTCTCGGCGTCCGGCAGCAGCACCACGAGTGTCTGAGGAGAGCGCGACGGTTCCAACTGCGGTTTGGCCACGCACGCCGCCATCGTCGATGCGGCTGCGGCAAACAGGAGAACGGCCGGTCGCGCAAGCGTCATCTACTGGTCGACGCGAATCGCGAGTGTGGTACCTCGCACCCCGACGATCGCCGCGGGGGTCTCGAGGCGAATCGAGTCTGGCGCCAGTTTCGCGATGCGGCCCGATACGTATGCCGCCGCCCCGCGCACGAATTGCAGCACCAATCCAAGACTTCCTTCAGCCGGGCTGTAAACGAATCGCTGCAGCCGTACTTCGCTGTTGGGCCCGAGCGAGACGCGGGTGTCGTCTTTCAATGTGACCCCGACTTTTCCATCCGCACCGGTTCGGAGCGCGTCGGTCTCGAACACGGCCTGTCCGAGCTTCGCCGGGACGGCTCCGCCGTCTCGAACGATGAAAACAGAGCCCGAAATCACCTTGACTGTCCCTGCTCCCGAGGGCTGGGCCAACGCCGGCGATCCGGACGCGATCAGCAACGCCACAGCTACGGAACCGATTCCAGCATTTGTCATACGGCCTCCACCCCTGAGCTGCCGTGTGCGAATCTGAGCCACCGTTTGCAGAATCGAACACTTGTTTACAAAATTCGTGAAGGTTCCCTCGCGAATTGTTGCAAAACAACGTCTTCAGGGTTCTTATCGGACCCAAGTGCACCTGCCATGCCATGGAACTCCAAACAAATGCGCCGCCGAGTGCGAAAATGCAGTCCATCCTGGAAAGGAAATGTGATGCACAAAAGGTGTTTCGTGGGGGTCGCTTTGGCCCTGGCACTTGTTTTTACCGCTGAGGCGCGGCAATCGCCGGCGGCAATCCGATCGAGCGCCGGTATCGACAAGGTGCTCACCGATGCGGTGGCGCGCGGAGACACTCCGGGCGTGGTCGCGATGGTGACGGACCGCCGCGGGATTGTGTATCAGGGAGCGTTCGGGATTGCCGATGCCGGCAGCCGCCGTCCGATGAGTGTGGACGCGATCTTCCGCATTGCCTCGATGACCAAACCGATCACGTCGCTGGCCGTCATGCAGCTCGCCGAACAGGGCCGGCTCAGCCTCGATGATCCAGCCGAGAAGTACCTTCCGCAGCTCGCGCATCTGCAGGTGTTCGACACGTTCGACGCCAAGACCGGAGCGTACACGTTGCGTCCGGCGAAGACGGCGCCCACAATCCGGCACCTGCTCACGCACACCGCGGGCCTCGGCTACAACTTCACGAGCGCGATTCTCCGAGATTTCAAACCGCGCGGCGGGGACACATTTGCGGCGGGTCCGCTTCTGTTCGAGCCTGGCACCGACTGGCTTTACAGCACCGGCATCGACTGGGCGGGTCGCATCGTCGAATCGCTTTCGGGCAAGACCCTCGAGGCATACTTCCGCGATCACATCTTCGGTCCACTGAAGATGTTCGAGACGTCCTACAACCAGCCGGAGGATCGACGAGGCCGCATGGCGGTTGTCCATCGCCGCCGCGCGGACGGACGTTTCTTTGCCGAGACCGTTCAGCCGGCGATGTCGGTGGCGCAGTTCATCGGGGGCGGCGGTCTCGCGTCAACGGCCTCCGATTACACCCGCTTTCTGCAGATGATGCTCAATCGGGGCAGCCTGGATGGCGCGCGCATCGTCTCTCCTGAAACGGTCGCGTCGATGGAGCGTAATCACATGGGGAGCGTTGGCGTGCGCGCGGTAAAAACAGCGATGCCCGAACGCAGCAGCGACTTCACGTTCGTTGCTGATGGCCGTGACAAGTGGGGCATTGGATTCATGATTACGGCCGACGGGCGGCCCGACCGCCGCTCCACAGGCAGCCTCAGCTGGGGCGGCATCAACAACACGTACTTCTGGATCGATCCGTCGAGCGGGATCGCCGGCGTGATACTGATGCAGTACTTGCCGTTCGCCGACAGCAAGGCGCTCGCCGTTTATGACGCGTTCGAGCGGCAGGTCTATCGTGAACTCGTCCGGTAGCTCACTGATGCCGATAACGTAAGGGATGACAGGTTCTCACGAGAACGTGCATCCGCGTTGCTGGACATGGCGGCGTTTGCTGTTCTACGCCGTTCTGCTTGGCGCGGTTTACATCGTCAGTCAGGTTGGCGCGGCGATCGTTCTGCTCTTTGCGACGGTCAGCCTCAGCGGTGTGACCGCGATTGACGTTACCTCCGAACAGGTCAGCAGTTTCCTGAGCCGGTTCCTTCCGGTGACAGTGCTGGCCAGCGCCGCGGCGTGCGTGCCGCTCGTTTTGTATCTCGCGGGTCGATGCGAAGCCCGGCCGGGAGAATTTCTGGGCCTTCGCCGCTCGTCGGTCAGGTACATTGCTGTTGCCTGCGGCATCACAGTGGTGTTCGTTGCGGCGGGCGACATCGTCACGTCGTTGCTTGGGCGATCGGTCATTCCAGCGTTCATGGTCGAGGCGTTCGAGGGATCGACGCCGCACCGCATCATGTTGTTCGCGGCACTTGTATTGGCGGCGCCGGTCTGTGAAGAGCTGCTGTTCCGCGGGTTTCTGTTCGGGGGGCTTCGTGCCTGCGGCGCGACCGTCGGCGTCTCGGTGCTCGTCGTCTCGATTCTCTTCTCCGTTCTGCACTTTCAATACGACGCCTACGACGGAACCATCGTCTTTTTGATGGGGTTGCTCTATGCCGGCGCGCGTGTGCAGTCGGGCTCGGTTGTGCCCGGAATGGCGATGCATGGTTTGACGAATGCGATCGCCTACGTCGAAACGGCCATTTTGCTTTGATCAAATGCGGAACAGGAGATTAGAAGATTAGGAGGACTCGTTTAAGTAGATTTCTCCTAGTCTCCTAATCTCCTGTTGTTCTTTGGGACGGACTCGTTCCGGAACGAGTTGGGGTGTACGCCCGCCGGCGGTAGTATTGATTCCATGGCGACCGTTCCGCTCATTCAATACGAAGATGCCCCTCGGGAAGTGCAGGCCATATTCGACGACATCCGGCGCACGCGGAACGTTGACGATGTTAATAATTTCTGGAAAGCGCTGGCGAACCATCCCGAGACGCTGAAGCGTACCTGGGAGCTCGTTCGCGACGTCATGAAGCCCGGCGCGTTGGACGAGCTGACGAAAGAAATGATCTACGCCGCCGTCTCGATCACCAACAACTGCGAATATTGCATCCACTCCCATACGGCCGGCGCCTTCAACAAAGGGATGACGCAGGAGCAGTACAAAGAGCTGCTGGCGGTTGTCGCGACCGCCCACCACACAAATGCGCTCGCCAACGGATTCAAGATCCCTGTGGATCCTCAATTCAACAGGCAGGCATGATCAGGCTTGCGGCACTCGCGCTCGTCATTGGCTTGGGCGGCTGCGCCGGCTGCGCCGGCGCGCCGTCACCGCCGGATGTCGCTACTCCGGCAGCGGAAGAGCCTCCGACGTTCGTGAACAGGGTCTGGAAGGTCGGGGCATCGACAAGCGTTTCGACCGGAATGTTGTACGTCTTCCTGGAGGACGGCACCCTGGTTATGGCCGGGCCCGGTGGAAAGCCGGCTTTCGGATCGTGGAAACGTGATAACGGCGCGCTGATCATGATCGAGGAATCCATTCCTTACAAGGTGGACGTCCTGGAACTGACGAACGACACATTCAGAATCAGGAGCCACAATCCCGGCGAGCCCGTCGAAATCACCCTGGTCCCGGCGAAGTAGCCGCGCTCCGCTCCTTACGTGTGTTAACCTCTGCCGCTTCAGCGAAAGGAGCAGGCCATGTCACAAGACCACCGCGAATTCATCAGACGCTGGTTCGAAGAAGTCTGGAATCAGGGGCGCGCATCGGCGATCGACGAGATGATGGCGGCGGACGCTGTCAATCACGGATTCGGTGACAAGAAAGACAAGGCCGAATTCAAGGCCTTCCATACGGCCTATCGTGACGCGTTTCCGGACGTGCACATTCAAACGGACGATATCGCCGTCGATGGCGACATGGTTGCCGTCCGTTACAGCGGGACGGCAACGCATTCCGGTAACGGGCTCGGATTTGCTGCCACGGGACGGCCGGTCACATTCCGCGGCATGAGCTTCGTACGCATCGAAGGCGGAAAAATTGTCGAAGGCTGGAACAACTTCGATCAGCTGGGCATGCTGCAGCAGCTTGGCGTCGTGCCGGTCCAATAGACGATGCGGATCGCGCTCGTCGGGGACCACAACGCGTCCGTTAAGGCACATGAAGCAATTCCGCTGGCCCTGCAACGGGCGCGCGAGTCGACCGGCTACAACATCGAGTGGGAATGGTTGCACACCGCCGATCTTCGTGACGACCCCTCGCCCCAGCTTGCGCCATTCGGCGGCATCTGGTGCGTGCCGGCCAGCCCGTATGCAAACACCGCTGGTGCAATCGCGGCGATTCGGTTCGCGCGCGAGTCGGGCCGCGCGTTTCTCGGCACGTGCGGCGGGTTCCAGCACGCGCTCCTCGAGTACGCGGAGGCAGTCTGGGGCGTGAGCCGTCCGGCACATGCCGAGACCCATCCGCACGAACCGGACCCTGTCATAACGCCGCTCGCGTGCGAGCTCGTCGAGCGGACAGGAGAGGTGCATTTCATTCCGGGCTCCACGCTGGCGCGGCTCTACGACGCCCCGACTGCTGTTGAGGAATATCATTGCCGCTACGGCCTGAGCCCGCGCTACCGCGAGCATCTGCGTAATGGACCGTTGCGGGCAACCGCCTGGGACGCGAATGGCGACGTGCGGGGCGTCGAGCTCGACGTACATCCGTTCTTCGTCGCGACCTTGTTCCAGCTCGAGCGTTCGGCGCTCGCCGGCCGGAACCATCCGGTAGTAGCCGGGTTCGTCAACGCTGTCGTGAAACTGCAAACCATGGTGACCAATGATTGATGTTCATAAGTCCTCACATCTGTGCGTGTTCGCGACGGCGATTGCGATCTCGTGCATTGGGCCCGCCGCATTCGCGCAGGCGCCCTCAGTCCCGCAGTCCGACAGCGTTTTCCTCGAAGAGCTCACCTGGATGGAAGCGCGCGATGCGATCGCCGCCGGGAAGACCACCGTCATTATTCCCACCGGCGGCACCGAGCAGAACGGTCCACACATCGTCCTGGGCAAGCACAACTTCCTCGTGAAGTACAAAGCCGGAGAAATCGCGAAGCAGCTGGGCAACGCGCTGGTGGCGCCGGTGATGGCGTACGTGCCCGAAGGGGACGTCAATCCTCCAACCGGCCACATGCGGTATGCCGGCACGATTACCACGCCGCAGGATGTCTTCGCCAAAGTGCTGGAGTACGCGGCGCGCAGCTTCAAGCAGCACGGATTCGTGGATATCGTCCTCATCGGCGACAGCGGCGGCAACCAGGAAGGACAGCGGCTCGTGGCGGCCGCGCTCAATAAAGAATGGGCGGCGACGACCGCTCGCGTTCACCACATTACGGCCTACTACCCGGGACGCGGCGACGACTGGGTCGTCAGTCAAGGCGTAAGTGCGGAAGACGTCGGGAGTCATGCGGGCACCCACGACACGGCCAGCCTGATGTACATCAATCCGTCGATGCTGCGCGTCGACAAACTGGTCGTCGGCAAATCCGGGGACGGCCAGGGCCATGTAGGAAATCCGGCGAAGGCCACGGCGCTGTTCGGCAGGCGGATTCTCGAAATGCAGATTGAGGATGCGACGGTGCAGATACGACAATTGCGCAAGAGCAGCCGCTGAAGGCTTTCACAACATGGATCGACGGTCGCTATTGAAGACATGTGCCAACGCCGCCGCCGGCGTTGTGCTCGTTCCGAATTTTCTTGACGCCGCTCCGAAGGCGCGCGTCACCACGCTCGAGCTGCTGCCGATGCGAGCGACAGCCCGAACGGTGTGGCTGTTCGTCCGCCTCGGCACCGATGCGGGGTTCACCGGACTTGGCGAAGCGTCCGACGCGTTCGGCTTCGCCAACACCTCGCAGAAAAACGCCGAGCAGATGGAGTCGGAGCTGCGCGCGTTTTTCCGGCTCGTCGAAGGAAAGTCGCCGCTCGACATCGCGGCATATCGCCGCGACGGCGAACGGCTCGCGTCCGGCCGGGGATTGATTCCGGCGACGGCGTATAGCGCGATCGAACAGGCGCTATGGGATCTTGCCGGTAAGGCCCTCGACGTGCCGACCTACAGCCTGTTCGGCGGAAAGCTGCGAGACACCTTACCCGTCTATGCCAACGTGAATCGCGCGACGCGCCCGCGCACGCCGGAAGGTTTTGCCGCGGCCGCGCGAGCGGCAGTCAAGGAAGGGTTTCGTGCCGTCAAGGCCGCACCGTTCGATGGATTCCCGGCGCCTGGCTCCCCCTCGGCGGCGATAGAAGCGGCCATCGACAACGGCATCGCGTGCATCGCATCGATGCGCGATGCGATTGGTCCCGATATCGAGCTGATGGTTGATTGTCATAGCTTCTTCGATGTGCCGATGGCGGAACGGGTCGCCAGACGGCTCGAACCACAAAGGCTCTCGTGGTACGAAGAGCCGGTGGCTCCGGAGCGCGTCGAAGAAACGCTCGAGATCCGGAAACGGATCAAACAGCCGATGGCGGGAGGAGAAGTGCTGTTCGGAGTCGCCGGATTCGCGCCGCTCTGCCGCACTCGCGCCGTCCATGTGATCATGCCCGACGTCAAACACTGCGGCGGTTTGCTCGAGCTCACCCGCATTGCGTCCATGGCGGAAGCGGATGGCGTGGAAGTGGCGCCGCACAATCCGAGCGGTCCGGTTTCTACCGCCGCCAGCATCCAGGTGTGCGCGGTGATTAAAAACTTCCGGTTGCTCGAGCTGCAGTGGGGCGAGGTCGACTGGAGGCACGAGGTCGTGCAGCCTGCCGAACAGTTCGTGCAGGGGACGATTCGCGTTCCCGACAGTCCCGGCTTCGGCATCGAGTTGAACGATCGCGTCGTTCGGGCGCATCCCGTATGACCCGTTCGTAAGAATGTGGCCCTCGGCGCAACCCTCTACAACTTCGACACTGAGCTCGCGGACGTCGATCGTGGCGTCTATCAGACGCTCGCGCTGCGTCTCGCCCGTCAGCCATCGGAGACCACCGAGTTCATGCTGACCAGACTGCTTGCGTTCTGCCTCGAATACATGGAAGGGATTGAATTCACAGAGGGCGTAGCGGCGGGTGACGAACCGGCGGTGCTGGTGCGTGACATGACAGGTCGTGTGACGGCATGGATAGAGGTGGGGATGCCCGACGCCGCGCGCCTCCATCGCGGCAGCAAGCTCGCCGGCCGTGCGGCTGTCTACACGCATCGCAATATCAAAAAAGTTCTGGACGGCTTGAACAACAGGCAAATCCATCGCGCGGCCGAGATCCCGGTCTACGATTTCGGAAAAGGCTTTATCGAAGACGTGGCCGCAGTGCTGCAACGGCGGGACGCCGATCTCGGTATCGATTACCGAGCGTCAGTTGTATCTCGACATCAGCGGTCGCACGTTCAGCACGTCGGTCGTGGAGCACAGATTTGGCTGAAGGTTCCGCCGATGAGCGCGCCAGAGGCATGGCTGCGAGGGCCGGTTGAAGGTGTGCCCGATCAGCTGCAGCCAGTCGCCCACGCGCTTCTGCAGGCGCGCGAGGACGCGCGAGCGGTGCTGCACGGCTTTCCCGCGGAGCTCCTCTGGAATCGTCCCGCCGGAGTGGCCTCGGTGGGCTTCCATTTGCAGCACATGGCCGGAGTCGTCGATCGACTCTTCACCTATGCTCGCGGAGACTCTCTATCAAGCGAACAGCGAACGGCCCTCGAGCACGAGGGACAATCGCCGGACCCGACGGCCGGCGTGGACGACCTGCTCGCCACCTTCGACGCGCGGGTAGAGGAAGCGCTGAGCCACTTACGTGAGGTAGCGCCAGGCGCATTGAATGAGGTTCGACTGGTAGGCCGGAAGCAGCTGCCGTCGACCATGCGGGGCCTGTTGTTCCACGCCGCCGAACACGTGCAGCGCCATGTCGGTCAAATGCTGGTGACCGCACGCGTGCAGGTGTGAGCCGGAAGGTTACGCCCACGCCCCTTTCGCCATCATCCCCCCATCAACGCAGACGAATTCGCCGGTGACGAACGAGGCCTTGTCGCTCGCGAGGAATACCACGACTTCCGCGATTTCCTCCGCGCGTCCGATTCGTCCGAGCGGATGATTCAATCCCCACTGCGCGAGTGCGTCTTCGGGCTGATCGGGCGAGGCCAGCGCCGCCGTTGCGCGAAGCATCGGCGTGTCGATGGAGCCGGGGCATATCGCCACCGCGCGAATCTTCCTGCCGGCGTAGTCCAACGCAAGGTTGCGGGTGAGTGACAGAACCGCTCCCTTACTGGCGGCGTAGGCCGGCACCAGCTTCTGGGATTGCAGACCCTGAACGCTCGCGTTGTTGATGATGACGCCGGCGCCACGCTCGAGCATCGACGGTATCGCGTATTTGCATAAGAGGAAAACCCCTTTTGCGTTCACGTCCATGACGCGGTCCCACATCGCTTCATCGAGTTGATGCGCCTCTTTGTAGCTGTCGGCGGGCTGGATACCCGCGTTGTTGAAGAGCACGTCCACTCCGCCGAACACGGCGACGGTTTTCTCGACAACGTTCCGGGCGTCCGCTGCCTGAGAAATATCCGCCCGGATGAAGATGGCATCCCCCGGTTTGGCTCCGCTGTTGTTGACAACCTCGCCTCCCGCTTCGGTATCGACATCCGCCACGACCACGCGGTAGCCTTCCCGGACGAAGGCGAGCACCGTGGCTCTGCCGATACCGTGCGCACCACCGGTTATGATCGCTGCCTTGGCTGTTCGCATAGCGGGTCAACTTACCACACGGTGGTTTGCCGCCGTCGCGGCGCTCGCGCTTGCGGCTACGCCCGTCGTGTCCACGCAGCAGCGGGACGTCCGCATCCGCGCCGCGCGTGTCGTCGATGGCACCGGCAAGATCCTCGAGAACGCCACCGTTGTCGTCCGGGGAACCACCATCGCGAATGTCGAGGCGTCGGCGTCGGCGCCCGCGCCCGCCGACATCGATCTCGGCAAACTGACGCTGCTGCCAGGACTGATCGACGTGCACGCGCACATCGGCTGGCATTTCGGAGCGAACGGGCGCTTCGAGCCTCGGGCGCAGAGTTCCGCGCAAGAAATCCTGTATGCCGCGGAGAATGCGTATCTCACGCTGATGGCCGGCGTGACAACCGTGCAGAGCCCCGGACAGCCCGGCGACGTCGATCTTCGCGATGCCATCGCGCGCGGCGTGTTGCCCGGGCCGCGGATTCTCACGTCGATCACGCAGATTACGCCGACCAGCGGAACGCCAGCCGACCTTCGCCAGACCGTTCGCGACCTCAAAAGGCTGCGCGCCGATGTCGTGAAAATCATCTCGTCGATCGCCCGCGGCAGCGTCGAACAGGCGATGACGAAGGAGCAGCTCGAGGCGTTGTGCGGTGAGGCCAGAGCGCAGGGGATGAGGACGATGGTTCACGCGCAGACGTCCTCCGAGATCACCGCTGCCGTCCACGCCGGATGCCATCAGATTGAACATGGCACCGGCGCCGATGCGCCGGCGCTGAAGCTGATGGCGGAACGCGGCGTGTATTTCGATCCGAACGTCGGTGTCGTGATGCAGAACTACATCAGCAACCGCTCCAGGTTTCTCGGCGTGGCCGGCTATACGGAAGAGAGCTTCGCGTCGATGGAACACGTCATGACGCTCAACGCCGCGTTGATTCGAAGAGCGGTGAGCACACCGGGGCTGAAGCTGGTCATGGGATCCGATGCCGTCGCCGGTGCGCATGGACGCAACGCCCAGGAACTGGTGGAACGCGTCCGGCAGGGAGGGCAACGGCCGATGGACGCAATCTTGTCAGCGACGTCGGTCGCCGCCGAGTCGCTGAACCTTCACACCACGATCGGGAAAATTGCGCCGGGCTACGCCGCCGACATCATTGCGGTAGACGGAGATCCCCTCGTCGATGTGACGGCGCTCACGCGGGTGGTGTTCGTGATGCGCGACGGCCGCATCTACAAACGTTGAGATACACTGCGGTGGGGGATACAGTGCGGCGTTTTGCCATACCAACCTGGATTGTCTGGCTCGTCGTGGCCGCCGGTGCTACCGGATGCGCCGGCCGGGCGCGCCCTGCCCTGACACCTGCTCCGGTGCCGGCCAAGGTGACCGCCGCAACCGAACTGATCGGAGATTTGAAAGACTTCGCCGAGTCGCTGGGTGGCCACCCTACCGAAAACTTCCTGACCTACTCCAGCCGCGCCGTTGCCGACAACCGGTGCTACTTCACGGGAAAGCTTCAGCTTCCCGAGTTCTATAGCAGCCTCCGGATGGTGCGCGAAGAGGAAGCGAGCTGCACCTCGCGCGCGCACGAATACGATGTGTTCTTTTATCCGGTCCAGGCCGTCGCCAGTGGCGACGAGACGATCACCGTCGCGCTCGCCGAAGCGCCGACCGAGCGAATTCTCGTCGTCGTACCGCACGAGGATTTTCATAACCAGCCGGAAGCGAAGAAGGCCCCTACCGAAGTGGCCGAGGCTGCCGCGACGCTCGTCGGATTTCTCACCGCGAGCGCCTTTGCGAAAGATCGGCTGGGTCCTGAGTCGATGGCGTTTCGCCTGCTCGATCGCGACCCCGAGTTGTTCCTGCGGAAATCCGTCGTGGTCAATCAGTACTACGAAAAAGTGAGCGCGCTGTATGAAGCGTTGCGCTCGGGGTCGCTGACGCGGGAGCAGACGCTCGAGAAGAAGGCGGCGATGTTCGCGGAGTTGCAGCGATCGTGCTCGGAGATTACGCCAGACCCGGTGTCGTTCAATAAGTGTCCTGCCGCCATGAACAACGCCGGCCTGGCGTTCGACCGAACTTACACCAGAAATTACCCGATGATTCACGAGCTGTATAGGCTTCTGGGCGGCGATACAGCAGCGCTCGTCTCAACGTTGCGGCGGCTGCTGACCGACTGGCCGCTCTCCGCCCGGAATGCGCACGAGTTGATGAAATTCGCCGCGCCCTGACTAAAGGGCGGAACGAAGCGATCGCAGTTTTCTGACACAGAGGCACAGAGGCACAGAGAAGAAAATTCATCGATTCGCGTCCCTTCGGAGAGTTTCAAAGACAATTCGGCCGGTTTGCCATTTGCACGTCAGTTGTAGATGGACATCGGCCAGCTGAATCAGCTTTCGCACCGGATTATTGGCGCCGGCATCGAAATCCATCGTGCCCTCGGCCCGGGCCTGCTCGAGAGTACGTATCGCACATGCTCGTTGTACGAGCTTCGCGAGCGACAGATGAACGTCGTGTCAGAGCAGATGATCCCGATCCGCTACAAACACCTCGTGCTCGACGGAAATTATCGGATCGACTTGATGGTCGAAGATGCGGTGATCGTCGAATTGAAATCAGTCGAGAACGTGCTTCCAGTCCATCACGCTCAGCTCCTGTCGTACCTACGGCATACCAACAAGCCGCTAGGGCTTCTGATGAATTTCAACGTCGAGATTCTCGTGGAGGGGGTTGACAGGATCAAGAATGGCTATTGAGCAGCGCATCGACGGCGTGGGCCGCATAGCGGCCACACGCCCGGAGAAGGTCACCATTGAATACAAGAGCCACATGCGGCACGGGCTCTTGATATTCAAACGGTGACCTTCTCGGGGCGCGCCGGACGGCGCGCCCGTCGATGCCGAACGCGGTTACGGTGAAGCGGTTTGGGCCGCAGTCTCGGCGGTGCCGCGGTCAGTCAGCTCCGTCACGGCAATCTCTGTGTCTCTGTGCCTCTGTGTCGTTTTGGGGGCAAAAAACCGTGCAGCTGGTTTTCGTCCGGTAGCCCCGGCCTATACGGTAATCGCCGGCAGCACATCCCCGATCTGTTGCCGCACGACGACATCCGCAGTGTCGTCGAATCCCGTCGGCCCGGCATTCACGATCAGAATCCGCGCCCCTGCCGCCTTGGCCCGCGGCACCATGCCGGCTACCGGGTAGACCTGCAGCGTCGAGCCCACCGCAAGCAGGAGATCGGCTTCCGATGCGGCCTGCATCGCCCGCTCTATCACCGCCGGGTCGAGCTGCTGGCCGAACGAAATCGTCGCGCTTTTGAGAATGCCCCCGCACTCCAGGCAAGAAGGGTCGTCTTCGCCCGCGCGTACACGGTCGAGCACGATAGACATCGGCCCTCGCGCATTGCAGTTCATGCACACGAACTGGTGCACGGTTCCATGGACTTCGACGACGAGCTCGGGAGAGCTGCCTGCTTTCTGATGCAGTCCGTCGATGTTCTGGGTGACGAGGGCATGCAGCCGTCCCGTTCGCTCCAGCTCAACCAGCGCGCGGTGGCCGGCGTTTGGCGCCGCCGTCCAGGCGGGGTGAGACAGGCGCTGCTGCCACGCCAGCCTTCGCACTTCGGGATCCGACATGTAGTAGTGGATGTTCGACAGCTTCTCGGCCTTCGGGTTCACTGTCCAGATGCCCTGCGGCCCGCGGAAGTCGGGGATTCCCGACTCTGTGGAAATGCCCGCACCGGTCAGCGCAACGATGCGCAGTGATACAGAAATCAATTCCCTGGCAGCTTCGACCTCAGACTGTGGACTATGGACTCTGGACTGCGGACTCTGGTCTTTCATTGTCGGTCTATACTCCCTCGGAAACGTACCGTGGCCATGCCCAAGAGTAATCTGATTGCGATGTGCGCTCTGTTTGCGGGCATGGCGGTGGCCGCGCTGGCGCAGCCGATGCCTTCTGCCGAGTTCATTTTCGAGTCGGCTCCGTTCGCCAGCGCGCACGCATCGACGATCGTCGAAACGGATGACGGTCTTGTTGCCGCATGGTTCGGCGGCTCGAAAGAAGGAGCCAACGACGTCGGTATCTGGCTCGCGAGGAGAGCCGGCGGCACATGGACGCCACCCGTCGAGATTGCGACCGGTGCGCAAGCGGAAGGTGTGCGGTATCCCACCTGGAATCCGGTGCTCTTCGAGCTTCGGCCAGGGGAGCTCGCGCTGTTCTACAAAGTCGGTCCCAGCCCGCGAGCCTGGTGGGGCATGGTGCGGACGTCCACGAACCACGGCCGCACGTGGAGTGACGCACGCCGGCTGCCCGATGGGGTTCTCGGTCCCATCAAGAACAAACCAGTGCGGCTGCCGGATGGGACGATGCTCTCACCGAGCAGCACCGAAACGCCGGAGACACCCAGCACGTGGCGTGTGCATGTCGAGCGCAGCCGCGACAATGGCGCAACGTGGGAGATCATCCGGCCGCCTTCCGCCGCTGACGGCGCGCCGATTGAAGCCATTCAGCCGAGCATTCTGCTGCATGGCGGTGGTCGATTGCAGGCCCTCGGCCGCACGCGGTCGGGTCGCGTGTTCGAAACGTGGTCCGTTGACAGCGGCCGCACGTGGACGCCCGTCGCGTTGACCGCCCTGCCAAATCCGAGCGCGGGCACGGATGCCGTGACGCTGAAGGACGGGCGCCATCTGCTGGTTTACAACCACACCCCCAAAGGGCGAACGCCGCTCAACGTTGCGCTATCGAGCGACGGCAAGGTGTGGGAGCCGGCACACGTGCTCGAGAGCGAACCGGGAGAATATTCGTATCCTGCGGTGATTCAAACCCGGGACGGCCTCGTCCACATCACCTACACGTGGAAACGCGAGCGGATCAAACACGTCGTGCTGGATCCGGCGAGATTGTCCGTCAAAAAGTAACCACAGATCTCTGTGGTTTTCTCATGGACGTGAATAAGAGAATGGGCCGACGGCCATGTATTGTCCCGAGTGGTCGTATTCGATCCCCTTGGACACCGTGAACCGGGTCGTCGCCCCAAGCTCACCGTGTTTCAGGATGATCCCTTCCGGCAGCACCACTCCCGGATGCGATTCGGCGCCCGTGACCGGGTTGCGTATGGGAGCGCATTCCACCGCAACGTAATCGCCGCATTTGATGCGTGTCTTCACCCCGTCAAAGGCGAGCTCGTAGGCAACGGGAAATGGGCCGTGCACTTTCGGCCATGTCCATCCCAGAACTTCCCATGGACCGCCGATCTTGCCTCCGAGAAGCGTTTCGATAGCCGCACGCTGTGCGGGATCCGCCCGCTCGTCGATGAGCAGCAGCGCTTCGCCATTGCCCTCGTGAATGGCTCCAGGCCAATTGGCGTAAACAGAGAAGCTCAAGCCGTCGAGCCGTGTTGCGCCGTAGGCGCCGTCCTCGACGTGCCATGTCCAGCCTCCCTCGCACTTGCCGGTCGTCGGGCGCGCGTTGAAGTTGCACGGACAACCCCAGTCGCAGTTGCACGCGACGAGCACTTTGCCGCTGAGGCGCCAGGTTTCGGACATGGCTTTTGGGTACGGCTGAAGCCGGACATTACGTACTCTGACGATACGTACTCTAACGCCGACGATAGACGCCGGATAGCGCCGTGTCAACAAGCTTGTCGCCTTGTTACACTTGACCGGCGCGAACGCTGGAGCGTAGGGGAGGGGAGATGCGCAGAACGATTGTGCTGCTGGTGTTCGTATTTTGTTTTTCCTCGTGCAGTTCGTCTTCCCAGCCGCAGCCCGGCTCGAACGCTCCATCGGAAGACGCGGTATTTGACGATGTCGCGCGTTCGTATCTGGAAGACGTCTACGCCCGCAACCCGACCTGGTCAACGTATCTCGGCATTCACAAGTACAACGAACGGCTCGAAGACTACTCACGCAAGGCGGTCGATGATGCAGTGGCAGCCGCCAGGCAGTTCCGTGACCGTGTGGCGGCTGTCAAGGCTGCGTCGTTGACGGCCGAGCGACAACTGGATCACGAGCAGCTCCTGCGTGCCATCGACTCGCGGCTGCTGACCCTCGAAGGGCTTCGGCCGTGGGCCGTCGAGCCCGACAGCTACAGCAGCGGGCTCACGCGCACCGCCTACATCATGATCAAGCGCGAGTTTGCGCCTCCTGAGATGCGCCTGCGTCAACTGATCGCGCGGGAAAAGGCGATGCCGGCGGCCCTGGCGGAGGCGAAGAAGAATCTCGACAACCCGCCGCGAATCTCGACGGAAATCGCCATCGAGCAGATGGATGGTAATCGCGGGTTTTTCGCAACCGCCGTTGCGTCGGCATTCCCGACCGTCACCGACAAGGCCCTGCTGGCCGAGTTCAAACAGGCAAATGACGCGGTCATCGCGGCGATGGCCGACTACAAGCGGTTTTTGCAGGACGATTTGTTGAAGCGCTCGAACGGCAACTTCGCCATTGGCGAACAGGCATACCGGCGAAAGCTCGCCGCCGACGAGATGATCGAACTGCCGCTCGACGATTTGCTCGCGATCGCCGAACGTGACCTTCGCCGGAATCAGGCGGCGTTTGCCGAGAGCGCGCGGAAGATCGACCCCAAACGCACACCTGCCGAGGTGCTCGTGGTCGTTCAGGGCGATCATCCACCCGCGGAAAAACTGCTGGCGACCACCCAGGCCGAGCTCGACGCGCTCGGGCGCTTCATGACCGACCGGCGCATCGTCACGATCCCCAAAGCCGCGCCGGCGCGCGTCGAGGAGACCCCGCCGTTTCTGCGCGCGACCACCTCGGCGTCGATCGATATCCCCGGCCCGTTCGAGACCGTCGCGACGGGGGCCTTTTACAACATGACCCTGCCAGACCCGAAGGCGTCGGCTGCCGACAAGCGCGAGTTCATGTCGCAGTGGTACTACGCGTCGATATCGAACGTGTCCGTTCATGAAGTCTGGCCGGGCCACTATTTGCAGTTTCTCTACGCGCGCGGCTTTCCGTCTGACGTCCGCAAAGTGCTGGGCGCGGCCTCCAACAGCGAAGGATGGGCGCACTACTGCGAGCAAATGGTCATTGATGAGGGCTTTCACGCAGACGACCCGCGCTACCGCCTGGCTCAGGTCCAGGACGCACTACTGCGCGACGTGAGGTTCATTGCCGGAATCCGCATGCACACGCGAGGCATGACGGTAAAGGAAGCGGAAGAGCTGTTCGTCACGGAGGGCTACCAGCCGCGACCTGTCGCGAGATCGGAAAGCAAGCGCGCGACGTCGGATCCGACCTACGGCTACTACACGATGGGCAAGCTGATGATCCTCAAGCTGCGCGAAGACTATCGCGCCAAAATGGGCGCGAAGTTTTCGCTGCAGGGGTTTCACGATACATTCATCAAACTCGGTCCTTTGCCGCTCCCGCTCGTGAGAAAGGCGATGCTCGGCGAAGTTGGCGAGGTCTTCTAGGATAGAAAATCGACGGTGCCGGGCCGGGCGGGCGTATCGTTACCTGGAGGTTTCATGCGTCGACTACCCGTGGGGTTCATCAGGATCCTTGCAACCGGTTCGGCCCTGCTGGCCGGCCTGGCGCCGACGCGCGCGCAGGCGCCGCAGGCGACGTTCAAAGCGGATGTGAATGTCATCGAAGTCGATGCCCGCGTGTCGGGCACCGACGGGGTACACATCGCGGACCTCGGCGTGGACGATTTCGAAGTGCTCGAGGACGGCCGGCCGCAGAAGATAGAGCTGTTTTCCTACGTCGATATTCCGGTCACGCCGCGGCCGGTGTTTGCGGGAGTCGACACTCCGGTGTCACCCGATGTCCGTTCGACGAGCGATCCAGCGACCGGGCGGATGTACATCATCGTGCTCGACGACGCGAATATCGAGGCGATCCACCTGGCTGCCGTCAAACGGCAGGCGCGCGAGTTCATCGAGGAATATCTCGGCGCCGGCGATATCGCGTCGATTGCCTACACGAGCGGAACGACCAACGCATCGCAGGACTTCACGAGCGATCCGCAGGTGCTCCTGGCCGCTGTCGACAGGTTCGTCGGCAGACGCGGCGCCTCGGCGGCGTCGGAACAAGCGGAGAAGTTCTATCAAGACCGTTTAACGCTGGAAGTCGATCCTCCTCCGGACGTGAAGCCGGAAGACATCGCCACGCTGGCCGGCGACCTGCAGAGCAGCCGTAAACAAGTCCTCGGGTACTGCCGCCAAGCCCACAGTTGATATTCGTGACTTCGAGCGTGCGCAACGCGCGATCAACGTGCTCGCTACCGTTAGGCAGCTTGCGCGGTCGGTCGAGAACGTGCGCGGCAGACGGAAGGCGCTGGTGCTGTTCAGCGAGGGCATCGGCTATCAGTTGACCGATCCGTTCGGCATGCGGAGCGTGAGCGACATCGTCAATGCCACGAGGGATGCGATCAACGCGGCGGCACGCGCGAACGTGAACTTCTACACCATCGATCCGCGTGGTCTGGTCGGCGCTTCGAGCGATGGCATGCAGATGACCGGGGCAGGTATGCCGGAGGCAGCGACGCAGGTCGCGATGATGAACGAGTTCAGGACGTCGCAGGACAGTCTTCGCGTGCTGGCCGAGGAGACCGGCGGTTTTGCGGCCCTCGATTCCAACAGTTTTGCCAGCGCGTTCGAGCGGATCGTGGACAGTAACAGCCGGTACTACGTGATCGGGTATCGTCTGCCCGACCGACCCGCTGATGGCCAGTTCCACAAGATCGACGTCCGCGTAAAACGTCCGGGCGTCACCGTCGTTGCACGCAACGGGTACGGCTCATCTCGAGACCGGACTGCCGCCGATCGCGAGAGGGACGCAGCCGAACGCCGAGCGCGGGAAGCGCGGCAGCCGAATGCCGACAAGACGTCCACAGCGCTCCGCAACGTACTCGACAGCGCCATTCCGCTGCGAGGCTTGACGTTTTCCGTCCACGCAGCGCCGTTCAGAAACACGGAGAAAGAGGCGTCGGTGGCGATGACCGTCGAAATCGCCGGCGATCGCCTGCCGCTGTCGCCGCCGGGAAAGCTCGAGGTGTCGTTCTACGGCGTGGACGCGCGGGGCAAGGCCGGCACAGGCGTGCGCACGGAGATCGACCTCGGTGTGAGATCGAGCACGAGCGAGCGCGTGAAGATGCATGGGATCCGGTTGAATCCGAGGATTGCACTTGCTCCCGGGCGATATCAGCTCCGCGTCGGGGCGCGCGAATCGACTGGAGGAGAGAACGGTTCGATTTTCTACGACCTGATCGTGCCCGATTTCCACAAGGAGCCATTGGCCCTGAGCGGTCTTCTGCTGACGTCCGTATCCGCCCAGCAGACGCCGACAGCCGAACCGGACCCTGCCGCATCCAAGCAGCTTCCCGGCGCGGCAACGAGCCGGCGCACGTTTCCGGTGGGCGATACGCTCGCGATTTTCGCCGAGGTCTACGACAACGCGCCCGCCGCAGAGCGCGCAGCGATCGACGTCGCCGTCCGGTTGATCTCCGAGGCTGGCACCGATGTATTTTCCGCGAAGGACTCCATCGCCGCCGGCCAATCGGGGCCGTCGAACATCGTTGCGCAGTTTACCCTGGAAGATCTCGACCCGGGCCCGTATCTGCTGCGCGTCGAAGCGCAGAGAAGCGGGTCGTCGATTCCGCCGATTGCCCGTGAAACGTTGATTACGGTCATCCGCTGAGAAGGATGTGCCCATGATCGCGCGGGCGGCCGGTGTCGTGGTGATGCTTCTCACCCAGTACGCGTACACCTCGCAGAACGCCTTTACCTCCGATCAGCTCCTCGATCGCGCGACGCTCTATGTGACCGACTTCATAACGAAGGTGGCCCGGGTGGTTGCCGAAGAGCAATACGTGCAGGAATATCTGGACGCGAGCGTGGAGGGGAGCCGCGGAAATTTTCAGGGCGCGCCCAGAGTGCGCGAACGCCGCACGCTCAAGTCGGACTTCCTCCTGGTGAAACCGGCCATATCGGAACAGTGGCTGAGCTACCGGGACGTCTACGAGGTGGACGGCCGCGCGGTGCGCGACCGGGAAGACCGGCTTGCGAAACTGTTCCTCGAGTCCCGCGACACCTTGACCACGCTCGAGCGCGCCACCGAGATCGCCGCCGCCAGCGCGCAGTTCAACATCCGCCCCGTCGGCACGGTCGACAATCCACTTCTCGGCCTCGGCTTTCTTCAGCGTTCGTACCGCGATAAGTTCAGGTTCACCATGCGCGGGCGTGATGCGGCGGCGGGCAAAGACGCCTGGATCGTCGAATTCCGCGAAACCGGGCGGCCCACGATCATTCGGAGCGTCGACAATAAGGATATCGTCGCGCGCGGGCGCTACTGGATTGAAGCGGCCAATGGGGCCGTGGTGCGGAGCGAGCTGACGTTTGGTTCACTGGGGTCCGAAACGAGCATCGCGACGTCGTTCGCCCTCGACGATCGTCTCCTCACCTACATGCCGGTCGAGATGCGCTTCCGCCGCGATTCCAAGAACAGTGAAGTGCGCGGTGTCGCGACCTACGGCCGTTTCCGGCGGTTCGAGGTTGGCACGGAAGAGGTAATAAGAAAGTAGTCGAAGTCGAAAGTGAAAAGTCGAAAGTAAAAAGTCGAAAGTGAAAAGTCGAGGGTCTGAATGGAGAAGAACCGGCTCGAGGCGTTCAGCGACGGTGTGTTTGCCATCATCATCACCATCATGGTGCTCGAGTTGCGCGCGCCGCATGATGCGGCGCTTCAGGCCCTCACGCCGCTGGTGTCGGTGTTCCTGAGCTACGTGCTGAGCTACATCTACATCGGGATCTACTGGAACAATCATCACCACATGCTGCAGACGGTGAAAAGCTGCACCGGGCCGATGTTGTGGGCGAATCTGCACCTGCTGTTCTGGTTGTCGCTGATTCCGTTTGTCACTGCGTGGATGGGTGAAAACCACTTCGCCGCCACACCCACCGCGCTTTACGGCTTCGTGTTGCTGATGAACGCGATTGCCTTCACGATCCTGCAGAACCTGATCATGGCCTCACAAGGCCCTCACTCCGTGCTGCGGCGTGCCATCGGGAACGGGTGGAAGGAGAAAGTATCGCCCGCGCTCTATGTCGTGGCGATACTCGCGGCGTTCGTCTCGCAGTGGATCTCTCAGGCCATTTACGTGCTGGTGGCGCTCATCTGGCTGGTGCCCGACAAGCGCATCGAAAAGGCTCTGCTCAGCCGTGCCGGGTAGGCGAAGCAGCGGACGTCCATAACGCAGCCCCGCCCACGGTATCGACGCCAGTATCAGCGCCAGACCGATGCCGGTTGTGACCGCGACGGTGCGAAGGCGGGCGCGGCTGTTCGGCGCGCGCATCGATCGCGTGCGGCCGGCATGGACGATGGTGATGGCGATCAGCATCGACACGACGTGATCGAGCATGAAAAATCGCAGCGTGGGCACTTTCATTCCTACCGGGATATCGGCGAAAAACGCCGCCGGCAGGGGACTGAGAAACGCGTAAATGACGATGCCGACGAGGAACTGAAAGTCGAGAAATCCGATGAACGCGGCATGCAGCCGCTCGTCCGAGCGCCGCCATTCCCGCCCGCTCAGCCAGCCGCCGAACGTCGTGGCGACGAGCAGGAGGCCGGTGGCGATAACGAGCCATCTGTTGAGATTGTGGACGATTAAGCCGATTGAGTACATCCGGGGTCAAATCCTATTCTCGCGGAAAATTACACCCGACCACTTTCGTCTTCACTAACATTACACGCGGAGGGAAATATGGCGGCTCGACGAATTCAGTGGACGTTGGCGAGCGCGGCGGTCTGTTTCTGCGTTGCCGGTCAGGCGGCCCTGGCCGGCCAGTCGAAGGCCATCGTCGCCGAGACCTACTACAACACCTTTTCGCGCGCCCATCCCGTGCTCGCCAGAATCAAGCCCGGCGAAGTCGTCGCCACGAAGACACTCGATGCGAGCGGCCGGGACGAGAACGGGGCCGTGAAGGCGCGCCCGTCGAACCCCCTCACCGGACCGTTCTTCGTCGAAGGGGCGGAGCCGGGCGATGCGCTGATTGTCCGCTTCGGCAAGATCGCGATGAACCGCAACTGGGGCTGGAGCTCGTATCGCCTCGGGTTGTACTCGCTCTCGCCCGAATCCATCGAAGGGATCTATCCGAACCGCTACAAGCCCGGCGAGATCATCAAGGAACGCGTCAACGTCGTGCCCTGGGATCTGGATCGCGAGCGGCAGACAGTCCGTCTGCGCGAGCCCGCCAGCGGCGTCAACGCGATGCAATTCCCGGCCAGGCCGATGCTCGGATGTGTCGGCGTTGCTCCGGCCGGGGACTTCGCTCCCACATCGAGCCCGTCTGGCAATTACGGCGGGAACCTCGATTACAACGAAGTTGTTCAGGGCACCGCGGTCATCCTGCCCGTCTATCATGCGGGCGCGCTGCTGTTCATCGGCGACGGGCACGCGCTGCAGGGGGACGGCGAGCCAACCGGCACCGGCGTCGAAACGTCGATGGATGTCGAATTCACCGTCGAGCTGAGGAAGCAAGCGAATCTCACGGGACCGCGCGCCGAAACACGCGATCACATCATCAGCATCGGCAGCCAGCCCGAGTTCGCCAGCTCGACCAATCGCGGCCTGCAGATGGCGACGAGCGACATGGTGAACTGGCTCGTGTCCGAATACAAATTCGAGCCGTGGGCTGCCCATCTGCTGATCGGCTACCAGGGGCGGTACGATATCGTGACGGTTGCCGGTTCCGTCGCGTTGAAGATTCCCAAAGCGCAGCTGCCCGCACGGTAAGCCACCGGGATGAAAGGGACGTGACCCATGTCCGAGAAAACCAAGCGGCTTCAGACGTATGCCACGCCGGACGTGACGGTGACGTTCGACCCGAATCTGTGCCAGCACACCGGGATCTGTCTGCGCGGGCTTCCGGACGTATTCGATATCCGCGAGAGGCGGTGGATACGTCCCGAACGCGCGGCTGCGGCCGACGTGATTGCGCAGGTCGCGCGGTGCCCGTCGGGCGCGCTCCAGATCGTCACTCCCGCCAGCGATCGGGCGTGAACGCATGTTCAGCGTCCTGCAAATCGATCACGTCGAGCTCTTCGTTGCGGACCGGTACGAAGCGGCCAAGTGGTATGAACACGTGCTCGGATTGCGTGTCGTTACCGAGTTCGAAATATGGGCGGCGGGCGGCGGCCCTTTGATGGTGTCGAGTGACGAGGGCAGCACCAAACTGGCGCTGTTCGAAGGGCAGCCTGAGACGTCGGCGGGAAGAAACAGTGGCTTCCATCGCGTGGCGTTTCGCGTCGGCGCCGACGGATTCCTGGCATTTCTCAACCGGCTTCAGGACCTCCGCCTCTCCGATGGGCGAGGGCGCGATGTAACTGCGGAGTCGGTGGTCGATCACCAGAAGGCGTATTCAATCTACTTCGTCGATCCCTATGGGCATCTGCTGGAAGTGACGACCTACGAATACGAGCGCACGAAGCCGGGGTTGGCGGGTCTCCAGCCGACACGCAACGTCTCATCGTGATGTGACGATATTCATCCTCGTCACGGTGCTGTCCGCCGCGTTCGGTCTCGCCTATTTCCCTACGCTCAACCGGCTCTCACGCGGCTTCGTGTCACCTGTACGCGAAAGCCGACATGAAGAAGCGCGCCGGCGCCGCTGGCATCGACGCGGGGCTCGTCATCATCTGCGTGGTTGCCTATTGGTCGCACGGCGTCTTCTTCCTCGCGCTCGCCGCTGCGTATGCGTTGTTCCGGGACGCGCTGTTCGTTCCGGGCCAGAGCATCGGTAAATTTTTCACGGGTCTGCTCGTCGTCAACCTCGATACCGGCCGTCCGTGCGGCCGGCTCGTCTCCGCCAAGCGGAACTTCATCTTCGTCGTTCCCGGCCTCAACGTCGTGGCGGCGTGCCTCGAGCCCGCGGTGATTTTCAGGGACCCTCAAGGGCAGCGGCTCGGCGATCGCCTGGCGAACACGCAGGTGGTCGAGGGCCTCGGCGCCAGAGAGCTCGTCAAGTCGTTTCGTGAGGCGATGTCCGAGGTGGACTTGAGGGGAAACGCTGAGAAGCAGCCCGCCGAAGTCAAGTGGCTGACGAAGTCAGTATCCCAGGCCCTTCAACAGGCGTTCGATGGTCGCAGGATCTGGTGCTCCGGAGCGGTGTTATCGTAAAAGGATGTGCAGGAACATCAAGACCCTCGCCAACTTCGAACCGCCGGCGACGGGCGATGAGGTTCGGGCCTCGGCCCTGCAATTCGTCCGCAAGCTGAGCGGCATGAACAAGCCGTCGCGCGCGAACGAGGCCGCCTTCAACCGCGCCGTTGAAGAGGTTACCGCAGCCGCCGAGCGCCTGATCGCGTCGCTCGTCACCGGGTCGCCGCCGCGCAATCGCGAGGAAGAAGCGCGCAAAGCGCAGGAGCGCTCGCGCGAACGTTTCGCCTGATGCCGCGCGAACGGCCGCAGCGGTGGTGACGCTCATCACCGGCGCCGCGGGGAATCTCGGCGGTCTCGTCGCGCGCCATCTCGCGCGGGGCGGTCATCCGCTGCGGTTGATGTATCACCGCACGCCGCTTCCCTCCGATCTGACCGCGGCGCCTAACGTCCAGTCGGTCAAGGCCGACCTCGGCGATCCGACAACGCTTGCACCCGCCCTGGACGGCGTGGGCGTCGTCGTGCATTTCGCCGGGCGTCTGTTTGCGCCGCGTCCCGAATCGTTTCTTCCGACGACCAACACGCGCTGGTTTTCGCACCTGGTGCACGCGGCGCTCGGGGCGGGAGCGGGTCGCGTCATCCTCATCTCGTTCCCCCACGTCGAAGGACCGACATCGGTCGAACATCCCGCCGAAGGCAGGCTCGATTGCCAGCCGATCTCCGTTCACGCGCGAACGCGTCTCGAAGAGGAGCGGCTCCTGTTCGATTGAACCGCCGGCTCGGCGACAACGCCGGTCGTCCTTCGGCTCGGCATGGTGTACGGCCGCGGCATCCTCATGGTAGAGGCGGCTCGATGGCTGGCGCGCCGCCGTCTGTTGTGCGTGTGGCCCGAGCCGACCTTGTTCCAGCTGCTGTCGGTCGCGGATTTCCTGCGGGCCACTGAAGCGGCAATCGTCAAGCCGGGCATTCACGGCATCTATCACGTGGGCGACGACCAGCCGGTTACCGCGCAGCAGTTCCTCGACGCCGCGTGCCGTACATGGGGCTATAAACCGCCGGCTCGGGTTCCGTTCTGGATGATTCACGCGGCCGCCGCCGCATGTGAATGGTTCGCCCTGGCAGCCGGCACGGCGTCGCCGCTGACGCGCGATTTCGTGCGGCTCGGTCGCGTTCCGCACTGGGGTGACACACGCAAGGCCCGTGAGGAGCTCATCCCGGAGCTCGCCCATCCCACGCTCGAATCCGGGCTGTCGACGCTGTAATATCTCCCGGATGGATGCGAGAATCGGCCCGCTTGCGGAAATTCTGCGGCTCAACACCGTGCTGTTTCGCAACTGCCTGGACGGTCTGACCGATGCCGAGGCAGGCGTGCGCCCGTCGGGCGAGACCAACAGCGCCGCGTTTGTCGCGGCGCACCTCACGAACTCGCGCTATTTTCTCTTGAAGCAGCTCGGCGTCGACGAGCCCGATCCGCTGGCGCGCTACCTCGACGGCCGGAAAGCCATCTCGGAAGTCGCGCAGTTGCCTCCGCTCAGCGAAGTGCAGGATGCGTGGACGCGCGTCGCGCACCTGCTCCGCGACAGGCTCGCCACGCTGAGCGGGGCCGAGCTCGAGGCGGCGACCACCATGCGCTTCCCGCTCTCGGACGGCACTCTGCTGTCGACGCTGACCTTTCTCGTGCAGCACGACAGCTATCATGTCGGGCAGTTGTCGCTGCTGCGCAAATACTGCGGTTTGCCCGCGATGAAATACCAGTAGCAGCGGATCGAGCCGCTCATTCACAATCTGGAGGCCTATGAACGCACTGCGTGCCGGATTGGTAGGTGCCGCGCTTTGGCTGGTTTTCGCTGTGGCGATCCCACCGCACACTCTGCAGGGCCAGGCCGGCGGTCTCGGCCAGGCCGGTCCAGGTCACGGGCCTAACGGTGCGCCTGGAAAGGCGTCGGCGATCCCGGTGGATCCCGGCCGGCCGTGGGGCTGGGCCGTGCGGGCCTTCATGGACGATCCCACTCAGCCGCTCTACAACACCACCAAGCAGAAGATGCTCGACGGCAGGCAGGTCTTCAGCCAGACGATCACCTCGTTCGACCCCAAGGCCTACTGCGCCGGCGCCGCGAAATACGATTTCTCGCGATTCGAGATGCAGCACGCCACGGTGCGCTTCGACGAGATCGAAAAAATGATCGCGGAGTGCCCGAGAGCGGCGGCGACGCCGATCATCCGCATTCCCGACGCCACCGAAACCAGCGTACAGCGTGCGGTCGATGTCGGGGCCCTCGGTATCATCGTGCCGACGGTGGACGATGCGCTGGAGTCGCGGTCGGCGGCAATGTTCGCGCGCTTTCCGCCAATCGCGCGGCGCAGCACCGGCGGCGGCCAGGCCGGCAGCATCTGGAATCCGGTGATTCAGAAGCCGAAGACGTTCCGTTCGACCATCAACGACAACATGCTCGTCGTGGTGATGATCGAGACGCAGGAAGGCGTGAAAAACGCGCTGGAGATCGCGTCGCAGCCCGGCGTCGATGTCGTGATCATCGGCAACGCCGACTTCGAATCGTTCTCGGGGTTCCCGCCGGCCAGCCCCGGGTATCTCGATCTTCAGACGCGCGTGCGGAATGCGACCTATCTGGCGGGCAAGTTCTGGGGCAACGCCAACCCGGGCTTCTCCCGGAACAATCCGCTTGCCGCGGAGTCGCGCTTCCATCTCGGTGTGCCCCCGGAGAAGTAACGTGAATACGCGCGATATCACATCCTCGCTGGCGACGCTCTTCGGCGAGCTGGTGAACGGCGCGCCCCGTGACGGCGGTTACATGTTGAACCGGGGCGACGAAGGGCTGCTGCGCTCGCTCGACAAAGTGACAGCCGCCGAGGCGTCTGCCAGGACACCGACCGGATCGTCCATTGCCGCCCACACCGATCACGTTCGGTATGGCTTGTCGCTGATGAACCGCTGGGTCGGCGGCGACGGACAGGCGTTCGACAATGCCGACTGGAGCGCCAGCTGGCGGAAGACAACCGTGACGGAGGGCGAGTGGCAGCAGCTGCGAAACAATCTTCGCGGCGAGGCCATCCGCTGGCTCGACGCGATGCGCACGCCGCGCGACGTGAACGAGGCCGATTTGAACGGCGTCATCGGCAGCGTCGGCCATCTCGCGTATCACCTGGGCGCCATCCGTCAGATCAATCAGAATGCGCGCGGGCCGAAGGACGGGACCAACGCCTGAAGTCCACAGTCGAAAGTCCACAGTCGAATGTCTAGAGGTCGCGGTTCAAGCGAGGAGATGACAATGTAGAGAGCGAAGCTGGCGTTGGCGATCGTTGGGGGCGTGGTCATTGGGGCGACGGCGGTGGCGCAGACACCGGCTGCCGACACGTTGGTGCTGAAGCCGGTCGCCGCGACGAGTGGAACAGGCATCAGCAACGCCCCGCTCATCGACCGCAGCGAAATCCGCGTGCTGCGCGTGGACGTCGTGCCGGGCGGCATACGCAACGTTCACTCTCACGACGACATGCAATACCACCTCTTCATCCCGACGTCGGCCGGCATGCAGTTCGAATCAGAGGGGAAGCCGCAGCAGATGTCCGCATGGCAGGCGCAGTTCGTCAGCGGCGGCACGAAACACGGGTTCAAGAACACCGGGTCGTCCACCGTGACGATCATGGAAATCTTCGTCAAGAAGTGACTTATAAATGCTAAGGCTTCGGGATGCGCAGCGTGGCGCTGATCATCGCGCTGCCGCTGAGGCCGTAGACGAGGGACAGCGGATGCAGCTCGGCCGGTCCGAGCTGGATGACGCCCAGCCACAAGCGTTCGTCGATGCGCCCGAGATACACCGCGAGGCCGAGCAGCATGACGATCGCGATGCTCGTCGGGATCGGCGTGCCTTCGAAATATTTCACCTTTCCGGTTCCCGCGTCCGACAGCGCCACCGATGTCACGTTGAAGCGGGCAAGCCGGCTGACGCCGCAAATCACGAAGTAGGTGAGGACGAGCATGTCCCATCCGCCGCGCAGGCCCAGCGTGAACCCGAGCACCGCCGGCGCGACGCCGAATGAAATCACGTCTGCCAGCGAGTCCAGATCGGCGCCGAGCGCCGACTGGCGCTTCCGGTTGAGGCGCGCGACGTAGCCGTCCAAGACGTCGCACAAGAGCGCCGCCGGAAGCAGAAGAAACGCCGTCCACAAGAACCGGCGGTTATCGGCGGCGATGTAGTCGAGGCACAGGAAAATGGCGATGGTGCCGCATGCCGCATTGCCGATGGTCAGGGCGTCCGCCGGTGTATACGACCGGAGCATGGACATGTGCCGCCGCTGTACGCTCATAGCTGTTAGAGTACCGCAACAATGGGTGCGCGCGACCAGGCTGGGGTCATACCATTCCGACGCAAGCGGGACGCCGTCGAGATCTGTCTGATTCGCAGCAAGGGGCAGCGGAAGTGGAAAATTCCGAAAGGCTTTGTCGACCCGGGGGAAACGCCGCCGCAGGCTGCGCTCAAAGAGGCTCGGGAAGAAGCGGGTCTTCGCGGCCGCATCGTCGGCCAGCCGCTCGGCAGCTACAAATACACCAAATGGGGTCTGACTCTCACGGTAGCTGTGTATTTGATGGAAGTGACCGCACAGGAAGATGAGTGGGAGGAGTCCCGGTTCCGCGAGCGGTCCTGGAACTCAGTGAAGAACGCAGTTTCGCTCCTGAAGAGACATCCCGTGGAGAAGCTGCTCGACGAAGCGATGGCAAAGCTCGAAAAGATCGGGCGGCGCTAGTCAGCTGCGCCGAGATCACACCTCGAACAGGGCAATTTCTTCGATCTCGCCGATCTCGACCGCAGTCTCAGTGACGCTCGTAATTCGAAAGCGGTACAACCCTCGCGGCGTTTCGCCGGCCAGCCGCGCCCCATCCTGAAGCGGATCGAAAACGCTGGCGTGGCAACCGCATTCGAACAGGGGATGTGTCGCTCCGCCCATCAGCCTTGCGAGTTGCGACGGATCGGTGACCAGATCCACCTTGCATTGCTCGTGCGGACAGGTAAGACACAACGCCGTCAACGGTTGGGATTCTGGATTCGGCCGACGCAAAAGGACGCCGCTCATGAGTACCCGCCGGCTTGTCGTCCTCGCGGTAGCGGGTGTCATCGCTTCGGCTGTAAACGGCGCTGGCTGCCAGGCCGTCGCTACCGCGTCGAGGGGAATGCGGACCGGGCGGCTGAGCGGTGCGTAACGAAGCGCGTCATCCGTGATCTGGGCCCATGCCCTCCGGCCGAAGCCGAGGAGCATGAGCCCACAGGTGATGAATGCGCGCCGGATCACCGGGACGTTCGCGCCGGCGCCGTCCGCGGCGCCGCAACGGTCAGCATGCGCGTCGGACGCGAACCTTTCGGGAACTGAATGCGTCCCTTTTCCTTCTTGGTGGCGACATCGAACGCGATGAGCTCGTCGCTGCTCGGACAATTGACATATACGGTCTTGCCGTCCTTCGAAGCCATGATCCAATAAGGTTGTCGCCCGACCGGAAGCCTGGCGATCTGCTTCGGCGGCGTCACCGTCACATCGAATACGAACGTGAGATTGTGAACGACATCGTTGGACCACACTTCTTTGCCGTCGTTCGCGACAGCAATGCCGTGGGAACGGCTGCGAACGGCCTGCTCATCGGAGGTCAGCTCGTAGGTTGCCTTCGTGATCACTTTGCGCGCGGCCGTGTCGATGACGAGGAACCCGAGCAGATCGTCGACGTTCATGTAGAGCCGCTTGCCATCGGGGCTGATCGTGCCGGGGCGAGGGCCGGTCCCGGTCGGAATAGTGCCGACGACTTTGTGCGTTTTGGCATCGACGACGGTCACTTCCTTCGGCAGCGTCCGCGGCAATCCCAGTGACGGGCGTTTCCAGTGTCCGTCGCTGCCGGCGATGGGCAGCAGATATGCGAATCGTCCATCGGGCGCCATCACCGTGTTGTGACCGATGCCCAGTGTGTGGATGTATTCGACGATCTCTTCCTTCTGGGTGTCGAAGACCTGCCAGTAACCCGCGTACGACGGCTGATAGAGGAACCGGCCATCCGGAGTAATCGCGCCGTTCTGCGGCTCGGTGCCGAAACCGACATGGAACGTTTTGATCACTTCATCCTTGATGGTGTCGACCAGCGTCACCACGCCTCCGACCTCCGAGGCGACGTAAAGCTTGTCCTGCGAGGCGGGCGATGCCTGACCGTGCGGATGTGATCCCACCGTCAAGGTTTTGATCTGTTTGAAGGTCGCCAGATCGACTACCGCAAGGTTGTCGGTCGCTTCCAGCGAGATGTAGAGTTTCTCCTGGACCGCCGGGCTTTGCGCAATGAGGGCAAAGCTCGCGATCAGCAGTAGCACGAGGACCAAGGCGAAATGTCGGAATCTCATCACATCCTCCTAGAAGCCGAGACGCGTCCCAACTTGCAGTTGCCGCGGGAACCCGCCCGCGACCAAGCCGTTGTTGACGAGAAAGTTTGGCAACCGCCGGTCTCCTGACGGGTTGGTGAAATTCGATCTGTCGGTGACGTTGAAACACTCGAGGAACACGTCGAGCGTCCGGGCTCGGGGCATGCGAACACGGTAGCCCACGCGGGCATCCAGTTGTGCGTAGTCGGGTCCGTAGGCGCCGTTACGCCCACCTTTGTTCTCGACTGTGATCGCAGTCGCCCCCACGCCGGTGTATTCCCCTGCCGGAAGGGGATCGAACAGAATTCCGTTTCTGTCGGCGTCGATGTTGGTGTCGATGATGCTGAACGGCCGGCCGCTCATATAGCGGTACAGCGCGCTGACGGTCAGACCTTTGAGCTGGGGCACTTCGATCCGGCCGTTGATCGTGAAGTTGTGCCGGCGGTCGGTATCCAGCGGTCCCTCGCCGAGGTCGAGATTCTTCTCGGCCATCAGCTGAAAGGTGTTGGTCGCCAAGGCCGCTCCGCTGTTGTTTCCGCGGGCATATCCGAGCGTGTAGCCGGCGCGCGCGCTCCAAAAGCCGGCGAAGCGACGCTCCGCCGAGAGGTTGAGTCCGTCATATCGGGTTGTACCAGTGTAGTCGTATCGAAGGTTGATCGAGTTCGCGAACGGCGACAGTCCAAGGGTGTTCGCGATCCCGAGCAGATCGGTGCGGTTCACTGTACCCGTTCGCGACGTATTGACGCGCAAGCCAGGATTCAAATCGTATCCGAGCCAGTTGCGGCCTTCGTTGTGAATGTAATCGGCGCCAAAGGACATCGTCGCCCCGATCTGCCGCTCGTATCCAAACGACAGCTGCGTGGCCCTGGGCATTTGGCGATCGGGCGAATCGTACTGGACCGTCGCGGTGTTCCGCGGCGCGTCGGTCGCGGGATAGAGCTGGTTCAGCAGCGCTCGGTTTACCACGGGGCCGTTCACCAGCATCGGATCGGTCGGCAAGCGCCCGTTGCTCGGGCCGGGATCGGGCTGGCTCACCGGAAAATTGACGATGAGAGATCGGCCGAATACGCCGGTCTCTTGCAGCGGTGACGCCTGACCGACGAACAGTTTCTCGTAGTACCGGCCGATGCCGCCCCGGACGACCGATCGTCCATCCACGTTGTACGCGAATCCGAACCGCGGCTGGAAATTGTTCCTGTCGACGGGATATTGACCGGACTCGAGCAGCGGGTTGAGGGGTTGCACGAAGGGAAAGACATCGACGTCGTAGCGCAGTCCGATATTGAGCGTCAGCTTCGGCGTGATGCGCCACTTGTCTTGCGCGTAATACCCAAAGGAATGGGTGAACGACGTCACGCCGGCTGGTATTGGCACGCGAATGGACAGCCGTTCCGGATATGTCGAGGGATCGGCGGCGTTGAACGGCTTATCACTCGGAAACGAGAACGCCCCGTTCATGCTGCCCTGTTCGGATAGATCGTTGATGGCGTAGAGATATTGGAATCCGAACTTCAGATCATGGTCGCCAACCTTGCCGGGGATGAACAGGCTGAACGTCTCGTCAAGGCCCGGGCCCATTGCGTTTCGGTGCTGTCCGTTGACGTGCCCCTGCTCGTCGAAGCTGAGGAACCTGAGGACCGGCGCCTCCAGATCTTTACGGTTGGTCTCCAGGAAATCGCCGGGCTCCGCTCCGCGTTGAATGTCTTCGGTCTCGATCGACGCCCGAAGCGTATTCAACGCCCTGGTCCCGATGACGCGGTTATAGGCCACGCTCGCCGTCTGATCGCTGTCCAGCTCGTAGTTGCCTGTGCTGAGGGTCGCCCTGTCGCCAGTCAGCAGATCGCGATTCGGCTGACGTTCCGTGAGGTAGCGAGCCGTATACGTGTTGTTGGCGTTGATTTGGTGATCGGCGCGAAGCATGTAGTTTCTGCCGTTCAGCCCCTCCTTCGCGCTCCAAGTGAGTTCCGGCCTGGTTGGGAACACGTTGGTGAGACCAGTGCCGACGACGTACCGCTCGAAGCTCCCGAAGAAATGCAGCTTGTCGCGGACGATGGGACCACCGAAGGTGACGCCGTACTGATGTTTGTCGGTGTCCGATTCGCCCTCGCCAGCCAGCTCGGCCAGGATGGTCGGCGCCGTCATCGCAGAATTCGTCAGGTAGCCAAAGGCGGATCCTCTGAAGGCATTCGTGCCGCGCTTGGTAATCGCGTTTACCACGCCGCCGGTCGTACGACCGAACTCGACGTCGAACTGATTGGTCTGTACCTGAAATTCCTCGACCGTCTCGAGCGGCGTCCGGGCCTGCGCGCCCGATGGCGAGGCCGAGTTGTCGTCGGTGTTGTTGCCGCCGTCGAGCACGAAGGTCACCTGGTTGCTGCTCTGACCGTTGACGCTAATCGAATCGGAGCCCTCAGCGCTCGGGTTCAGCTGAACACCTGGCACCATGGCGACAAACGAAATGAAATTGCGGGTCGGTGACGGCAGATCCAGGAGCTCTCGCGAGCCCACGTTTCCGCCGACGCGAGCCGAGGTCAAATCGACGGCCGGCGCCTCTTCTGTCACAGTCACTGTTTCCGCAACACCGCCGACCTCGAGCCGTAGATCGAGCGTCTGCGTGCTCCCGAGGAGAAGCGTGACATCCTCACGCACGAACTTCTTGAAGCCGGCGAGATCCGCCGCGATCCGGTAACGTCCTGGAGGAAGGCCCGGCACGAAGTACGCGCCGTCCGGACCTGAGATCGTTTCGCGAAACGTGCCATTTTCCTGGTGGGTCACGACGATCGCGACACCGGGAAGAACCGCTTGCTGCGCGTCAATGACACGCCCCTGAACGGCGGACCCTCCTCCCTGAGCCCCGACCAACGCGGTTAGGAGTACAACGCCGAACGCCGCCGGGAGCCATGCGAATCGCAACATGGGAACCTCCGGTGGAAACTGTCATCAGTTGTGTGGGCGTTGGGCCAGTTGTAGCACGCGGTCCGTGGACCGTCAATCACGTTTCTACGTCAGACTCCGCGGGTGGAGGTAAGATCCGCGAAGGGGTGCCGCCGGATGAGTCACGCTCGTTGGCGGCTTGCGGCGCGTGGTGTCGCGCAGCTCGCCGTGGTATCGCTGTGGGCAGGCGCAGCCGCAGCGCAAACGACATTTTCACCGGATCGCGCGCTCGCGCGTGAGATTCTCGAAGAGCTTGTCGAAATCCCGACGACCCAGGCCGACGGCTCGAACCGCGCCGCGCAGGCGCTCGCCGCCAGGCTGATCGCGGCCGGCTTCGCGAACGAAGATGTCATCGTTACCGGCCCCAACCCGCAGTCGGCAAACCTCGTGGCGCGGTACCGCGGACAAGCGCCCTCGTCCCGGGCGTTGTTGTTGATGGCCCACCTCGACGTCGTGCCCGCCCGCCGTGAAGACTGGTCGCTCGATCCATTTACGTTCGTGGAGCGGGATGGCTGGTTCTACGGCCGCGGCGCCAGCGACAACAAGGCCGGCGCTGCCGTTCTCGTGGCCAGCTTTATCGCTCTGAAACGCGCCGGCTGGCGTCCGGAACGCGACGTGATCGTGGTTCTGACGGGCGACGAAGAAACCTCGCAGGACGGCATCAAGTGGCTGCTGTCGCAGCGCCGCGCGCTCGTCGACGCGGAGCTCGCGTTCAACACCGACGGCGGAAGCATCACCTTGAGAGAAGGCGTCCCGGCGTTTTTCGACCTGCAGGCGAGCGAAAAGGTTTACGCCGACTACCAGCTCGAGGTCGCCGATTCGGGCGGCCACAGCTCTCTCGCGAGGCCCGGCAATCCGATCTACACGCTGTCGGCGGCCCTCTCGCGCATCGGCGAGCACCTGTTTCCCTTACACGTCAGCGATCTGACACGGCTTTACCTCGAGAGAACCGCGCAGACTGAAACGGGACAGACGGCGATCGACATGCGCGCGGTAGCGGCAGTGCCGCCCGACACCGCCGCCGCGGCCAGGCTGTCGCGTTCTCCTTACTACAATGCGCGGCTGCGCACGACGTGTGTCGCGACGCGCGTCGAGGCGGGCCACGCGAACAACGCGCTGCCGCAGCTGGCGCGGGCCGTCGTCAACTGCCGCATCCTGCCCGGGCTCCCGCCCGGCGAGGTTGAGACAGTCCTGCAAAAACTGGCGGGCGACAAAGTCAAGGTCACCGTCGTCGAACCGCCGGTGCCGAGTCCGCCGTCGCCGCTCCCCGCCGCGCTCCTCACGCGCATCGAGCGCGTGGCAGCGCGCCACTTCGCGGCGCTCCCGGTGATCCCCACGATGCTGGCGGGCGCGACCGATGGGATGTACACGCGAAATGCCGGCATTCCGACATACGGCATGTCGGCGCTCAACGAAGACCCGGACGATGTGCGCGCGCATGGCAAAGACGAAAGGGTCAACGCGCAGTCGTTCTTCAAGGCGGCTGAGTTCTGGCTCGACCTTGTGAAAGAGTTTGGCAATGCTTCACCTTAACTACACCGCCGTTGCCGCGATTCTGCTCACCGTCGTTGCCGGCGCGCAGCAGGCGCCTGTCGGGTACGACGACACGCCGATGCAGCCGAACGGCCAGTGGCGCGTGCACGACGGCAAGCGGCCACATCCCTCGATCGTGACAGCGCCGGGGCCGGGCTTACCCGCGGCGGCGCCCTCCGATGCGATCGTGCTGCTCGCGATGGACGGCGACCTGCGCGCATGGCAGATGGCCGACGGCTCGCCGGCGACGTGGAGCATGAGAAACGGCGTCCTGGAGACGGGCAAAGGCATGCTGCAAACGAAGCAGCAGTTCACCGACTTTCAGCTTCACGTCGAGTTCGCAACCCCTGCTGCCGTCAAGGGCGACAGCCAGGGACGAGGCAACAGCGGGGTGTTCCTGCTGGGCAAGTTCGAAATTCAAGTGCTCGACAGCCACCAGAACGTCACGTATCCGGATGGACAAGCCGGGGCGATGTATGGCCAATATCCGCCACTGGTGAACGCCGCGCGCCCGCCGGGCGAGTGGCAGGCCTACGACATCATTTTCACCGCGCCGCGTTTCGAGCCAGACGGGAAACTCGCAAAGCCGGCCATCGCCACCGTTCTGCACAACGGTGTGGTCGTGCACAACGCGACGGCTTTCTGGGGCCCGACACGGCACAAAAGCCTGCTTCCGTACACGCCCGACATGGCAAGCGGGCCCATCGCGCTGCAGGATCACGGGAACCCGGTGCGGTATCGCAATGTCTGGGTGAGGGCGGTGCGGGGGTACGATGCTGCTAGCCAGTAGCCAGTAGCCGGTAGCCAGTAGTCCTGAGGCTGGTAGCTGCTAGCCAATAGCCGATAGCCAATAGCCAATAGCCAATAGTCCTGAGGCGGGTAGCCTGATGGCTGGTAGTTTGTAGTCATTCGTTGGGGTTGCAGAAATTGCAACCTTGTAAGCGCGCAGATTTTGAAATTTTTCTCCTGTCGGGTCTCATCTATCCGAATTTGTTCACACTTCACGGCAGCATGCAGATTGCTGTCATGAGGTGCATGCCGAAACATCACTCATTCCGCGATCTCAACGTGTGGCAACAATCGATGACGCTGGTTCAAGACATTTATCGCCTGACGAAACAATTTCCACGCGAAGAACGGTTCGGGCTTACAGCGCAGATCCGCCGGGCGGCGATTTCGATTCCTTCGAACATCGGTGAAGGGAAGCGCCGGCGGAGCGACGCCGCGTTTTTGCATCATCTGGATATCGCTCTCGGGTCGCAGGGAGAAGTGGAAGTGCAGCTGGAAATCGCGATGCTCCTCGGATTTTTGAAGCCATCCGACTATCACAAGGTTCAACCGATGGTCGAAGACGTCGGACGCATGCTGAACGGCCTGATCGATTCTATCGAGCCCGCCGCCACGCGGTAGCTCGCGACTGACGGCTGATGGCCCATAGGGCTACCGGCTAGTGGCTAATGGCTATTGGCTATTGGCTAGTAGGCTACCAGCCTCAGGACTATTGGCTACCGGCTACTGGCTAGTGGCTATCGGCTAGGTACAGTAAAGTATCCGCCCGGAGGACAGCATGAGATCGTTACTGATTGGATTCGCGCTGCTCGTTGCGCACCCGGCATACGCGCAGCTGGCTCCCCACAACGCCGCGGGCGTCACGTTCGGGCACGTCCACCTGACGGTTGCGGACCCCAAGGTGCACCATCAGCTCTGGGTCGACCAGTTCGGCGGCGTCATTTCGACGAAGGGCACCTTCACCGTCGTCAAGATGCCGAACATGATGATCGCCTTTCGCGCGGCGAAGCCCTCCGGCGGTACGGAAACCACCGCCCTCAACCACTTCGGCCTCAAAGTACCGAGTCTCGCCAACGCATTGAAGAAATGGCGCGATGCGGGATACACGGTGGAGCGCGAGTTCAAGGGCAGCGAAGGGTTCCCCAACGCGTTCCTCATCGGCCCCGACGGGTTGCGCTTCGAGCTGCAGGAAGACACCACCCTGAAAGTTCCGGCCACGGCGTATCACCTGCATTTCATGCTGCCCGAACCGGTGAAGCTGCGCGACTGGTACGTCGACACGTATGGCCTGACGCCGAGCAAGTCGGGCAACTTCGAAATTGCCGATGCTCCCGGGATGAAGCTGATCTTCGCCACGTCGAAGACGGCACCCACCGCGGTCAACACGCGCGGGACGACGGTCGATCACATCGGCTTCGAAATCAAGAATCTCGAGGAGTTCCTCAAGAAGCTCGAGGCCAAGGGCATGAAGCTCGAAACCGCCTTCCGTCCCGTCCCGGCGATCGGCTTGAACATTTCATACATGTACGATCCGACCGGCGTGTACATCGAAATGACTGAAGGCTACACCGAGTACCGATCACGCAGGGGCGGCGGCGCAGCGCCGTCGCCCTTCAGCGAGGCTTCTTGTGGGAGCGTGGGTCGATCTCGGAACCTGGAAGCGCCGCCAGCACTATCAGCTTTTCCGCCGATACAAGCAGCCGTACTTCAGCGTCACGGTCGAGATCGATGCCACGCGCACCTGGAACGCGTGCAGACGATCTGGCGCGCCCTCGTTTTTCCTGACGTCGCTCTTCCACATGCTTCGGGCGGTGAACGACGTCGAAGCATTTCGTTTGCGCCTGCGCGCGCGCGGAGTCTGGCGCCACGATCGTGTGGCGGTCGGCGCCACCATTCCCGGCCCCGGCGGGACGTTCCGTTTCGTGCGCCTCGAGCCGTCGAACAATCTCGAGCCGTTCGTGGCGCGCGGCGGGGCGGCCATCGCCGCGGCCGCGGCTCGGGAGTATCTCGAGCCGCAGGAAGCCAGCGACGACATCGTGTTTCATTCCGTGCTGCCGTGGATTCGCTTCACGTCCTTTACCAACGCGTTGCCCGGGGGCATCCACTCGATTCCCCGCATCGTGTTCGGGAAATGTACCGGCACGAAGCGGCGCATGGCGCTGCCGGTGGCGATAGAAGTGCATCATGCGGTGGTGGATGGCGCTGACGTGGCGCGGTTCGTGGATCGGTTCAGCGAGTTATGCGCGCTTCCACGCCAGCCCGAGTAGAGAACTGCCCAGCGGCATATCCACATAACGGACAGCGATCGATTCCATTTTGACGAGCCACGACAGCGCGTTGTTGACGGGCGCCGCCGGCACCGCGATATCGGCGCCGGTTTCCTCCGGCGTCGTCAGTCCCATCGCGCGCTGCGCAAGACGAACCGGCAGCACGATCGGAAGAAGACTGAAGTTCGTGTAGGTCAGCCGGCCGATGGTGAAACCCGCGTGTTCCAGCGATCGGCGAAGCTCGCCTCGGGTGGCACGCCGGACCTCGCGCGCGAACACCGCATGCTGTCCGCGCAGCGCCCGCAGCGCCGCCGTGTTGATGATGAGCGCGCCACCCGGGCGCAGCACCCGATGGAGCTCGGCGAGCGTCTGCCGCTCCTCTTCGTTGTCGAGACACGCGAAGATGTCGAACGCCGTGGCCAGGTGGAAGCTGCCGCTTTCGAACGGGATGTGCGTGGCGGTGGCGCGGACGAGCCGGTGCTGGTCGTACGATCGCGCGAACTGCAGCCCTGCCCAGGTGACGTCGAAGCCGAAGACCTGCCCGTGCCGGGCGAGGCGTTTCATGTTGGCGCCGGTGCCGCAGCCGCAATCGAGAATCCGCGCCTCGGTGACGTGGGCCACGGCTTTGCGGATGAGCGGCTCCGAAAAGTGCGCCAGTCCGCGGAACCAGAAATGGTTCGCTTCCGCGCGATAGGTCGCCTCCAGCAACTGGTCCATTTTTTAGTCGCGGGGGCCCCTCGCCCCGCTCCTCGCCTCTCGCTTGCGGGGCCCCCTCGCCCCGCGCCGCTCGCGGCTCGAACCTGCTTTCTCGAGCGGTTGACGGCGGTGGAGCAATGAACACGTGACGGGGTAGGTCGCCAGGCCGACCACTGCCGCACCGATGGTTGGGCCGATGAGGAACGGCGCGAGAAACGGGTGCAGCAGATCGCCGGCCCGCTCCCAGAACGCGCGCGAAAACATTCCGAGCGAGAACAGCCCGGAAAGCTCGCCGCGGAAGTCGGGCGGCAAGCCAACGCCCAGCGCCGCCGCCGCAAGCATCGTGGTGCCCGCGTACCAGGGAACGATGATCCACGGAAGATTGGCGTTCAGACCGGCGAACACCGCCAGCCGATTCAGGTTTGCGAGAAAGGCGAGGCTCATCGCCAGCGCGATTTGCAGCCCGAGGAACGGCGAAAAGCTGAAAAAAACCCCGAGCGCAAATGCCGCGGCCGTGCGTTGAGGCGTGTCGTGCAGATGCAGAAGCCCGGAAATCGAAAATGCCACGCCGCGCGATTCTAACCCGTGTAGCATAGCGGCCGGTTCAGACGGTCAGACCTGGAGGGGACATGAAGCGCGCACTGCTTGCCGTCGCGATCGGCGCAATCATCTTCGCAAGCCCGGCCGCGCAATCGCCCGCGTTGAAAACGCTCGACATGTATCTCATCGATGTCGAGGGCGGGAATGCGACGCTCGTTGTCACTCCCGCGCGCGAAACGGTGCTCATCGACACCGGAAACGGCGGCGTCGCGGCGGCCCGCGATGCCGGCCGCATCATGGACGCCGTCAAAGAGGCGGGCGTGTCACAGATCGACGCCCTCGTCACGTCGCACTGGCATGGCGATCACATGGGTGCGATGGCCGAGCTCGCGACCCGGATACCGATTCGTCACTACCTGGATCACGGCGGCAACGTCCAGCCAGCCGCGGCAGTCGATGAATTTCTCCAGAAGGTCTACCCGTCCCTGCTGGCAAAGTCGAGGCACACGGTGGTGAAGGCAGGAGACACGCTGCCGCTCACAGGCGTAGAGTGGCGGTTCGTCACTTCCGCGCGCGACGTCATCAAGAGCCCGCTGCCGGGCGCCGGCGGTCAGAACCCGCACTGCGCGGGATTCAAGCCGCACACGGTCAATCCGGTGTCGGGTGGGGCTCTGGGCAACACCGAAGACGAACATTCCGTCGGCACCCACGTGACGTTCGGCAAGTTCCGCGCGCTGTATCTGGCTGATTTTCCCTACAACAAGGAATTCGAGTTGATGTGCCCGGTGAATCGGCTGGGAACGGTGGACTTTCTACTGGTGTCTCGCCACGGCCAGCACAGCTCGAACTCGGAAGCGCTCGTGCATGCGCTGCGTCCGCGGGTCGGCGCCATCAACAACGGCATACAAAAAGGCGGGCAGCCCGAGACGATGCGCGTGCTGCATGCGAGCCCTGGACTCGAAGATCTCTGGCAACTGCATGTGGCGAAGTTGAGCGGGCCCGAATACGGCATCCCGGGGATGTTCGTCGCCAATGTCGTTGACGACCCGCAGCACGTCCCGGCAAATTGGATAAAGATTTCGGCGCAGGCTGACGGCACGTTCGCCGTCACGAACAGCCGCAACGGGTTCAGCAAGCGCTACGCGCGCTTTGGAAGTTAAGCCGCCTGAGCGGTGATGATCTTCTCGAGCCGCTGCACGACTTCGCGATAGCCGAACCGCTTGTACAGCAGATGGGCGCCGTGGCGCTCGATGATGTCTGCTTCCGCCGGGTCGACTTCGTTGACGCCTGTCAGCACGACGACGGGCACGCCGTCGAACCGCTCGTCGAGCCGCATCTGCTCGAGCACCTCGAGTCCGGATCGATCGTCCGACAACTTGAGGTCGAGGATGACCGCGTCGACCGTCGTCGATTTCAGACGCGACATCGCCGAGTCCGGATCGCTCGCCTGCAGCACGTCACAGCCAGCACGCGCGAAAAACTGCTCGAGAATGCACCTCGTCGTCAGGGCGTCCTCCACCACGAGGATTGTCCGCCGCGAAACAGCCTGCAAAGTGGCCATGCCATCGAACGGGGCAACTTCGATACCAGAATGCATCCGGCGGTAACCCGTGATGTGGAGCCACTTTGCCTGCTGCACAGTCCTGCATGGGGGCATTCGTGTGCCGTGCTGGAACAAGTTCTTGCACGGTTGTAAGCCGTACTCTACCGTTAAGGGATGAGAAAATTTGTCGGCGCCGCGGTGCTGTTTGCCGCGGCGGTTGTACCGTTCGCCGCCCAGCAGGATTCCACGCCGATCTTTCGCGCCGGAACGACGCTCGTCGAGTTCACCGTGGTCGCGACAGACGAGAAGGGGAACCCTGTTACCGACCTGAAGAAAGACGAGATCGCTGTCGTGCAGAGCGGCAAGCCGCGCGAAGTGGCGTTCTTTCGTTTCGAAGGCGCGGCATTCGCGCCGGGCGCGGCAGAGCCGCAGCGCGAGCCGATCGCGGCTGGCCTCTTCACGAATCGGACGGAATATTTTCCCGGGCCGGCGCGCAACGTTACGGCGATCGTCATCGACTCGCTGAACACCCTTCCGGAGGATCAGGTGGCGGTGAAGGCGCAGGTGATGCGATATCTCCGTGCGCTCGCCCCCAATACCCGCGTCGCCGTGTACGCGATGGGGCAGCGTCTTCAGGTGGTTCACGACTTTACCGACAACCTCGAAGCGCTGCGTGCCAGGCTGGCGGCAGCGAAGATCGAATACAACGTCCAGCCAACCGCGGCGGACGAACTGGTGCGTCTGATGGAGCAAGAAGCCGAACACCTCGATGACCTCATCGAGCGCTACGACGATCCAGATGCCGACCAGAATGCCCAGGCCGATGCCGAACGCCAGAGAGACTTTGCCGAGCGCAAGAGTCAGATGGCGCGGGGAGAGGAATACTTCGCCGAGCAGCTGCAGATGCGTCGCATGAACCAGACGACGGCGTCGCTCGAAGCGCTCGGCAATCACATCGCGGGTATTCCCGGCCGGAAGAACCTCATCTGGATTACCGGCGGCATCCCGATCCTCACGCAGGGTGCCCGCGATCGGTGGGTGAACAGCTATTCGACGCAGGTGCGTGGAATTGCGCAGCGCCTCGCGACGCAGGGCGTCGCCGTTTATCCCGTGCAGGCGACCGGGCTCCGAGTTGGCTTTCTCGGGACGAGCACCACTGCCGAAGGTACCAGCCGCGGCCAGCCAGAGGACATGCACCTGCGTCCCATGACGAGAGAGAACGATCTGCGCGTCTGGAGCACCATGGATGTGCTCGCCGATCTGTCGGGGGGCCGCGCCTTCAGGAACACCAACGATCTGACGGCCGGCGTCAGCGCTGCGGCAAACGATGCGCTCGGCTCCTATTCGGTCGGCTTCTACGTCCCCGACAACACCGACAACCGCTGGCACGAGTTCGATGTCCGCGTCACGCGGCCAGGGGTGCGCGTGCTCCACCGCAAGGGCTACATGTCGCTGGCGCCGCTGAAGCAGCCACAGAACTGGACCGAGGACGAGTGGCATGCGGCAATGGGAAATTCACTCGGCTCGACGGGCATCCGGCTGGACGCACGCGCCGACGTCGTGCCCTACGGCCTGCAGGTGCTCCTGCAGATAGCGGCCGACGACCTGTTCTACAAGCGCGTCAACGGCGCGCCGGTCGCCGATCTCGAAGTCGGCTTCGGCGAGCGGAATCGAAAAGAATGGACGCGGCTGCGGCGCGATGGCGCTACTATCACCGTCAAGGAACGACCCGATCAGGCGATTCCTGCCTCCCTGGTGCGGTTTTCGAAGATGTGGTCGATTGAGCCGGATACCACTCTCGTCCGTCTGATCGTTCGTGACAGAATGACTGGCCGGTTCGGCGTGCTCGACATGCCGATGGATCAAGTGAAACGCTGACGGCAACGGAGGCGATCATGAGCGGACGCGGGGTTGCGTGCGTGTCGTTGCTGGTGTTCGCCCCGCTGCTCGCCGCAGGGCACGCCCAGGCGCCGCCCGATGCGCCGACGTTCCGCGCCGGCACGACCCTGATCGAATTCACCGTCGTCGTCACCGACGCGGACGCGAATCCGGTGGTGGACCTGAAGCGGGAAGACCTGGTCATCACCGAAGCGGGGAAGCCGCGCGACCTCGCATTCTTCCATTACGAGGGTGCGCCGCCCAGCGCGATCCGCGTGCGTACCGAACCGCTTCCACGCGGCATATTCACGAACCGACCGGAGTACGCTCCGGGCCCGCCGCGCAACATCATGGCGATCGTGATTGATACGTTGAACACTCGAGCCGAGGATCAGGTGAAGGTCCTCGCCAACATCTTGTCATTTGTCGGGGCCGTGCCCCCGGACACGCGCATCGGCATCTACCGGACCGGCGAACGCGTGCACGTCATTCACGATTTCACCGACGATCTGGAAGGACTGCGCAAGCGTCTCCTGAAAGACGGCATCGAAGCGCCGCGCGACAGCGAACAGAAAGTCGCCGTGCAGCAGATGATCATCGAGCCATGGCAGGCCGACGCGATGGCCGCGACCATGGAAGCGTCGCTGTCGATGGCCTACGAAGAGATGGCCGGCGTCGAGGAGCGATCGAATCAGTTTCTCGAAAGCCGGCGTATCGAATACACGCTGAGTTCGCTCGAGGCGGTCGGCAACCATCTGGCCGGCATTCCGGGCCGAAAAAATCTCATCTGGATGACGAGCGGGATTCCGATGATCTCGTCCGCCACGCGCGATCCCTGGCCTGAGAACTACGCCGCGCCCATGCGGCGCGTGGCGCAGGGGCTCGCGAGCCAGGGGGTGGCGATGTATCCCGTCGAGGCCGCCGGCGTGAGGCCGCTTTTCCTCAATGTCAGCGCGCGCGTGCGAGGCTCGACCCGCGGAGTGGAAGACTCCGCCACCGCCGGAGACGATGCCATCGCGCGCTCGGCGGCGCGAGTCGAAGCACGCGCCGCGGCGAGGGGCGCTCCGCCGCGTTCGTTGTCTGCGTGGTCCACGACGCCGGAGCCGGCCCGGGTGTCGACGCTGGATCTGTTCGCCGACGTGACCGGCGGCCGGGCGCTTCGCAACACGAACGACCTGCTCGCCGGCATCAAAGCCGCCGCACAGGACATGCGCGGAACCTACTCAGTCGGATTTTATGCGCCCTCAGAACCGGATAACCGGTGGCATACATTCAACGTCAAAGTACAGCGGCCTGGAGTGAAGGTGGTTCACCGGCAGGGGTATCTGTCGTCAGCCGCGACCCAACAGTCGGAGTTGTGGCTCGCCGATCAGTGGAGAGCCGCGGCGAACAATCCTCTCGGTTCAGCGACCGTGCGCCTGGACGCGAGATTCGAGCTGAAGGGCAACACGCTGGCCGCGATCCTGCAAATCCCGGCAGAGGACCTCGAATACCGGCGCATCAACGGCGTGCCGGCGTGCACGCTCGAGATTGCCATCGCCGAGCGCGCGCCGAAAGGACTGCTCGGCATACGGCATGAGCTCGGTTCATTCGCCCTCAAAGAGAGCCAGACCCAGGACCTTAACGCCCTGACCGTGCGTTTTCCAAAACAGTGGACCATTGACGCATCGACCACGCTGATTCGTCTCGTCATCCGCGACACGTTCACGGGGCGATACGGAACGCTGGATGTGCCGGTGGGGGCGCTTCGTTGAGGGCTTAGGGCTGAGGGCTTAGGGCTGAGGGAAGGGAGGAGTGTGACGATACCGAAGAGAAAAGTGGCCGTCGTCATCGCACTTCTCGCCATTTCCTCAATCGGCCGTGCGCAGCAGCCGCTGCAAGACGCTCCTCTTTTCCGCGTGACCACCGACGTGGTGACTGTTCCGGTGACCGTCACCGATCGATCCGGCCGGTTCGTGCCCGACTTGACGGCCGATCAGTTCATGATTTCCGATGGCGGAGTCGGTCGCACCATCACACAGTTCACCACCGAGCGCGTGCCGGTGAGCCTCGGCATCCTGCTCGACATCAGCGGCAGCATGGCCACCGATCCGAAGGCCCGGGTCGCGGATGACGCACGCTGGGCCGATACGGGTGGCGCGCTCGAATTGCTCGTACAGCGTCTTGATCCGCGCGACGAGGTGCTCTTCGCTGTCTTCGCCGACAAGGTGGGATTGGTGGTTCCGTGGACGCGCGATCACCAGCGCGTGCCACGCGCGTTCCGCACGCTACGGCCAGGGGGCTATACGGCGATGTTCGACGCGGTGAAGCTCATTGCGCCGGCGTTCCAGCGCGCGGGGCATGGCCGCAAGGTGATGCTCGTGATTACCGACGGCCGCGACAGCCTAGTACCGAAAATCAGTGGTAATCCCCCGCCTGTCTTTCGAGGCGGCACGCGTGAGCAGCAGATGCACGTGGAGATTTACAACCGGCAGAAAACGCTACGAGACCTTGCCGTCGGCGCCACACAGCGCGCGGTGACGAATTCCGGTGCCGCGGTCTATGCCATTGGCATGGGGACTGGCAAAGGGGCCTATGTCGATCTGCAGAACCTGGAGAGCCTGACCGGCGATTCAGGCGGTTACGTGGAAGACATCAAGGATCCGTCGGAGATCACTGCCGCCGTCGCACGCATTTTCGACGAGCTGCAGTCTCAGTACATGCTCGCGTTCGAGCCGGCAGATGCCGATGGCAAGTACCACGAGATTTCCGTGACGACTCAGAACAGGGATCTGCGCGTGCGGGCGCGGGCCGGGTATCAGGCAGCCGGGCGCCGGCCGTAGCTCTATTCGTTCTTCCTTCTTCGTTTTGCCTTCCCGATGCCTTTACCGGTAAAGTTAGGTTATCTGTCTTAGGAGATCGCTCATGACGTCAACCGCCCGGCTGCGTCGGGTGCTGCTGATCGGTATCGCTCTGGCCGCGCACATGGTGTCGGCGCCCCAGGCTCAGCAGCCGCAGGCCTATACGAAGTGGGATCAATATGGCGGGTCGTCGGATTCGATGCAATACTCCGCCCTCGCCCAGATCAATAAAGCGAACGTCAAACAACTGCAGCGCGCGTGGTTTTATCCGGTGCCGGGAGAGCCCGACAGGCTCGTCTTCAATCCGCTCATCGTCGACAACGTGATGTATGTCACCGGCGTTCGCGGCGTGCTGGTCGCGCTGGATGCCGCCACCGGCAAAGAGCTGTGGATGTCGACGCTTCGCGCGACCGAACGTGGTCTCGCCTACTGGGAGAGCAAAGACCGCGCTGATCGGCGTCTCATCCTGACCGCGAACAACGGCATCCGCGAGGTCGATGCCCGGACCGGACAGCAGATCATGTCGTTCGGCAACAACGGCTTCGTCGACATGCGCGCCGGATCCCCGCGGCGCAACGGCGGGCCGAACAACAGCCCCGGTCGCGTCTTCGAAAACCTCATCATCGTCGGATCGAACGTCGGCGAGGGATACGGCTCGCCTCCTGGTGACATCCGCGCGTACGACATCCTCACTGGAAAGCTCGTCTGGACGTTTCACACGATCCCGCGGCCGGGCGAATACGGTTACGAGACGTGGCCCGAAGACGCGTTCAGGTACGCGGGCGGCGCGAACACATGGGGCGATCTGACGCTCGACGAGAAAAATGGCATCGTGTTCGCCCCGACCGGGTCGCCCACGCACGATCTCTACGGTGGAGATCGTCGCGGCGACAACCTGTTCGGCAACTGTCTGCTTGCGCTCGATGCGCGCACCGGGAAGCGGTTGTGGCATTTCCAGATCGTGCATCACGATCTGTGGGACTACGACAACGCGGCGGCGCCGAAGCTGCTGACCGTTCAGCACAACGGCAAGCCTCTGGAAATCGTCGCGCAGGCCGGAAAGACCGGCTACCTCTACGTCTTCGAGCGAAAAACGGGCAAGCCGCTGTGGCCGATCGAAGAGCGCCCGGTTCCGAAAAGCGAAATCCCCGGCGAGTTTTCGTCGCCCACGCAGCCGATTCCGACCAGGCCACCGCCATTCGCGCGCCAGTCGATGACGCCGGAAGAAGTGAATCCGTTCGTCAGCCCCGAAGAGCAGGAAAAGCTGAAGCAGCTCGTGCGCGAAGCGGCGAATGAAGGTGTGTTCACGCCGTCGAGCCACCAGCGTGCTCACATCCAGTTTCCTGGAGCGTGGGGCGGAGCGAACTGGGGCAGCACCGCGGGTGATCCGCAGACGGGCATGGTCTACATCCGCAGTCTCGAGATGATCAGCTACCGCAAGATGTCGCTCGTCGAGCCGTCGCGCGGCGGCAGTGCGGGCGGCGGGCGCGGCCAGGGAGCGGCGCCGCTGGGGCCACGCGAGCAGGAAGGCCAGGGCGTGTACATGCAGCGCTGCGCCGGCTGCCACGGACCCGGTCAGATGCCGATGCGATCGCTCAAGCTCATCGGGGCGCAGGGCTTCCGCACGATCGTGCGCCAGGGAACCGGCCAGATGCCGGCGTTTCCGGAGTCGAGCATTTCGTCGAGCGCGCTGGACGCGCTCGAGTCCTACGTGACGTCGCTTCCGACCACCGACGAACAGGCGGGCAACCCATCGGAAATCCGGCTGCCGCAAAATCCAAATCGCTACCAGGGGCCGCCGACACGATACGGCGGGTCGTTTTCCGCAGGCTGGTACACGAGCAACGGCTACCCGGTCAGCGGACCGCCGTGGTCGCAGCTCGTGGCGTACGACCTGAATGACGGAACGCTGAAGTGGCGCGTTGCCGACGGCACCGCGCCGGGCCTGATCGGCAAGGTGAAGGAACCGACGGGCACCGTGCGGCCGCGCAGCGGTCCTGTCGTGACGGCCGGCGGTCTGGTGTTTCTCGCGAACTCGCAGGATCGGTTCCTGCGGGCATTCGACAAGACAACCGGACAGCTGGTGTGGGAGCACGAGCTCGAAGCAAATCCTGAAGGTGTGCCGGCCGTGTATCAGGTCAACGGACGGCAATACATCGCCTTTGCCGCCGGCGCGTCATGGGGCACCGGCGGCGATCCCGTCTGGAGGAATCCGCTGCACCGCAAGGAAGGCAAGATCGAAGCGCAGGGGTATCACGTGTTTGCTTTGCCGGAGCGGAATTAGGAGTCGAAAGTCGAAAGTCGAAAGTCGAAAGTCGAAAGTCAAAGTCGAAAGTTCAAAGTCGAAAGTCCAAAGTCGAAAGTCGAAAGTCAAAGCCGGAGAAAAGACGTATGAAAACGAGAATCACCATCGCAGCACTGTTTGCCGTCTGCATGGCGACGCTGGTTGCCCAACAGAACCAGGCGCCGGCGTTTCCGCGGGCGGCCGATGCCATGGAGCGCGTGACGTGGCGCACGCGCACGCTTGTCGCCAACGACAGGTTCACCAATTGGGATTTCGCGATTCCAGGGATGGGGCTCTCGTTCCAGGAATCCGTCGTGCGGGCCGACGCCGCTCTCGTTCCGTTCGTCGAAGCCTCGAGCACCCAGAAAGTGAGCCCGCAGGTCCAGAAAAACCTCGACTACAACCTCACGCGCGACGAGATCGCCGCGGTCAAGGCCGCGATGGGACCGAACGTCCGCGTCAGTGCGTACCGCGTGGAGAGCCTGCCGGCCGATGCCACGGCGCGCCGCCGCGTATTCGAGTTCGCCTCGGCGCTGGGTGCGACGACGCTCGTGGTGCCGGGCAACACGGATCTCTCCGGCCTCGATGCGATGGGTGAGGAGTTCAAGCTGAATGTGGCGTTGTTCAACAGCTCGCCCGAGACGATCAAGGCGATGGAAGGCCGGAGCCGGCGGTTGGGCGTCGGCATAGACACGGGCCAGTGGGCGCAAGACGGCGTGAACGTCCGCGACGGCGTGACGCGTGTGAAGGACCGACTGCTCTACGTCAACCTGCGCGATCGCTCCGCCCGCGGCGCGAATGCGCAAAACGTGATGGTGGGCAAGGGCGCGGCGAATCTCCGGGAGTTCTTCACCGAGCTCGGGCGGCAGGACAACCGCGAGATCTCCACTCGCCTGGGCGGCGACGGCAGTCCCGTCGTCACCACGAGAGTTCCCATTGCCATGACGCTCGACACGACCGGCGTCGTGAAGGCCCCCGCCGATCTCTTCGCCGCCGTGTCGGCGTTCGAGGACGCCGTGCAGCCCGCGTATGCGACGAACTTCCTGGAGTTCTCGCGGACCCGTCCGATCCGCTTCGACGTCGTCACGCCCGGGCGCGGTGAGACGCTTGCGCCGGCCGAGGTCGAGCGCCGGGCGGCCGACATCCGGCAGAGGATCGAGACGGCCATTCCGAACAAGCCGTACGCGACGCCGAAGAAGGCTCGCCGGCTGCTCGTCATCGAGAGCCTCGAAGGGATGTCGCACAACACCATCCCGCTCACCAACGTCATGGTCCAGCGCATGGGCGACAAGACCGGCGCCTGGACGACGGTGTTCAGCAACGATCTGAGCAACCTGCGCTATCCGAAAGTGAAGGAGTACGACGCGATCTTCCTGAACAGCATCGTCGGCGAATTCCTGCCGGATCCGGCGCTGCGCGCGGACCTCGTGCGTTACGTGAACGAGGGGGGCGGCATCGGCGGCATTCACGGCACGCCGTGGGCGTCGCGGAACTGGGACGAGTTTGCGGAGATGATCGGCGCGCAGAGCGCGCCGCATCGCATCGAAAACGGTATCATCCGGCTCTACGACAAGGACAGTCCGCTCGTCGGCGCCTTCAATCACGAAGATCTGCCGTTCCGCGAGGAGTACTACCGGTTCGAGCACGAAGGGAACGGGCGCGTCCGCTGGGACAAAGTGCGCGTGCTGCTCACTGTGGACCTCGATGAGAAGGTGCCGAACTCGACGGACAAGCCGTGGCAGGGTTATCGCCGTCCCGACAAGGTGTACCCGCTGGCGTGGATTCGTGAGTACGGCAAGGGGCGGGTGTTCTACAACTCGATGGGGCACATGAACGAGACGTTCATGCGGCCGGAAATCGTCGGCCACTTCCTGGCGGCTATGCAGTACATCCTGGGTGACGTCGACGCGAACGCCACGCCTAATCCCTTGGGAAAGTGAAAAGTTGAAGGTAAAAAGTTGAAAGTAGTGTCCGGCTTCAGCCGGACCGTGATAAGAAGGGCGGCGATGCGAACCACTCATCGCCGCCTTTTTGTCTTCTGGGGGACAACATGCGCCTGCTGACCTCTTCGGTCGCACTCCTCTTGTTCGCGCTCGTCTCGGTTCCCGTCGCTCAGTCGGTGCCCAAAATGCACCAGTCGACGCTCGGCGAGGCACATCAGAAAACACCTGAGATCTCGACCGAGGAACTGATCAAGGTGCTCGCGCAAAAGCGGACGCCGGTGCTCGACGTCCGGTCCGCTGAGGAGTACGCGATCGCTCACATACCGGGGGCGATCAACCTGTATGAAAAGGAGGTCGACCTGATCCGTTCTCGATATCCGGATGCGGGCACGCCCCTGGTCTTCTATTGCAACGGCCCCTACTGCGGCAAGAGCAAGCGGCTTTCGGAAGAGTTGGTGGCCCTCGGCTACACCAACATTCGTCGCTATCAGCTTGGCTTGCCGGTATGGCGGGCGCTCGGATACACGGTTCAGACGGATCTTGGAGGATTCAAATACATCTTCCGTGGCGACAAAACGGCTGTCTACGTCGATGCGCGCGGCGCAATTGCCGGCGGTGATACCGTTCCTGGTGCCGTATTCATCCGCGCCGGCGAAGCGGAAAAAGCAAATGAAGATGGCAGACTGCCTTACAAGGACAAGGGCACTCGCGTGATCGTCTTCGCTGACACAGCCAACGCCGCTCGCACCGTCGCTGAAGAGATCGCACAAAAGGCATATTGGAACAGCAGTTACTTCGGCGGCTCGTTCATCGACCTGAAAGGTGCCAGGTTATGGTAATCCGCGACGCTCCGTTTTTTGCCAGTGCACGAGTGGTCGTCATCGCTCTGGTTTTGATGTCGTTCTCGAACGCGCGAATCCAGGTCCGCGCGGCGCCCGTATCGGTGCCGACGCCGCCCTGACAGTGATCCATGCCCGGGACCATGTAGAGCTGGATCGACGCGCCCGCGCCACGTTTGAAGAACGGACGCAGGTCCGGCGTCACCGTGTTCAGCACCGCTCCGGCCCGATCGCAGATCGCCCGTTACAAAGGCACCGGGGATATGGCTGATGCGGTGAATTTTGCGTGTAGTAAATAGAAAGTAGAAAGTGGAAAGTGAAAAGTGGGAAGTAATAAGTAAAAAGTGGAAAGTAAAAAGTGGAAAGGTAAAAGTGACGTTACGACCGCTGGTTACCACATGTTTAATGACGCTGGCGTCCGCGATAGTCCTTGCGCAGGCGCGGGATCTCGACTGGAAAACCATCGAAGCGGAGACGCTTGGCCACTTTCAATCGATCGTGAAAATGGACACGACCGACCCGCCGGGCAACGAGCGTCCGGCCGCTGAATACCTCAAACAGATTCTCGACAAGGCCGGAATAGAAACGAAAGTGTTCGAGCTCGAGCCCAACAGGCTCAACGTCGTTGCGCGGCTCAGGGGAAACGGATCGAAACGGCCAATCCTCCTGATGGCGCACACCGACACCGTGAACGTCGATCCGGCGAAATGGACGTTTCCGCCGTTCAGCGCGGCACGCGATGGCGGCTACATCTACGGACGCGGAACGGTTGACGACAAAGACAACGTGACGGCGGCGTTGATGACAATGCTGCTGCTGAAGCGTGCCAACGTGCCGCTCGCCCGCGACGTGATTTTTCTCGCCGAAGCGGGGGAGGAAGGGACCACGCGGGTCGGCATTCAGTTCATGGCCAGTCAGCACTTCGCCGAAATCGACGCCGAATATTGCCTTGCCGAGGGAGGCGGCCTGCTGCGCAGCGGCGGCAGCGTTCGCTATGCGGCGGTGCAGACGGCGGAGAAAATCCCTCGTGCCATTCAACTCACGGCGACCGGCGTTGCCGGGCACGGCTCGGTGCCGCTCGAGACCAACTCCGTCCTGAAGCTGTCGCAGGCGATCGCCGCGATCGGCGCGTGGAAGCCGCCGATCCAATTGAACGACACGACGCGCGTGTATTTCAGCCGCCTCGCCGCTATTTCTCCGCCAGCCGAAGCCGCGCGTTATCGCGCCGTGATTGGCAACGACCTGAAGGCCGCTCAGGATGCGGTCGATTATTTTGCCAAGAGCGATCCACGGCTCGCCTCGACCTTGCGCGCGTCGATTTCGCCCAACATCGTTCAAGGCGGCTATCGCGTCAACGTCATCCCGTCGCAGGCCACCGCGACGCTGGACGTCCGCCTCATGTCGGGACAGGATCCCGATACGTTCCTCAAAGAGGTCCAAAGGGTCATCAACGATCCCGCCGTGCGGGCTGATTGGATGAAGCGGGATGTGCGGCCGGCCACGACGAGCGCGCGCCTCGACTCGGAAGTGTTCAAAGTGCTCGAGTCCGCATTCGCGCGGTACTACGACACGACCGTACTCCCGACGATGAGTACCGGCGCGACGGACATGGCATATCTGCGCGAGAAGGGAATTCAATGTTACGGCGTCGGGCCGGCGATCGACGTGGAAGATGGACCGAAGGGGTTCGGCGCCCATAGCGATCAAGAGCGCATACTCGAGACGGAACTGCAGAAGTTCGTGCGGTTCCACTATGAAGTGGTGCGCGACCTTGCCCGAGCGAATTGACACAAATGCAACAGGAGGTGGCTGTCTTCAGCGTGACGCTGGTTTTCCAGTGAACGTCGACCATGCGCACGCGGGCGTGGAGAGCGAGTTTTGCTTTAACTGCGGCATCAGGCTGACGGGACCTTACTGTGCGGCGTGCGGCCAGAAGGCGCTGCCGCTCGACGTTTCGGTGCATCATTTCACTCACGACCTGATTCACGAAACGCTGCACGTGGACGGCCGCATCTTCAAGTCGATCCAGCGCCTGCTCCTGTCACCAGGGTTCTTGACGCGGGAGTACCTTCAGGGCCGCCGGGCCCGTTGGATTTCGGCCTTCCGCCTCTACATCATCTTCAGCTTCGTGTTTTTTGCGCTTGGCGCGCTCGCCCCTGCACGTGACGTGCGGCTGACGGTGAGCCCGGAAGACAAACAAGAGGTCGCGGCGGCCCTTCAGGAAATGGGTTACAAAGACACGAACGAGCTTCGCAGCGCACTGAGCGCCGGTCTGCTCAAATGGGTGCCGCGCGCGATGTTCGTGCTCATGCCGGTCTTCGCGTGGTTCGTGGCGCTCGCCTACTGGCGCGCGGATCCGAACTATCTTCACCATCTGTATTTCGCGCTTCACGTCCACGCTGCGTGGTTCGCGCTGGCGGCGATCGCCGCCGCGACCGCGATCGTCTCATCCCGCGCCGGCGGTGTCGTGGTGTCGGTAGGAATCATCTACGCACTGGTCTATGTGGTAATCGCTGTTCATGTCACCTACGGCGGCACCGTCGCGACCGCCGTCAAGCGAGCGGCGGCCGTCATGTCCGTGTACGCGTTCACCGTTTTGCTGGCGCTGTCGGCGATCATCGGGCCGTTGCTGATTGGGCGGAGATGATGACGTCACGCTTTCTTCGCAGCCAAAACATTCACAGGAGGTCAGGAGATTAGGAGATTTGATTCGACGCCGCGACGCGGCCATCGCCGTCGATGCGCTGCCCGGAGCCCACTTCGCAGGAAGGACTGTGTTTCTCCGTGCGTGTCTCGGTGGCCCCGTGTCTCCGTGATGATGCAGGGAGTCTTTGTGGTGATGTGAAATGTCTTTGACATTCAATTCTCCTAATCTCCAGATCTCCTGTTTGTTCCTGGCTGTGTTCGGCGCGACGCCGGTTTTTGGCCAGGCTCCGACGGTGCGCGAAGAAGCTCGGATCTACGGACGCCCCGGGTGGGTTCTCGAGAACGGCACGATCCGCGTCGGTTTGCTGCGCGGCGGCGGTCACATCGCCGAAGTGAGGCTCCTGTCAGCGAATCCGCGGCTTTCGATCAATCCCATGTTCATCCCTCCCGCTCGACCAGGCTCCGGGCAGGAAGGAAACGGCTACATGGGGCACCTCGTCTGCTTCCCGCACTACGGCCCGGCGTCGGCCGAGGAGCGGGCGCAGGGATTGCGCGGACACGGGGAAGCGGGGTCGGTGGAATGGCGGCAGACGCGAGCGCCGGAGATTGACGCGCAGCACATCACGTTCTATTACGGCGCCGAGCTGCCGCTGACGCACTACAAAATCGAGCGCGCTGTCACCCTCAAGACGGGCGGGGCGAACGTACATGTCGAAGAGTGGATTGAGAACCTCGCCGCCTACGATCGTCCGTACAACCGCAATCAGCACGCAACCTTTGGCGCACCATTCGTGACGCGCGCGAGAACGGTGCTCGACATGTCGGGCACGCGCGGCATGACCGATCCAGAGCGGACGGCAGCCGCGAAATGGAATGGGGGCGCGTTGTTCCAGTGGCCCGACGCGCCGCGAAGCGACGACACGCCGCTGTCGCTGCGCGATTTTCATGCCGTGCCCGGCGGCCAGGTGTACACCCCGGTGCTGACCGATCGCTCGAAGCCCCACAGCTGGTTCACCATGGTCAACCAGGACTACCCGCTACTCGTGGGCTACATCTTTCCGACCGACGACCATCCGTGGATCATCGACTGGCAGAACCTCCCGAACCACGACTCGCCGGCGGGGACCGCCCGCGGGATCGAGTTCGGGACCTCGCCCTTCGACGAGGGCCTGAGGAAAAGCGTGGAGCGTGGCCAGATGCTCGGAGCGCCGACCTATAAATTCATCGGCGCACGGCAGAGGCTGTCGACGACGTTCACGATTTTCCTGAAGGAGATTCCGGCGGGATTCCCGGGCGTCCGCGACGTGCGGCTCGTGGACGGTATGGTGACCGTGGAAACGAGGTGAACCTCTGCGGTTCCGGGTTCCGGGTTCCTGGTTCCACGTTCTGGTTCAAGGTTCTTGGTTCCTGGTTCGGCGGTGATCCCGCCAACCGCTCCGGCAATTGGAACCGGAACCCAGAACCCAGAACTAGAACCCAGAACCCAGAACTAGAACCCGGAACCTGGAACGTGGAACCCGGAACCTGGAACGTGGAACCCGGAACCCATCAATGCTCACGTAGCCCGACCAGGGGGAGCGGATACCTTCCCTGCTGCTGCGGATTGTCGCGATCGTAAATGATTGGCAGATGCGCGCCGATCGCCGGGGGCTGTTTCCGGCTGTGACGGTAGCGCGCTTGGCGTGTCGCCCCGTTGAGAAGCCGCCACTGATATTCGACGCGCCAATACGTGCCTTTGTCAGAGCGCTTCTTGTCGACGCGGGTGATCGTCGCGATTGCGAGGCGCCCATCCGTCAGGAGGCGGCGTTGTCGCCGGAGTATGGCGAAGGCGATTGCCGATCCGAGCAGCGCGACCGACGGCACCAGGTACGCCGGCCACACCGGGAATCGCCGCGGCGGGCGGCCTTCCATCCAGCCGATCGAAGGGTCGGACATCACATACGACACGGCGATCGGCCCGCCGGCTACAAACTCATGCGGTTCGCGCCGGCGCAGCCGGGTTGAGCCGCGATAGGCTCGACCATTCACGACATATTCGTAGTGCACAATGGTGCGACGGTCATCGTCGCCGCCTTGAAGCTGCACGCGGGTGACGCGGCCGGCGATAGACGTTGTTGCGACACCATCCAGCGCCGCGCGCCGCTGGGATGCGATTGCCTGCTGATGCAGGGATATGCCTGCCCAGATGCCGGCAACCATGGCGGCCGCACACGCGATGGCGAGAACCGCGCCGGCGGAGCTCAGTTTGGTCGTTCGAGGCGTCGGCGGCAGGCGGGGCCTGTCGGCGTCAACGCGGCCGTTTCTTTTTTGCACCAATCGTCTCCGTATGATCGCCGCTGTCCGCAACGGGCAGGCGGCCGGCCTCTTTCAACGCGCAGCGGAGCAGATATTCGATCTGCCCGTTGACGCTGCGGAGGTCGCCGGCGGCCCAACGCTGGAGCGCGTCGTAGATGTCGGGATCAAGCCGAAGGGGAAACGCCTTCTTTTCCGGCATTATGTAGCTGTTGTGGGGCCCCGTCCCCTCATTGATACAGCGTGCCGGTATTCACCACGGGCTCTACACCTTTTTCGCTGCACAACACGACGAGCAGATTGCTCACCATTGCCGCCTTGCGCTCCTCGTCGAGCGAGACCACGTTTTTCGTGCTGAGCTCGTTCAGCGCCATCTCCACCATCCCGACGGCGCCTTCGACGATTTGCTTGCGGGCGGCGATGACCGCGGATGCTTGCTGGCGCCGCAGCATCGCGCCGGCGATCTCCGGTGCGTAGGCGAGATGGCTGATACGTGCTTCGATCACTTCGATGCCGGCCTTTGAAAGCCGGTCCTGAATCTCGTGCCGCATGCGGTCGGACACTTCGCCGCCGCCGAGCCGCAGCGACGCGCCGGCGTCGTCGTGCGAGTCGTAGGGATAGCTCGTCGCGAGGTTGCGCACGGCGGCTTCGCTCTGCACGTGCACGAAGTTCTCGTAGTCGTCCACGTTGAACACCGCCTCGAACGTTTCGACGATGCGCCAGACGACGACTGCGGCGATTTCGATCGGGTTGCCGTCGCGCTCGTTGACCTTGAGCTTGGTGCTCTCGAAGTTGCGCACCCGCAGCGACAGCTTGCGGCGCGTGGTGAGCGGGTTGACCCACCAAAGGCCGGCGCGCTTGATTGAGCCTTTGTAGACGCCGAACAGGGTGACGACCGAAGCTTCGTTGGGGTTGACCACCGTCAGACCGGCGAGCATCAGGCCGCAGAGAATGAGTCCGACAACGCCACCCGCCTTGACCCAGTCGAAGCCGTCGACCGATCCGGAATTCCCCAGCACCGACACGATGCCGGCGGCCGCCAGGACAATGACTCCAACGACCACCCAGCCCGAAAACGCGCGCAGATCTTTTTCATGTGCCATCGCTTTGACCTCGACATCATAATGATATCATTTTGATGTCTTTGTCAATCGGCGCCCGATGGCAGCTTCCCGCTGGAGATCGCCCGTACGAAGCCGTACGGCTACTCACTCTTCAATCTCGACGCGTTTGCGATCGTTTGCCGGAGCCTCTCGACGCCCGGCGAGAATCTTTTTGTGTTTGAGTTGGCCGATGGCCGGGGGATGGGGACGGCGATGGAATTCATGTTTCCGTATATTGCGGACAAGTCGCGATGGCCGCACAAACCCGACGTGGAGTATCACGAAAACTGGCCCGTTCGCCATCCGAGCCTGCTATTTTCGGGGCTTGCGCTCGCCCACCGCGCTACCCCGATCTCTGGGTCCGGCTCGAGGCGGACCCGACCGTGGACGAGGTGATCCGGAATTTTGTTGTGAGGCAGCCGTGCTTTGGATCCAAACACCCTAGCTGTAGCGGTAAAGTAGCGTAACTTTACCGGTCAAGTTGCCTGTTTTTTCTTGACAGTCCTTCCCCGACATCTGTAAGTTACCCCTCACAAAGCACTCTTTTGCCACCAGCACATACCGCCAAGAAGGGGGAGGGTATGAAGTACCTGCAGGCCCATGTTCGTTTTGGTCCTGTTGCTGTTCGCGGTTAGCGCATCAGCACAGACTACATCCGGTTCCATGTCTGGCACCGTCATCGACACGCAGGACCAGGTGGTTCCCGGTGCGGATGTCACCATTACAAATCAACAAACACAGGAAGTGCGCCGCTCCGTCACCAATCAGGTGGGCCTCTTCGAGTTTCCTGCACTTCAGGCAGGTCCATACACCGTCCGCGTCGAATTGAGCGGGTTCCGGCCGATTGAAGTCCGCGACAACATGGTGCTCGCCAACAGCCGGCTTGCGCTGCAGGCACTGAGGCTCGAAGTCGGCACGCTCGCGGAAGCGGTAACCGTCAGCGCCGTTGGCGAGGTGGTTGCCACCACACAGACGACGCATCAGGCGGTGATCGACACCGGCCAGATCGAAAACCTGTCGATTCGCGGCCGCGACCCGATGTCGCTGTTGAAGATTCTTCCCGGCGTGCAGCTCCTTGCCAACGACAACGAAACGGTCGGCGGCGGGTTCAACTCGCCGGTGCCTTCGATGCAGGGTGGCAGCGGCCAGACGGTCTACGTCGACGGCATCAACGGCGGCGACGGTGGCGGCGGCACCGCGATGAGCGGTACGACGGTGATGGACGCAATCGCCGAGGTCAACGTCCAGATGAGCGCCTACACCGCAGAGTACGGCCTCAAAGGCGGATCGCAGATCAACGTCATCACCAAGCACGGCGGCGCCGAATACCACGGCACCGCCTATTGGTACAAACGCCACGAAGCGTGGAACTCCATCAACTACTTCAACAAGATCAACAATCGGCCGAAGCCGCAGTATCGCTATTCGAACCTCGGCGGAACGATCGGTGGTCCGATTCCGCGCATCAAGGGCATCAACCCCGACGGCAACCGGCTGTTCTTCTTCTATGTGATCGACGACACGCAGGCGCAGCGGGTCAACCTGCTGCGATTCTACCGCGTGCCCACTGCGCTGGAGCGCGTCGGAGATTTCTCGCAGTCGGTGCGGCCCAACGGCACGCTCGTGGTCGTCACCGACCCGGCGACCGGGCAGCCGTTTCCCGGCAACCGCATTCCCGCGAACCGGCTCGATTCGCGCGGACAGGCGATGCTCAACCTGTTCCCGATGCCGAACGAGGCCAATCCGAACGCCGGCGCCAACTTCATCACCCAGGAGCCCAGCATCGACTGGCCGCGGCGTCAGCACATGTTCCGCGGCGACTGGCGTCCTACCGACAGGGATTCGCTCGCCGTCAAGTACCAGACGTTTTACACGCGGTCGGTCGGCATCAACGTGGACGGCGCATCGGCGCGGTGGGGTCTGGTGCGGCAGCGCTACGACTTCGACGTCGACATCGCGAAGATCGACTACACGCGCATCCTCAACACATCCACCATCCTCGAGTTCTCGACGGGCTTCTTCAACAGCGTCGAGAATGGCCCGGAAGAAGACGCCGCGGCGCTCGCGGGCATTCAGCGTGCGACCTATCCGCAGATCAACCGATTGGGGCAGCTCGCGGGGCAGCATAACCCGCTTGGTTTGATTCCTCTGGTGTTGTTCGGGAACATCCCGACTGCGGATCGAAACGCGAGCAATGGCTCGGCCGACGCCGGTGGCCCCGCGCAGGTGCAATACGACGGCCGCTGGCCGATCTACGGCAATGACCTTGCCTTCAACGCGGCGGTCAACCTGACGCACACCCGCGGACGCCATACCTACAAGATGGGGCTGATGCGCGAAGACGAGCTGTTCGGTCAGGCGCGCTCGGGCATTTTCGGCGGCGAGTTCAACTTCGCCGACGACACGCAGCATGCGAACCGCACCGGCTATGCGTACACAAACGCGCTGCTCGGCCAGGTTCGTGGCTACCGCGAGTCGCTCGGCCGCGTGCCCGACGATCGCCGTCAGCGCACGTGGGCCTGGTACGTACAGGACACGTTCAAGGTCACGCAGAAACTGACGCTCGATTACGGCCTCCGGATGTACAAGTGGGGCGCCTCGCTCGCGCAGGGCGGCGAAGCCTCGGCGTTCAGTCAGGAACGATTCAATCCGACCTGGGGCGGCAATCCACCGTTGTTCTTCCAGCCGGTACTGGTCGGGGGCGTGCGGCTTGCACGTAATCCGGCGACCGGCCAGAACTTCCCGGCGAGCTTCATCGGCAACATCGTGCCGGGCACGGGCTACACGTGCAACAACGTCATCACCTCGACGACGCCGTGCTCGATCAATGGCATCGTGACGCAGCGCGACGGCAACTACCTGGAGGATGGCGACGAAGGTTTCATCGAGCCCGTCCCGATCCAGCTCGATCCGCGGTTCGGTCTCGCCTACGCGATGAATCCGAGGACGGTCATCCGCGCAGCCGCCGGCTCGTTCCACGACGGCACCGGGGGATATCCCCAGCAGCAGGGTGACGGCAACGCCGCGTATCGGTTCACCAAGCAGGTGCTCTACACCGACCTCGACAGCTACCTGCTGGGCAACTCGTTCACGACGCCGGTCGCGAACACCGGCGGCCCGCTGCGTGAAAATAACCGCCGTCCGAACAACATTCGTTATACGGCAGGCTTCGAGCGCGAGCTCGGAAAGAATATCGTCGTCGATGCCGCCTATGTCGGCTCGTACACGACGAACGTAAGCCGCGAGACCAACATCAACATCCTGCCGGCGGGCATCCGGTTCGCCGCGTCGTCCCGCGACCCGACACGCACGCCGACGGCAACCGATCCGGCGGCGCTGCCGGATGCGATGTTGCGGCCGATTCTCGGTTACAACGACATCAACGTCGCCGATTCGACAGGCTGGCAGCGGTATGATTCGCTCCAGCTTCAAGTCACGCGCCGTTTCACCGGCCGGTTTGAAATGGCCGGCAGCTACACCTGGGCGCGCGGTTATGAGGACGAGCAGAACGAACAGGTGCCCGACCAGACGCAGCGTCGCGACATTCAGGAGCACGTTCTCGTCGCCAGCTATCAATACGAAATCCCGAGGGCGAGCAGCGTAATGGGCGACAGTGCCCCGGTGCGCTGGGTTCTGGACAACTGGCGGATCTCCGGCATCAGCACCTTCGGCACCGGGGGCCGCGGACGCGTCAGCGCGTCTTACAGCCCGGCCGCCGACTACTCTGGCGGTGGGCAGGTCTGCGGCGGTTGGACCGGAGCCAATGATCGCAACGACCGGGGTACGAACCCGTTCAATATTGTCGGCGAACTCGAGCTGCCGGGCGGTGAACAGAACATCGATCGCTGGTTCGCCACTGAGAACGTGCGGCCGGCAACGGGCGTCGGGGACAGAGGCAACGAAGCCGCGTGCACCATGTGGCAGTTCACGATGCCGGGCTGGCACAACCACGACCTGACGCTCTTCAAGGATATCCGGATGAAGGGCAATCAGCAGCTGCAGTTCAGGTGGGAGATCTACAACATCTTCGACCAGGTCCAGTACCAGGACGTGAACCTCGCGGCCACGTTCAACCCGACCACCGGCGCGCAGACCAACGCGAATTTCGGCAAGGTGACGTCGGCTCGCACCGAGCGCCGTATGCAGATGTCGCTCAGGTATATTTTCTAGAAGTAGAAAGTAGAAAGTAGAAAGTGGAAAGTGGGGCGACGGTTCGAAAGAGCCGTCGCCCTTTTTTTGTGTGGTATGTATTCGTCGTGAAACGCAACCAGTACTGGTTTCTGCTGCTGTCTGTTGCGGTGCTGATCGCGTATTGGCCGGCGATGAATGGAGGCGTGTTGTGGGACGATCCGGGCCACATCACCCGGCCCGATCTGCGGCCGCTGCACGGCTTGTGGCGAATCTGGGCAGAGATGGGCGCCACGCAGCAGTACTACCCGCTGCTGCATTCCGCGTTCTGGATCGAACACCGCTTGTGGGGCGACGCGATGTTCGGTTATCACCTCGCCAACGTCGTGCTGCATTCAACCGCAGCCATTCTCCTGGTCCACGTTCTGCGCCAGCTCGATGTGCCTGGAGCGATGCTGGCCGGGTTCGTCTTTGCGCTCCATCCTGTGTGCGTCGAGTCGGTGGCGTGGATATCGGAGCAGAAGAACACTCTCTCCGCGGTGTTTTACCTGGCGTCGGCGCTCGTGTATCTCCGGGGCTCCTCTCTGACGGCCTTCGCGCTATTTCTCTGCGCGCTGCTCACAAAAACTGTGACCGCCACATTACCCGCGGCTCTTCTGCTCGTGGTGTGGTGGAAGCGCGGGCGGCTCACCTGGAAGTCCGACGTCGTACCGCTCGTGCCGTGGTTCCCGGTGGCGATCGCCGCCGGGCTGTACACCGCGTGGTTCGAGCGCGAGATCATCGGCGCGAGAGGCGAGGACTTTTCGCTCACGCTCGTCGAGCAGGTGCTGCTGGCGGGCCGTGTCGTCTGGTTCTATCTCGGCAAACTGCTCTGGCCGGTCGACCTGATGTTCTGGTATCCGCGGTGGGCGATCGACTCAGCCGACTGGCGGCCATATCTCTTTCCCGCCGCGGCGCTGGGTCTCACCGGCGCATTGGCGCTGCTCGCCAGACGCAACCGGACGCCGCTTGCGGCGTTCCTGTTTTTTTGCGGAACGCTCGTTCCGGTTCTGGGATTTTTCGACGTCTATCCGTTCCGCTTCTCCTACGTCGCCGATCATTTTCAATACCTGGCCAGCCTCGGAATCATCGTCCCGTTCGCGGCAGTTCTGACGTTGCTGTGCGGTTCGCTTCAGCCGGCGCGCAGACGGGTTGCGCACGCCGCGATCGGCGTCCTTGTCGCGGCGCTCGCCGTTCTCACATCGCAGCAGTCAGCGATGTACGTCAACGCGGAGACCCTGTATCGCGAATCGATTCGCCGCAATCCGGACGCCTGGATCGCCTACCAGAACCTCGGTACCCTGCTGGTGGAGGAGGATAGCCGCGTTCCCGAGGCCATTTCCGCGTATCGAGCGGCATTTGCGATCGGCCCGAAGACCGTTCGCGCGACCACCAATGTGGTCATGGCGCTCATCAAGGGGGCCTCTCGGGCTCCGAACACCTCGGAAGGACTGTCCCAGGCGGTTGCGTATCTCGAGGAGGCGCTTCGCATCGATCCGAAATCGGCCGAAGCGCATTACGTGTTCGGCAATGTGCTGGCGTTGTCAGGGCTGCCCGAACGGCTGCGTGACGCCATCGCCCACTACGAGGCCGCGTTGCGGATCCGGCCCGCGCATTTCCGCACGCACTACAACCTGGGCACGCTGCTGATGGACGTTCCGGAACGTCAGGCCGAGGCGATTGCCCAGCTCGAGTCTGCCGTGCGCCTCGAACCAGACAGCCTCGAAGCGCACGTCAATCTGGGAATGGCGCTGGCGAACCATCCCACCCGGCAATCCGAAGCGATTCCGCATCTCGAGCTCGCGCTCGCACGCCGTCCGGATCTCGATCCAGTGCGCGAGACGCTGGCGCATCTGGAACGGGCGCGAATCGAAAAACGGTAGCCGTCGGCGGCCGGAGCGTTCCTACGTACAAGTCGAAGTCGTTCTTCTTGTCGGACGCATCGGTCGGATGACGCGACGAGAACGCCACGACCGCGCCGCTACCGTCGATCGACGGTCCTCCACTCGGCTCCATCCAGCCGCCGTCTTCGTCGCCGCTGAGCCTCGCTATGCGCCCGCTCAGGCGATCGAAGATGAACACATCGTGAAGCAGATTGAAATCTTCGGCATCGACGAGATCGCTTGCTTCCGACTGAAAGACGATGAAACGGCCGTTCGACGAGATGCGCGGGTTGGCGCTGGCGCCATTGGCGGGTCTTCCGCCCGAGTTGTTCGTCACGACGCGAGGCGTCCCGGCCGTGAGGTCCGCCAGGAAGATCTGCGGAACGTTCCTGACGACATCAACGTACGCCAGGTAGCGGCCGTCTCCGCTCAGCGAAGGTTTCCATCCTCTTGCAATCCTCCTGGTCGTGCTGAGTTGGGCGTCGCGCACAAATATTTCCGGCGCGGGCGCCTTGCCCCGAAAAAGTGGAAGTCGTGCGCTGAAGGAAAGGAAACGGCCGTCGGTGCTCACGCTTGGACTGACCTTGACCAGCGCCGGTGGCGTGCCCGCCATGCCGGTGCTGACAGGGCGCACATCGCCGCCGCGCACTTCGACGAGATGTTTCGCCGTGGCAAAGACGACCATGGTGCCATCTTCGGAAATGCACGGCTGCCGCCCCACGCCAAGGCCTTGGGAGGTGTTCTGGCGGCGGTCTCGCAATGTGACCGTGTCGTCGTCGACGTAGACGAGAAATCGGCCGTCCCCGCTCAGGCGCGGCTGCGCCATATCGCTTCTGCGCTCAACTTCGACGCTCTCGAGCGTGACGTGTTTTGTGGAGCGATCGAGCACATACACATCGCTCGAGCGGTCGGTGTCGGCTGGAACGAGCTGAGAGTAGGTCGAAAAGGCGATGAACCTGCCGTCGGCGCTTATGTCCGAAGACGCATCGTCGATGCTGGATCGGTAGGCATCGCGCTGCTCGATCGTGAAGATGGCGCTCAGCGCCAGCGCGACGGCAATGGTCCGCATGGCATCACCGTGTTGTTTCGGACGCGACCTTCTGCCCGGCGCGCTTGGCGCGGATCGTCTCGAACACGGCCGGTACGTGCGAAATCACCTTCACGCCGCTGTCATACCGCGCGGCGCGCGCGGCCAGATCGACGCCGTCGAGCTGCTCGATGACATGTTCGATTTCGTGCGCGATCAGCTCGACAGAATCGGCGAAGGCGCTGATGCGGATCGCCGCAACCAGCTGTCCGTCGGGTTGGCGCTTGAGCCACGTCGTGGCGCGGACACTAGATCGCTCACGTGACGCCGACATATTGAGCTGAATCGTCAGCCGCGGCTCCGCGCCGATGCGGAGGCACTGCCGCCGGAACGTGGGCGATTGCCGCAGCATCGTCTCGATGAGCTGACGGATTTCGTCCGACGTGACGAGGTTCGGAGGCGCTGCGACTTGCCTCGGAATCGCCTCCGATGCGACATACGCGTGAACCGATGTGACAGATGTTCGCGCCAGGTCGAATGCCGCGTCGGTCTGCGCGGATGTGCGCGCGTCCTGCAGCAGGAATACAAATGACACGAACGCGACAGCCATAAGACGCGTCATTCCGCTTTCCCGAACATTAGACGCCGCCCTTTCTGGAATCGTTGCCGCGTCGCCCTCACCTATATCTACGCAGGCCGATGTTCGCGGTTATCGCCGGACCACGAAGAGCGCAACCACGAAGCCACGAAGGGCGACATGAACGGGCGATGGACGTAAAATGCGGTCACGAATGCAAAACGGAGCGGACACCCCCGGAGTTGCAGGTCCAGGGGACCCACGTGCGATCGGCGTGTTCGATTCGGGTGTCGGTGGACTGTCCGTGCTTTATGCAATCCGGCAGGAACTGCCGAACGAACATGTGTTGTACGTCGGCGATTCGGGATGTGCGCCTTACGGCGACCGGTCGGCGGCGTTCATCATCGAGCGTGCCGTCGCCATTACCAGCTTTCTAATCGAACAGGGTGCGAAGGCCGTCGTCGTCGCGTGCAACACGGCAACCGCCGTGGCCGTCGAATCGCTGCGCGCTCGTTTCACGGTTCCCATCGTCGCGATCGAGCCCGCCGTCAAACCCGCGGCGTCACGGACCCACTCAAAAGTCGTCGGCGTCCTCGCGACGACTGGGACGGCGTCCAGTCCGAATATGGGGAAACTGCTCGCGAACTATGGAAATGACGTCGAATTTGTCATCCAGCCATGTCCAGGCCTGGCCGATCTCGTCGAGACGGGAGCGTTGGACGCTGACGAGACCAGAGCGCTCGTGGAGCGTTACGTCCGGCCGGTCGTGCGAAAGGGCGCGGATATCCTTGTGCTCGGTTGCACGCATTATCCTTTTCTCCGTCCCCTCATCCAGGAAGTCGCCGGGCCGGGGGTCGAGGTGATCGATCCCGCCGTGCCCGTTGCGCGTGAGTTGCGGCGGCGGCTGGAGGCCGGATCGCTGCTCGCGGGAACATCCGAGGCGGGCACTGAACGTTTCTGGACGACGGGGGTCGTTGCCGAGGTCGAGCGAATCGTCCGGCAGTTGTGGAACAGGCCGGTCGTCGTGCAAAACTTTCCTGCTCTGAGTGGAGGGCAAGGTGAATAGGAAACTGATAGTAGTCTGCGTCGCGGTCGTGTTCACGGCGCTGGTGACCGTCCGGCTACAGCTCGATGGCACGTACGCGCAGGGCGCTCAATACGATCTGGTCATTCGGAACGGACGCATCCTCGACGGCACCGGCAGCCCGTGGTATCGCGGCGATGTCGGCCTGCGGGGCGATACGATCGCGGCAATCGCCCCTTCCATTACGGATCCGGCCGCGCGTACGATCGATGCTGGCGGCCAGATCGTGTCGCCCGGATTCATCGACATTCACAATCATGCGCGCGAGACCATTTTCGAGCTGCCGACCGCGGACAACTACGTCAGGCAGGGCGTGACGACGATCATCGAAGGGCCCGACGGAGGCTCTCCGATTCCCCTGGCCGACTTCCTCGATCGGCTCGAGAAGACGCAGAAGTCGATCAACGTCGGGTCGTTCATCGGGCAGGGCTCGGTGCGAGAGGCGGTGCTGGGCCGGGCCAATCGCCGGCCCACTCAGGCCGAGCTCGACAAGATGCGCACGATCGTGGACGAAGGGATGAAGGCGGGCGCGTTCGGCATGAGCACGGGCTTGTTCTACGTGCCGGGAGCGTTCACGCCTATCGAAGAAGTCATCGAGCTGGCGAAGGTCGCTGCGAAGTACGGCGGCATTCATATCTCCCACATGCGCGACGAAGCCTTCGGCGTCATCGACAGCGTTCGGGAAACGATCCGCATCGGGGAAGAAGGCGGTCTGCCGACGCAGGTCACGCATCATAAAATCGTCGGGCCGGCCAACTACGGCAAGAGCGTCGAGACGCTGAAACTGCTGGACGAAGCGCGGGCACGCGGTGTCGATGCGACGAGCGATCAATATCCGTATACGGCATCGAGCAATGCATTCGTCGCCTCGATGATCCCGCAATGGGCGCAGGAGGGCGGGCGCGAACAGATGCTGGCCCGGCTGAAAAATCCGTCGTCGCGCAAGGAGATTGCGGCCGAGACCGTCCGGATCATCCGTGAGGAACGGGGCGGAGGCGATCCCAAGAACGTGTTCCTCGCGCATTGCGACTGGGATGCGTCGATGGCGGGAAAGAACCTTGCGGATGTCGCGCGGATGCGGGGGTTGGAGCCGACCATCGAAAACGGCGCAGAGGCCGCCATCTGGGTGGTGGAACAGGGAAACTGCCAGGGCGTGTATCACGCGATGAACGAGCAGGATCTCGAGCGCATCATGCGCCATCCGGCTACGATGGTGGCATCGGACGGCTGGGTGCAGATTCTGGGACGCGGCGTGCCGCATCCGAGGAGCTATGGCACCTTCGCGCGCGTGCTGGGCGTGTATGTCCGCGAGCGCCGGGTGATTTCACTCGAAGACGCGATCCGGAGGATGACGTCGTTTCCGGCGCAGCGGCTGCGCGTGAACGATCGCGGCGTGTTGAAGCCGGGCATGAAGGCAGATGTCGTCGTTTTCGATCCCGCGCGCGTGCGCGACATGGCGACGTTCGAAAAGCCTCATCAATACGCCGAAGGGTTTACCTCGGTCATCGTCAACGGACAATTGGTGTTTGATGGAAAAACCATGACATCGGCGAGACCTGGCAAGGTAATTCGCAGACAGTAAGAAGCAGGAGATTAGAAGATTAGGAGATTATTTTTGAAAGAATAACTCCTAAACTCCTAGCCTCCTGCGAAATGTTAATCAGGAGGGCATATGAGGAAGCTGCATCTGGCGTGGGTCGTCGTCGCCGTCGTCGGACTGTTGTTGCTGTTCGCTACTCAAATGCCGACGAGTGCCCGCCAGGCGGCGGGCGCCGCGCCGGCCGTCGACAACGACGACATCGGCGGTACTGTGACCGGCCCAACCGGACCTGAAGCCGGTGTATGGGTGATCGCCGAAACGTCGGACCTGCCGACGAAGTTCGTGAAGATCGTCGTCACCGACGATCGCGGCAGGTATCTCATTCCCGATCTGCCCAAAGCGTCGTACGCCGTATGGACGAGGGGGTACGGGCTCGTCGACTCGTCGAAGACCCAGGCGGTGCCCGGAAAGGTCGTGGATCTGAAAGCGACGGTGGCGCCGAACCCGCACGCCGCGGCGCAATATTACCCGGCCGGCTACTGGTTGTCTTTGATGAAGGTGCCCGACAAGAGCGAGTTTCCAGGTACTGGAGAGACCGGCAACGGCATCTCGCCATCGATGCGGAGCCAGGCGCAGTGGCTGCGCAGCTTGAAGTCCGGTGGATGTACCGCCTGCCACGCAATTGGCAACAAGGCGATGCGCGAAATTCCACAGGCGCTCGGCACTTTCCCCAATTCGGTTGCCGCCTGGGAGCGGCGCATTCAGTCGGGTCAGGCGGGCGGTCAGATGAGCGCCGGGCTCAATACCTTCGGGCGCAGGCGAGCGCTCGAGATGTTCGCCGACTGGAGCGATCGGATCGCCGCCGGCGAAGTGCCGCCAGCGCCGCCGCGGCCGCGCGGAATCGAGCGGAACATCGTCATCACTCAGTGGGATTGGGCGGATCCGAAGTTGTACCTGCACGATTCGGTGACGACCGACCGGCGTAATCCCCGGCTGAACCCATACGGTCCGATCTATGGCGCGCTCGAGCTCAGCTCGGACTACGTTCCGGTGCTGGATCCCGTGCGGCATACGGTGAGCCGGGTTCCACTTTCAGTCCGCGATCCTAAAACGCCGCCGACCAATCCCGCGATGCCGCATCCGTCGCCCTATTGGGGCGACGAGGTGATCTGGACGAGCAAGAACAACGTGCACAATCCGATGATGGATGAGAAAGGGCGTCTCTGGCTGACGTCTGCGGTCGCGCCGTCCGACAATCCCGACCACTGCAAGGCCGCCTCTACACATCCGTCAGCGAAAGCGTTTCCCGTCAACACCTCCAACCGGCATCTGCAGGTCTACGATCCGCAGACCAAGAAGCTCACGCATATCCGAACATGCTTCTCCACGCATCACCTCATGTTCGCCGAAGACGCCAACCGCACGTTGTGGACCAGCGGCGGCGGCCAGGTCATCGGCTGGCTGAATACGAAAATGTTCGATGAGACCGGGGATGAAGTGGCCTCGCAGGGATGGACGCCGCTGATCGTCGACACCAACGGCAACGGCAGACGGGACGCATGGACGGAGCCGGATCAGCCGCTCGATCCGACGAAAGATCGGCGGGTCAACTATCCGTTTTACGCCGCCTCGCCCGCCGCGGATGGCTCTATCTGGGGCTCGAGTCTTGGTTTCCCTGGCGCGATCATGCGGGTCGTTCCGGGACCCAACCCGTCGGAGACCGCGCTCACCGAAATTTACGAACTGCCGTCGGTGGACGATCCGAAAGCCGACGTGCTTGGATTTTCGCCGCGTGGAGCGGATGTCGATCGCAACGGCGTGATGTGGTCGGCCCTCTCGAGCGGGCACATGGCCAGCTTCGATCGCCGCAAGTGCAAAGCCGCGCTGAACGGGCCGAAAGCCACAGGCCAGCATTGCAAAGAAGGCTGGACGTTCTATCCGGAGCCGCTGCCGCAATTCAAGAACGTCACCGACAATGGCAGCGTCGAAGGCAGCTATTACACGTGGGTCGATCAGTTCGACACCTCAGGGCTCGGCGCGAACACGCCGATCAACACCGGCAACGCCGCGGAAGCGCTGCTCGCGCTGAAAGACGGGAACTGGGTCGTGATGCGCGTACCGTACCCGCTCGGGTTCTACACGAAATGGATGGATGGCCGCATCGACGATCCCGCGCGCGGCTGGAAAGGCAAGGGGCTGTGGGCCACGATCAGCACCCGCGCGCCGTTCCATATGGAGACGGGGAAAGGCACGACGAGCAAGGTGATGCAGTTCCAGGTGCGCCCCGATCCGCTGGCCAAATAGAAAAACTAGCAGGAGCCTAGGAGATTAGGAGAATTGTTCCAGGAATGAACTCTCCTAAGCTCCTAATCTCCTGCTGAATTTTCATGGTTGAAATCCGGGATGCCGGGGCCGATGATGCGGAAGGTATAGCGGCGATACTCAATTCGATCATCGCCGCCCGAATCTACACCGCGCTCGACACCCCTGTGACGATCGACGAAGAGCGCGCGTTCATCCGCGGCTTTCCCGAACGCGGAATATTTCTCGTCGCGATCGACGCCGCGACCGGCGCGGCGGTCGGGTTTCAAGACGTTTCTCCCTTTGCCGATTACACGCGCGCATTCGATCACGTTGGTGTGATCGGCACCTATGTCGCGCTCGATCGTCATCGTCAGGGAATTGCGGCGAGACTCTTCGAAGCGACCTTTGACGCCGCTCGCCTCAAGGGTTACGAAAAACTATTCAGCTTCGTGCGCGCCGACAATGAGGCGGGGCTTCGGGCCTACCTCGGCCAGGGGTTCCGGATCGTCGGGACGGCCGAACGCCATGCAAAGATCGACGGCGCATATATCGATGAAGTGCTGATCGAAAAGTTACTGCCGCTTTACCAACGCGCCGCCCGCTGAACGCCTACGCAACCTTCGAAGGCGGCCGCTTCGGCCGTTCGGTTCCGGTTCAAACGCTTAATGCTGCCCGACGCCGGCAGGTTCAAATCGACGACCGCCGCCCGGCCCAACTGGCCGAACTCCCGGTGCGCTGCCATTTCGCCGAGCTGCGCGAGATCGTGGAGCAACACGCGATCGAAACCGGGAATGACGTCGAAGCCGAGGTAGACGAGCACACGGCGGTGACTCTTCAGCGCATTCTCGAGCTGCCGTGAAGGGCAGTTGGTCGTCGGGCCCACTTCGAAGATCGGACCGCCATCGTGCAGAACGCTGCCGGCTCCGGCTGCGTCAGCAATTGAAATCCTCCCGTACCACCAGACCGCCGGCAGCGCTAAATGCATCGTAATCAGCGCGTCGCCGGGCTGCCATTGACTCATCAGCCATCGGACAGCCGCTCGGTCATCCAACTGGTGCTTATGCGTGGCGCCATGTCGTGTCATGAGGTCCGCTCGCCCACGCCTGAGAATGTCCGACGCGAGGCGGAACTGAACGAACAAAGCCAGCATGGCAGCGGCGACCAGCGCCCATCGCCGTCGGACGACTGCATCGGCGCCGACCGCCACACAGCGGTCAATCAGGAGGGCGACGCCGGCGTACAGCGCAGGGACTATCCAGATCGAAAACCGTTCGTACAAAGGAACCACGCTGGCGAATGCGAAGGCGGACAAGACCACGCCAGCCATTACGAAGCCCATGCGCCGCTTCAAACTGAGCGCCCAGCCGCAAATTGCCGACGTCCACAGGACGATCGCTAGGGTGGTACCACCCGGGTTCAACGCCAGTGGCTCGAGCCGCTCGAGAAACCAACGCATGTTGCCTGCCAGCCCGAGCGCTGGCGGAAGCATTTCCGCGCTCCAGGTCGCTCGCAAGAACGCGTTATCGAGAGTGTGGCGGATGGAGATCTGATAGTGGAGCGCAAACGAGGCAAGCCAGATGAATCCACCGATGACGATCGACGCCGCAGCACGCCGGCCATCCCGCCGCCACAGGGCCACAGACAGAAAGATCGCGGACGCAGGAGTCACCAGTAGCGCTCCGTTTGCGAACCAATGGCCGATGGCGGCTGCGCACCACCACAGCCATACACGTCGCGCCCGGTTTACCGTGCTCTCGGCCTCGATGGCCCAGACAGCGAGAAACGGCAGAAGCAATCCGAAGAGGACATCGGCAGTGTAGTGCTTGATCTCGAACCGATAGTGCGACAGTAACGGGCTGATCCAGCACACCACGACAAAAACTGCGGCAGCAATCCGGCCCATCCATCGCTGGCCCACCACCGCCGCAACGCCGAGCGTCGCGATCCCGAAAAGCAGCGGCACTGCCCGCAGGGCTGCCTCCCCGGTTCCGAGGACGGCCATAGCCATACGTTCCAGAATCAGCCATCCGAACGGAGCGCTCTGGCCGAGCCACAGCGTTCCAGCGAGATCGGGCAAGGAGCGATCGCGCAGATTGAGCGCGATCATCTCCTCGTCTACCCACAACGGGAGAGACCTCCGCCACTGATAGATATCGATGGCCATGCCAACGAGAGCGATCGTGAGCGCCGACCCGGCGATGTGAAAGGCGTGCAAGACGCGACGGTGCTGCACGATCGACAGATACCGTCTGCGCCAGCGCGACCATTCAGTCTGGAACGTGTGGCGACCGTCGGGTGAGAAGGTGAGCAGCCAGACCAGCAACGCCAAGAACAACGAGATCACGGCTGCATTGCGAGGCCGCCGGGATGAGATTCGAAGTCCTTCGAGCTCGATCAGAAACCCGCCCGTGAGCCACAGCACGATAGCCCACCCCGCGGCGAGAGCACTGAGCGCGCAAAGAAACCGAAAGAGGTAAATCATGCTGAAGTCCACGAGTTTCAGGACACGACCTCGAGCGGCCAGAAGATTTTACCGCCGACCGGTTACAATTGGCCGCCTGACATGCAGTGGTGGCATTGGCTGGTCATCGGGTTGATCCTCGTTGCGCTCGAGATGGCGGCCTCGGGTGGCTTCTACGTCATCTTTTTCGGCATTGCCGCGCTTGCCATTGCCACGCTGCACGCTTTCGGCGCCGCCGGCCCCGTCTGGGTGCAGTTGCTCCTCTTCTCGCTGATTTCCGTCGGGTCCCTGCTGTTCTTCCGGAATCGCCTGTTGAAATGGATGCAGCTCGATCAGCCCGGCCGCGATGTCGATTCCATGATCGGTGACACCGCCGTCCCGCTCGAGGATATCGCCCCGGGTGCCGTCGGCCGCGCGGAGATGCGCGGCGCCGTCTGGTCAGCGCGAAATCAGGGCCCGTCGATTTTGTTGCGCGGGCAGCGCTGCAGGGTCGTCGAGGTTGACCGTCTGATGATTTTTCTCAAGGCAGAAGGAGACCGCTCATGACAGGTGGCCTGCTCGCGTTGCTGATCCTGACCTTCCTCGTGCTGGTCATCGTGGCGAAGACCGCGGTGGTCGTGCCGCAGCAGAGCGCCTACGTGGTCGAGCGTCTCGGACGGTTTCACGGCATCCTCAACGCCGGGTTCCACGTGCTGCTCCCGTTCGTCGACGTCATCCGCTACCGGCACTCGCTGAAGGAAACCGCCGTCGACATCCCGGCGCAGGTCTGCATCACGAGAGACAACGTGCAGGTCGGCGTCGACGGCGTCCTGTATCTGCGGGTGCTGAACCCTGAGCGCGCCTCTTACGGGATCTCCGACTACATGTTCGCCATCAGCCAGCTCGCGCAGACGACGCTGCGCAGCGAGGTGGGCAAGATCGATCTCGACAGGACCTTCGAGGAGCGCACCAACATCAACACCGCGGTCGTCAGCGAGCTGGACAAGGCGTCGGAGGCCTGGGGCGTGAAGGTGTTGCGCTACGAGATCAAGAACATCACGCCGCCGTCCGACATTCTCGCGGCCATGGAAAAGCAGATGCGCGCCGAGCGCGAAAAACGCGCCGTGATTCTCACATCCGAGGGCACGCGCGACGCCGCCATCAACACGGCAGAGGGCATGAAGCAGGAAGTGATCAAGCAATCCGAAGCCCGCAAGCAGCAGCAGATCAACGAAGCGGAAGGCGAGGCCGCGGCGATCACGTCGGTCGCCACCGCGACTGCCGAAGGCATCCGCCGCGTCGCGGAAGCCATCAAGCTGCCTGGGGGCTACGAAGCCGTCCAGCTGCGCGTGGCCGAACAGTACATCGGAGAATTCGGCGAGCTGGCCAAGAAAGGGAACACGATCGTGCTCCCGGCGAACGTCGCTGACGTCGGTGCGATGATGGCGCTGGCGATGAAGATGCTGGGACGGGAAACGAATACTTAAAAGAGTCTGGGAGTCCGGGAGTCCGGGAGTCTGGGAGTCCGGGAGTCGAAGAGTCCAGAGTCGAGGTTAGGAGTTGCGGTGATGGCGGACGAGCGAACGGTACTGATTACGGGAGCGACGGGAAAACAGGGAGGCGCAACGGCGCGTGCCCTGGCGGGAAGCGGATTCGCCCTGCGCGCGATGACGCGCCACCCTGAGAGCGATGCGGCGAAGGCGGTGGCCTCGGAGACGGGCGCCGCGATCGTGCAGGGCGATCTGGACGACGCGGCGTCGCTCAAGAAGGCGTTGAGCGGTGCCTGGGGTGTATTTGGCGTGCAGAACACATGGGAAGCAGGGGTGGAGCGCGAAGAGGAGCAGGGGAAACGTCTGGCGAGCCTCGCCAGGGAAGCCGGTGTTCAGCACTTTGTGTACACGTCTGTTGGATCGGCCCATCGCAAGACCGGGATTCCCCATTTCGAAAACAAGGCGCGTGTGGAAGACGCGATTCGCGCGGCCGGCTTCCCGTCGTATGTGATCTTCCGCCCGGTGTTTTTCATGGAGAACCTGACCTCGCCGTGGTTTTTGAACGGCGACACCATTTACGCGGCGATGCGGCCCGACCTGAAGCTTCAGATGATCGCGGTGGACGACATCGGCAGATACGTCGCGCGCGGCTTCACCAATGCCGACAAGCTGAACCGCCGCGAAATCGATCTCGCCGGCGACGAGGTGACGATGCCCGATGTGGCCATGGCTCTGAGCCGGGGGCTAGGGCGGAACATCTCGTTCGTGCAGATTCCCATCTCCGAGGTCCGCAAGAACAACGACGACTTCGCGACAATGCTCGAATGGTTCGAACGGGTAGGTTACGACGTCGACATCCCGTCGCTCGAACGCGAGTTCGGCATCAAGGGCACGCGGCTGGTCGAGTGGGCTCTCCGGCAGAACGCCTAATTCAGAGTCCGGGAGTCCAAGAGTCCAGGAGTCCAAGAGTCCAGGAGTCCAAGATTCCAGGAGTCGATGAGTCCAGAAGTCGCGCAGCTGGTGATGATTCTCGACCAGGCCTACAACAAGCCGTCCTGGCACGGCACGAATCTGCGCGGGGCGGTCCGGCGCGTCTCGCCGGCGCAGGCGGCGTGGCGGCCTGCGGCGCAACGTCATAACATCTGGGAAATCGTCGTCCATGCGGCCTACTGGAAATACGCGACGGCGCGCCGCTTCACCGATAGCGCGCGCGGGTCTTTTGCGCTGAAAGGGTCGAACTGGTTCCGCCGGCCGGCTCCCGGACAGGAACACTCTCTTGCGGCGTGGCGGGCAGATCTCCAGCTGCTCGACGAGACGCACGAGACGCTCCGTGCCGCCGTCGCACGGCTCTCGGCGAACGATCTCGATCGGATTCCCCCAGGCAGGAAGGTCAGCAATTTCGCGGTTGTCTCGGGCATCGCCGCCCACGATCTCTACCACGCCGGGCAGATTCAGCTCCTCAAGCGGCTCGGCCCGAGATAGCGCGCGCTTTGGCGCCGGCTTTAGCGGTAAACTAGGCCCGCTTCACGACAATTTCATCGGGGGACACCACATGAGAGCACATGTTTGCGCGGCTGTTTTTCTCATCGCTATGGCTGGCCACAGCGGTATGGCTCAGCAGGCACCCGCTCCCGCCGGTCAAGGCCAGGGCGGCAGAGGTGGCCGCGGCGGCGGCGGAGCGGCGCAAGCGCCGCAGGTGCCGTCGGTTTCGAAACGCCCGAACGGCGGAGGCCTCGCGACGATCCGCATGGGCGCCCCCGACAACAACATGTGGTTCGGCTGGCGCGTGGCGATGCCGACCGCGGCGTTGAAAGGGATGAATTTTTCCGACGCCCTCGCCAAAGCCGACGTGATCCCCTTCGCTTCCGTCGAAGCGTCGAGCACGCAGATCACCAGCTTCGAAGTGCCGAAGCCGCTCGATCAGCGCCTCCAGACCAACGAACGCGCCGCCGTCGTCTACCGTCTCCGCGAGATCGCCGAATCGATCTCGGCGTATCGCGTGGACAACATCGGGTCGGACGCCGCCCTGCGGCGCCGTGTATTCGAGTTCGCGAAGTCCATCAACGTCCCGCTGATCATCACGAGCGCAGACGCCGCGAACCTGGCGGAGCTGGACACGCTTGCCGAGGAGTTCGAGATCAACGTCGCCCTCGAGAGCAAAGGCGATCCGAAGATGGTGATGGCCGCGCTCGGCGGCCGCGGTAAACGGCTGGGGGTGAGCGCGCATCTCGGCGGCTGGGCGCAGACCGGCATCAAGGCGGCCGACGGCCTCGCGATCGCGAAGGACAAGCTGCTGCACGTGACCGCCGGCGACCGAAGCGCGCTTGGCGCGCGGGGCCGTGTCGTCCCGATCGGCGACGGAGCGGCGGGGTTGGGTGATTTCTTCCTGGCCGTGTACAGGGCCGGCATCAAGCCGCTGTCGATTACCGTCGAATCGACGGGCGCAACCGAAGCGGACATGATGAAAAACGTCGCCGGGTTCGAGCGCGTCATGTGGCCCGCGATGGCGGCCCGTGTCAACGACATGCTGAAGACCCCGGCCGGCCAGATTCGCGGCGGCGATCGCCTCGACGCGGCCATGCGCGCGCAGATCGACGCGGCCATTCCCCGGCAGGCGGTCGCCAAACCCGCGCGTCCGCGCAAGATGCTCGTCACCGACATCCAGATGTATTCGGGCCACAGCACGATTCCGCACGGCAACCACATGCTCGAGCTGATGGCGAAGTACACGGGCGCGTTCGAGCCGACCTTCAGCAACGATCCGGCGATGCTGAAATATCCGAAGATCAAGGAATTCGACGCGGTCTTCTTCAACAACGTGTGCGGCATGGTGCACAACGACCCCGAGGTGCGCGAGGGGATCATGCGCTTCGTCCGCGAAGGCGGCGGCCTGGGAGGGAACCACGCCGTGACCTACGCCAACCTGAACTGGCCGGAGTTCGCCGACATGATGGGCGGCTGGGCGGGGCAGCACCGGGTCGAGGAGCAGGTGATCAAGATCGACGATCCCAACAGCCCGCTGATGAAGCCGTTCGGGTCCGAGCCGTTCACGCATACCGACGAGTTCTACATCTTCCCGCCGAATTCCCCGTACTCGCGCGAGAAGCAGCACGTCTTGATGAGCCTCGACGTCGAAAAATCGGACCGCGGGTTCGGCGGCCGCTTCAGCGAGCTGAGCACGAGGCCTGATCAGGACTACGGTGTGGCGTGGGTCAAGGGCTACGGCAAGGGACGGACCTACTTCACGCCTCTCGGCCACACGACGATCATGTATACCGACAAGCGGTGGACGGGCCACCTGCTGGCTGCGATCCAGTACATGCTTGGCGACTTGAGCACCGACGAAACGCCCAGCGCCAAAGTTCGCCGGACTAATTAGAAACACGAAACAGGAGTTCAGGAGACTAGGACGAATTTCTAGTTTTCACAGGAGAAAGGGAGAACGGAAGACTACCACGGAGACACAGGCAGCGCGTCGACGGCGCGCCCACGAGGCGCGCGGCGAGAATGTACGAACCCGAAATACGAGAACCTCCTATCGTTCCTTGTTCTTGTATTTCGGATTCGTACATTCTCGCCCGTTGGCCGCTAGGCGGCCAACGCCATCGACGCGCTGCCACGGAGTTGACCTACGCAGCTCCGTGCGTCTCCGTGACTCCGTGACTCCGTGTTGAGATCCCAGAAAACGGTCTCCTAATCTCCTGATCTCCTGTTGTATTTTGTGACGGGTATCACCTTTTGAGGAGAAGGCCGTGAGGACAAACATCGTATTCGCAATGGTTGCTGCCTCGGGTATCGCGTCGTCTGCCGCCGCACAGTCATGGACCCCGCCGGCCGACGCCCAGCGCTGCCCATCGAAGTGGGGCGCGGCTGACCAGCGCGGTGCGGGTAACCACATGAAGCCCGAGACCGTGCTGCGCGCGACGCGGCTCATACGCACCGGAGAGGTATTCGAGCTCGGCCGCGTGCTCAAGACCGACATGCCGTTCTCGCCGGGCCGGCGCTTCGAGATGGAAGTGAAGCGCACCAACATGAACGCCGGCTCGAACCGGCGCGGCAGCAACGAGGAGATCGTCTTCAGCGAGATCGGGCAGGTTGGCGTGCAATTCGACGGCTTCGCGCACCAGACGATCGACGACAGCCTGTACAACTGCGTGAAGGTCGCCGACGTGGCGACGCGCGCGGGTTTCACGAAGATGGGGGTCGAACACGTCGGCACGTTGATGACGCGCGGTGTTCTAATCGACGTCGCCGCCTTCAAAGGCGTTCAGATGCTCGCAGACACCTATCCGATCACGGTGAACGATCTGCAAGGCGCGCTGCAGCGGCAGAAGCTCACCTTGCAGCCTGGCGACGCGGTCGTCATCAACACCGGCTGGGGGCGGCTATGGGACACCGACGCCGGCCGCTACATAAAATCGAACCCGGGTCTCACCACCGCGGCCGCGGAGTGGCTCGCGAAACAGGATCCCATGTTGATCGGCATCGACAACGGGCCTGTCGGCGTGACACCGGATCCGGATCCCAATCTCAGTAATCCCGTACATCAAATCGCGCTGGTCGTCCATGGCATTCACCTGCTCGAGAACCTCAAGCTCGACGAGCTGGCGGCCCGGCAAGCCTGGGAATTCGCGCTCATCGTCCAGCCGCTGAAGATTCAGGGTGGAACTGGATCCACGGTGGCCCCGACAGCCATAAGGTGAAGTCTGCATTGGTAGATCGGTAGATTGGCAGATTGAGAAAACGGAGAGCGTATCGATGAGCTCGAAGCGGATATTTGGCGTGCTGCTTGCCGCCGGTTTGCTGTGGGCATTGCCCTCACAGATCGGAACGTTGCGCGGGCAGTCGGGGCCGCGTCTTTACACAACCTGGAGCCAGCCCGGCGGCAGCCTCGAGGGGGCGCAATATTCCGCACTCAAGCAGATCAACAAGAGCAACGTCGGTCGGCTCGAGCTCCAGTGGTTTTATCCCGCGCCGGGGCCGGCTGGGCGCTTCGCCTTCAGTCCGCTTGTGGTCGACAACGTCATGTATGTGGTTGGGAAAGACAGCGCGGTGTTTGCGCTCGACGCGGTGACGGGGAAAGAAATTTGGACGTTTGAAACCGAGGGCACGCCTACCAACCGCGGCTTCAATTACTGGGAGAACAAGGACCGCTCCGATCGGCGGATCATTTTCGCGTCGCGGAGCTATCTGCAGCAGCTCGACGCCAGAACAGGAAAGCCGATCACGACTTTTGGCGTGAACGGCCTCGTGAACCTGCGCGAAGGGCTGGGACGCACACCCGTCCCGAGCGGCGGCGCGCAATCTGGATCGCCCGGACACGTGTTCGAAAATCTCCTGGTGCTCGGCTCGGCGCCTGGGGAAGGGTACAACTCCCCGCCAGGGGATATCCGCGCCTTCGACATCCTGACCGGGAGGCTGGTGTGGATATTCCATACGATCCCGCGTCCGGGCGAGTTCGGTTACGACACCTGGCCGCCGGAGGCGTGGAAGACGGCAGGCGGCGCCAATACCTGGGCAGAGTTCGCGGTGGACGAGAAGCGCGGCGTGGGATATTTCCCAACCGGATCGCCCACGTTCGATTTGTGGGGCGGCGATCGCAAGGGGAACAACCTGTTCGGCAACACGCTGCTCGCCCTCGATCTCCGCACCGGCAAGCGTCTCTGGCACTACCAGCTTCTGCATCACGATCTGTGGGATTACGATCTGGTCACCGGGCCGAAGCTCCTGACGGTGCAACACAACGGCAAGCCGGTCGATATCGTCGCGCAAGCCACGAAGTTCGGTTTGCTGTACGTGTTCGACCGTGCCACCGGAAAACCGCTGTGGCCCATTGAAGAGCGCCCGGTGCCGCAAAGCGACGTGCCGGGAGAGCAGTCGTCGCCGACCCAGCCATTTCCGACCAGGCCGGCGCCGTTCTCGCGGCTGAAGTTCACCGAGGCCGATGTCAATCCGTACCTCGACGAAGAAGAGCGTCAGCGGATTATCGGCATCCTCAGGAGCTCCCGCAACGAAGGGATCTTCACGCCACTCAGCATCACCAAGAGTCAGATTTCCGTCCCTGGCGAGCTCGGCGGCGCCAACTGGGGAGGTGCCGCCGCAGATCCGGAAACCGGCATGTTGTACGTGCGGTCCGCCGATCAACCCGCGCTGCACGATCCGCTGCGGCTGGTAGATGACAGCGATGCCATCAAACGCATGACGCCGCAGCCGCGCTACACGGGCCGGCTGGGCTCCATGTTTTTTGCCAGGAACGGCATGAACGCGATGAGCCCGCCGTGGGCGCAATTGACCGCCTACGACCTGAACACCGGCGACATCAAATGGCAGGCGCCGCTCGGCGTCGTTCCGTCGTTGGCCGCGAAAGGCATCACCAACACCGGCAACAATTACCGTGTCCATCGAAACGGTCCGGTCGTCACAGCCGGCGGATTGATCTTCTTCGCGCACTTTGCCGACCGCACGATTCGCGCGTTCGACAAAGACAGCGGCGCCGTGTTGTGGGAGAAGAAGATGACGCCTAACTTCGCGGGCATTCCGTCGGTCTATGAAGTAGGCGGCCGGCAATTCGTGGCGTTCTACGGCAGCAGCGTCGATCGTCCCGGCGACGACAACATCGCATGGGAAGGCGGGGAACCCGGTTCGCAAGGCTACTATGTGTTTTCCTTGCCAAAGTAAGGAAAAACGAAGAACGGAAAACGAATAATGTCCCGGCGTCACGCGAACCTCACGCGCATCGTCTTATTCCTTTTTCCTTTTCCGTTTTTCCTTTCCACCCTCACTCTCGGCCAGACATTCGAGTGGCCGCAGTTTCGCGGCCCGGACGGCCAGGGGCACTCCAGCGAGCAAGGCCTTCCGCTCGAATGGAGCGAGACGCGCAACATCCTCTGGAAAACACCGCTCCAGGGACGCGGATGGTCGTCTCCGGCGATCGGCAACGGCCGCGTGTGGCTGACGACGGCAGTGGAAGCCGGGGGGCGGGGGGCATCGTTGCGTGCCGTGGCATTCGATCTCGATAGCGGACGTGAGCTGCTGAACGTCGAAGTCTTCAAGCTGACGAGCGCGCGCCTGAAGAATTCCAAGAACAGCCACGCGTCGCCCACGCCGATTCTCGAAGGTGATCGCGTGTACGTGCACTTCGGCGGCGAGGGCACGGCCGCGCTCAACGCCGATTCCGGTGCGGTCATCTGGAAGGCGCGGTTTCCTTACGAATCGCAGCATGGCGGCGGCGGCTCGCCCGCGCTTTACAACGATCTGCTGATTTTCAGCGGAGACGGCCACTACGAAGCCTGGGTGATCGCGCTCGACACAGGTTCGGGCAAGGTCAAGTGGAAGACGGAGCGGCGCAAACCGTTCGATCAGGCGTACACGACGCCGTTAGTCATCTCGGTGAATGGACGGGAGCAGGTGATCAGTGTCGGCGCGTACCGCGCCGTCGCTTACGATCCGGCGACCGGCAAAGAGATCTGGATGGTGCGGTACGACGACGGCTTTTCCAATGTTCCGCGCCCGGTGTTCGGACACGGGCTCGTGTTCATCGCGACGGGATTCCAGCAACCGGCGCTGCTTGCGGTTCGCGCGGATGGAACGGGCGACGTCACGGGCACGCACATCGCGTGGTCGATGACTCGCGGCGCGCCGTTCACGCCGTCCCCGCTCCTCGTCGGCGACGAGCTGTACGTTCTAAGCGACCTCGGCGTGATGACCTGCGTCGACGCAAAAACCGGCAAGCTCCACTGGCAGCAGCGCGTCGGCGGGAACTACTCCGCGTCGCCGGTCTACGCTGACGGGCGTATCTACGTGTTGAGCGAGGAAGGCGTCGCAACCGTGCTTGCGCCGGGGCGCGCGTTCCAGAAGCTCGCGGTCAACGAGCTCGACGGCGCGACGCTGGCGTCGATGGGTATTGCCAGAGGATCGATCGTCATCCGAAGCCACACACATCTGTACAGGCTAGCCAGTAGCCAGTAGCTGGTAGCTGGTCGCGTTACAATCCGTCAACGGAGGATCTTATGAAATTGTTCGCGGCACTATTGACGGCGTGTGTGATTCCCGTCGAGAGCCTTGCGCAACCTGCGGCCCCGCCGCCGACGCCGAGTGACGTCAAGCCGGGCAGCATTACCTGCGAAGACGTGCCGTATCCCCATCCGGTCTCGTATCTGCCGCTGACGCTCTATGGGCAGGACATTCGACTGGCCTACATGGATGTGCCCGCGCAGGGCCAGCCCAACGGGCACACGGTCGTGCTCTTCCACGGCATGAACTTCGCGGGATTTTACTGGGGCGGCCCGATTGATGCGCTTCGCAAAGAAGGCTTCCGCGTCGTCGTGCCGGATCAGATTGGGTTCGGCCGCTCCTCGAAGCCGATCATTCCATACAACTTTCATGACATGGCGCGAAACACGCGCCTGCTGCTGCAGCACCTGAAGATCGACAGAGCCGCGATCGTCGGCCACTCGATGGGCGGCATGCTGGCAGCGCGCTTCGCGACGCAATATCCGGACGTTGCCGAGCGGGTCGTCATCTACAATCCGATCGGCGTTCTCGATCCGCGCTTCGAACGTCCCTGGGGAAGCATCGACGAAGCGTACAAGCGAGCGCTGGCGACGACCTACCAGCAGATTCACGCCGGTATCTTCAGGTATTTTTCCCACAATCCGGCGGCGTGGAAACCGGAGTTCGACAAATATCCCAAGATTCGGTACGCCTGGACGCTGAGCGCCGACTGGCCGCGATACGCGATGGTGCAGGCGCTGCTGCAGCAGGTGACCTATCTGGATCCGGTCGTCAACGACTGGGCGCACATCAAAGCGCCGACGCTGGCGTTCGGCGGCGCTGAAGACAGCCTGGCGGGTCCCGCCAGCGTGTTCCAGGCCCGCATGAAATTCATCGCCGACAGCATTCCGAACGGCAACGGCCGTCTGCAACTGATCCCGGGCCTCGGCCACGTTCCCCATTTCGAAGCGCCCGAGAAAACCTACCCGCCCCTCATCGCTTTTCTCAAGGAGGGCCTGAAGTAGCTACTGGCTACTGGCTACTGGCTATTTGACGACTGGCTGTCTTAATCACGAACTCCACATGCGGGAGGTGTTTGCCGTGGCGCGGCGCGCACGCGCGCACGGGAATCGCCCATTCGGCGCGCTGCTCGTGGCGGCAAACGGCGCGGTGCTGGCGGCTGCGGAAAACGCGCAAATCACCGACGAGCAGGTGCTCGCGCATGCCGAGATGAATCTGCTGCATCGTGCAGTAAAAGAGTTCAGCCCCGACGTGCTCGCCGCGTCGACGTTGTATACGAGCGCCGAGCCCTGCGCCATGTGTGCGGGCGCGATCTTCTGGAGCGGGATCAGCCGGCTCGTGTATGGGCTCAGCGGCGTTCGTCTGCACGAGCTGACGGGTTTTTCGCAGCAGATGCTCGTCGCCAGCGCGCGCGACGTGCTGGACCGCGCCGGACGCCGGGTGGAAGTCGTGGGGCCGATCTTCGAAGCCGAGGCCGAGTCGCTGTTTGCCGACTGGCGGTTTTGAGAACCTACGAACCTACGAACCCACGAACCTCGAACCTACGAACCCACGAACCCACGAACCCACGAACCTCATATAATCCTGTCTGAGGAGACTACTGTGCTAATCAGCTCTGAGCTCGCGAAAGCCTTCAACGATCAGATCGGCCACGAATTCGGTGCCAGTCTGCAATATCTGAGTATCGCTGCGCACTTCTATCAGCGCTCGCTGACGCTGCTGGCCAAGCTGTTCGAAGATCAGGCCCAGGAAGAAAAGCAGCACGCGATGAAGTTCATCAAATATCTGCAGGACACCAAAGGCGGACTGCAGATACCGTCGATCCCCGCGCCGAAAGCGACGTTTGGCTCGGCCGAAGAGGCGGTGCAGGCGGCCTTGAACTGGGAACGCGACGTCACCGGCCAGATCACGTCGCTCATGTCGCTCGCGATCAAGGAGAACGACTATCTCGCGCAAAGCTTCCTGCAGTGGTTCATCGACGAGCAGCTCGAGGAAGTCGTCAAGATGGAGCGGATGCTGAGCGTCGTCAAGCAGTCGGGCGAAAAGAACCTGCTCATGGTCGAGGCCTACCTCGTCCACATCGAAAAAGCCCATTGATCGATCAGCACTATCTGGACGAGAGCCTGGCCCAGTTGCGGAAGCTGAAGGCCCAGGCCGAACGCGCGGTCGATCAGATTGACGACCGCGCGTTTTTTGCGCTGCTCGACCCCGACGCGAACAGTGTCGGGCTCGTCATCAAACACGTCGCCGGCAACATGCAGTCGCGCTGGACGGACTTTCTCACTACCGACGGTGAAAAGCCGAACCGCAATCGCGACAGCGAGTTCGAACTCGACGCTGCCGACACGCGCGCGGCGATTATGGAGCGTTGGGAACGTGGGTGGTCGATCCTCTTCGGTGCGATCTCCTCGCTGCGGCCTGGCGATCTCTCGAGCACCGTCACCATCCGGAACGAGCCGCACACAGTGGTGCAGGCGATTAACCGGCAGCTGTCCCACTACTCGGCGCACGTTGGACAGATCGTGTTGCTCGCGAAACATTTCGCGGGCCCCAAATGGCAGACGCTCTCCATCCCTAAAAGGGCTAAGGGCTGAGGGCTTAGGGCTTAGCGAAGGGTCGAGGACATGAGCCGCATCCTCCTCGGAAAGGGCGAACAGCCCGTCTACCTCCACGCGAAATACGGTAATCGGCATGGCCTCGTGGCCGGCGCGACCGGAACCGGCAAGACCGTCTCGCTGATGGTGCTTGCCGAAGGCTTTTCCAGGCTCGGCGTTCCGGTGTTCATTCCGGACGTGAAAGGCGACGTCGCCGGGCTCGCCCTGCCGGGTGCCGGTGGAGACAAGATCCTGCAGCGGGCCGCCGCCACCGGGGTCGAAGGCTACGCCCCCGAGGCCAATCCGGTCGTCTTCTGGGATTTCTACGGAAAAGCCGGCCATCCCATTCGAACCACCATCACCGAGCTCGGTCCGACGCTGCTCAACAGGATTCTCAATCTCAGCGACGCTCAAGCCGGCGCCCTGGACGTTTCGTTCAAGCTTGCCGACGATCGCGGGCTGCTGCTTCTCGATCTCGACGATCTCCGCGCGCTGCTCACGTTCGTCGCCGAACATCGAAAAGACGTTTCGACGGAGTACGGTCTTGTCAGCGCTCAGTCGATTGCGGCGATTCAGCGCGGGCTGCTGACGCTCGAGCGCGACGGGGGTGAAGCCCTGTTCGGGGAGCCCGCGCTCGATCTGCACGACCTGGTTCGCACGGATTTGACCGGGCGGGGCATCATCAGCATCCTCGCCGCCGACCAGCTCATTCTCAAGCCCCGTCTGTTTTCTACCTTTCTGCTGTGGATGTTGTCGGAGCTGTTCGAGAATCTTCCCGAGGTCGGCGATCTCGAAAAGCCCAAGCTCGTCTTCATGTTCGACGAAGCACACCTGCTGTTCGCCGACGCCCCGGCGGCCTTGCGGGACAGGGTCGAACAGGTCGTTCGCATCATCCGCTCGAAAGGTGTCGGCGTGTATTTCTGTTCGCAGTTTCCCGATGACGTCCCCGGCGAAATTCTCGGTCAACTCGGCAACCGCGTGCAGCACGCGTTGCGGGCGTTCACGCCGAGAGATCAGAAGGCGGTCAAGACCGCGGCGGAAACATTCGTCGCCAATCCGGCGCTCGACGTTGCGCGTGTGATTTCCACGCTCGCCGTGGGTGAGGCGCTCGTCTCGACGCTGCAGGAAGGGGGCGTGCCGATGCCGGTGCAGCGCACGCTCATCGCTCCTCCGCGCAGCCGCATCGGCGCCATCACCGCAGAGGAGCGTGCCGCGGTCCGTGCGCGCAGCCCGGTCGGCGCGCGCTACGACACCGCCGTGAATCGTGAATCCGCTTACGAACTGTTGAAACGAAAAGCAGCTCCGACGGACGTGGAGCGCCCGGCGGGCACGACGCCCGCGGGCACCAAGGAAGATGCGGCGGCGCCGTCCAAAGTTGACGAATTTCTCTGGGGCACGAAGCGGCGGCAGGGCATGATCGAGACGATGGGGAAGCAGGCTGCCCGCACTGTCGGCAACCAGCTCGGACGGCAGATCCTGCGCGGGATGCTTGGCGGGCTTTTTGGCGGCGGGCGGCGGTGAAGCAGATTCTGGTTTACGGCGATTCGCTGACGTGGGGCATCATCCCCGGCAGCCGCCGGCGTCTCGCCGCTGCGCAGCGATGGCCCATCATTCTCGAGACCGAGCTGCTGCGGCACGGACACCAGGTTCGCGTCATCGAAGACGCGCTCAACGGCCGCAGAACCGTCTGGGACGATCCGTTCAAGCCCGGGCGCAACGGCCTTGCCGGCCTCCAGCAGCGCATTGAAGTGAGCTCTCCGCTCGCGCTCGTCATCGTCATGCTCGGCACCAACGACTTTCAGTCGGTGCACGCGTTCACCGCGGCGCAGTCCGCGCGAGGCATCGCGGCGCTCGTGCGCGCGATTCGCTCGGCTCCGATCGAGCCCGACATGCCGGTGCCGCCGATTCTCATCGTCGGGCCGCCGCTTCCCGGCGTTCCGGCAGGCGACATGGCGGAAAAGTTCGACGGCGCCCAAGCCAAGTCGGCCGGATTGAGCGACGCCTACAGCGCGATTGCCGCGGAGGAACGCTGCGCGTTTTTCAACGCGGCACGTGTGATTTCGACCAGCCGCGTCGACGGCGTGCACCTCGATGCCGATCAGCACGACGTGTTGGGCCGCGAGCTCGTGGCCACGGTCGGCGCGCTGTTATGAAGTACGACGAGCTCGAGACCGATCGCTTGAAGCTGCGCATGTGGCGCGAAAGCGACCTCGACGACTACGCGGCGTTGTCGGCCGATCCCGAGGTCATGCGCTATCTCGGGGGGAAAGGGTTCTCGAGGGGAGACGCCTGGCGGAGCATGGCGTTTTTCATGGGGCACTGGCAGATGCGTGGTTACGGTCATTGGGCCGTCGAATCGAAAGAGACGGGCCGGATGATCGGCCGCATCGGCTTTCTCAACCCCGAAGGGTGGCCCGGCTTCGAGATCGGCTGGACGCTCGCGCGCCACGCGTGGGGCAAGGGCTATGCGATCGAGGGCGCACGTGCAGCGTTGCGTTACGCCTTCACCACGCTCGACAAGCCTCACGTCATCAGCTTGATCCATCCAGACAACGCGGCCTCGATTCGCGTGGCTGAGCGGCTCGGAGAACGCCGGGAAGACACGGCGAGAGTGAACGACGTGGAGGTGCTCGTCTACGGGATCGACAGGCCTTGAAGGATCGTGTCCCTGCCGTGTACCGCCAGTTCCCCAAGCCCTTCTGGGTGGTGGTCGTCGTCCACTTCATCGACAAAATCGGCAGCACGATCGTCTTTCCGTTCTTCGCCCTGTACATCACGCAGAAATTCGGCGTCGGCATGACCGAGGCCGGCGTCCTGCTCGGGTTGTTGTCGCTGGCGGGCATCATCGGATCGGTGATCGGAGGCGGGCTGACCGATCGGCTGGGGCGCCGAAAGCTGATCCTCTTTGGCCTCGTGGCGAGCGCCCTGAGCGCGCTGACGCTTGGATCCGTCAGCCGCTTCGCCTGGCTGTTCCCTGCCGCCGCGCTCGTCGGTCTGTTCTCCGAAGTTGGCGGACCCGCGCACGCCGCGATGATCGCCGATATCCTTCCCAAGGAGCAGCGGCAGGAGGGCTTCGGCATTCTCAGGGTGGTCGGCAACATGGCGTGGCTCGTCGGACCGACGGTCGGCGGCTTCGTCGCGCGGTCGTCGTTCTTCGCGCTGTTCGTCATCGACGCCGTCATCAGCTGCATCGTGGCGCTCCTGTTCTACGCGTTCATGCCCGAGACCAGGCCGTCGGGCGGGGAACAACATGATGAACAGCGCCTGGTCGATACCTTCCGCAACTATCGGATTGTGTTGCGCGACAAGCCTTACGTGGCGTTTCTGCTCGCGGCCGTGCTGATGGGAATGGTGTACATCCAGATGTACAACTCGCTGTCGGTGTATCTCCGCGATAACCACGGCATCGAGCCGCAGGGCTACGGATTTCTGCTCACCGCCAGCGCCATCACCGTCATCTGCTTTCAGTTCTGGACCATGCGGATCATCAAGATGCGTCCGCAGTTCCTGATGATGGCCGTGGGCACTGTGTTCTATCTGATCGGCTTCGGCATGTTTGGCGTCGTCACCGCGTACTGGTTATTTACGCTTGCGGTCGTAATCATCACGATTGGCGAGATGATCGTCGTGCCGACGAGTCAGACCGTGGCCGCGGGGTTTGCCAGCGTAGAGATGCGCGGCCGGTACATGGCCGTGTTCGGGTTGGCCTTCAGCATCCCCGCCGCCATCGGACCTTTCGCCGCCGGCGTCGTGCTCGACAATTACCAGCCGAACCTGCTGTGGTTCTGGTCGGCGCTGTTGTGCGCCATTTCCGCAAGTGGTTTCTACGCGCTGCACGCGAAGCTGCGGGGCGACCCGCGGTTTGCGCCGGCGGTGGCAGCCACGGCTGGCGCGCCTCTCGCGATGGAGCCCGATCATGGGTGAGATTCAAGTCAGCCCATCGCTTTAAAAAGGGAGAGACGATCGATGTTCGTGCTGCTTCTCCTCGCCGTCACACTGCCGCCTGGCGTCACAGCCGTGTCGTTTGGCCGCGGTGAACGCTTCAAAGACGCTGCCGGCAAAGAGATGTGTTCGATCACCAAACCGCTGCCCGAGCCTGCTGCGTTCGAGCGGGGCGTCACGGAGATCTCCTACGGCGTCGCGCTCACGCCGCACGTGGTGAAAAGCGCCTCGGCGCGCGTGATCGCACCCGGCGGCCAGGATCTGCGCGTCGCAAGCTGCAACATCTTTACGCCCGTAAAGGGCGGCTTCAGCCAGACTCAGCTTGGCAGCACGATTTCACGAGCCGACAAGCAGCCCCTCGCTGCCCGGCGCGTATCGGCTGCGGATCACGATCGACGGTCACACGGCCGAGATTCCGTTCTTGGTGTCCGGGTTTTAGGTTTAAAGGGTGACGGCCGATTCTGTTTTCAGTTAACTGACGCTGCATTAGCATAGGCGCCATCAGGAGCAGATCATGAAGCGAACCAGGGTGTCTCTCGTTCTTGGCACGGCGATATTCGTCGGTTTCGCGATTGCATCGACGGGAGGGCAGCAGCCGCCGGCCGGAGGCGCTGTCTACACGGCGGCGCAGGCGCAAGCAGGCGAGGCGGCGTACGCACAGCAGTGCGCCGGCTGCCATCTCGCGGATTTCACCGGGTCGGGCGACGCGCCTCCCGTAGCCGGCGCCGACTTCCGCGCCAAGTGGGGACCGCGAGCCGTCAACGAGCTGTTCACGTATCTCGTCCAGACGATGCCGCCGACGAGTCCGGGAGCGCTTGGTGAACAGGGCACGCTGAACGTCACCGCGTACCTCCTTCGGATCAATGGAGCGCCGGCCGGACAGCAGCCGTTGACGCCGCGCGTCGAAACGCCGCTGAGTGCGTTGCTCACAGGCCAGGCGCCGCCGCCAGCCGCTCGAGGGGGCGGAGGAGGACGTGGCGCCGCCACGCCGATGGTGCTCGGGGCTGGTACCGCGCAGAACCGCGGCGCAGAGGGAGGTCCTCGTGGCGTGACCGTCGCGGGCGAGGTCAAGAACTACGTGCCCGTCACGCCTGAGATGCTGCGCAATCCTCCGCCCGGCGACTGGCTGATTTTCCGGCGCAACTACTACGGTCACAGCAACACTCCGCTCAATCAGATAACGCCCGCCAACGTCAAGAACCTGCAGCTGCAGTGGGTGTGGGCGATGAACGACTCCGGCGCGAACCAGACGACGCCGATCGTGCACAACGGAGTCATCTATCTCGCGACGCCGAGCAACATCGTGCAGGCGCTCGACGGCAAGACCGGCTCGCTCATCTGGGAGACGCGGGTCGGACCCGATCAGCCAGCCGGCTACGGCGGCATCCGGAGCATCGCGATTGCCGACGACAAGATCCTCCTGCCCGCCAGCAACGCGCACATGGTCGCGCTCAGCGCGCGCAATGGCGAGATTCTTTGGGACACTCCGGCGTCGCCGGAGGCATCGCGCGTGAATACGAGCGGCGCGATCGTCATCGGCGACAAGGTGCTGCAGGGCCTTACCGGATGTACGCGGTTCGACGGCGTCGGCTGTTTCATCAGCGCCTACGACATCAAGACCGGGTAAGCAGGCCTGGCGGTTCTATACGGTGCCACGGCAGGGAGAACCTGGCAGCGAGACATGGGGCACCTTGCCGATGACGTTTCGCGGCGGCGGCGACACGTGGATCGCGGGCAGCTACGATCCGGACCTGAACCTCACCTACTGGGGCGTGTCGCAGGCGAAGCCGTGGAACTTCCTGAGCCGGAAGCTCACGTTGCTCGACAAGACGCTCTACGCGAATTCGACGGTCGCGCTCAATCCGGATACGGGCAAGCTCGCGTGGCACTACCAGCACGCTCCCGCCGAATCGTTCGACCTCGACGAGGTCTTCGAGCGCGTGCTCGTCGACATCGGCGATCAGAAGGTGTCGTTCAGCGCCGGCAAGGCGGGCGTCCTCTGGAAGATCGATCGCCGCACGGGACAGTTTCTCGGCCACAAGGAAATGGTCTATCAGAACGTCTACGACCGCATCGATCCGAAAACCGGCGTGCCGAGTTACCGGCCCGACATCCTCGAGATGTCGCTGGACAAACCGATCTTCATTTGTCCGAGCACCGCCGGCGGCAAGAACTGGCAGGCGATGACGTATTACCAGCCAGGCGGATTGCTGATCGCACCGCTGAGCCAGTCGTGCATGGATTTCACCGCGCGCAATGTGACGCTCACCGAAGGCGGCGGCGGCTCGGGCGCGGATCGTCTGTTCAAACATTCGCCCAACAGCAACGAGCAGACCGGAAAACTTGCGGCGTACGACGTGCGCACGATGCAGGAAGTCTGGAAGGTCGAGCAGCGCGCGCCGTTCCTGACAGCGGCGCTGTCGACCGCCAGCGGGCTGGTGTTCATCGGCGATCTGGATCGCTACGTGCGCGCGCTCGACGCGAAGACGGGCCAGATGCTCTGGCAGACGAGGCTCGGCACGTCGGCGCAGGGCTATCCGGTGAGCTTCAGCATCGACGGCCGGCAATACATCGCGGTCATGTCGGGACTCGGCGGCGGCAGCCCGCGGAACGTGCCCGCGGCGATTGTTCCGGACATCAAGATTCCGCAGAGCGGACAGGCGCTGTACGTGTTCGCGCTTCCGCAGTAGCGCGAACTGTCAGAGCGAAGAGCTAAGAGCAAAGAGCAAAGAGACGGAGCCAGCGGGCAGAAGCAGAGGGAGGTTTTTGCTCTCTGCTCTCTGCTCTCTGCTCTTTGCTCTCTGCTCTTCGCTCTTTTTCAGGAGGGCTTCCCATGCGCGGCCGATCTCTTCTCGCCGGCCTTCTCCTGTTCACCGCCGTCATCCACGGGCAGTCAGGGCCGACCGTCACTCCCGACGACTACAAGCGCTGGCGCACCGAGCTTCGCAACTGGGGCCGCTGGGGACCGAACGATCAGAAGGGAACCGCCAACCTGATCACGCCGCAGAAGGTGATGGACGCCGCGCGTCTGGTGCGGAGCGGCGTCGTCGTCTCACTGGCGGGTGCGGTTCCGCAGGCCGAGGCTGCCGATGTCGGTCCCAACCAGGTGTTCCGCCGCACGACCAACAGCATCGGACCGAACACCACGACAGACACGTACCAGGTGAGCTACCACGGGCTGTCGCTCGGACATACCGACGCGTTCTGCCACTTCTTCATGGACGGGCAGATGTACAACGGCTACTCCGTCAAGGAGAACATCACCCCCGAAACCGGCTGCAAACAGGGCAGCATCATGGGCCGGCGCGACGGCATCGTCACGCGGGGGGTGATTTATGACATGCCGCAGTTGAAGGGCGTCGACTGGATCGAGCCGGGCACGCCCATCACCCGCGCCGATCTCGAAGCCTGGGAGAAACGCGCGGGCGTTCGCGTCGGCGCCGGGGACGTGATCGTGTTGTATGTCGGACGCTGGAAGCGGCGCGCCGCGCTCGGCCCGTGGTCGGGCCAGGTCGCCGGCTACTACGCCGATACGATCCCGTTTTTCAAGCAGCGCGACATTTCGTTCGCCGCGCACGACATGAACATCGACTGGAGCCCGCGGCCGGGGTGGGGCGCCGATCAAGGGATACCCGGCAATCCCGTCCACCATGCGCTGCTCGGCTGGCTCGGGGCGGGGATCGTCGAAAACCTCGATCTCGAAAATCTGGCGCAGACCGCGCGCAGGCTGAAGCGCTACGAGTTCCTGCTGACCTTTGCCCCGATTCCGGTCGAAGGCGGGAGCGGCTCGCCGGTGAATCCCATCGCCGTGTTTTGAGGGCGGAAGCTCGCGGTTTGGCGGTCGCGTCTTACCTGGTGAAACGCCCGTCCCACAGGAAACTACTGAAATGACCGGCGTTTATCACCCCGCCGGTACGAGTTGTGCCAAATTGTCTCAAGATGCGAGACATATTGTGCGTCGGCTTCCGATGATGTAAACCTGCTTAGGACAATCCCGACAATTTTACGCGCACACCTTGCGAGAGGCCCATGGACGCGCGCCGGGAATTTCTGACGACCGCACACGGTCGACGATCGCCCCGATGTCGGCGATCGACCGCGCTTCTCGACAGGAATGACATCGCAGAAGGGGTGCATGCCCCGGAACAGGAGTCGCGCCCAATGAAATCATTTCGAAGCATCGTCTGCTTGACGGCAGGCGCAGCCATCTTCCTCATCCTGTCAGCGCCGCCACAAGAGGTGCACGGACAGGAGCCGCAGGCGCAGCCTCAGCCGCAGCGCGCTGGCGGCGCGGGCCGGGGCGGCGGCCGCGGCCAGATGGAAGTGTGGTCTCCGATGCCTGTGAAGGCGAACCCGTTCGTGGCGCCCAACAAGGCGCTGACCCGTTTGTCGGACGTGCTCGCGAAGCACAAAGGTCAGGCAAACTGGACTGAGGTCATCTCCCACGACCATCTGTTCCACACCGAATACATCCAGATGGCAGCCGGCGCCAAAACACCCCGGCGGTTCCATCAGGATCACCGCGTGTGGTGGGTCGTCCAGTCGGGGCAGATTCGCTTCACCATCGAAGGCCAGGAGCCGTTCGTCGCATCCAAGGGGTTTCTCGTTCAGGTGCCGAAGCGGCTCGTCTACAGCCTGGAGACCGTCGGCGATCAGCCGTCGCTGCGCTTCGAGGTGACCAACCCCGCGTCGATCGTGATGTATCCCGCGGATGAAACACCGACGCCGCTGCCCGGCATCAAATACGAGCGCGCGCGCGTGGCCGCCGCCAAGGGATCGTACGACGACGCGAACGTTCCGTACATCGACTACAACCTGACGATCGCCGGAACCCAGAAGCCGAAGCGCAATCAGAATCAGTTCCTGGGCGATGCGAGCACCGGCGGGTTCGTCAACGTCGGCATCGTCAACATCATTCGCGGCGATCCGAAGACGCAGAAGCCCGCGGCGCCCGACGATCGCGGTCATTACCATCTGACCGGGCCGGAAGCGTGGTTCATTCTCGAAGGCCAGAATGAATTCCTCGTCGGTGATGTTCCGCTGTTCGTCGCCAACCAGGGGGACGTCGTCTACGCGCCCGCGCAGATGTGGCACAGGCCCCGTCACGTGGGCAATGGGATGGCGACGCGCCTGGCGATCGTTGGCTACGCCAACTCACACGTCTACGCTGCCACCGGGGGTGGTGCCGAATAAGAGATGAATGTGCCCTCGACGATCCCGTGGAGGGATCGTCGAGGGTAGAAACTGGAGACCCGAAGTGGGAGCCGTGCCCAGGAAAAAGTCAGCGGCGGCCGATGCGGCGGATCCGCTGGTCGTCCGCTACCGCGTGCAGGTTTTGGAGCGTGCCCTCGCGCTGCTCGATGCGCTGGGCGCGGCGAACAAGGAAGTCGGGCCTGCAGAACTGGCGGCCATCCTTCATCTCCACAAGAGCACGATCCATCGCCTCCTGAAAGTCCTCGAAGCCAACCGTTTCGTCCGCAGGAATTCGCAGGGGAAGTACGATCTGGGGCTCAAGCTGTTCGAGCTGGGCAACATGTCGGTGTCGCGGTTCAGCCTGCCGAAGCGCGCCGAGCCGTTCCTCAAGGACGTGGTGCGCGAGACCGGCGAAACGGCGCAAATCTGCGTGCTGAGCAACACGCAGATGATGGCCATTGCCAACGCCGACGCGCCGTGGCTCGTGCGCGCCATCGGCCATCGCGGCGAGCTGCATTCGTCCGCGTCGGGAAAAGCGTTTCTGGCGTTCCTGCCACAGCATGCGCAGGACCTGCTGCTTTCCCGTCTGACGCTCACCAAGTTCACCCGAAACACCATCACCACGCTCGCCGGTTTGAAAACCGAGCTGGCGCGGATCCGCCGGCGCGGATTTTCAGTCAACGACGAAGAAGTCGAAGCCGGCGTGCGCTGCATCGGCGCGCCGATCTTCGACAACAAGGGGCGCGTTATCGCGACGCTCAGCATCGCGGGTCCGGTCTTCCGGATGACGAAAGATCGCGTGCCGGAGCTGGCGCGGGTGGTGGTGAACGTCGCCAACGCGCTGTCTACCGAGCTCGGATACCACGAAGCCGCTTCGTGAAAATACCGGCTGAGGTGTCTCGTATGGTGGGATGTCTTGACTCTCTTTGCGCGCGACCTTACCGTCGCGATGTCCATCATGCATTTCAACACGGGGAGGACGTCCTTCGGGTCGGGCTCTCCGTGTGCGTCAACACTTACTTTTACGGGCGTCATTGGCTTGATAGATTGAAGGAGGCACGTATGGTTCGGCTGTATTGCGGCGCTCGCTCAGTTGCCGTAAAGATCCTGCTCTCCGCGCTGATTCTGATCTCGATAACCGTGGTCCCGTCGCGTGAGGCTGTCGCGCAGGCCACGCAGGGCTCCATCAACGGTGTTGTCACTGACACCTCGAACGCCGTGCTTCCCGGGGTCACCGTCATCGTCACCGGGCCCGCGCTGCAGGTGGCGCAGTTGGAGACGATCACCAACGAGCGAGGCGAATACCGGATCGCTCCGCTGCCGCCAGGCACCTTTGTAGTGTCCTTCGAGCTGCCCGGCTTCCAAAGCGTCAAACGCGATGGGGTGCGAATCGCGCTCGGCTTCACCGCGACGATCGATCAGATCCTGGGAGTGGGGACGGTGGCCGAATCGGTCACGGTGTCGGGACAGTCCCCCGTCGTGGACGTGACCAATCCCTCGACCAGCGTCGACCTGTCTTCAGATGCGCTCGAAGTGTTGCCGACGACGCGTGATGGCTTGAAAGCGTTCATGGCTCAGGTGCCTGGCATGCGCACCAATCTCGATGTCGGTGCCTCCAGCATGACCGACACCATCACCATTCGCGCCTACGGCCAGCAGGGCGCCCCGTGGCAGATGCTCGAGGGGATCTTGTTCGCCTCCTCGGGCGGCAACGGCGTGCAGGGCGCGCACGTCGATTTCAACGCCATCGAATCGACTCGTCTTCAGACCGTTGGCAGCAGCGCCGAAATGCCCAGACGCGGCCCTTTCATCGATTCAGTGGCGAAGTCGGGCGGCAATCAGCTGCATGGTGAAATGGTGGCCTACGGGTCGTCGGACGGGCTCGAAAGCGAAAACGTCGACGCGGAATTGGCGGCCGCCGGTGTCAGAAACGTTCCGAAACTGCACGGCATGTGGGACTACAGCGGTGCGGTGGGCGGCAAGATCATCCGCGACAAGCTGTGGTTCTTCGTCTCGGCACGAAGTGAGGGCTACAACCGCGAGATCCTGAACGCCTTCTATCCAGATGGCACGCCCATCCTGGTCGAGACCGACCAGGCGTTCCATGCGGAAAAACTGCAGTGGCAGATCTCGCCGCAGAACAAGGCCACGTTCTTTTATCACGGTGCGCTCGACATCCAGCGACGAGGGGCCAGCCAGTTCCGGCCGCCGGAATCGATGGAGATTCATCGCGGCCCGGTCTCGATGTACAAGGGCGAGTGGCAATACGTGAAGGGTAACTCGATGGTCACCTCGCTGCAGTACGGCAACTGGTACAAACATGCGTTCTATTACTCCCTGCCGGTTTACGAAGGGACCGGTACCGCCAAGGTCTCGACCATCGACACGGGAACCCAATTCGTGACCGGCACCCATCTCAGCGACAACCGCGTTGAAGACTACTTCCGGAACCATGCGAAGGGGTCGGCGAGCTTCTTCGGGTCGAACTTCATCACGGGCACGCATCAAATCAAGACCGGGTTCGACTACCTCTTCGGCGGCTATCCGCACAAACAGGGCGACAAGGGCGGCGGCAACTACCAGCTCCGTTTCAACGGCGGCAATCCCTTTCAGATTGAGACCTACAACTATCCGGTGAGACCGTACAACGACAATCATTACCTCGGGTTGTTCGTGCAGGATTCGTGGACCTTCAGCCGCCGGTTGACGTTCAGCATGGGGGTCCGCTACGCCTACGACAACGCCTACGCGCCGCCGCAGTGCAACACGCCGTCGCAGTTTGGTGCCGCGCAGTGCTGGGACAAGATTCAAATGAAGGTCTGGAATTCGTGGGTTCCGCGGATCCACGCTGCCTACGATCTGTTTGGCGATGGCAAGTCGGTCATCAAGGGCGGATACGGTCTCTTCGTGAATCTCCGCGAAGTCAACCCGGAGATCGTCAACGCCAACCGCAACAATCGGGCGGGCTCCCTGTGGGTGTGGCGCGACCTCAACAACAACCGCGACTACGATCCGGGCGAAGTCAACCTCGATCCCAATGGTCCCGATTTTCGGGCCATCTCGGGGGTGACTGATGCGGTGGTCAACCCGGACGAGCCGCAGCCGAAGAGCGATGAGTGGTCGCTGACGTTCGAGCGCGAGGTGATGCGGAACTTTGGCGTCCGAACGACCGCCGTCTATGCGAGGAACCGCAATCTCCGCCGGCTGGAGGAGCTCTATCGGCCGTACGAGCTGTACAACATTCCCATCACGCGTCCGGATCCCGGTCCTGACGGAACGGTGGGCTCGACCGACGATCCGGGCCGCACCATCACCTACTGGGAGTATCCGTCGGCGCTGAGCGGCCGTCAGTTCGCGGGCACCAAGCTCGTCGCCTGGCCGGGGCAGCAGACCTACAAGACCTTCGAAGTCGCGGGAACCCGGCGGATGGCCGACCGGTGGCAAGCGAGCGGGTCCATCTCGTTTACCAGAACCGACGCGCTTTTCGACGATCGCCAGGCGCTGAATCCGAATACGGAGATCAACACACAGCAGGAGTATTGGGAATACACCTATAAGCTGTCTGGCGGCTATATTCTTCCGTACGACATCGTGGCATCGGCGAACATCGAGCGCCGCCAGGGCAATCCGCAGTCCCGAACGCACCAGTTCACGGGCGGAACGACGATTCAGTCGATCGTGCTCAACGTCGATCCGCTCGGGACCATCCGTCTGCCGGACACGCACCTCGTGGACTTCCGGTTTGCCAAACGCATACGGATCGGCTCGAGCCACACGCTCGAAGGCCGTTTCGACTTTTTCAACGTGCTCAACGCGAACTTCGTCACCGGCAGAAACCTCCGATCCGGCTCGACCTATCTGGTTCCGTCGAGCATCATTCTGCCGAGGATCCTCCAGTTGGGCGTGACCTACAACTTCTAGCGTGGATGACGTGTTTCCGAGGAGGCGAGCTGTGAAGTTCCTTAAACTGACGGCAGTTCTCGTATGTGTGCTGGCCGTGGCGCCGTTGTCTGCGCAACGGGGACGGGGCCGAGGAGGCGCACCGCAGGCTCCCGCCACGAACACCGTGGCGCCCGGCATTCCTGGTGTGGTGGCTGCCGGTACGCCGGTAACCGTCATCAAGGAAGGGTTCCAGGGCACGGAAGGACCGATCACGCTGCCCGATGGCGGCGTGATCTTCTCCGAGCCTCAGGCGAATCGGATAATCAAGATCGACAAAGACGGAAACGTCTCGACGTTCCTGGAGAACTCGAACGGGTCGAACGGTCTGGCGTTCGACTCGAAAGGGCGGCTGATCACCACGCAGACTGCCGCCGGGCAGGAGCGGATCGGCGTCGTCTACCCCCAGAGCGCCGTCGCGACGCTTGCCGAAGGTTTCGGGCGGCCGAACGACCTCGTCGTGACCAAGGCCGGCGGCGTCTATACCACCGTCCCCGGACAGCCGCCGCTCGTTTATTACATTCCGCCTGGCGGTCAGGCGGTGAAAGCGGGCGAAGGCATCGATCAGCCGAACGGCATTCAGCTGAGCCGCGATGAAAAGACGCTCTACGTCAACAACACGCGCGGTGAATACCTGATCGCGTTCGACATCCAGGCTGACGGAACGCTCACGAACAAGCGCAACTTCGCCAAGTACGAGGGCACCACCAAGGGCGACAACGGGTTCGCCAGCGGCGCCGATGGGCTCGCCGTCGACAGCGAGGGCCGCGTGTATGTGGCCATCAACACCACGGGCGGCGTTCAGGTGTTCAGCCCGCAGGGGCAACATCTGGGCACGATTCCGACGTCGTTGGGCGCGCAGAACATCGCGTTTGCCGGTCCAGACAAGAAGACGTTGTACATCGTCGGCCGTGGCGCGGCCTTCAAGGTCCAGATGTTGTCGCAGGGTTATCAGGGACGGGCGAAATAGGCGGCTCAGACAGGAGAACTACGATGAAAATCCGATCCCTCGCGATCATCCTTGGCCTGCTGTTGGTTGCGTCCACACTGCCCATCAGCGGGCAGGGTGGCGATCCTGCTTACAAACCGAAGCGGCTCAACAAAATGATCGAGCTGCTGGAATCCGGGCAGACGGTGTACGACATAAGCGTGCAGGGCGTGGGTTACGAGGAAGGCAAGAAGCTGGCGAAGGATCGCTACGACCTGATTCAGTACCAGATGGAGCATGGGCCGTTCGATCCGATCCTGCTGCGTCAATTCATGCAGGGGCTGGTCGATGGGGGCCCGACAAAGTCCGGGCACAAAACCCCCACGGTCATCGTGACCTTGCCGGTGCTGGGTTTGGACGAGATGTCGGTGAAGATGAATCACTGGGTCATTGAACAGGTGCTGAGTGCTGGCGTCCATGGTTTGATGTTGTGCCACGCGCGCAATGCCGAAGCGGTGAGGATGTTCGTCGCCACCGCGCGCTATCAGTTCGAGCGTCCCGATTTGAAGGGCCGCGACAAGGGGATACCCGAAGGGCTGCGCGGATCGGGCAGCCAGGGTTACGCGGCACAGATCTGGGGTCTGACCGGCGTGCAATACGTCGAAAAGGCGGATCCCTGGCCGATGAATCCCGACGGCGAATTGATTCTGTCGCTTAAAATGGAGGACAAGTATTCGCTGGCCAATATCGACACGATAACTAAGGTACCCGGCATCGCATGGGGCGAGTGGGGGCCGGGCGATCAGGTCATGTCGCTGATGGGGCTGGAGTATATGAAGCGGGGCGGCAGCCAGGGCAGAAGCACGGCTTCGACCGTGCCGACGGGCGGTTTGCCGCCCATCGGCGAGCCGAAACTGGATGCCGCGCGCGCTCGAATCATGGATGCGATGAAAGTCAATGGCTGGGCGCCGCTGCACTCGGCGAACACCGCCAACATCATCGAGCTGATCAAGGCGGGCGTGCGGGTAACCCACGGAACAAGCGACGAGCTCACCAACAAGGGTCGCGCGTTCACCAAACGCCAGATGCCGTATTGAGCCGCGGCCGCCGGGAATTTTGTTGTCAACTCTGGGACTCGTAATCGGCAGACGGCTTTCGGGGGCGCTCCTGGTGGGCGCCCTTGTAATGATCTCTGCCGTATCGCATCTAAGCGGCCGCCAGGCGCCGCCGGCTGGGGTCGCGGCGGCACCATCCGATTCGCCGGAGCGGGCATTCCTTCGCCAGCACTGCACCAGCTGTCATAACAGCAAGCTGAAAACCCCCGCCGGTTCGATTGCATTCGACACGCTCGACGTGCATAACGTCCCCCAGGCGGCGGCGGTGTGGGAAAAGACGATTCGAAAGCTGCGCGCACGCGCGATGCCTCCGCCTGCGCCCGGACGCTCGCGCCCTGACGAGCCCACGTACGATCGCTTTGTCTCCTATCTCGAGACGACCCTCGATCGCGCTGCGGCAGCTGCGCCGGATCCCGGAAGGACGGCGACGTTCCATCGGCTGAACCGCATCGAATACCGCAACGCGATCCGCGACCTGCTCGCGCTCGACGTCGAAGTGAATGGCCTGTTGCCGACCGACGATGCGAGCCATGGCTTCGACAACGTCAATGTCAGCGGATTGTCGCCGACGCTCATCGAGCAATATCTGTCGGCGGCGCGAAAGATCAGCCGGCTGGCGATCGGCCGCGCGCCGCGGACGGCCGAAGCCGATACGGTCGTGCTGCCGCTCGACTTCACCCAGGACTACCACGTTGAAGGCCTGCCATACGGCACGCGCGGCGGCACCGCATTCAAATACAACTTCCCGGTGGACGGCGACTACCAGTTCCAGATTCGCTTGTCGCGAAACCGTGACGAGCAAGTGGAAGGGTTCACGCAACCGCTCGAGATCGAGCTCTCTCTCGACGGGGCGCGACTGCAGCTCTTCACGCTCACTCCGAAGCCTCCCGCGCCGGGCGACACGCCCGAAGACGGCTACGGTGGAGACGACAGTCTGGTCGATGCCGGACTCAAAGGCCGCTTTCCGGTCAAGGCCGGGCCGCATACCGTGACCGTTGCGTTCCTGAAAAAACCAGGAGTGCCGGAGACCCCTCGACAGGCGTTCAAGGCCGATTACAACGGCAGGGCGCTGGCGGCCATCTTTTCGGTGAGCGTCGCGGGCCCGTACGATGCGAAAGGCGCCGGACAGACTGCCAGCCGCGAGCGGGTGTTCGTCTGTCAGCCCAGGTCAGTATCCGCCGAACTGGCGTGCGCGAAAACGATCATCCAGACACTGTCGCGGCGCGCGTATCGCCGTCCGACCACAGCTGCCGAGATCGACAAGCTGGCCAAATACTACGAGCAGGGACGGGCCGAGAGCGGGACGTTCGAAGACGGCGTCGAGATGGCGCTGCGGGCAATCCTCGCGAGCCCGGATTTCCTGTTCCGGATCAATCACGACAGGTCCGGCGTGAGCGCGGGAACGGCCTATCAGATCAGCGACATCGAACTGGCGTCGCGGTTGTCGTTTTTCCTCTGGAGCAGTATTCCCGACGAAGAGCTGCTGGACGTGGCCGTGCGTGGCAGGCTCAGAAGCCAGGGAATGCTCGAGCGGCAGGTGCGGCGGATGCTTGCCGACAAACGGTCGAGCGCCCTGGTCGACAACTTCGCCGAGCAGTGGCTCTACCTGCGCAATCTCGGCGCCATCGCGCCGGATCCCAAGCAATTTCCGGATTTCGACGATAACCTCCGCCGGGCCTTCCGGCGCGAAACCACGCTCTTCTTCGAGAGCATCAAGACCGAAGACCGCAGCGTGCTCGACTTGCTCGATGCCGATTACACGTTCGTCAACGAGCGTCTCGCCCAGCACTACGGCATTCCGAATGTCTACGGCACGCGGTTTCGACGTGTGTCGCTTCCCGCGAACAGCCACCGTGGCGGTCTGCTCGGCCAGGCGAGCATTCTGACGGTTACGTCGTACGCCAATCGCACGTCACCCGTCCAGCGCGGCAAATGGGTGCTCGAGAACCTGATGGGCATGCCGCCGCCCCCGCCGCCGCCGAACGTGCCGCCGCTGAAGGAGAACAATCCAAACAGCGGCAAAGTGCTGTCAGTACGCGAGCGGATGGTCGAACATCGCGCGAACCCTGTCTGCGCCTCCTGCCACGCGGTGATGGATCCGATCGGCCTTTCGATGGAGAACTACGACGCGACGGGAGGCTGGCGGACCAAAGAAGGCGACAACCCGGTCGATGCATCGGGCGGTTTCATGGACGGTACGACGTTCACAGGTGCCGACGGCTTGAAGAAGGCATTGCTTGCCAGGCCGGAAGTGTTCGTGACGACGTATTCAGAGAAGCTGCTGACCTACGCTCTGGGCAGAGGCCTCGAAAGTTACGATGCGCCCGCGGTGCGGCGGATCGTGCACGAAGCCGCCGCCGACAAGTACCGTTTCTCGTCGATCGTCGTCGGGATCGTCAAGAGCACCCCGTTTCAGATGAGGAAGTCGGAATCATGATCGTCACGAAGATGGCTCTTCCACGCCGCACGTTCCTCCGGGCGCTCGGCGCGACCCTGTCGTTGCCGCTCCTGGATGCGATGGTGCCGGCGCTCTCGGCGGCCGGCGAGCGCGCCCGCCGCCTCGGCTTCGTCTATCTCCCGATGGGCACGAATCAGGCGCTCTGGACGCCTGGCGGTGTCGGGAAGATCTCCGAGTTCTCGCCGATTCTGAGCTCCCTGACGCCGCACATCGATCAGGTGAGCGTGTTGTCGAACCTGCAGCTCAAGAATGCGTACTCCGGGGGCGCCGATCACGCAACCGCCAACTGCACGTTCCTGAGCGGGGTCCGCGCCAAACGAACCGACGGCAGCGACTACGAGCTCGGCACGACGGTCGATCAGATTGCCGCCAAACACATCAGCAACGACACGCCGCTGCCCTCGCTCGAGCTGGCGACCGATTTCAACTATGTCGTCGGCAACTGCGACAACGGTTACGCGTGCGTCTACATGAACACGCTCGCGTGGTCGACGCCGACGACGCCGCTGCCGACCGAAGCCAACCCGCGTGTCGTGTTCGAGCGGATGTTCGGCGACGGCGGATCGTTTGCCGAGCGGCAGGCGGAACTGCGGCGCAACGCCAGCATCCTCGACGGCTTCACCGAGGGCATGGCGTCGCTCCGGCTCAAGCTCGGATCGGGCGACCGGGTGCGGGTGAACAACTATCTGGATTCGCTTCGCGAGGTCGAGCGGCGGATTCAACGCGCGGAGCAGCAGGGCGCCGAGGCGCTCCCCGACCAGCTCGAGCGCCCGGTTGGGGCGCCGCTGCAGTGGGAAGACCACGTGAAGCTCATGTTCGACCTGCAGGTGCTCGCCTTCCAGGCGGATATCACGCGCGTCATCACGTTCCAGATCGCGCGCGAAGTGAGCACGCGGACCTACCCGCAGATCGGCGTGCCCGACGCGCACCATCCGATATCGCATCATCAGCTCGACCCGGTGAAGATGGCGAAGCTCGCGAAGATCAGCGGCTATCACGTGTCGCTGTTCGGGTATTTCCTCGACAAGCTGAAAGCGACCCAGGACGGCGAAGGCACGTTGCTCGACAACTCACTGCTGCTGCTCGGCAGCGGTCTCGGCAACCCGGATGTGCACGATCACACCAATCTGCCGGTGCTCGTGGCCGGTGGCGGGTCCGGCACGCACCGCGGCGGACGGCACATCGTGTGTAATCCGCTGACGCCGATGACCAACGTCCTGCTGACGATGCTCGACAAGTCCGGGGTGAATGTCGAGAAGTTCGCGGACAGCACCGGCAAGATCGAAGAGCTTCTGTAACGGAGGATCGATGTCCACGTCGACACGCTTCGCGGCATGTGTTGCGGCGTTTCTCTTCGCCGGCTCCGCTCTTCGTGTGAGCGGAGCGGAGAGCACGCTGGTCGACGCGGTGAAAGCGCTCGACAAGGCGGCCGTTCGCGAGATGTTGCGCCGGCCGGACACCGTGAATATCGCCGCGGCAGACGGCACGACGGCGCTGTACTGGGCGGCCGAAAGAAACGATCTGGAGGTCGTCGATCTGCTGTTGAAAGCCGGCGCGAATCCGAATGTGGCAAGCCGCTACGGTTACACGCCTCTCGCCATGGCCGCGCTCAATGGAAATGAGACGGTGCTCGCCCGGCTTCTCGACGCCGGCGCCGACCCCAATGCCGCGACGCCCGACGCCGAAACGCCGTTGATGGCTGCGGCGCGGACAGGCGTGGCACCGGCGGTCAAGGTTCTTCTCGCGCGCGGCGCCAACCCGAACGTCAAGGAACGGGCGCGCGGCCAGACGGCGCTGATGTGGGCGGCGAGCGAGGGGCATGCTGACGCGGTTTCAGTCCTTCTCGCGGGCGGTGCGGACATGAAGGCCCGCTCGGCGCAAGGATGGACGGCGCTGCTCTTCGCCTCGCGCGACGGCCGGAACGATGTCGTTCGTGTGCTCCTCGATGCGGGGGCCGACGTCAACGAAAGCCTCGAGCGCAGCGCCCGCCCGGGTCGTGGCGGCGGAGGTGGTGCGGCCATGGGAGCTGCAGACGGGTCGCGAGGCGCCAGCGCCCTGTTGCTCGCAGCCGGCAGTAACCACTACGAGCTGGCGGGCTACCTGCTGGAGCGGGGTGCCGACCCCAGTTCGGCGAATGAGGGATGGACCGCGCTGCACCTGCTTACGTGGATGCGCCGGCCGCCGCAGACCGCCGCAGCGGGTCCGCACGGCTCCGGAAGCACGACCAGTCTCGAGCTGGTGAAACAGCTCGTCGCCCGCGGCGCCGACGTCAACGCGCGGATGCGCCGGCGCGCCCCGACAGGCACAACCGACTTCAACATGGTCGGCGCGACCCCGTTCATCATGGCGGCACGCACTGGTGATGTAGCCATGATGCGCCTGCTCGTCGACCTGGGCGCGAACCCCCTGCTGACCAACGCAGACAATACGACGCCGTTGATGGCGGCAGCCGGTCTCGGTACGCACGAGCCCGGAGCCGATCCCGGCATCGAGACCGAGGCGTTCGAAGCCGTCAAGCTCGCGCTGGAGCTCGGCAACGACGTGAACGCGGTCAACAAGGATGGCGACACCGCCATGCACGGCGCCGCCTACAAACAGTTCCCGTCCGTCGTGCGTTATCTTGCCGCGCATGGCGCGAACCCGGCGATTTGGAACACGAGGAACAAACAGGGTTGGACGCCGCTTCGCATCGCCGTTGGCGTCTATCGTGGCATGCACTTCCGAGGCTCTGCACCGACTGCCGAAGCCGTGCGTGAAGTGCTCGCATCCGCAGGATTGTCGACCGAGGTGGATGCGGACCTGGTCATCAGCGGTGCGGTGAAATGAACGGGATCCCCCTATGAATCGAACCGGCCGACATTTTCTGCAGATTCCCGGACCGACCAACGTTCCGGAAAGGGTGATGAGCGCCATCTCGGAGGCGGTCATCGACCACCGGGGTCCGGAGTTCGCGCGGATGTCCCAGGAAGTCCTCCACAGCCTGCGCCAGGTTTTCCAGACCCGCGGGCCGGTCGTCGTGTATCCGTCATCGGGCACCGGCGCGTGTGAAGCGGCGCTCGTCAACACCCTTTCTCCCGGCGATCGCATCGTCATTTTCGAAACCGGCTGGTTCTCGAACGTGCCGTGGAAACACGTCGCCGAACGGCTCGGCCTCGTTGTCGACTACGTCCCGGGAACGTGGCGGCAAGGCGCGTCACCCCTGGATCTCGAGGAACGGCTGCGCAACGACAAGGAGCGGGCAATCAAGGCGATCGTCATCGTGCACAACGAGACGTCGACCGGCGTGGTGAGCCGCATCAGCGAACATCGGCGGGTGCTGGATCGATGCAGCCACCCGGCGCTGCTGATCGTCGATGCGATTTCGTCGCTGGCGTCGATGGACTTGCGGCACGACGAATGGGGCATCGACGTGACTGTCTGCGGATCGCAGAAAGGGCTGATGACGCCCCCAGGACTTGGTTTCAATGCCATTTCCGAGAAGGCGCTCGCCGCGTCGAAGTCCTCCCGTCTGCCCAAGGCGTATTGGGACTGGGAGGAGATGCTCAAGAACAACAAGGCGGGGTTCTTCCCATACACCCCCGCCAGCACCATCCTGCGCGGCCTGCAGGAAGCGCTGCGCATGCTCCTAGAAGAAGGGCTCGAGAACGTCCTCCGCCGCCATGCGCAATATGGGAGCGCGACCCGCGCCGCGGTCCGCGCCTGGGGGCTGGAGATCGTCTGCGACAATTCTGCGGAATATTCGAACTCGTTGACGGCGGTGTTGATGCCTGACGGCTACAATGCCGATCAGTTGCGCCGGACGATCCTCGATGAGCTCGATATGTCGCTTGGAACGGGCCTCGGTCGCCTGGCGGGAAAGGCGTTCCGGATCGGACATCTTGGAAGCTTCAACGAGCTGATGCTCGCCGGCACTCTGAGCGGCGTCGAGATCGGGTTGGCGCTGGCCGGTGTGCCACACCACCCGGGCGGGATCGTTGCCGCCCTCAGCTCGCTCGCCGCCGATCGGCAGACCGCGGAGGCGTCAGTAGTGCGATAGTAAGAACATGAGGGATCTTCATCGCTCGCTCATTGGCATCGCCGTGGCCGGCACGTGTCTCGCGGTCCCGGTCGGTACACAAACTCCCAGTCAGCCGACATTCAAGGCCGAGGTCGAATACGTCGAGGTCGACGCTCAGGTCACCGACGAATCCGGCGCGGTCGTCCGCGATCTCCGCAAAGAAGACTTCCAGATCTTCGAAGACGGCAAGTCGCAGGCGATCCTCGGATTCACCTTCGTCGACGTGCCGATTGAGAAGGACAACCTGGCAATCGGGTCCGTCATCGAGCCCGACGTCCGAACCAACGAACGTCCTTTCACCGGCCGTATCTACGTGCTGGTGCTCGACGATCTGCACACCGCGCCTCTGCGCGCCCCGCGCGTCAAGCGCGCGGCGATGCAGTTCATCGATCGTCACCTTGCCGCCAACGATCTGATGGCTGTCGTGCACGTCGCCGGTTCGTCTGCCGGCTCGCAGGAGTTCACCAGCAACAAGCGGCTTCTTGCCGCCGCCGTCGATCGTTTCATGGGACAGAAGCTCGAGTCGGCGACCATGGCTCAGAACCGGTTGTACTTCGCCGGTCCTTCGGTGGCGACCGGAACGCCAGCTGACCCTTACGACGCCGAACGCGGCTTCAACGCGCGCGCGACCACGCGTGTGCTGACGGAGGTGTCGGAGAAGCTCAGCATGATGCGCGGGCGGCGGAAGAGCGTGTTGTTCATCAGCGAGGGCCTCGACTACGACATTACCGATGTGATGAACAACCGCTCGGCGTCGGCGATCATGGACGGCATCCGTGACGCCATCGCCGCCGCGACGCGCTCGAACGCCAGCATTTTTGCGATCGATCCCCGCGGCCTCACGGCAATGGCCGACGAAGCGATCGAAGCGGGCATCTTTGCCGACCAGCGTCCGCTTACCGCGTCGAGCGATCCCGATGCGCCGCCTGGCGCCGCTCAGGGGCGGCCGGGGATCGGCACCAGCTCTCTGCGATCCGAGCTGCAGAACTCGCAGGACAGCCTGCGGACGCTTGCCGAGGAGACCAACGGGTTTGCCTCGGTCAATTCCAACGATTTCACCTCGGCGTTCGAGCGCATCGTCACGATGAACAGCGCGTATTACGTGCTGGCCTACAATCCGCCGTCGAACCGGCGTGACGGCAGGTTTCATCGAATCGACGTGAGGACGTCGCGTCCGGGCCTGACCGTGCGCGCGCGGCGGGGGTATGTCGCGCCGCGCGCGAATGCGAAACCGCCGCGCAATACGAACGACATCTCGCCGCCGCTTCTCCGCGCGCTCAACACCCCTGTGCCGGTCGATGGACTGAAGCTGCGGGTGTTCGCCGCGCCGTTCAAGGGCGTGTCCACTTCGGGATCCGTTGTTGTCGGCCTCGAGCTGCGCGGAAGTGAACTCGCGCTCGCCGACAGCCAGCGGGTGGAGCTCGTGTATGCCGCCGTTGACGCCTCTGGCGAGACGCGGGCCGACACCGATTCGTTTACGTTCAAGCTGCCGCCGGATGCGAAAGCACGAATCAAGCAGACGGGGATCCGTTTCCTGAAGCGCCTGAACCTTCCGGCCGGACGGTATCATCTGCGCGTCGGCGCCCACGACACCGCGACGGGCGCTGTCGGCACGGTGAGCTACGACCTCGACGTTCCCAATTTCAGCGGCCTTCCGTTGGCGATGAGCGGGCTTCTCCTGACATCGCGCGATGCAGCGTCCACGGTAACCGCGAAGGGCGATGCCGAATTGCAGAAGTTCATGAACGCCCCTCCCGTGTCGCTGCGCACCTTCCGGAGAGCTGATGACGTGGCGGTGGTGGCGGACGTCTACGATCGAGCCGGATCGACGCTCCACATCGTCGACATCGTGACTGCCGTAAAGTCGCGGGACGGCAAGGTGCTGTCGGAACAGAAGGATGAACGCTCGTCGGCCGATTTGGGAGGCGCTGTGGGCGCATACGTTCATCAGGCGCGTGTCCCGGTCGGAGACCTGCAGCCGGGCACCTACGTGCTGTCGGTCGAGGCGCGGTCGCGCCTCGGTCAGACCGTCAGCCGCCAGATTGAGTTCGACGTCATCCCCTGATGAGACAGGCCGGCATCGCGGAACAGAAGAAGCCAGGCGCTGACGGGAAGTGGCTGATCGTCAAGGAATGGAGCGGCACGTACAACGCCGAGCCCGCCCGCGAGAGGTTCGAGCCGCCTGCCGGAGTGTGGCGTCTGACGTACAAGACCGAACAGGGCGACGGCGGGAGGAACGGCGTCGTCGACATCATCGTGATGTCCAAGACCAACCACACGCTGACGGCCGCGTACAACCTTCAGGGCGCCGCGTCGGGCGTGCTCAGTGTGAAAGAGATCGAGCCGGAGTACTTCCTTCAGGTGAAGAGCTTCGGCCCTCGCTGGCGGATCGCTGTCGAGCGCAAAGAATAAATCGGGGTCGGGTGTCATTTTCCGGTGACGTCATCGGAAAATGACACCCGACCCCGATTTTTCAGAAGCTGAAGCGCCCCTCCAGCTGGAAGATGCGGGGCGGCGTCAGCCCGGTGCCGTTCTGCCCGCCGTTCTCAGACGCCGTCGCGTTCCCGAACGTCGGTCCCGCGCGGACGACGACGGACGTGACTGGATTGACGTTCATCACGTTGAAGCAGTCGAGACGTATCTCGAAAGACCGGCTTCCACCTAATTGAATCCGCTTCGCCGCGCGCAAATCGAGCAGCGCGACGTCTTCGAGGCTGAAGCTGCCGATGGGCTCGGCGTTCACGACCAGCGTCGTAATCGAGCTTCCTCCGCGAAGTAATACCTGGCGCGCGAGACGCTGGCCGTTTCGCACGCTGTAGCTGGCGCCTGTGAGAATGCCGTAGGGAAACGTATAGGAGCCTGCGACTTTGCCGATCCAGGCCCACGTGTTGTCGGCGGTGTTGATCTCCGCGTTCGGGTTCAGCGCCGAGCCATCGACGTACGGGATGTTCCGCTTCGTCGCTGAATACGAGCCCATCAGCTGCCATCCATCGGACAGCCGCTTCGTTGCGGCGAACTCCACCGTCTTATAGGTGGAATCGTTTCGCGGGTCGTCGTTGACCAGCTTCGTGCCCTCGAATGCCGCTCCGCGGAAGGACGCCGGATAGTCCCAGTAGGTGAGGGTCGTGCCCGGATCGTCCGACGTGTTGAGATTGCCGTCCGGACCGGGATCGAGGCTGGTGATTGGGATGCTATACGCCGAATAGGGCCGCAACGGATTCAGATTGCGGTTGACGTTGTAGTTCTTCATATACACGCCGCCGACACGCACGGCGATCTGCGAGGTCAACTGGCGCTCGAACGCGAGGGAGTACTCCTCGGCGCTCGGGATGCGCTCGTCCGGGTTCAGGAACGCGTTCAACTGCGTGCCACCCGATCGGAAATCCGGGCCATTCGGATCCAGGTTGACTTCACCCGGGTCGTAGTCGCGATCGCCGTTCAAGTCGCGCCAGTCGTAGGTCATCGTGCGCTGGCCGTTGCGGTTGAAGTTGTTGATCTCGGCGCCCGTCGAGCGCAGGTGCACGTACGTCCCCCAGCCGCCCTTGACGACTGAACGGCCGTCGCCCGTCAGGTCGAATGCGGCGTGGATGCGCGGCGTGACCGAATTGAAGATGTTCGGGTGCACCTCTTCGTTGCAGTTCGGCGGAAACGCCTGCACGAATGTGCCGACCCGTTGACATTGCGCGGGCACCCAGCCGCGATCGCGCTGCGCCCGGAGGCCGAGGCTCAGCGTCAGGCGGCGGTTGATCGTCCAGGAGTCCTGCGCGTAGAAGGCCATGTAGCGCGTGCGCAGTTCTGGCGCGTTCGGCGTGTTGTAGATCTCGATCTGGAAGGGGTTGTTGTTGCTGAAATTCAGGCGATAGTCGCCGCTGCGGCGCTCGGGATTCGTCGCGCCGTTGCCGCCGTCGAGGAAGTCGAAACCGAACGTGAAGCCGTGGTTGCCGGCCAGCAGGTCGGGCTTGTACCAGGACAGCACCACGCGATCGTGAATGTGCCCGGTCGTGCTATGGCGCCCGTCGGACACCGCATCGCCATCCTCCATCAGCGTCACGATGTCGCGGCTTCGCGGGATGCCCGGAGCGAAACCCTGGAACTGATTGACATGCTCGAAGCGGCCGTGTTGAGCCGACAAGGTGACCGATTGCCCGAAGGTGGCTTGCCATTCGGCTTTCCATGTCTCGCCCCAGGCATTGTTCTGTTCCATCGCGCGCTCCGGCACGAACTGGCTCGCCGACCGTTTCTCGTGATCTCCATAGCGGTGCCAGAACGCGATGACCTTGTTCGTCTGGTTGATCTGCCCCGACATCTTGTACGCCTGAAAGAACTGATGCTGCGGTCTGTGGATGATCGAGCCGTCCGGACGCACGGCAAACGGAATTTCGCGTTCGACCTCCCGGTAGCGAAGATCGGCGAAGAACCAGAGACGGTCCTGAATGATCTTGCCTCCGATCTGGCCGCCGCCATCCCTGCGGAAAATCAGTTTCGGCGCCGAGACCACGCCCTGCCGTTTCAGCTCGTCCGTGATGTTGTCGCTCTCGAGGGCGCCGTTCGTGAACGCGTACTCCGCCGCGCCATGAAGGGTATTCGCGCCGGTCTTGGTGATGAGGTTGACGCTCATGCCGCGCTTCGGCGTGTCGGCGCCGTTGCCGCTCGTTTGCACGCGGGCTTCTTCGATGGCGTTGAAGTTGTAATGCGTGCCGCTGGTGCTCGTCTGGCTGGCGGCGGCATAGACGCCTTCGAGGAGCGACCACATTTCGCCGGTCTGTCCGTTGGCGTTGAAAAGGTTGGTGTCGGTGATGGCCGACCCGCCGACTTCGATATTCGACTGCGCCCCCGGCACGTGCGCCAGGAAGCCGACGATGCCGTTGGTGCCCGACGGGATCAGTTCCAGCGACTCGGTTTCGAGCGTCGTTGCGGTCGACGCCTGAGTCACGTCGACGAGCGGCGTTTGCCCGGACACGGTCACGGACTCCTCGAGCTGGCCGATCTTCAGAATCTGATCCATTTTGGCCACGAAGCCGGTGGTGAGCCGCATGTCTGGCAGCCTCACCGTCTGGAAGCCGGCCAACGCGAACTCCACCGAATAGGTGCCGATCGGCAGCGGCGTGATCCGATATTCACCGCGTTCGTCGGTGACCGCCGTGACTTCAGGCACCTGCAAGGCAGGGCTCCTGACCGTGACGAGGACGCCGGGAAGCGCGCCTCCGCCATCATCGGTGACCTGGCCGAGAATTGTCGCGACTCCTGTCTGGGCCACGACGGGTGTGACCGCAATAACGCCGCTGAGGGCGATGACGAACAACATGAACATCAACCGTAGGGTCCGCATTGACAAGGGCATTGCCTCCTCCTTCACGCGTGGTGAGATCGCTCGACGACGTGTAGATGCCGGAACGTCAACGCGCGGCATCGCGCGTATCAGAACTCATAGGTCACTCCCATCTGCAGGATTCGCGGCAGGATGATGTTGCTCGGCACCAGATAGCTGGGCCCGACCCGCGTGCTTTGCGAGGTGACAAAGTTGGCGTTGAAGATATTGAAGAAGTCGAACCGCCCCTCGATCGACTGCCCGCCAAGACGCACCCGCTTGGCGAAGCGCATGTTCCACAGATTGGTCGGCGGAAGGCTGATGGTGCCGACCGGCTCGATGTTGAGCGCGATCGTGCGGATCGTGGTGCCGCCCGAGAACTGGTAGTTGGATGCCTGCGGCGTGCCGCTGCGGCGCTCGTAGGTGGCCGACATCACGACGTCCCAGGGAAGGGTGTAGCCCCCGGACAATTTCGTGGTGGTTTCCCACGTCTTGTTGTAGGTGTTGATCTCGGTGTTGGGATTGTCGGCCTGCTCGTCCGAAAAGAAGGCGTCAGCCTGCGTGGCGGTGTACGACACTGCCATCTGCCATCCGCCGTTCAGCCGACGATTGCCGGCGATTTCGATGGTCTTGAACGTCTGTTTGCCGTCGGCCGGAATGATCCTCGTCGACGAATTGGCGAGCCCGGAAAGCGACGAGGCGTATTCCCAGTAGGTCACGGTGGTGCCGGGGTCATCGGCGGTATTGACGAGGCCGTCGTAGCCCGGGTTCCGGTTGGTGATCGGGATGTTGTAGGCCGTGCGCGGCCGGTAGATCTCCTCGAGGCGCCGCAGGTCGAAGTTCGTCGCATAGACGCCGGTGGCGCGAACCGCGAGGTTCCGCCCGAGATCGCGCTCGAAGGTGAGCGACCACTCGTCGGATTTCGGCTGGGGTTCGTCCGGGTTGATCTCCGTGTTGGTCACGCCGGCGATGCCCTGGAAGTCCGGTCCGTTTGGATCGAGGTTCACCTCGCCGGTGTTGTAGTCGCGATTGCCGTTCAAATCGCGCCACGTCCAGGTGGTCTGCTGCGAGTTGTTCTTGGCGACGCGCGTCAGCTCCGGCAGCAGGTCCCGGAGATTGGCGAAGCGTCCGAATCCTCCCTTGAGGACGGTCTTGCCGTCGCCGGACAGGTCGTAGGCGAAGTGGATGCGCGGCATCGCCGTCGTCCACTGGGCGAGTTCCAGGTGTCCGAAACACGCACCCTGCGCGAACTCGGTCGTCGGTATGCACTGCGGCGGCGCGTAGGCGCTTTCGCTCGACCAGCGAAGGCCGAGATGCAGATTCAAACGGCGGCCGATCGTCCATGCGTCCTGGACGTACATCCCAAGGTAATTGCCGTAGTTCAACGGTTCCACCGGGTGGTTCCACGAGATCATCTGCGTCGCCACGCCGTTGTTGAACCGCAGCTGATAATTGCCCGGGAGCTTGGCCCGCTGCCGCTGGTGATAGCCGGAGTTGATGTAATCGAAGCCGCCCTTGAATTGATGGCTCCCGGCGAGAAAGTCAGGCTTGTAGTAGGTGATCGTGCCTTTCGTCGGATAGCGGTAGCGATGCAGCCACTGGCCGTCGCTCGTCGCATCACCGGTCCGGTAGCTGGTGAATGTATCGAGCGTGGGAATCTTGTGCACGCTCGGGGTGTCGGGGTTGCCGGCGCGGATGTTTTCGTAGCTCGGCTCGGCGAAATACCACGCCTTCTGATAGAACGCGCCGCTCTGCACCGACGCGACCATGGCGTTGCCGTGAACCACCTGCCAGCTGCCGCCCCAGGTGGCTAGCGGGCCCTCGTACACTTCCCGCGATTCGGCCGGCACGAACCGGCTGCCGCCCCGGTGTTCGAGCTCCTTCGCGTCGTGGTAGAACCCGCCGAACTTGTTCGACTGATTCATCTGGTAGGACAGCTTGCCCGACCAGTAGGGCAGCCGGCGCTGATTGAGCATCGGCGTGCCGTCGGTGTAGAAGGCGTCGAAAATTTCGCGGTCGAATCCCGTTCGCCGGACCGCGGCGAAGAACCACAGCTTGTTCGGGATAATCCGGCCGCCGGCGCTGGCGCTGATGTCCCACAGCTTGTGGAGCTCCGGCGTTGCGACGACACCCTGTGCCTTCAACTCGTCGGAGAGATTCTTGCTCTCGAGCGCTCCCGACGAGCCGTAGGCGACGAACTCGCCGTGAAACTGGTTGCCGCCCGATTTCATCACCGCGTCGAGCATGATGCCTCGCCGCGGCATCTCCGCGCTGCTGCCGACGGTTTGCACGCGCGTCGAGTCGAGCGCGTTGAAGTCGACATGGCTGCCGTTCGCGCCGCCGGCGTTGGGCGTCGAAAACATGATGCCCTCGAGCATCTGCCACGACTGTCCCGACTGTCCGTAGGATCTGAACTGCACCGTGTCGCTCATGCTCGAGGCGCCGACGTCCAGGTTCGTCCGCACGCCAGGCATCGTGCCCATGAAGGCTTTCAGGCCGTCACGGTTTGTCGGCAGAATCTCCAGCGACTCCGAGGACATGTCCACGGATGTCGCTGGGTTGGTGACGTCGACGAGCGGAGATTGTCCCGACACAGTGACGGTTTCCTGGACCGTTCCGAGCCCCAGGGCCTGGTCCACCGTGGCGGTAAACCCTAACGCGATTCGGAGACTCTCACGCTTCACGGTCTGAAATCCGCTGAGCTCGAACGTGATCGTGAAGACGCCCGGAGGCAGCGGACTCAAGCGATATTCACCTCGCTCGTTGGTGACGGCTTCTAACTGCGGCACCTGCAGTGCCGGTCCCGTGACGATGACCGTGACCCCTGGCAGCACGGCGCCCGAGGCATCCGTCACGACACCAATTACGGCCCCCTGGCTTTGGGCCGAAACCGCTGGAACGAGCGCCACGACGCAGATCACGAGGAGGCCGACGATGAGCGCGAACGATCGACGAGCGAATGCGTTCGGCATGACGTTCTCCTTCTTGGTGCTAAGACTTCATCGGGTTGAGAGACGCCTTCAGCGTCTCGACGAGATATTTCCTGTGCGCCGCCATGTCCTGCTCGATCGTCACGCCGGGCGGCATGTCCACGTAGTTGAAGTCGAGGCTGATCCAGCCGTCGTAGTTCCGCTCGCGGAGAATCTGAATCAAGGCGGGAAAGTCGACCCCGCCAGTCCCCAGCCTCTGATAGATCGCATCGGGCGACGGGGGCAGCCCGAGCTTCTTCGCCATGGCCGCTTCCTCTTCCTTGCTCGGTGCCGGACCGCGCCAGCCTCTCCCCGCGCTCCAGACGGGAAGCGTGTCTTTGAAATGGAAATGAGCGATACGGGAATAGTTATCGCGGGTGAACTTCACCGGATCGAAACCGCCGACGGAGGCATGACACGTGTCGAGCGTGACGAACACCAGCTTCGGGTCCGTCATCTCGAGGATCATCGCGACCTCGTTCCCCCGCTCGGCGATCGTCCAGGCATGCGGATGGAAGGCGAACTTCACACCGTGCTCGAGTGTGCGTTTGCCGACTTCGTTGAGGTTGCGAGCGAGAATTTTCGCGTTCGCCGGACTCAGGTCTTCAGGGCCGAGCCGGCGGCTCAGGTTCGCCTTGAGCGCCTTGATGCCGAAATACGACCCGAACTTCGCATTGGCGGCGTTGCTGTCGAGCGTCGTCTGCAGGTTCGCCGTGTCGTAGTAGTTCCCGCCGCTGGCCACAGACGAGATGCCGATGCCGGAGGCGTCGAGAACCTTCTTGAACACCTCGGGCGGCTGCTTCAGGTAGAGCTGCAGCTCGTTGCCCCACGGCTCGATGCCGTGGAACCCGAACCGGGCGGCCAGCTTGATGCCCTCTTCGGGATGCGGCTTCATGGGCGTGAACATGTGGCTGCTCATGGCCCAGCGGAATTTGTCGCCCGGGAGCGCGGCGGCGCGCGCGGCGCAGGCAGCGACACCCATGGCGGTCCCGATGAATTCGCGGCGATTCAGCATGAGAACCTCGCTTTACGGTATGTTGCAGTTGTCGTCGTTTCCGCGAATTTTTCACACGCGTTACACCAAGTCAAGAAGTCTCATCCTGTAAGACCAGGAGATCTCCAAAACTGGCGATTAGCTGGGGTTCGGTGCGTTGGGTGCGACAGGTGCGCTAGGTGCGAGGGGTGCGTCAGGTGCGCCCCTCGCTCTCGCGGCTACCAGCTACTGGCTACCAGCTAGGGAATGACAGTAAACGGTATGTCGCGCGTGATTGTCTGGTTCTTCGTCTTGTCGGTAATCCCGATGCCGAGCTTGTAGTCGCCCGGCGCAAAGCTCGCCAGCGGAACACCTTGCGCGACCATGACCTGATGCCCGGCGGTCAAATTGAATTCCGCCGGAAGCGTCGTGGCGTTGAACTGCGTGTTCGGCATCTTCGCAAACGGCTTCGCTTCAGCCGCGCGGGACACCGTGTAGGCCACTTCGAGGTCCGGCTTCCCCTCGGGCGTCGCGCCCGGGTTGTAGACGAGGAACACGAAGAGCAGCTCATCCGACTTGGCGAAAGAAGGGGTGAAAGTCGGGGTTATCTTCTGGCCGCCGATCGTAAAGGGCTGTTCCATCTGCTGGCGCGGCGTGAGCACCTGCGGCGACTCTTCGAGGTTTTTTGCGAGCATGATGGAGCTCGTCGTCAATTCCTTCGAATAGTCGGGCACCGCCAGCGAGTGCCTGTGCACGACGCGCTTCGGCGGCGTCTTGGCGTTGCGCGGCGGTGCCTCGCTGAGCGCAAAGGTGATGTCGAACTCGCCGGCAGGCAGCTCCATCGCGCGCATTAGCTGCATCGTGTCACCGGCGTTGACGAAGTTGTTCGCGTTGGCGAAGAACACGTCCGTGAAGACCGGCGCCGCCGCCGCGGCCGGGTTGCCCTTGGCCACCGCGCGGACGTAAAGCGCCACAGGAAACGACGTGAACTTGTCCCGCGCTGATCTCGAGCACGTAGGGCACGAACAGGTTAATCGACGACTTGATGAAGTGATTTTGTACGGTCACTTTCACGTCGGCGGGCGCAGCCTCTTTGCCCGCGTCTACCGCCTCAACGAGTCCGGAAAGCGCCTTGAACTGCGACATTTCCGCCTTGCTGAGCTTCAGTTTTTCCGGAGCTTGTTGTTCTTCGAGCTTCGACTGTCCGTAGGAAGAAACCGCGGCCGAGAGAATCATTGCCGCACTGAGGCACACTACGCGATGGAAAGGCATAACTCCAGATTTTACGCGATCGTCAGCGCACTGGCAAAAACGACGGCGCGCGTGTCCCACAATCTGAGACGTTTCCGTCTCCGCTCGTCGCGCCCGGGTTACAATTCGCGCGCCCGCGAAAATGTCTGGTTCCCTTCGGAGGTATGTATGACGCGAAACTTTTGCATCGGCTGTATCGGGCTGCTGGTGCTTGCAAGCGCGCACGCGCAGCAGCCGCAGCCGGGCTCTTCGCCTGTCGCGGTGCAAGGTGCGCGGCCAAATAACGTCCTGAAGCCCGTTCCCGCCGAGGGTGCCAACTTTCGTCATGCGCTCGCGTCCCCGACAGCGCCGCAGATTCCGTGGAAGTCGGATCCGAACTTCCTGAAGATTCCCGAAGGCATGTACTTCGGCGAAACCATGGGGATCGCCCGCAATTCACGCGGGCAGATGTATATCTTCACGCGTCTCGGAGACGGCTCGCACCTGTACCAGTTCGATCAGAACGGCACGTTCATGCGCGAGATCGGACGGAATTCATACGCCTTCACGATGGCGCATGGCGTCTACGTGGACGCGCAGGACTACGTCTGGACCGTCGACGAGGGCACCAACACGGTCATCAAGTGGAACCCGAATACGGCGCGGCCCGAAATGATCCTCGGCCGCCGGCACGAATCGCTCGAAGGTCTCGGCCCGGCCATCGCGCCGATGCCGCCGCCGCATCCCTATGCGTTCAACCGGCCGAACGACGTCGTCACCGACGCGCAGGGCAACATCTTCGTCGCGGACGGATACAACAACAGCCGCGCCATCAAATACGACAAGAACGGCAGGTTCGTGGCGTCCACCATCGGCACGCGCGGCCGGGAGCCCGAAGAGATGCATCTTCCGCATTCGATCACGGCCGACAGGGAGGGAAACATCTACGTCGGCGACCGCAACAATGGCCGCATTCAGGTCTTCAGCAACGACCTGACGCTGCGGTCGATGTACGAACACGTCGGCGCGCCATGGGCGGTGTGCATCACCCCCGGACCCCACCAGTATCTGTTCAGCTCGAACACCAATCCCGACCAGAACCTGGCCTCGGTGAATGCGGTGACCGGCGAGATTTTCAAAATGGAGCTGGATGGAACTGTGGTCGGCAAGTTCGGCAAGTCGGGCAAGGCGCTCGGCGAGCTGTCCACGGTGCACGATCTCGACTGCCGGAATGAAAACGAAATTCTGGTCGGCGAAATCGTGGCGTGGCGTGCGCAGAAGTTCATCCTTGGTGCGGCGGCTCCAGCGCGGACGTCGAACACCAAGTGAGCGCTCCGGAGGATTCCATGAGTGGCATAAGGATGAACGAAAAAAGAACAAGGAATATTGCGCTGCGCGCGACGATCGTGATGCTTGGAGTGGCGGTGTTCACTGCCACAAGTACAGTCGCGCAGCTGCGGATTTCGGAAATTCCCTATGACGCCGTCGATCCGTTGAAAGGTCTTCCCGACGATGTCTACATCGGCGAAGCGGCAGGCGTGGCGACCAATTCCCGCGGACATCTGTTCGTCTACACGCGCACCGGATCGCCTCAGCTGACGCTCGGCACCGAACGCCACTTTCACAGGGGTAACGGCGCGGCGAGACTCTTCGAGTTCGATCAGACCGGCAAGTACCTGCGCGAGATCGGCCGCGGGCTCTACGGGTTCGTGTTCGCGCATACGGTTCGCGTCGATCCGCAGGACAACGTCTGGATCGTCGACGAGGGCGCCGGGACGATCGTCAAGTTCGACCTCGCAAGGCAAGGTTCAGATGGTGCTCGGCCGCACGCCTGAATATCTGCCGATGCCCAACATGGATCGCGTCAACAGCATGGGCACGGTTGCCAAACCGACGGGGCCGGTCGGCGTCGGCGTCGAGGGCGACGAGTTCGACCGGCCGACCGACGTCGCGTGGGACAAACAAGGCAATATCTTCGTCGCGGACGGTCACGTCAACTCGCGCATCGCGAAGTTCGACGCCAACGGCAGATTCCTCAAGTCATTTGGGGCGCAGGGAACCGGACCGGGCCAGTTCAACGTGCCGCACTCGATCGTAACCGACGCGCAGGGCAACCTGTATGTGGCGGATCGCGACAACCGGCGCATTCAGGTGTTCGACAACAACGGCACGTTCAAGACGCAGTTCATCAACGTCGGTACTCCGTGGACGCTATGCATCACCCCTGGCGCCCAGCAATACCTGTACAGCTCGAATTCGAACGACCCGCGCGAATTCGATCAGGACGGCGAAATTTACAAACTAAACCTCGACGGCCGCATCCTCGGGAGATTCGGCCGCGCCGGACGTCTCAGCAAGGAATTCAGCACGGTGCACGCGATCGATTGCCGCAACGAAAACGAGCTGTATGTCGGCGAGCTGACCAGCTGGCGCGTGCAGAAGCTCACGCTCCGGCCGAACCAGGCAAAGTAGCAGCGAAAGGAGACTCTATGAATCGTCGGGTTTTCGGCATGTCGGTCCTCGGTATGGCAGCGATGGCGCGCCAAGCGTTCGCACAGGCTCCTCCGAGCTGGAGCCAGTTCAAACCGGCACCGGGCTCGCTCAAGGAGAAGATGCACACGGGGCAGCGGGTGCGATCGGCGGCCGCGACGCTCGACATGACCAGAGCGCAGATGCAGGAGATCGTCAAGAAGCAGGGAGGCGTGGACCTGTTCAGTCTCGACGCGCAGCATCGTCCGAACTCCGACGAGCGCGAGATCGTCCGGTTCTGCAAGGACGCGGAATCGGTCGGCGCCGGCGTTCAGCTCCGTCTGCAGCATCCGAAAAATGCCTATCTCGCCGGGCGCTACGCCGATCTCGGCGTGCTCGCCGTCTTCATTCCCCTCGTGGAAGAAGTGGCGACGGTTGACGAGGCGATCAAGGAGTTCTACTACCCGCCGCTCGGCAGGCGCAGCTGGGGCGGGGAGTTCAGATACAAAGAAAAGCCGCCCGTCGATCGTCTGCAATACGCGCAGTTCTGGAACAGCAACGCGCTTCTGGGTTTTCAGATCGAGTCGCTGCGTGGCGCGCTCAACGCCCGCAATCTCGTCAAGCCCGGCATCGATTGGATTTCCTGGGGTCCCGGCGACATGGCCTTCGATCTCGAACTGCATTCCAACAGCCCGTTCAAGACGCTGGACGAGGTCCACAATTACATCATCCAGCAGCTGAAAGGCTACGACGTTCGTCTGCCCGCCGCGGGCAGCGCCGGCTAACCCGCGGGCAGGGCCTCAGTTAACCGGTAGCCAGATCGATGTCTTGACCACGAAGATGTTGGAGCCCGGCGCGCGCAGGGATCTCGCCATGTCGCCGAATCCCACGCGGGCGCCGGTCACTTCGCGCGCGTCGCGATTCTGCTGCCAGACGACGTACATCGAGCTTCCCGGACGCCACTCCCAACGCAGCACGACATTGCTCTGAAATGAACGGATGTTGAAGTCACGATTGCGGAGTGTGAAGGAAGCCCCGTCGGCTGATACGACCTTGTCGCCATTGCTCAACGTCGTGATCGACGTTCCATCGCTGCCGTAGAAAATCCGCTCGAGGCTTCCCGGCGCCAGAAGCTCGCCGAAGTCGTAATAGCGTCCGGACGCCGCAAACGGCTCGGCGTAGACGTCGAGGTTCACGTCCGGCTTCAGCGTAAATCCCAGCCGGAATTCCGTCGACACCGTGCTGCGGTCGATGTACGAAAAGACGTATCGGCTGCCGTAGGTGAGGGGGCGGCCCCCGTCGAGTGTCGAGACGTATTGCTGCGCGTCGGTCAGACGTTCGTAGGTCGGTGCGATCGACAACTGCCACTGCGGACCCGGGCGAAACGCCAGCGTTCCGTTGGCGCGGCGGGTTTTCCCGCCGAGATCGTTCTGCACCGCGTTGAACGAACCGGTGAGCCGCGTTTGCGCCGATGGGTTGTTGCCGAAGGTGCCGCTCATCGTCCAGCCGGCGGGCACCCGCATGAGCGGGCCGCCCCGCGTGAGCGTCGCGTTGTTGGTAAGCAGATTACGCCCGGCCGCCACTGACGTGGTCCAGAAGTTCGCCCAGGTGAGGTTGACGGTCGTCTGCAGCAGTCCGGTCTGTCGGTTCCAGCCGTGGTTCCATTCATTGGATTGGCTGACGCGAATCGAGTAGTTGCGGAACACTCGTCCGGGTATGGTTTCGCGGTAGGTAATGTGTGCGGACGGCTGAATGCCGTCGGCCGCGCTCATCTGCCCGAGCTGCGTGACATCGTGTCCGACCGTGTCGTAAACGGTTTGCACGCCAAACAGCCAGTGTCTCCCGCTGAGCCGCGTGAAGTTGAGGGTCTGTGAAAATCCGGACATCGACCGCATATCCGGATCGAGCAGCGCATAGTCTTTGTCCGGCCGCTGCAGGAAATGTTCGGGCGCGCGTTGCCGGGCTTCGAGCGCGCCGGGCTCGCCCGTGAGGAGGGTTCCCATCATTCCCCAGACCAGTTCGTATTCTCCGCCTTTGAGACGCAGGTACATGTCGCCGCCGTAAGTCAGTGCGTTGCGGATCAGCAGGTTGGCCAAGGGATCCCCCTTTTCGAGCTGCCGATGCGTGTTGCCTACTTCGAACGCGACGGTCGAACCGGATTGCCCGAATTCCTGTTGCAGGCGTCCGACGGCGTAGGTGACGTACGGCTCGACGCGGGTTTTCGCAATCGCCCCGCTTGCCAGGTTGCCAAGCCGTGCGTACTCCTCACTCGTGACGGCGCCAAGGACCGCGACCGAGGTGCGCGACTGCAGCCTGCCGCTGACTTTCCCGGCGGCAAGAATCGTCGATTCCCGCGGATAGTCGACGAAGTCATCACTGGCCGGACCCACCGGCCTGGCGCCGATGAGGCGTGAGTAGAAGAACTTGCGTTGATTGGCGGTGTTGAACAGCGCTGCACCTTCGGTAAAAAAGGGGCGCTTTTCAGGGAATCGCGTCGCAAAAGCCGAGAGGTTCACTTCCGCCGGGTCGGCTTCGACTTGCCCGAAGTCGGGGTTGAACGTCGCGTTGAGGGTGAGATAGGGTCCGAGACCCATCCTGAGATCCGTACCCACCCGCGCGGCGAAATTCCGGCCGTCGTCGAACGGGTTGGCGAGATCCCTGTTGGCGTTCATCGTTGACGATCCCACCACCACCGGCAGCAGTTCCAACCGCTTGCCGCGGCTGATGCCGTGAATACCGCTGAGGTCGCCGAAGCGCGAGGCCCAGGCTCTTTCCGTTCGCGGAATCGGCACCCAATAGACCCGTTCATCCAGCGTGGGAATGAAGCGTCCGATGTTGAGGCCCCAGATGTGATCGAGCTGATCGCTGAAGCGGAGCTGCGCGAGCGGAATCCACATTTCAGCCGTCCACCCCTGGGCGTCGATTGACGTTCGAGCTTCCCACACGGGCTCGAACGTGTTGTCGAAGGTTTCTTCCTCGTCGCGCGGGTAATGGCGATCGTAACGAACGCCTGAAGCGCTGACGCCAAAGGTGTAAGCGGTTCGACGATCGCGATAGGTGTCCAGGGAGATGAACATGCTTTCGGCCTGCGTGTCGATCTCATCGCGGCGGCCGAGCGGCGCTTGAATGGTCGAGGGGACGGCGCTGAACATCCGCGCGCCGACGTAAAGGGCACCGTTGTCGTAGGCGAACCGCACCTCCATCCGGTCGGTTGGGGCAGCGCCTTCGATCGGCTCCTTCTGGATGAAATCGGTTACAGCAGGTGCGTCCTGCCACACTTCTTCGAGCAATCGCCCGTCGATGCGGATCGCATCATCGGCGACGCGGATCGCGGTCGCCTGTTTTCGCCTTTCATCAACCGCGATCGATTCCTGGGCGTAGGCCGTGGCATTGAGAAGACACAGGGCGACCGCCCACGTGCTCGTGTGATGTGCCATGTATGTGCGGGACTCAGCGACATGTTACATGCTCATCTGCGTCGCGCCCGGCTGTTGCACAGGGTAGGACGCACCGCGAACACCCAAGGGATCGCAGTTTTTTGACACAGAGGCACAGAGGCACAGAGAAGAACTCATCGACGGCGCGGCGTTTTTGTCATCACCGTCGCCGCCTCTGTGTCTCTGTGCCTCTGTGTCGATCGTGGGTGGCAAAAAAAATGGGCAGGTGGTTTGAGCCACCCGCCCCGGTCGTGCCTTCGCGTCTTCGTGTCTTCGTGGTTAGAACTTGTAATTCAGGGCCAGCCGCGGGAAGCGGCCCACCATGATGTTGGTCACCTGTCCGAGGCTCGTGCCGACGGTGTTGTTGATGCCGCGGATCGCGTTCGAGTTGAGCACGTTGAACACGTCAACCTGCAGCGTGATGACGTGGTTGTTGTGCCGGAAGTTCTTGCGCACGTTGATGTCGACCTGATTCCACCGATCCATGAACAACGAGCCCGGCTCGTTGAGCACGACCGATTCCGATTTCGTCCGCTGGGCTCCCGGGAACTGCACCGCATCCGGCGTCCAGGAGATCACGCGCTCGGATCCCGCGTAGCTCTGCACCACGCCGCCGAAGTCGAAGCCCATCGGCAGCGCGTAATTGCCTGCCAGCTTGAACTCGTGCCGCATCGGATAGTTGAAGTTGGTCTGATCGCAGAAACGTCCGCCGAACGATGCGGCGACGCCGGTGGTGGCATCGCTGGCGCTGAACTGCCCGGTCGAGGTCGGGCCGTTCGGGTTGTCGTCGGTGTCGCACCACCGCTGCAGCGTGTTTTCCATCGTCCAGCTGCCGAATAGCAGCGCGCCGCCCGGAAGCCGCGTGCTGAAGTTCGCTTCGAAACCCGTGTACCGCGTTTCGTTGTCCGTGTCGCTGCTATCCAGAACACCCGAGTTGAAGGTGGGGCCCTTGGCCGCGGCCAGGTTGTAGATCGTGACCGAGCTGTTCGGATCGACGACTTCCGCGACATCCGGGTCGCGGTTGATGTTCGCCGCCGGCAGCGGGAGCACGAACGACGAGTAGTCGGCCAGGGTGATGTGCGGCCGATCTTCGAACCACATGTCGGCGATCTTGCGCTTGTAGAACATCGCGCCGACGGCGAGGCGCGGCAGCACCTGGTGCTGCACGCCCGCGGTGAACTCGTCGTTGTACTGACGCTGCAGATTCACCGGCGTCCGGTCGGCGCGCGTCGGCGCGCTGAAGTTGCCGTTGCTCGGGCTGGTGCCGATCTCGTTGTCCTGGGCGACGCCGTCGCAATCGCTCGGCAGCACCTTGGCGCCCGTGACGTTGCAGGCGATGGCGCCGACGCGGCGCGTGTTCGTGCCCGGAATGAGATCGAGGTCGAACCACTGACGGTTCTCGCTGCGCTCGCCGGCCTTGCCGTAGGCGCCCGCCGCGATGTCGCCGTCGTAGTTGCGGTAGTACTTGCTCCAGCTCGTCTTCAGGGCGGTCCGGCCGTCGCCGAACAGGTCGTACACCGCGCTCAGGCGGGGCGAGTAGTCGGCGCCGAAGTCGATCAGGCCTTTCTCTTCTTCGATGAACCGCGCCGGCGCGAAGCGGCCCGCAGCCATGCTGCTTTCATACATGCCGGTCTCGATCCAGTTGATGCGAATACCCGGATTGACCGTCAGGCGCTTGAACGTCCAGCTGTCCTGCGCGAAGACGCCGACGTCATACGCGACGTACGCCGGCTGGATGGTCGGGTTGTTGAAGACGCTCACCTGATTGGCGAGGTTGTTGTTGTAGCTCACCGTCAGGTGCCCGTTGCGCGTGTTCTTGCGCTGGCGGCCAGGGCCCCAGGTGTTTTCGAGGCCGATCTTGATGTTGTGCGAGCCGGTGACGTACGACGCGGACGTCTTGAACACGTTCCGGACGCTTTCCTGACGCTGCGCGCGGGTCGTGTTCCAGGCCGTGCAGCCCGTCGAGTAGGCGCACCTGTCAGGGAAGTTGCGGTTCAACGCGCTGTCGCCGGTCTGGGCCGTGGCGACCCACGCGGGCGAGAAGATCGTCGTCTTCGGCGAGCTGTGCGGGTGATCCGGTCGGTGGCCCGCCTTTCCAGTAGAACTCGGCGAACGAGTACCCGGCTTCGAACAGCCAGTTGTTCGTCACCGGAGCGGTGACCTTCAGATTGCCGATCGCATGATGCGCGTTTTTCGGGTCGCGCTGCTCGCCGGCGCGCACGTCGGTGCCGAAGCCGATCGAGTGACCCTTTTTGTGCCACCAGCGCTCGAAGAAGCCGGCGATCTTGTACTTCTGCGACGCCTGCCACGTCAGACGCGTCGACAGGCTGCGGACGTACAAGTCGTTGGTCGCTTTCAGCGTTTCGCCCGACGCCGTCGTGACGTACTTCGGCACGTTGGCGATCGTCGTCTCGGTCGACTGGTGGCGGGCCGAGAAGATCCACCACAGCCGGTCGCGAAGGATGGGGCCGCCGAGCGAGGCGGTGAACGCTTCGAGATGGTCGATGCCGTTGGCCACCGCGAAATTGCGCGAGCGCAAGTTGTCGTCGATGTTGTTGGCCAGCCAGGTGCCCTTCGTGCCGCCCATGAACGCCGAGCCGCTGAACTGGTTGCCGCCGTCCTTGAGAATCATGTTGAGGCGAACGCCGCCGCCACCGGTGTCGGCGGGAATCGAGGAGGTCGTCACCGTCATTTCCGACTGCAGTGTGTCGTCGAAAAAGCTCTGCGACCCGCCCTCGTAACTCTGGATCGACATGCCCTCGACCTGCTGCTCGCCGTCGAAGCCGCCCAGGCCGCGGGCGCGCAGACCGACCTGTTCGGTCGTCTGAATGCCGCCGACATCGGGAGTATTCGGTTTGACGCCCGCCGCAAGAACGCCGAGGCCCATGACGTTGCGCGAAATCGGGAGCGTGTCGATGACGTCGCGTGCGATCACCGTGGTGCGCGACGCCTGCTGGACGTCGACCTGTGGCGCGGTGCCCGACACGTTGATGGTTTCTTCGAGGGCGCCGACCTTCATCTCCGCGTTGACCGTCGCGGTGAAGTTCGAGGGCAGGCTGATGCCCTCGCGCACGACCGTGCCGAAACCCGTGAGTGCAAACGTGAGCTTGTATGTGCCCGGGCGCATCGCTTCGAAGCGATAGCGGCCCTGATTGTCGGTCACGACCGAGCGTGCGCCTTCAATCATCGCGGGACTGGTGGCTTCGACGGTCACTCCAGGAAGCACGCCTCCGGAATCATCCGTGAGCAGGCCAACGATCGCGCTCTGAGCCGAAGACTCTGCCGGCACCAGGAAAAGCATGGCCAGACCGAGCAGGATCCCCAGACCGAGTCTCTGCTTCATACCCGTACCTCCGTAGGTGGAGCTTGTGAAAGGGTTGCGAAAGGAATTCTAGCGCGAGGAAATTGGAAGTCAAACCTATACTGTCGCAGTTCCTTGTAACTTTACCGGTAACGGGAATTTGGATCTTATACGGGAAATTGGGCCATCATCGAGGCTTTTACGAGCGGCGGGTATTACCCGGACTCATCCATTTCGCCATGGCGCGCGAGGATGCGACCCGGCTTCGCGCCGCGCATGTCCCTGCCGCTCGCGGCGTTGTGGTCGAGGTCGGCATTGGTTCGGGCTTGAATCTCCCGTTCTACACGAACGCCGTCACCAGGCTCTACGGCGTCGATGCCTCAGCCGAATTGCTCGAAATGGCGCGCGTCCGTGCGACGCCGCGACCGTTTCGCGTGGAGCTCATCGAGCAGGATGCCGCCCGCCTGCCGCTCGCCGATGCGTCTGTCGATACGGCCGTGGTGACGTGGGCGTTGTGCTCGATTCCCGATGCCGGCGCGGCGCTGCGCGAAATATGGCGCGTGCTTGCGAGCGACGGCACCTTCATCTTCATCGAGCACGGGCTCGCCGCGGATGGCGGCATCCGGACGTGGCAGAACCGGCTGACCCCGGTATGGCGGCGGTTCACCGGCGGGTGCCACCTGAACCGGAAAATCGACGATCTCGTACGCGATGCGGGGTTCACGATTACCAACCTGCGCACCGGCTACCTTCCTGGCCCGCGCGCGTTGACGTTCATGTACGAAGGGATGGCCCGCAAAACACGATGACGGGACCACGAAGACACGAACCACGAAGGCACGAACCACGAAGACACGAACCACGAAGACACGAACCACGAAGACACGAAGGCATGAGAACGAAAGAACGCGATGACGCGATGAAATCACACGATGGCACGATGAGCGCGAACCCACGAACCCACGAACCCACGAACCCACGAACCCACGAACCCACGAACCTACGAACTTAGGAACTTAGGAATTACTATTGAGCCATGCCATCGATTCGACTCGCCTCCGCTGCCGATGCTTCCGCGATTGCCGCGATCTATGCGCCGTATTGCGAGCGGAGCGCGATCTCGTTCGAGGAAATTGCGCCGACGGCTGACGAGATGGCGGCGCGCATCGCGCGGATCGGGGCAGACCGTCCTTGGATCGTCCTCGAGGACAACGGCACCATCGTCGGATATGCCTACGCCGTCCCGCACAACGAGCGCGCGTCCTACCGATGGTCGGTCAGCACGGCGATCTACGTTCGCAGCGGCCACGCGCGACATGGAGCCGGGCGGGCGTTGTATTCCACGCTGTTCGACGTCCTGCGCCAGCTCGGCTATTACAAAGCCACGGCAGGCATCACGCTGCCCAATGCCGCGAGCGTCGGGCTTCACGAGGCATTCGGGTTCAGGCTCGTCGGCGTCTATCGGGACATCGGGTTCAAATTCGGCGGCTGGCACGATGTCGCGTGGTATCAGATGGTGATTCAGCCTCCTTCGCGCGATCCGCTGCCGCCTCGTTCGATTGCCGAGTTGCATGGGAGGCCGGAGTGGAGCGCGGCCGTGGCGCGAGGGATGGCGCACTGGAAAGTGGGCAGGTAGGGGACAGAGTCTACGGTCCACGGTCCACAGTCCACGGTCCACAGTCCACGGTCCACAGTCCACGGTCCACAGTCGTCGAGAGTCGAACGTCGAGAAGTGAAAAGTGAAAAGTGAAAAGTAGAAAGTTCGCCAGCGCGGCCGTGATTGTCGCCCTTGTCTTTTCGGTGCGGGCTCAACAGCTGCCGTTTTCTGTCGTCGAAACGTCCATCGCCGACATGCAGGACGCGATGCGGCAGCGGCGGGTCACGTCGCGAGAGCTCGTGTTGCAATACCTGGATCGAATCGCACGCTACGACGGGCGCCTGAACGCGATCATGGCGCTGAATCCGCGTGCGCTCGAAGAGGCGGATCTCCGCGACCGCGAACGGCGGCAGGGCCGGGTTCGTGGTCCGCTCCACGGCATTCCGATCGCCCTGAAAGACAACATTCACACAACCGACATGCCGACAACGGGCGGAGCGCTGGCGTTTCGCGGATTTGTGCCTCCTTACGATGCGGCACTAACCCGGAACTTGCGTAACGCGGGCGCCATCATCATCGCCAAGACGCACATGACCGAACTCGCCAACTGGGTAGCGGCGGGCATGCCCGGAAACTACAACGCGATCAACGGATATGGGATGAACCCGTACGACCCGCGTCCGGATCCGCGTCCCGGCTTCAACGATGGTCGTCCGGCGCTGCCGTTGTCGGGGTCGAGCTCCGGCGCGGGCACCGCCGTCAGCTTTTGGGCCGCCAACGTGGGAACGGAAACGTCTGGCTCGATTCTGTCGCCGTCCAACCAGGCGCTCCTCGTAGGAGTGAAGCCGACGGTAGGGCGCATAAGCCGTTACGGAATCATTCCGATTACCGCCGATCAGGACACCGCGGGTCCGATGGCGCGAACAGTCGAGGACGCGGCGATCATTCTTGGTGTCCTCGAAGGGGCCGCGCCAGATGCGCGAGATCCCGCGACGGCGACTTGTCCGCGGGTGCCGTCGAACGACTACACGCGTTTTCTTCGCAGGCAGGGTCTCTCAGGTGCCCGCCTTGGCGTGCCGCGAAAAGTGTTCGTGGACCAAGCGCGCCACGGCGCTCTCATCGGCGAGGCCATCGCGGTGCTGCGCGCGCAGGGCGCGACGATCGTCGATCCTGCCGACATTCCGCACCAGCCGATGTGGCCGGTATGCAGCGGACCCAATCAAGCCAAGGGCAAAGATGAAGGCTGCTCCGTCGTGTTCAAGTACGGGATGAAGCGCGACTTCAACGCGTGGCTCCAATCGCTCGGTCCGAGATCGCCGGTGAAGACACTCACGGAGCTTCGCGAGTGGAACCGGAAGTTCGAGTCTGCCGGCGCCATCAAATATGGCCAGGCACAGCTGGACAATTCCGATGAGATGGAACTAGCGGCCGATCGCGCGCGCTATCGCGCCGATCGTGACAAAGACGTAAAGTTGAGCGGCCCGGAGGGCATCGGTGCGGTATTGCAAGGCGAGCGCCTCGACGCGGTTATATTCGCCGGGAATGCCGGCGTTGCTGTCGCCGCCAAACCCGGATATCCGACGGTAATCGTGCCGTTCGGCTTCGTTGCGAATGCGCCGGCTCCCCCTTTCCGGACGGGTTCGACGCGAAGCCAGCGCCGATGGGGATCAGCTTTACGGGGATGCCGTGCACCGAGCCGCGGTTGCTCGAGATCGCCTACGCGTTCGAGCAGGCGACCAAGCGGCGCGTGCCGCCCGCGCAGTTCCCATGACGCGACAGTCCTGATCCTTTGGTCCTGTTAGGATTTTGCATTCATGCCACGAACGATAAGCGTAGATATCGAGCAGGATGGCCCGTCCACCGGGAAGGCGACAGCCCGGTCGCACACGGTGTTCGTGGACCGCCCCAGGGAAAAAGACGGCAACGATCGCGGCCCGCTTGGCGGGGAGTATCTGCTCGTCTCGCTGGGCGGATGTTTCCTCAGCACCTTGCTGGCGGCGGTGCGCACGCGCGAGGCAGACGTCTCGAATGTGCACATCACCGTGGCTGGAACGATCGGCGGGGTTCCTGAGCGGTTCGAGGCCATGACGCTGCGAATTTCAGCGACATACAGCGACGAAGACCTCATGCGAAAGCTGATTTTAGTAGCCGAACGGGGATGCCTGGTGACCAACACGCTGAAAGACGCCGTCGCTTTATCGGTCACCCTCGAAAAAACAACGTGACGCCACGACAGCTCGTGATCGCGTGTGTCGTGTTCGCCGGCGGCGCCGCGTCCGCGCAAGCGCCCGCGACGATCGACAGTGCCGCGTGGCTGCAGGGATGCTGGGAGCTGACGGACCGCAATCGAACGGTGGAAGAGATATGGACCACGCCAAAGGGCGGGAGCATGATCGGCGTCAGCCGCACCATTCGCGACGGCAAACTGACGGAGTACGAAACCATCGTCCTGCGTGAACAGGGAGACCGGCTGGCTTACATCGCCCATCCCTCGGGACAATCGACGGCGACGTTTCTGTCAACGCAGGTCACCGATCGCGAGCTGCTTTTCGAAAACCGCACGCACGATTTTCCGCAGCAGATCGGCTACACGCGCAAAGCCGGCACGCTCCTCGCGTGGGTGAGTGGAACGGCAAACGGCAAAACACGGCGGATCGAGTTTCCCTATCTGCGTGTGAAGTGCCCGGAATGACCGTTCGCCATCTCAGCCTCGCCGAGCTCAGGGCGGGCCTGGCGCATATCCAGGCAGGCCGGCGCCTTCACCTGCGCGGCATCAACGCAAAAACTGTGCAAGCCGGCAGTATTCGTGTCGGCGACCTGGCGACGAAGGTTAGGCGATTTTTCGGAGAAGCGCCCGGCTCGCCTTAACCGCAGGCCGCGATTGGAAGCGAATGACGGGCCGGCGCGATTCGACCGTCCAGCCGGGAGATTCCTGTCCGCACCCGACACACTGGAGGTAGACCCGGTTCTTTTCGAAGTGCAGATACTCTTCGTGCCCGCGTATTGCGCAAATCAACCGTTTTACAGAACCCATAAAATATCCTGTCCTATAAGACGCAAAGCCCCCCACCGGCGGTTCCCCTGTTTGGAGTTAACGTTGGAGCACCCGAAACCAAACAAACAAAACGAGATGGCGCTGCGCGAGGCCACCGACAGGGACGTGCCGGCCATCCTCGACGTCATGCTGGATGCCTTTCGCGAGTACAAACTGGTTCTCGACCCCCCTTCCGCGGCCCACGCTGAGACAGTTGATACCGTACGCAGGCGCCTCGGTCGTGGCCGGGCAGTGGTCGCTGAGCTCCAGAACCACATCGTCGGTTTCGCGTTTTACGAAGTGCACAACGACGGCCTTTTCTATTTCAGCCGGTTGTCGGTGTTGCCGGCATTCCGGCGGCGTGGGATTGGGCTTGCCCTCGTGAAATACATCGAGAGGCGCGCGGACGAGGCGAACGCGCCGGGTGTACGACTCGGCGCGCGTGTGCAGCTGCCCCATCTCGTCGCCCGCTACGAGAAGTTGGGTTATCGGATTACCAGATACATGACACACGATGGATATACACAGCCAACTTACATGTACATGGAGAAACTTACAGATAGGGCTTAGGGCTTAGGGCTAAGGGCTTAGTGGAGGGCGTATGTGCGCACCAGCAGTTCTCGAAAGCGTCGAGCGGGAGATGTCGCGCCGGGGTTTCATCGGCGCCGTTGCAGCGTGTGCGGCGGCGGAAAGTTCGGCGGCGCTGGCCCAGACTGTCGTCCGGATGCCGAAAGGTTTCCGCGATGTCGTCGATCTCACGCACGTCCTCTCGCCAGCGCTTCCTGTGTATCCCGGCTATAAGGCCATCGTTGTTCGAGAACGGTTCTCCGTTGCGCGCGACGGATTTTCGGCGAACGAGGTCACTTTCGACGAGCATACGGGCACGCACGTGGACGCGCCGTCGCATTTTTTCGCTGGCGCAGCGTCAGCCGAACGCATCGAGCCGGGACGCCTGGTTGCGCCACTGGCGGTCATCTCAATCGTCGATCGCGCTGCGCGGGATCCGGATACGCTGCTGTCGGTGGACGATGTCCTCGGATGGGAGAAGCGGCACGGCCGTTTGCCGGCCGGTGCATTCGTAGCCATGAGCGCCGGATGGGACAGCCGCGCGGCCAGCCCCGATCGGTTTCTCAACCGTGATACGAACGGTGTGATGCACGCGCCGGGATTCGGCGAGGCGGCCGCGCGCTTCCTCGTGCAACAGCGCGACATCTCCGGAGTGGGAGTGGATACGCTGAGCCTCGACGGCAGCGCGGCACAGAAATTCGTTGCGCATGTCGCCATTCTCGGAGCGGGGAAATACGGAGTCGAGCTGCTGGCCAATCTCAGCCGCGTCCCTCCCTCGGGTGCCACGGTCGTTGTCGGCGCGCCGAAGCACGCTGGAGCGACCGGTGGCCCGGCGCGAATTCTCGCACTCGTGTAGTACCGGCTATGACTACCAGCTACTAGCTACCGGCTACTGGCTACCGGCAACCGGCTAGCGTGTTAGCATGCCGCGTCCAAACCACGAAGGCACGAAGGCACGAATGAACATGAAACCGATCATGGCCGCGGTCGTGATGGCACTGGCTGTCGCCGCCGTCGGCGCACGCCAGGCGATTCCACAGGCGACCGGTCCGAACACCGTGCGCGATCTGCGCGGGGCGGTCGACATCCACGTCCATTCCGATCCCGACAAAGTGCCTCGCGTGCTCGACGGAATCGAAGCGGCGCGGCAGGCGCAAACGCGCGGGCTGCGTGCGATTGTGCTGAAGAGTCACTTCGACCCGACCGCGGGTCTCGCGCTGCTGGCGCGGAAGGCCACGCCAGGCATCGAGGTGTTCGGCGGCATCGATCTCAATCTGCCGGTCGGTGGGATGAACGTCCACGCGGTTGAACACATGGCGCAGGCCAACGGCGGCTTTGGACGCGTGGTGTGGATGTCCACGTTCGACGCCGAGAACCAGGTCCGCACGGGCAAGGCGACTCGTCCATTCGTCCGTGTATCGCAGAACGGCGCGTTGCTGGCCGAAACCAGAGCTGTGATCGCGGCAATCGCGAAGCACAACCTGGTTCTCGCGAGCGGCCACGTGTCGGCCCAAGAAGCGCTGCTGATGTTCGAGGAAGGACGCAAGCTCGGCGTGCGCGGAATGGTGGCCACTCACGGAATGTCTACCCCGACATCCTTGACCGTCGAGCAGGCAAAGCGCGCGGCATCGCTCGGTGTGTTCGTGGAATTCACCGGCGATACCATGCAGGGTCCCAACGCGCGCGCGCGCGTCGATCGCATCGCTGCCGACATCCGCAGCATCGGCGTCGAACATGCGATCGTGTCGTCGGATCTGGGCAAGGGTGGCGCCGAGATGCCGGCGGATGGATTCGCCACGCTTCTCGAAGCGCTGCGGCAAAAGGGATTTTCCGATCAGGAGCTGGATCGCCTCGCGAAACAGAACCCGGCCAGGCTGCTCGGGTTGGAATAGGAAATGTGCGCATGAGACGCGTTCTGCTCGTGTTGTCGAGTGTCGTGGCGATTGTCAGCGGCGGAGTCCAGGCGCAACAGCCGCACTCACCGCTGGTTCTCTATGCCGCGAACGGTCCGGAACTGGCAACCTACGCGGTGCGGGCCTCCGATGCATCGTTGACGAAGACATCGAGCGTGGCGCTGCCGTTTGCCGTGCAATACGTCTGGCCGCATCCCGGGAAGAGATTCCTCTACGCGGCATGGAGCAACGGCATGCAGGGCGACCGGCACGGCGTCACCGCCTTCCGTGTGGATCCGGCGACCGGCGCATTGACGGCGCACGGGCACCCAATCGAGATCCGCCATCGGCCGGTTCACCTCTCCCTCGATGCGAATGCCTCACACGTGCTGATTGCCTACAACAACCCGAGTAGCCTCAGCGTCCACACGCTGAACGCCGACGCTACGCTCGGTTCCGAAGTTGCGCAGCCCGCGCCCGTCGACGGCGGTATTTACGCGCATCAAATCCGCGTGCATCCATCGAACAAGATGGTCGTCATGGTGACGCGGGGCAATGGACCGGCGCCCGGCCGTGCCGAAGATCCGGGCGCGCTGAAGATCTACTCGTACAACTACGGCGTCGTGACCAACCGTCAGTCGATCGCGCCGAATGGGGGCATCGGATTTCAGCCGCGTCATGTCGATTTCCATCCGACGCAGCCCTTCATGTACCTGAATCTGGAGCGCCAGAACCAACTGCAGGTGTACCGCGCCGCCGGCGGCGAGTCGTTCGAGCCACAAGCGCTCTTCACCAAAGACACGCTCGATCACCCGTCGGCGAGCAAGCCGGCGCAGATGACCGGCGCCATACACGTTCATCCAAACGGCCGGTTCGTGTACATCAGCAATCGCGCGAGCGGGACGACGCAGGTCGACGGCAGGGCCGTGTGGGAAGGCGGAGAAAACACCATCGGGGTGTATGCGATCGATCAGAAAACCGGCGAGCCCACTCGCGTCCAGAACATCGACAGCGGCGGGATGCACGCACGCACGTTTACGCTCGATGCGCAGTCGGGACTCTTGATCGCGGCCAATCAGAACGCGGTCACCAAACGGCATAACGGGACGGACACGCTTGTGCCGGCATCGCTCGCGGTGTTCCGCATCGGCGCGGACGGCAGGCTGTCGTTCGTCCGCAAATACGACATCGAGACAGGTCGGGGGCGCAGTCTGATGTGGGCGGGACTGCTCGCGCTTCCCTAGGGATTGGCGATTGGGGATTGGGGATTGGAGATTCAACAGATGCTTCGTTTTCTTGTCGTCGCCGCCATTCTGCTGTTTGCTACGATGCCGGTCATGACTCAGGATCGGTTGCCGGCGGTTCCACCCGAAAAGCAGACTCCGGAACAGCGGAAGGCCTCTGAGGCATTTCGCGCGAATCGTAAACAGGACGTCTTTGGCCCGTTCGTGCCGCTCCTGCGCAGTCCGGAAGTGATGCTGCGGGCGATGGCGATGGGCGACTATCTGCGCTATCGCACGGTGTTTCCGGTAAAGCTCAACGAGTTCATCATCCTCATAACGGCGCGCCACTTTACGCAGAGCTACGAGTGGTACGTGCACTACCCGATCGCCCTGAAAGAAGGCTTGAGCCGCGAGATCGCCGACGCGATCGCAGACGGACGCCGGCCCGCCGGCATGGCGCCGGATGAAGAGCTGATTCATGATTTCTGCACTGAGCTGCTGCGGAACCACAGCGTGAGCGATCCGACCTACGCGCGCGTCGTCCAGCGTTTTGGTGAGCAGGGAGCGATTGAGATGGTCGGCGTCGTCGCGTATTACACGTTTCAGTCGATGGTGTTGAACACCGCCCGGACGCCCGTGCCCGCAGGGGGCGCTACCTTGAAACCCTTCCCGAAATAAATTCAACAGAAGACTAGGAGATTAGGAGGAATTTCTTCGAAAAGAATTCTCCTAACCTCATGATCTCCGGTGTGAATTTCACACCAGCTTGCACATCCAGCCGGTTGCGGCGTCGCAGTACCACAGGACGCCGTTGCGATCCATGTCGAGCCCGTGCGGAACGGGATCTTCCTTGCTGAGCTGGATCTTCGAGACGACGTGGCCGTCTTTGGTGTCCAGTTTGAAGATGGCCCGGTCGTCGGAGTTGATGACCCACAACATACTCTTGTCGACGGCCATGCCGTGCGTGCGCGGCGTGCTGCCAGGGCCGGGAATGCTGCGGACGATCTCGCCTGTCTCCGGTTCCATCAGGAACACTTTGTTTGCCGCCGGCACGGCCATCCAGTATTTGCCGTCGAGCCATTTCAGGCCGTGCGCACCTGACGGGGTGTCACCGCGCTCGGCGCTCATGCGCCCGTAGAGACCGGAACCCGGCGTGATGAACGTCTTCAGCGTTTTGCCTGTCTTCGGATCCACCTTCAGTGTTTTCGGCGGGTCCTGTGCGTTCTTGCCCTTCGTCGATCCAATCCACAACGCGCCGTTGCCGTAGGTGATGCCGCTTGCGTGCAGGGCGTCGGTTTGTATCTCACGGATGACGCTGCCGTCTTCGGGCTTGATGAGGAACGCTTTGTTGGTCGGCTGATCGACCTGGTCGAGCACCCAGAGTCCCTCCGCCACGAACTGCAGGTCGTTCGGTTCCTTCGACCCCGCCACCTTGTACAGCTTCTCGACGCGCTTGGTAACCGTGGGAACTTCCTGCGCGCGCGCAACCTGCGTTGCGGCAACCGCGCCTGCAACGCCTGTGATGAACGCGCGCCGCGAGACTGCTCGATGCATGGGGCCTCCTTGCTGAGTTCTTGTCAGACCTGGGGATTCCGGGCAGTATAGCCCTGAATGCTGAAGAAATGGCCTTCGTGTATTGCCTTGTCTCTACTGGCGCTGGCGTCCTCAACGGGCTGCGGTGCAGCGGGTCCCGCTGCTGAAAATCCGCCTCCGCCGTCCTCAGCCGACGCTCCCGTTGATGGATACCGGGCCGAGGTGACGAAATTCCGCCAGGACCGCGAGGCAACCCTGAAAGGTGACGCGGGCTGGCTCACGATCGGGGGTCTCTGGTTTCTCACCCAGCCCCAGACGACGTTCGGCTCCGACTCCCTGAACGACATCGTCTTTCCGGCGAGTGCGCCCGCGCGCGCGGGAACGCTGGAGCTGAAAGGCGGCAAAGTCTCTGTCAGGGCGGCGGAAGGGGTGACGTTTCAACTCGAGGGACGTCCGGTGACGTCGATGGAGTTGAGGTCCGATGTTCCCGGGCCCGCGGATCGGTTGTTACTCGGGAAGGATCTCCAGTTCTGGGTCCACAACAGCGGCGACCGGCTGTCGATCCGGTTGCGCGACCAGAACAACCCGCTGCGCCGCGAGTTTCGCGGCCTCAGCTGGTTCCCTGTCGACGAGCGGTATCGCGTAGAGGCCAGCTACAAGGCCTATGACAAGCCGGCGATTGCCGAAGTCCCGAACATCCTGGGCGACATCGACAAAGTGCCGGTTCCCGGCATCGCGACATTCACCTTGAACGGCCAGGAGTTCAGCCTCGAGCCGTTCGCCGAGCCGGGCGACCCGCAGTTCTGGTTCGTGTTCCGCGACCTTACCAGCCAGAAGGAGACCTATCCAGCCGCGCGTTTTCTCTATGCCGCCGCGCCGGTAAACGGAAAGATGATCCTCGATTTCAACAGGACCGTGAATCCACCGTGCGCCTACAACCCTTACACGACGTGTCCGCTGCCCTCGGAGCAGAATCGTCTCCGGACCCGGATAGAAGCAGGGGAGAGGCGGTATGACGACAAGTAGTCGACAGTCGACGGTCGACAGTCGAAAGTCGACAGTCCAGTCGTGACGCGCGAGCTGCTCAACGCCTTTCTGATCATCCTTGGAATCCTGTCGGCCGGTCTGGGCTTGAGAGGATTTCTGCTGCCGAGCGGATTCATCGACGGCGGCGTCACCGGGGTGTCGCTGCTCGCCGCGTCGCTCACCGGCCTGCCGCTGTCGGTGTGGCTGCCGCTCATCAACGTGCCGTTCATCGCGATTGGCTACCGGCATATAGGGGGAGCGTTTGCGGCGCGCAGCACGCTGGCGATCGTGGCGCTCGCCGCGGTCATCGCTGTAGTGCACTATCCGACGGTCACGCACGACCGCGTGCTGACGGCGGTGTTCGGTGGGTTCTTTCTCGGGGCCGGGATTGGGCTGGCGGTTCGCGGCGGCGCGGTGCTCGACGGCACCGAGATCGCCGCGCTCCTCATCAGCAAGCGCAGCACGATTCTGCGCGTTGGCGACGTCATTTTGTTGTTCAACGTCCTCCTGTTCGTCGTGGCGATGGCCGTGCTCGGCGTCGAATCCGCTCTCTATTCGATCCTGACCTACCTGACAGCGGCGCGGACGCTCGATTTCGTCATCAACGGCATCGAAGAGTACACGGCCATGACGATCGTGTCGGCGCGGAGCGCCGAAATTCGCGAAGCGATTACTGGAGTTCTCGGTCGAGGCGTCACCGTCTATCGCGGCCGCCGCGGCTTGACGGACGTCGAGCAGGACATCCTCTATTGCGTCGTCACCCGTCTCGAAATCGGCAAAGTCAAGGCGATCGTGCGCCGTATCGACGAGAGCGCCTTCATCGTGTCTCACGGGCTGGCAGATGTTGAGGGCGGAGTAGTCAAGCGCAGCGCCCTGCATTAGAATTCCTTCCTCGATTCCATAGACAGGTCTATGCCAGCGACGGGTCAGCAGCCATTAGCTCTCGGCTACCGGCTAATGGCTACTGGCTAACAAAAGGGGAACACTTGTGATTGAGAGAGACGCGGCTCAGCCCAAAGCTGTTGCGCTTCCGGCAGGCCGGACGCTGCTCGATATGAATGCCTATCAGTGGACGGTGCTGTTTGCCGCCTGGCTCGGATGGGGATTCGACATCTTCGACAGCCTCCTCTTCAATTACGTCGCACCGAACGCCGTTCCCGTTCTGCTCGACATTCCGCTGGGCACCCCCGCGGCGCGAACCGCCACGCTTCAATGGACGGGGATTCTCACTTCGCTTCTGCTCATTGGCTGGGCGATCGGCGGCATCGTGTTCGGCCGCGTGGCCGATCGGCTTGGCCGAACGCGGACGCTGTTGTTGACGATGTTGATGTATGCCATCGGCACGGCCGCGTGCGCCTTCGCGCCCAACATGGCGACGCTCGTGTTCTTTCGCATCATCGCGTCGCTCGGTATCGGCGGCGAGTGGGCGGCGGGAGCGGCGATGGTGGCCGAAGTCGTTCCGGAGCACCGCCGGGTCGAAGCCGGCGCTCTGTTGTACACAGCCGCGCCCGTCGGGCTCTTTCTCGCGACCATCGTCACCTATCAGGTGCAGGGCGTCTACTTCGCGGGCAGCCCGGAAGTGGCGTGGCGGTATGTGTTCCTCTTTGGCCTCCTGCCTGCGGCCGTTGCCTTTCTCGTGCGGCTGTTCGTGAAGGAGCCGGAGCGCTGGAAAAATGTGGCGAGCCACTCCGCGCCGCCGCAGCTCCGGGAGCTGTTCACGCCGCAATACCGCGCCATCACGATCAGCGGCCTGGCGATGGCGGTTGTCGCACTCATCACCTGGTGGAGCTGCAACGCGTTCATCTCCGTCGTTGCAACTGGTCTCGCAGCGGAGGCGGCGGCCGGGCTGCCACCTGTGCAGGCGACGGCGCTCGTCGAAAGTTGGAAGCAGACGGCCGGCAACTGGTTCAACATCGGCGGTCTGATCGGGACGCTGCTGACCGTGCCTGCGTCGAAATACCTCGGCAGGCGGACCATGTTCGTTATCTACTTTCTAGCGTCGGGGTTTGCGGTACTCGCGGCCTTCGGGCTGCCGATGGAGCCGAGAACACGTCTGTTCATGTATTTCCCAATCGGCCTTTCGGTGTTTGGCGTCTTCGGCGCCTTCACGTACTATCTGCCCGAGCTGTACCCGACGCGTCTGCGCGGCACCGGCGCCGGCTTCTGTTACAACGCCGGCCGGCTTATCGCGGCGCCTGGTCCGTTCCTGGTCGGTGCCATCGCTTCCCGCGGCGCGGGCGCGCTGGGCGGCGCGCTCGAGGTGTTGTTCTACGTCGGCTTCGTGCCGCTGCTGGGGCTTCTCGTCATGCCGTGGGTCATGGAAACCAAGGGGAAAGCGCTCGCTGATTAGCTCTGCGGTTACTACAATTGGGAGCATGGCCCGGGGTTGGGACTCCAAGGCAATCGAAGATCAGCAGGCGGCGGCGGAAGCGGAGAAGTCGCGCCAATCCCGACCTGAATTGAGCGCGGACGAGCGAGACGTGCAATCGAAGCGCCAGGGCCTCACGCTGGCACGCGCGAAGATCCTGGCAGATCTGGACGCGGCGTCCGATTCCCGCTATCGGACGATGCTCAGCCAGGCGTTGGCGCACATCGACCGCGAAATCGACGCGTTGCCGTAGATCAGAAGATCCGTAGTTCAGTAGTTCCGTAGATCACTAGATCACTAGATCAACAGTTCGGTCAACAGTCTGATAGGAGGCTAGCGTATGGATCGCCGAGAATTCGTGCGGCTTGCAGGCAGTGGAATGGCCGCCGGCGCCCTTGCCGAAACGCTCGTGGAGGCGCAGGTTGCGAGAACCCCGGGCGCGAAACCGGTTGCGGCGGGCTCGAACTCGAAGGTGAAGTTCAAGGTCGGCACGCAGCACGGCGATGATGATGCCACCCTGAAGGCGATGGCCGCCTTCGGCGTCAACAACATCTGCGGCAGCATGCCGTCAGCGAAGCTCGATGAGAAATGGTCCGTCGAGGCGCTGACCAAACATCGCGAGCACGTCGAGTCGTTCGGCATCAAGCTCGACATGACCGCGATCACGATGACCTCGGCCTCGATCGATCGCGCGCAGATGCCCGCCATCATGCTGGGGCAGAGCCCTGAGCGCGACCGCAACATCGACGACATCTGCACGCAGATCCGCAACTGCGCGAAAGCCGGTATCTTCGCGGTGAAATACAACTTCACCATCGTCGGCATTCCTCGCTCGGGCAGAGTCAAGGGACGCGGCCCGTCCACTTACAGCGAGTTCGTCCTCGAGAAGGATGCCAACAAAGACAAGCCGACGATTGCAGGGAAGGTCAGCGCTGACGAGTACTGGGAACGTATCACGTATTTCCTCGAGCGGGTCGTGCCGGTGGCCGAGGAGTACAAAGTGAAGATGGGCTGCCATCCGCAGGATCCGGGTGTGCCGCGTGGGTATCGCGGCATCGAAGAAGTGCCGCTGGCAACGCCGGCTGGATTGCGACGATTCGTGAAGATCAAGGAGAGCCCGTATCACGGCCTGAATTTCTGCCAGGGCACAGTGTCGGAGCAGCTCAAGGATCCTGGCAGAGAGATCCACGACGTGATTCGGAGCCTCAAAGGCAAAATCTTCAACGTCCACTTCCGCAACATCGAAGGCGGCTACTTGAACTTCCGCGAGTCGTTCATCGACAACGGCAGCGTGGACATGCTGCAGGCGGCGCGCACGTACAAGGAAATCGGCTACGACGGCATGCTGATGCCGGATCACGTGCCGAACGTCGACGGCGATCCCGATCACACCCAGGGATTCGCGTTTGCGCTCGGCTACATCAAGGCGGTTATTGCCGCAGTCTCCGCAGAGGCATAGAAACGAAGAACGAAGAACGAAGAACGAATAGGGAAGGGCGGGTCTGATTCAGACCCGCCCTTTTTTTGGGTACGTGGCCCAATCCCCAATCCCCAATCGCCAATCTCCAATCCCCGACATACTGTCCGACTATAATTGCTGCCCCTCAGCAAGGAGCGCATATGGACAAAGTAGTGCATTTCGAGATCCCGTTCGACAACAAGGCGCGCGCGATGAAGTTCTACGGCGACGCCTTCGGCTGGCTCCTCCAGGACATGCCGGAAATGAACTATGTGATGGCGTCGACGGTGGAGGTCGACCAGCAATACAAGCCGAAGGAGCCGGGCGCGATCAACGGCGGACTGTTCCAGCGGCCGGCGGAAGCGCCAACTCCCACGATTTACGTCGGCGTCTCCTCAATCGACGCTGCGCTGGAGAAGGTGAAGAAGGCAGGCGGCACGGTGGTGACGCCGAACACGCCGATTCCCGGGATGGGGGCGTATGCGCGCGTCAAGGACACTGAAGGCAACGTCATCGGCCTGTTTCAAAGCCAGTAGCGATTCGGTTTCTGCGACCTCGCCCTGAACCGGGCGTCGCAGTTTCTGCAACGCGACGTGCTTGTTCCGCCGGGAGGGCGATGGTAACGTCGTCTGGCGCGGTGAGTGGGCGCATTGGTGATTCGGCATCGCGTTCGCATTGAGAGGCCGGCATGCCGACGCCTCTTTCACGTCGGGTCGAGATCCTCGAGGAGCATGTGCACGCATTAAATAAGCTGCGGGACGATTTTGCCGACCTGCGGACAGCCCTGTCGGACGATCACGGCAATCTCGTCAACGTCCGTGCCGAGTTCGCCGCCGTGCGGCGAGGAACGCCGCGAAGGCGACGAAGAAACTCGCCGCTCTGATGCGCGTGCTCCACGAAGACGTGATCTCCCGGCTGGCGCTGCTTCAGGAAGGCATGAAGCCCGGACGCCGCAAAGGCCGATAGCGATCGCGCTCAGCGCCTCTGCGTCGCCGTTGGTGGTGTCGCAGCGTGACGCTATTCGGTTTTCGTTTTTCGCTTTTCATTTCTGAGCGCCAGGTGCACCACTTCCGCAAGGTGCAGCGCCTTGCGGCCGGTTGCCTGGACAATCTGCTCGCGGCAGCTGAACCCGTCAGAGACGACGAGCGTATCGGCCGGTGCGTTGCGGACGGCCGGCAGCAGCACGCGCTCGCCGATCGCCATCGACACCCCGAATTTGTGCGCTTCGAACCCGAAGGGCCCGGCCATGCCGCAGCAGCCGGCATCGGGTGCGCTCACCTGCGCTCCCATCTTTTTCAGCAGCGATTCCTCGTCGGTCATCTTCATGAGCGCCTTGTGATGGCAGTGCCCATGCAGCAGCACCTTGCGAGTGAGCTGCGGCGGCTCGAATTCGGGCGCATGGCGCTCGAGGAATTCGCTGAGGAGGAACGTCTGCCGGCGCAATTTGTCCGCGCGGGAGTCCGCGGGGAACAGATTGCGCAACTCATCCCGGAACACCGACGCGCAGCTCGGCTCGAGCACCACCATCGGCACACCGGCGTCGATCTGCGGAGCGAGGTGGTCGATCACGCGCCGCAAATACGCCTTGGCCCGCTCGAGCATGCCAAAGTCGTAGAGGGGACGCCCGCAGCAGAGATGAACCGACGGCACGCTGACGTTGAGGCCGGCCGATCGCAGAACCTCGAGCGCCGCACGGCTCGTCTGCGGATGGAAGTAATTGTTGAACGTGTCGGCCCACAGAATGACGTCCCGCCGCCCGTCGGCGGCTCTGTGTCCCGGTGACGGCACCTTGGCCGCGCGCGCCCACCGGCCGAAGCTTGTCGCCGCCAGCTGAGGCATCGCTCGTTCAGGGGCGAGATGCAGCGCGCGCTTGACGAGACCGTTGAGTCCCGGCGCGTTCATCACGGCGTTCGCCAGCGTCGGGGTGATCGATCCGAGCGAAGCCCATTTGTCGATCAACCCGAATGCATACGCGTGGAGAGGACGCCGGTGCGTGCCGTAATAATGCGCGAGGAACTCCGACCGGTAGGTCGCCATGTCGACGTTCGTCGGGCACTCCGACTTGCACGCCTTGCACGAGAGGCACAGATCGAGCGCTTCTTTCACTTCTTCGTTCTTCCAGGAATCCCGCAGCACCTCACCCTGCAGAAGCTCCCACAGCAGCCGCGCGCGGCCGCGTGTGCTGTGCCGCTCTTCGAGCGTCGCCATGTAACTGGGGCACATCGTCCCGTAGTCGTGCTTGCGGCACTCGCCCAGGCCGATGCAGCGCAATGATGCCTTGGCGAATGAGCCCTGGTCGTCGGGATACGAAAAAAACGTCGCCGGCTGCGCGGGATTGTAGTCGGCGCCCAGACGCAGATTTTCCGTCGGCTGATAGGCGTCGATCAGCTTGTGGGGATTCATGCGGTTGTGCGGATCCCACACCGCTTTGAACTCGGCGAACGCGCGCATCAGTTCGGGCCCGAACATCTTCGGCAGCAGCGCGCCGCGCGACTGTCCGTCTCCGTGTTCGCCGGAGAGTGATCCCCCGTAACGGATGACGAGGTCGGCGCCTTTGTTGATGAACTCGTCGTACTTGCGGATGCCCGCCTCGGTTTCGAAATCGAAGCTGACCTGCATGTGGATGCAGCCGTGGCCGAAGTGCCCGTAAAACGCGGCCTGGTAGCCGTAATCGTCGAGCAGCTGCCGGAGTTCCCGCAAATACGGACCGAGCCGGTCGGGCGCTACCGACGCATCGTCCCAGCCTTCCCAGCGTGGCAGGGAGCCAGGGACCGCGGAGGCGGCGCGCGGACCGGATTCGCGAATTTTCCACACCGCCTTGGCCTCTGCCGCGGTGTAAATCCTCATCGCGGGAGCGCCGGGCAGATGAGACAGCTTCTCGACGAGGCGCGTTGCCGCGGCGCTGCTTTCACCGGGATCGTCCGACCCGAACTCCGCGAGCAGAATGCCTCGGCCTTCCGGCAACAGCCCCAGATTCGGGCGCCCCTTTCTGCTTCAGCCCGTCGATGATGCTCCCTTCGAAGCCTTCCAGACCGATCGGCGCCGTTTCGAGAATCTGCGGCACATGGTCGGCCGCGGCGAACGCATCCGGATATCCAAGCCCCACGAGCACGCGATGCTGCGGGCTTTCGATCAGCCGGAGCGTCGCGCTCAGCACGATCGCGCACGTGCCTTCGGAGCCGACTATCGCGCGCGCGACGTTGAAGCCGTTTTCCGGAAGGAGCTGCTCCAGGTTGTATCCCGACACGCGGCGTGGAATCTGCGGAAAGCCGCTGCGGATCTGCGCCGCGTAACTGTCGCGGATCGATCGCAGTGCGAAATACACCTCGCCGCGGCGGCCGCCGGCGCGCACGATCGCGTCGAGCTCCGAATCGGATGTCGGACCCACGGTGAGCTCAGTGCCGTCGTACAGCAGGAGTCGCAGCGAGATGACGTTGTCGACGGTCTTGCCCGAAATCAGCGAATGCGTACCGCACGAGTTGTTGCCGATCATGCCGCCGAGGCTGCACCGGCTGTGCGTCGACGGGTCCGGCCCGAACGTGAGGTGATGCTCCTCGGCTCTGCTTCGCAGCGTGTCGAGCACGACACCTGGCTGTACGCGCGCCGTGCGGCTCTCGACGTCGAGGTCGAGGATCCGGTTCATGTACTTCGTGAAGTCCAGCACGACCGCGACATTGCAGCTCTGGCCCGCGAGGCTCGTGCCGGCGCCGCGAGCGAGGATCGGCGCATTCAGGGCTCTGCACGCGGCCACGGCGGCATGCACGTCCTGATCGTCTTTAGGCACGACGACCCCAATCGGAACCTGGCGGTAGTTGGAGGCATCGGTGGCGTACAGCGCGCGGCTACCGCTGTCGAAGCGGACCTCGCCGCGGACGGTCCGCCGAAGCTCCTTTTCGAGCTCGGCGGCCCGGCCAAACGTGTCGATCGGTTTTGCGTGTGAGCTGTGTGGAAGTGGCTTCACCGCGCGGCAGACGCCGCTTCGGGTCTCCGCGCCGAAGCTGTCAGCGACTCCATCGCGGCAAGCACCCCGCCTGAGCGGTGCGGGATGCCCGCGAGCGCGAGCCCCATTTCCACACCGCTGAGCGTTCCGGCCAGCGTCAGATCGTTGAACGCGCCAAGGTGCCCGATACGGAACACTTTTCCCGCGAGCTTGCCGAGCCCGGTGCCGAGCGACATGTCGAACTGCTCCAGGATGATCTGCCGGAGTTGATCGGCGTTGTGCCCGTCGGGCGTGTAAACGGCCGTGAGCGAGTTCGAATATTCCGCCGGGTCTTCGGGAACGATGTCCAATCCCCACGCCCGGACCGCCGCCCGCGTCGCCGCGCCATGCCGCGCGTGACGCTGCAACACGTTTTCGAAGCCCTCTTCATCCAGCATGCGCAGCCCTTCGCGCAGGCCGTAAAGAAGATTCGTCGCCGGTGTGTAGGGGAAGAAGCCCGACTTGTTGGCCTTGAGCATCTCCTGCCAGTCCCAGTACCGACCTGGGCATCCGCGCCTTGGCGGCCGCGGCGAGCGCCTTCTCGGAAATCGCGTTGAAGGCAAGACCCGGAGGCACCATCAGCCCCTTCTGGGAGCCGCAGACGGTGACGTCGATTTCCCATTCATCGTGGCGCAGGTCGATGGACGCCAGCGACGAGATCGCATCGACGATGAGCAGCGCGGGATGGCTGCTGCGATTCATCGCCCGGCGAAGGTCGGCGATCCGGCTGACGACTCCCGTCGAGGTCTCGTTGTGCACGACGACGACGGCTTTCAGCTCGTGCGCGGTGTCGTCCTTGAGGCGCTGCTCGAGGACCTCCGGGCAGGCGCCGCGCCGCCACGTGCCGGGCACGTATTCGACGACGAGGCCGAGGCGCTCCGCCACGTATCGCCACGCGATGTGCGAGAACCAGCCGGTTTCGAAAATCAGGATGCGATCCCCGGGGGAAAGGGTGTTGGCGAGGGCCGCTTCAGCTGCTCCGGTACCGGACGCAGGGAATATGACGACCGGACCGCGGGTCCGGAACGCGCCCTTCAGGCGGTCGAGCACCTCGAGGCCGAGCTCGGCAAATTCGGGCCCTCGGTGGTCGATGGTTGCCTGCGCGATTTCCTTCAGAACCCGATCGGGCACATTCGTGGGACCGGGAATCTGCAGAAAGTGGCGACCTGTATGTGTCATATGCGAAAACCCCCACGGACCAGTTGAAGTAGGACACTACTCTAATTCGTCTTGGCCGCCGGACCCAACGCCGCCATGAAGGTGCTCCATGGCACCGGTTTCCCGTGCACCGGGGCCACGGTGGCGACGTCCAGTTTCATCCGCTGGACCTGATTGTAGAAGCTGCGCATCGCCGGCATCTGCGCCGCTTTCGGCGCTTCGTGCGTGTCGAACAGATCGGCCTCGAAGGCGATGCGCTCGGCCGGCAGATACGCCATCAACATACCCGCGACGTGCTGCAGCGGCTGCACGTAGTAGACGCGAAGAATGCGGCTGTTGTCGGTGATGACGAAGTTTTCCTGAATGGCTTCGTAGTTGTAGCCCTCGGCCACCTCGGTGGGCGGCCACAGGGAGAGAATGTCGGGTTTGACGGTCCTCGCCTTGTAAGTCAGGACGTCCCTGTTGAGCAGTTTCAGATTGATCAGGTGCGTCACGATCGTCGCGCCGATGTGGTTGTAGGTCCGCAGCCCGCCGATATGATCGAAATGCGGATGCGAGTTGATCAGCCATCGTATCGGCTTGTTCGGCGCCAGCTTTGCGACCTGCTCGATCACGGCGAGGCTGCGCTCTTCGCTGCCCGGCGCTTCGAAGACCGCGACGAAATCCCGGAATTCAATCAAGTAACTATTGGCGGGTCCGCCGCCGAGGAAGTACACCCCGTCCGCCATCTTTTCCACCGCGACCTGCGCGGGGTTCGGCGGCTGCGCCTGTTTCACCGATTCGGGAACGGGAACCGGATCGCCGCACGCGTTTGCCTGCACCTTGGCGAACGCGCCGCCGTAGGCGTTGTGACCGGTGCTCTCGGAGTAGTACTGCCAGTTGTCGTCCCAGCCCTGGTGCGAGTGCCATGTGATCGGCCACTGCGACGGACCAGCCGCAACGAATTCCGTCGATTCCTGCTCGATGTTGAAATCCCCGAGCACGTTTTCGTTCACCGTTGCTTTGATCCGCGTGATGATGTTCTTGCTGTTGATGGTCGCGTCCACCCGGTATTTCCCGAGCATGGTGATGCCGACGACATGCACCCTTTCCGGAATCACGACGTTGCCGTCGCGTCCCTTTTCGATTTGCTCCCATCGCCACATGGCCTTCGGGTTGGCGCCGGGCAGTCTCGCGGCCTTGAGAAAACCGTGCGGGTTGAGCCAGACATCCAGCTGATAGACCTCGGCCATCTCAGGCGGAACCGCAACCGGCGCGCCGTCGCCATCCATGTGCCAGGCGTATTTCCCGTTGACGATGTGGGTCTGCCGCAGGTGTGCCTGGGTCGGCGTACCTCCCACCCAGCCCAGCCCGTATTTCCAGGACGCAGGATTGTTTCCGGGTTTGCGGTCGAAGGTTTCTCTGCTCGTCCCGCTTTCCCAGTTGATCGTCCGCGTGTAGTTCGCCATCTCGCTGCGCTGCCAGTCGATGTTGACCGCGTTTTCAAACGTCTGACCGACGGGGCCGCTGTAGCCGGTGCCGGAAAACGTGATGCAACGCAGGCTCTGCTCGTTGATGGCTTTCGAGGCGGCGGCAAGCACCGGCGCGGGATCGACGAATCCCGGCGGAAACTGCTGTGCGGGGAGCTGGCCGCCCGCGAGCACGAGCAGGGCGAACAACACTGAGAACCTCTTGCCCATCGAGCCTCCTGGAGGGCTGCATCATAGTCAGGCGAGGCATGGATGTCCAAGGGTTTGGATAAGTGTCGGAGCATGGACTACAGCGCGTCTTTGATGTAGAAAGCCCCGATGTCGAAAACGCCGATTAACCGATCGCAGGCTCGTTCCATGGTGGTCTCCGCCAAAGGCATCGTTGCCACCGAACATCCGCTGGCCTCACGCGCCGGCGCAAAGGTGCTGGACGAGGGAGGCCACGCGGTCGACGCGGCCATTGCCGCCAATGCCGTCATGGGTGTGGTCTGTCCGATGATGTGTGGCGTTGGAGGGGACCTGTTTGCGATTGTGTGCGAGCCCGATGGGAAGATGTACGGGGTCAACGGGAGTGGATGGGCGCCGTCCGGGCTGACGCCGCCAGCGCTCGAGCGTCAGGGATGCCACGGCATGCCCCAGAGCGGCGTGCACTCGGTCACCGTTCCCGGCGCGGTTGGCGGGTGGGCGCTTCTGATCGAACGATTCGGCCGGATGCCGCTCGCCAGCGTGCTCGATGCCGCGATCGCGCTTGCCGACGAAGGCTTTCCGGTTGCGGAAATTACCAGCGAAGAGTGGCACAACCAGGCGGAGTTCCTGCGCGGCGATTCCGCCGCTGAAAGGACGTTCCTGCCGGATCGGCGTCCGCTCGCGGTGGGCGAGATCTTCCGCAATCCCGATCTGGCGTGGACGCTCCGGCAGATCGCCGCCGGCGGCTGCAGTGGATTCTACGAAGGGGAAGTCGCACGGCGGATCGTCGGCGGGCTCGAGCGGCGCGGCTCGGCTATGGCGGCGTCGGACTTTTCGGACTTCAAGGCCCGATGGGCCGATCCGATCGCGACGTCGTATCGCGGCTGGGACGTGTTCGAGCTGCCGCCGAATGGCGCCGGCATCGCCGCGCTGTTGATGCTCAATATCCTCGAAGGTTCTCCACTCCGCGAGCACGGCCACACCTCGGTTGAGGCGCTGCACGCGCTGATCGAAGCGAAGAAGCTGGCGTACGCCGACATGCTGCGCTACGTCGCAGATCCGGCGTTCGCCGACGTGCCGGTCGAGGCGATGCTCGACAAGGGCTACGCGCGGGCGCGAGCGGCGCTCATCGAGGCCTCGATGGCGCAGTCGCACGTCACCGCCGGCGCGCTCTCACAGTCGCGTAGTAGTGTGCTCACACGCGAGGGAGGCGATACGACCTATCTCGCAGTCGTCGATCGCCACGGCAATATGGTGTCGCTCATACAAAGCAACTTTGCGAGTTTTGGCTCGGGCATCGTCGCGGAGGGTACCGGGTTCGCGCTGCAGAATCGCGGCGCGCTGTTCACGCTCGATCGCGCGCATCCCAACGTGCTCGCGCCGCGCAAGCGGCCGCTCCACACGATCATCCCCGCGTTCATGTCGCATGGAAACACCCGCATCGCCTTCGGCATCATGGGCGGATGGAATCAGTCGCAGGCCCACGCCCAGTTCGTGTCGAACGTGGTCGATCACGGCATGAACATCCAGGCGTCGCTCGAGGCAGCGCGCTTCACGAAGCTGTCGTTCGAGGGGCGCGACGTCGCCGTCGAGCGGCGTGTGCCCGAAGAGGTGCGGCGTGGTCTCGCCGCGCGAGGCCACGACATCGACGTTCAGGGAGATTTCTGCAGCTTCATGGGCGGCGGGCAAGCGGTGATGCGGAAAGATGCGGTGAACTACGGCGCATCCGATCCGCGCAAGGACGGGGCCGCGGTGCCCGAATAGTCCACAGTCCACAGTCGATAGTCCACAGTCCAGTCCTCCAGCCGCGGTGATTTTTTAGGTGAAAAACGGGGACATCCAGCCGTCTTGCACGATACAATCGAGGACGGCTACATCCGCTCAAAAATGACCGTGATTTCTCGTTCCGTTTGGGTGGCGTTGCTGATCGGCGGGGCGGTTGCCTGCGCGCTGATTGGCGTCGACCTGTCGGCACGGCAGGACGTGCCGCCGGCTGCGCCGGCGAGCGGGCCCGCGGCGGCCGCGAACACCAAGGCGACGCTCGATCGGTATTGCATCAGCTGCCACAACGACAAGGCGCGTGCCGGGGGCCTGTCCCTCAGCACGATGGATGCGAGTCGGCCTGCCGGCGATGCCCACGTGTGGGAGCGCGTCATCGAGAAGCTTCGATCGGGCGCGATGCCGCCGCCAGGCAGACCGCGCCCGGACGTGAAAACCTATGATGCGGTCGTCAACCTGCTCGAAACCGACCTCGACCGGGCGTGGACGGCCCATCCGAACCCCGGCAGAATCAGCGCTGTCCATCGCCTGAACCGCACGGAATACAACAACGCGATCCGCGATCTGTTCGGCCTCGATCTCGACGTGCGGGCGCAGCTGCCCGGCGACGAAACCGCCGACGGCAGCTTCGACAAGTTCGCCGACGCGCTGTCGATCTCGACCTCGCACCTGGAGCGGTACCTGTCGGTGTCGCGTCAAGTGACCAGGCTCGCGACCGCGTTGCCGCCCGAGCGGCCCACGCTCGAAGTGTTCGAGGTTCCCCAGAACATGGTGCAGGACGATCGGCAGAGCGAAGACCTGCCATTCGGGACTCGCGGCGGCGTCGCCGCGCGCCACAACTTTCCTGCGACCGGGGACTATCGCATCAAGATTCGTCTGCGGCGGCAGTACCAGGACTACCTGATGGGCATGGGTTGGCCTCAACAGCTCGACGTGATGCTGGACGGAAAGCTGCTGAAGCGGTTCACCGTCGGCGGGGGAGGCAAGGGCAGGCCCGCAGGTGCGAGCTACGCCGGCGACGGCGAACCCGGCTACGCCGGCGATCAGGAGTGGGAAGAGGTACATGCAGGTCGGCGGAGATGCCGGCCTCGAGATTCGCGTGCCGATCGAAGCCGGACCGCATGTCGTCGGCGTCGCCTTCGTCCGCGAGATGTGGGAGCCCGAAGGGCTGCCGCAGCCGCAGCAGCGCGGACGCGTGTTGACCAACGACGAAATTTACATGGGCAACGCGGCGGTGGAGCTCGTCGAGATTGGCGGCCCGCTGCAGGTTGACGCGGCGGTGAAAGATACTCCGGCGCGGCGCCGGCTCTTCATCTGCGCGCCGAAGGCGCGCGGAGAGGAAACGGCGTGCGCGACGAAGATCCTCTCGAGAGTCGCCAAGCTCGCCTACCGCCGGCCGGTCGTCAAGCGTGACGTCGACACGCTGCTGCAGTTCTTCGCGATCGGCCGCAAGGAGGGCGGCAGCTTCGACAGCGGCATCCAGTTCGCGCTCGAGCGCCTGCTGGTCGACCCCGATTTTCTCCTCCGTGTCTATCTCGACCCGGCGTCGGGGTCGAAGTCCGCGCCTGCCGGCACACCAGCGGGATCGTACCGTCTCAGCGATCTCGAAGTTGCGTCGCGGCTGTCGTTCTTTCTGTGGAGCAGTATTCCCGACGAGCAGCTCCTCGATCTCGCCGCGCGCGGACATCTCACGCGCCCTGCCGTCCTGAAGGAGCAGGTGAAGCGGATGCTTGCGGATCCCCGCGCTGCCGACGCGCTGGTGGACGACTTTGCATCCCAGTGGCTCAACCTGCGCCGCGTCAGCGAAGTGATCATCGATCCGGTCCGCTATCCCGATTTCGACGACAACCTGCTCGAGGCGTTTCAGCGGGAGACCGAAATGTTCGTCGCCAGCACCCTGCGCGAAGATCGAAGCGTGCTGGATCTGTTGAAGGGCGACTACACCTTCGTCAACGAGCGTCTCGCGCGGCACTACAAGATTCCCGGCATTTACGGCAACCGCTTCCGGCGGGTCACCTTGACGAATCCCGACCAGCGGGGCGGGCTGCTCGCACACGGTGCGCTGCTGGCGACGACGTCGTATCCGGACCGGACGTCGCCCGTGCTGCGCGGCAAGTTTCTGATGAACAACATTCTCGGGCTCGACGTGCCGCAGCCGCCTCCCGGCGTGGATACCAACCTTGCGGAGACGCGCCCCGGGACGTTGCCCCCGACGATTCGCGCGCGGCTGGAGCAGCATCGCAAGAACCCGAGCTGCGCGAGCTGTCATGCGGCGATCGATCCACTCGGTTTCGCGCTCGAGAACTTCGATGCGATCGGCGGCTGGCGGACGGTGGACGAGTCGGGCAACGCCGTCGACGCGAGCGGCACGACGGTGAACGGCACGAAGGTCGTGGGCCTGGCGGGTCTGCGGGCCCTGCTGCTCGAGCGGCCCGAGCAGTTCCCGCGGACCATCACCGAAAAGCTCCTCGCCTACGCGCTCGGCCGGCGCATCGAGTACTACGATCGTCCGGCGGTGCGGAAGATCGTGCGCGACGCGGCGGCACACGACTACCGGTGGTCATCGATCATTCTCGGGATTGTCGAAAGCCCGGCCTTCCTGATGCGGGCATCGCACACGGCGACGAACTGATTAAGGAGACGACTGATGAGCTTTCTCACCTCGAAATCGCTGCCGCGCCGAACGGTCCTGCGGGGACTGGGAGCAACCGTCGCGCTGCCGTTTCTCGACGCGATGGTGCCGGCGTTTTCCGTCCGCGCGCTTGCCGCGGCGCCGGTCAACCGTTTCCAGGCCTTCTACGTGCCGAACGGCATGGCCATGGAATATTGGGCGCCCAAAGGTGAGGGAAGCAGCTTCGAGCTGTCGCCGATTCTCGAGCCGCTCGCGCCCTTCCGGAACCAGATGCTGGTGCTCTCGGGGCTGGACGCGACGTGGAACTACATCCACGCGGGAGCGTCCGGATCGTTCCTCACCGGCACGCCGAAAGGCGGCCGGAACGAGATCGAGATCATCGCCGAAGTGTCGATGGACCAGCTGCTGGCGCGTCACTACGGCAATACGACGCAGGTGTCCTCGCTCGAGCTCGCGCTCGATGCGCCCGCAAACGCGGGCGCGTGCACGGGGAACCTCAGCTGCGCGTACACACACACCATCTCGTGGCGCAGCTCCACGCAGCCGCTGCCGATGGAGTACAACCCGCGATCGGTATTCGAGCGGCTGTTCGGCGACAGCGGCAGCACGGAGCGAGCCGCGCGCGAGGCGCGGATGCGCCAGCACAAGAGCATCCTCGATTCGGTCAACGGCAAACTGGCGGCTTTGCGGAGGCAGCTTGGGCCGCAGGATCAGTCCAAGGTCGAGCAATACACCGAGTCGATTCGCGACATCGAGCGGCGAATCCAGCGCGCCGAGGAGCAGAGCGACATCGAGCTGCCGGCGATGGATCAGCCCCAGGGCGTGCCGGCGGTGTTCGAGGATCACCTCGAGCTGATGCTCGACCTGCAGCTGCTCGCCTTCCAGACCGATTTGACCCGCGTCGTCTCGTTCATGCTCGGCAAGGAACAGAGCGCGAGGCCCTACCCGCAGATCGGCGTGCCCGAAGCGCATCACCCGCTGTCGCATCACAACGACAGCCCCGAGCTGATCGCGCAGATGTCGAAGATCAACCGGTACCACAGCGAGCTCTTCGCGAAGTACGTCGCCAAGCTGCGCGCGACGCCGGATGGCGACGGCACGCTGCTCGATCACATGACGATCCTCTACGGATCGGGCATTTCGAACAGCAGCCGCCATTCGGGCGTCAACCTGCCGCTGCTGCTCCTCGGCGGCGGCGCCGGAACGCTCAAGGGCGGACGTCATCTCAAATACACCGATACCTCGATGGCGAATCTGCTGGTCACCTTGATGGACAAGATGGGCGTGCCGGTAGAAAAGCTGGGCGGCAGCACCGGCAAGCTGCAGATCGACACGCTCTCGGGAATGTAAGAGGTGCGACACGTGAGAGGGTTACAGTCGGCGATCCCGTGGCTCGCGATCCTGCTCATCGGAGCGGCCGAGCGTCCGCCGCTGATCGATGCGGTGAAAACCTCGGATCGAGAAGCGGTGCGCGCGCTGGTCAAACAGGGCGCCGACATCAACCTCGCGGAAGGCGACGGCAGCACCGCTCTGCACTGGGCCGCCTATCGCGACGATCTCGAGACGGCCGATCTCCTGATCCGCGCCGGCGCCAACGTCAACGCCGCGAATGCGCTGGGCGCCACGCCGTTGTGGATCGCGAGCGAAAACAAGAACGCCGGCCTCGTCCGGTCGCTGCTCGCGGGCGGGGCCAACCCCAACGCCGCGCTGGTGAGCGGCGAAACGGTGCTCATGATGGCGGCGCGCTCCGGCAATGCTGATATCGTCGAGCAACTGGCGGCGAAGGGCGCGGACCTGAACGTGCGTGCGACACGCGGCCAGACCGCGCTCATGTGGGCCGCGTCGCAGAGACATCCTGAGGTCACCAAAGTGCTCCTCGCCCACGGCGCGGACGTGCACGTGCGGTCGGAGTCGTGGAACTTCGTCATGGCGGTTCCGCCGCACGTCTGGCGGCCGTACAACCGCGCCATCCCGCATGGCAGCAACACGGCGCTCTTGTTCGCCGCTCGAATGGGGGATCTCGAATCGGCGAAGATGCTGGTCGCCGCGGGCGCAAACGTCAATGACGAAGATGCCTGGGGCGTCAGCGCCACGACGCTGGCGGCGCACGCCGGCTTCAGCGATGTGGTCGAGTTCCTTCTCGAGAAAGGGGCCGACCCGAACGCGTCGCGCGCCGGGTTCACCGCTCTCCAGTCCGCGATTCTCCGGCGCGACGAAAAGAGCGTGAGCGCGCTGCTCGCGCGCGGCGCCGACTCGAGCGCGATATTGAAGGTGTGGACCCCGACACGCCGTTCGTCGGACGATTTCCACTTCCATCCCGCGTGGATCGGTGCGACGCCTCTCTGGCTCGCGTCTCGCTTCGCCGAAGCGGGGATCATGCGTCTGCTCGTGAAACACGGCGCCGATCCGCTGTTCGTGCAGAAAGCTGAATACCGCGTGTCGGGCGGGCCGACCGGCTCGGAGCCAAGAGCCGAAGCCACGACGATTCTGTTGGCTGCGCTCGGGATGGGGAATGGGATCGCATTCCTGCAGCCACCGGGCCGCCGCGAACGTGAAGAGATGACGCTTGATGCCGTCAAGCTGGCGGTCGAGCTCGGCGTAGACGTGAATGCCCCCAACCTCGACGGCCGAACGGCCCTGGACGCCGCGAAGGCGCTCAAGTACGAAAGTGTCGCGGCCTTCCTCGAGCAGAACGGCGCAAAGCCCGGCACCGGAACCCAGACAAGGCCGCGCGCGACTCCCTGAGTAGCCAAATAAAACAAGAGAACGGGAGAAGGGGAGAATTCCTGTTGAGGCGTATCTCCGTGTTGGAATAGAAAAGGCCGGTTTCACCGCGATTGCGCCTCTGCGCCCAAAAATTCGATTCCTCCTAATCTCCTAGAAGATCAGAAGATGCTCCTGTTCCAACGCCGCGCCACCCGCTCCGACCTGTTTTGAAACCGTTCCCCCGAAATCCGAGTGCTCCGAGTTCACAACGACGCCATCGAGAAGACGGCGTGGCGGTAGCGATGATGTTCGTGAGGACAGTGCCGAGATGCGCGAGGCAATGAAGACATTAGCAACGGCGGCCGGCTTTGGATTTGTCTGATTCCGAGACCAACAAAAAGGGCGGGCCCGATTTCTCGGCCCGCCCTTCAACTTTCGACTGGACTGTCGACTTGTGACTGTCGACCGTCGACTATCGACTGTGGATTCCTACCACTTGAACTGATACCCAAGCCTCGGGAACCGGCCCGGCATGATGGCCGTCACCTGGCCCAGCGAAGTGCCGACGGTGTCGTTCATCGTGCGGATCGAGTTGTTATTGAACACGTTGAAGATGTCGAGCTGGAACGTGTGCACCTTGTTGCCGTAGCGGATGTTCTTCTTGAAATTGACGTCGAGCTGATCCCAGCGCTCGCCGAAGAGCGAACCGGGCTCGGTGAGGATGATCGTCTGCGACTGCGTCCGCTGGCCGTTCGGATAGAGGTTGGCGGCCGGCTGCCAGGTGATGACGCGCTCGAGCCCGCCGAAGCTCTGCAAGACAGCACCGATGTCGACGCCGAGCGGCAGCGAGTAGTTGCCCGCGAGCTTGAACTCCTGCGTGAACGGCATGTCGAAGTTGCGCTGATCGCAGAACCGTCCGCCTTGCGCCACGTTGCGGCCCTGATACAGGTCGCCCGTCGGCGGCCCGTTCGGGTTGTCGTTCGACTCGCAGAACACGGAGGTGTTTTTCTCCATGGTCCAGCTGCCGAACACCATCGCACCGCCCGGAAGCCGCGTATTGAACGAGGCCTCGAAGCCGGTGTAGAGCGACCGGTTTTCGGCCGCACTCTGGTCGACGAGCCCCTGACCGTAGACCGAGTTCTTGGCCTGGTTCAGGTTGTAGACCGTGATCATCTCGTTCGGATCGAGCACGGCGGCGACGTCCGGATCTCTTGCGATTTCGGACGGCATCCGCGTTTGGAAGGGCGTGTAGTCGGCTTGCGTGATGAACGAACGATCCGTCAGCGGAATCTCGTAGATCTGCCGCTTGAAGAGCATCGCGCCGACGGCGAGCCGCGGCGTGACCTGGTGCTGAACACCGGCGGTGAACTCCCAGTTGTACCGGCGATCCAGATCGCCGAGGGTATTGTTGCGGATCGTGCCGAAGGTGCCGCCTGCCGGGCTCGGGCCGATCTCGTTATCCTGGACGATGCCATCGCGATTGGTCGCGGCCGCCGCACCGGAACACGCAGTGCCGGCCGCGTTGAGGAGGCAGTCGAACCAGTTGCGCCGCTCGCTGATGATGCCGATAGGCGAGTAGGCTGCGGCTGGATCGGCATCGTACTGGCGATGATATTTGCTGAAGTTGGTCTTCAGCGCCGTACGGCCGTTACCGAACAAGTCGTACACGGCAGCCATTCGTGGGGCGTAGTCGGGTCCCCACTTGAGCAGTCCTCGCTCCTCTGGAAAGAAACGCTCCGGCACGAACCGGCCGGCCGGGGCGGAGGCCGCACGCATGCCGGCGCTGAACCATTCGATGCGCACGCCGGGGTTGAGCGTGAGCCGCTTGATCGTCCAGGTGTCCTGCACGAAGAACGCCGCGTCGTAATCGACAATCCCCGGCGCTTCGAGAGGAGTATTCCAGACGTCGACCGAGCTCGGCTGACCCGCCGTGTAGTTCTGATACAGGTCGCCGTTGTGCGTGTTGCCCATGCGGCCGTCCGGGCCGATCTCGTGGTTGTAGCCGAACTTGAAGCTGTGCGAGCCGGTCACGTAGGACATCACCGCCTGGAACACGTGACGGGTGTTGTCCTGGCGCTGGATCTGGTTCGATCCCCACGTCGTGCAGCCCGGCTGCGCGCTGTTGGTGGCCGTGAACGCGCATTCGTCGTCCACCTGACGCTGCGTGTCGGTCTTTCTGGTCTTCACGAACCACAACGCGGAACCACGCGGCTGTTCGACCCCGGGCATCGGCGCGCCCAGCCAATCGAACAACGTCCACGAATAGCCGGCCTCGAGGAGGATGCGGCTGGTCATCGGCGACGTCCAGCGGATGTTCCCGACCGTGTGATGCGCGTGTTTTGGATCGCGGAACTGCGACGCGCGCGGATCCTGTCCGGCGCCGAAGTCCTTGCCCTTGCGCTTCCACCAGCGCTGAACGAACGATGCGAGCTTGTGCTTCTGGGCCGCCTGCCACGTGAGACGCAGCGACGGTCCGCGCACGTAGGTGTCGAGGTAGGAGTTGATGACCTCGCCGTCGGGCGCGGTGATTTGCACCGGCACGTCGGTGATGATCTCATCGGACGACTGATGGCGGGCCGCGACGAGGAACCACATCTTGTCGCGCTTGATCGGACCGCCCAGCGATCCCGTGAACATGTGAATGTGCTTGATGGCGTTCGGGCTGTTGATGCTGCGTGGCGAGGCGCGAAGCTCGTCGCCTGTATTGTCCGATTGCCAGTTGCCGCTGCTGAACCCGATGAACGCCGCGCCGCTGAACATGTTGCCGCCGTCTTTCAGCACGCTGTTCATGCGGATGCCGCCGCCGGAGGTGTCGGCGGGGATGGCGCTCGTCATGATGGTGATTTCGGACTGCAGCATGTCGTCGAAGTAGGCCTGCGAGGCGCCTTCGAGACTCTGAATCGACATGCCTTCGACGAGCTGTTCGGCGTCGTCGCCCGAAAGACCGTGCGCGCGGAGGCCGACCTGTTCGGTCATGCGCGAGCCGCCCACGTCGGGGGTGCCCTGCCGCACGCCGGGAGACAACACGCCGATCGACATGACGTTGCGCGAGATCGGCAGCGTGTCGATGACGTCGCGCGTGATGACCTGCGTGCGCGAGGCCTGCTGCACGTCGACCTGCGGCGTTTCGCCGGACACGGTAATCGTTTCTTCGAGCGCGCCGACCTTCATGTCGGCGTTGATCGTGACAACGACTTCCGACGGCACGTCGATGCCGTCACGCACGATGGTGCTGAACCCCGTCAGCGAAAACGTCAGTTTGTAATTGCCGGGCCGCAGCGCTTCGATGCGGTACCGCCCTTGATCGTCGGTGACTGCCGTGCGAATCTTTTCGATAATCGCCGGGCTTGCGGCCTCGACCGTGACGCCGGGAAGCACGCCGCCCGATTCGTCGCGCACCTGTCCGACGATCTGCGCCTGGGCGAACGCAAGTGTCGGCAGCAATACTGCTCCGCACACGATGAGCGCCCCGAACATCAAGTGCCTGTAAAGCCAGCCCCTCATGAGGTCCTCCTGCCAATCGTGACACCCGGAAAAACGGGGTCCCGCTGAATGCATGGATTCGGTGATGTGGCCATAGGATATGAAAGGTATCGGCCGGAAACAAGTGGCGGGTTGTTTCAGCAAATCCAATAAATTGAACGAAATAGCAGGAGACCAGGTACGGTGGTAAGCTTCGCAAAAAACAGGAGATACCCCGATGAAGACGTTGCTCGCGATGTTTGTCATGTGCGGCGCGGCCGCGTTGTACGCCCAGACGTCCCCCGGTCAAGTCGTCTGGACCTTCGACACGCTCCAGGCCATCGGCGGTTTCAAGACCACTGTGGAAGGCAGCCCCAGGGTCGTCGACACGCCGCTCGGCAAGGCCATTGAATTCGACGGTGTCGACGATGCGGTCTGGATTGAGAAGCACCCGCTCGCCGGCGCGGCCACGTTCACGTTCGAAGCGATCTTCCGTCCGGACGGCGGAGCGTTCGAACAACGCTGGTTTCATCTTGCCGAACGCGACCCCAAGTCAGGCCTCCTGGCCAGCGAGGAGCATCCGAAAACAGGGCAGGACGCGAACCCGCGATTCTTGTTCGAACTACGCACCGTCGAGAACAACTGGTACCTCGACGCGTTCGTGAACGGCCCCGGCTACAACCGTGCGCTGATGTTCAAGGACAAGCTGCACCCGGTGGGCCAGTGGTATCACGTGGCGCAGACCTACGACGGAAAGATGTTCCGCAGCTACGTGAACGGCGCCCTGCAGGGCGAGGCGGAAATCGCGTTCAAACCCCAGAGTGAAGGGGCGACGTCGCTGGGCACCCGCATCAACCGGCGCAACTATTTCAAGGGCGCGATCCGGCAGGCGCGCTTCACCCCGAGAGCGCTGACGCCGGGGGAGTTTCTGAAGATTAAGTAAGGAAGAACGAAAAACGAAAAACGAATAGAACCAATAACTACTGACATGCTAACTAAGCAGACAGTTGCCGCTAGTACCGCCGAGCAGCCAAAGGCTGCGAGGTACAGGTCGTGGGGGTGGGGCCCCACGACGAATAAAAAAATAAGGGGCCTCACGACAAGTAAAAAAAGCACGCTGATTGTCGCCGCAGCTTTCATTGCCGCGATGATGAGCATCCTCTCGGCGCAAATCACCGACGCCCAGCTGCTCAAGCCCAATCCGGAAAACTGGCTCCACTACTCCGCGTCCTACAATTCGCAGCGGCATTCACCGCTCAAACAAATCACGCCGGAGAACGTCGGGCGGCTGCAGGCCAAGTGGGCCTACCACCTCGTCGGGCAGCAGCACATTCAAGCCGTGCCGATCGTCGCCGACGGCGTCATGTACATCTCGCAGTACAACCGCGTCGACGCGCTCGACGCGCGCACGGGCGCCCAGATCTGGCAATTCCAGCGCGATCCCGTGACCGCCTCGCCTCAGCGAGGCACGGCCGTCCATGGCAACAAGGTCTTCGTGACGACGAGCGACTCGAAGCTCGTCGCTCTGGACGCGCGCACGGGAAGCGTGATTTGGGAAGCGGCTGTGGCCGGCGGGCGTTATCGCTTCGCGGGCCAGGCGCCGCTCGTCGCCAAGGGCAAAGTCATCATGTCCGGCAACCAGCCGTACGGGTTCATTCAGGCCTACGACGTCGAAACCGGAAAGCATCTGTGGACCTGGAACGCCATCCCCCAATCGCCGAAAGATGCGGGTGCCGAGACGTGGGCGAACGAATCCTGGAAGCTGGGCGGCGGCCCCATCTGGGTAAGCGGAAGCTTCGATCCGGAGCTCAATACGATTTTCTACGGCACCGGCCAGCCCGGCTCGCAATGGGCCGGCGACGTGCGCGAAGGCGACAATCTCTTCACCGAATGCATCGTCGCGCTCGACGTCGATACCGGCAAGATGAAGTGGTACTTCCAGGCGACGCCGCACGACGTGCGCGACTGGGACTCGCTCGAGATGCCGATCCTGATCGATCGTCAGTTCAACGGACAGCCCCGGAAGCTGCTCGTGCAGGCGAACCGCAACGGCTACTACTACGTGCTCGATCGCACCAACGGACGATTCCTGCATGGCACGCCGTTCGTCAGCCGGCTCAACTGGTCGAGCGGCCTGAGCCCCGAAGGGCGGCCCATCCTCATCCCCGGTAACGTGCCCTCGGTCCAGGGGGCGACGACATGCCCATCGACGATGGGCGCGACGAACTGGCCGTCACCGGCCTACAGTCCGGATACGGGGTACTTCTACGTGATTGCGCAGGAAGGGTGCAGCATCAACTTCCGCGTGAGCGATCGGCCCGGCGCCGGCGGAGGGTACATCAGGAGTGCGCAAGAGGGCGAAGAGTGGAGGTTCTTCCTTCGTGCGCTCGACGCTACCACCGGAAAGAAGGTGTGGGAATACGAACATGTCAGGTCGCTGCGTTACGGCCCCGGCGTGCTGTCGACCGGAGGCGGGCTGGTGTTCGCTGGAGAGCACAGAGGCCTGCTGACCGCCAACGACGCGCGAACGGGCAAGCCGTTGTGGCACTTCAACACCGGAGCGTTGATTACGTCCGGAGCGATTTCTTACGGAGTAGGCGGCCAGCAATTCATCGCGCTCGTCTCCGGGGCGAACGTCTTCGCGTTCGGGCTGCCGGAATGAATGAAACAGGAACGCGCATTATGGTGACCACGATTGTGCGGCTCACGGCGGTGATGTTCATCGCGCTTGGCGTCTCATTGACGGCTCAACGGGGCGGCGGGCCCGGCCCTTCGACAGGCTCAGGCCAGGCGGGACCGCCAAATCCCTTCGAGGGTCAGCCGGCCGCCATCGAAGAGGGCCGGCAGATCTACAACAAGGCGTGCACGGTGTGCCACGGACTCGACGGCGGGGCTGGTGAAATGGGGCCCGCGCTTGGACTCGAGGGGCGCCGCAGCGCGACGCGAAACGCGTCGGAGATTTTCGACGTCATCAAGAACGGCATCCCGGCAACCGGCATGCCGCCGTCGGCCGACCTCGCGAACGACGACATCTGGAAGGTGACCGCTTACCTTCAAGCGCTTCGAGGGACGGCCATCGATGCGCCGGCTCCCGGCAACGTCGCCGCGGGCGAAGCGCTCTTCTGGGGCAAGGCGGAATGCGGAACGTGCCACATGGTGCGGGGCAAAGGAGGCATCCTCGGCCCCGAGCTCAGCGCGATTGCGGACCTGCGCAAGACCGCATCGATCGTCGACGCGCTGACCAACCCGCGGTACCGCGTGCACGGCGACGGCGGCGCCATTCCGCGCAAGCTGGAGCCGCCGAGTGACTACCGCGTCGTACGCGTGACGATGCCCGATGGAAAAGTCATCCGCGGCGTTGTGAAGAACGAGAACAGCGTGTCGCTCCAGATCCTTGGCGTCGACGACAGCCGGCTGCATCTCCTCGACCGGACAAAGCTGCGCGACATCCAGTACGAGAAGGCGAGCCTGATGCCGCGCGACTACAAGACGCGACTGACGCCGGAGGAATTTCAGGATTTGATGGCGTATCTCACCCGGCTGAGCCGGCGGGAGGCGAAGAAATGAGCATGCGCGACCTTCTCATTGCGGCGCTGCTGGCCTTGGTTCCAGCCTCGCTGCCGGCGCAGACAGGTGACTACTTCCTGTACGCGGGTACCTATACCAACCCGAATCCCAAAACGACCTCGGCATCGAAGGGCATTTATGCGTGGCGGTTCGATTCGAAGACCGGCGCGCTCACGCCGATCGGCCTCGTCGCGGAAACAATCAATCCCGCGCACGTATGGGCGGGTCCCGACGGCCGCGTCCTTTACGCGGTGAACTGGTCGACGGCCGAGCCGGCCGGCGATACCGTAAGCGCCTTCGCCATCGATAAAAAAACGGGCGCGCTGAAATTGTTGAACAAAGTGAGCTCGCACGGCGAGTCGCCGAATCAGATCGTCCTCGACCCGACTGGAAAGATTGCGGCCACCGTGACCTACAACGGCGGAACGATAACGGCGTTCGCCGTCGAACCCGACGGCAAACTGTCCGAAATGATCTTCAACGAGAAGCCCGCGGATGCGCCGCTGAGTCCGAAGCAGCCCGGGCCGCGCGCGCACGGGATCGCCTTTTCAAAGGACTCGCGCTGGGCGTACGTCGCGATGGTTGGCCTGGATCGGATCTTCACCTACCGTGTTGACCCGCACAAGCGAACCTTCGCGCGTGCCGAGCCGCCGTCGGTGACGATGAACGCAGCTGGATCGGGGCCGCGCCGGCTGCAGCTGCATCCGAATGGGCGATTTCTGTACGTGAACCACGAAACCGATTCCAAGGTGAGCGTGTTCACAGTCGACGGCGCGAATCTCAAGCAGGTGCAGACGCTCTCGACGCTTCCGGATGACTACAAAGGAAACAACTCGACGGCCGAGATCCAGATCGACCAGACGGGGAAATGGCTGTATGTCACCAACCGCGGCCACGACAGCATGGCGCGGTACGCCGTCGATCCGGCAAAGGGGACTCTGAAGCTCGTCGGCCACACGCTGTCAGGCGGCCGCACCCCGCGCAACATCACGATCGATCCGACCAATGGGTTCCTGATCGCCGCCAACCAGAACGGCGAGAACATCGTCGTCTTCCGGATCGATCCGAAGACGGGCGATCTGACGCCGACAGGCGCGACCGGACAGGTGCCGCAGCCGGGCGGGGTGTATTTCGTGAAAGCACAGTAACGGAAGAACAACAGGAGAAGGGAAGAATGGGAGGTGTATTTTGCCTAAACCCATTCTCTCGTTCTCTCGTTCTCCTGTTTGTTTTTTTGCGTCTGTCCTGTGACCTCCTGAGCTCCTAATCTCCTGTAGAATTTGACATTCCCGAGGAGGCCGAATGTCCGTAGTCAAGAAAACCGCGCTGCTCGTCGTGCTGGCCGCGGCCGTCGTTGTCGCCCAGCAGTCCGGCGCCAAAGTGTTTCCGCCCACGGCCGATCAGAAGGCTGAGATTCATAAAAAGCTGGCGGAATTGAGCGCGCGTCTCGCCGCGCTCGGATCGAAACAAGCCAATCCCGACCTCCTGGCCGATATTCATATTCACAAGAAGGCGACGGAATACATCCTCCGTTTCCCTGAAGAGTTCTTCGGCGCGCAATATGCCGCCGAAACCATCCAGGTGCTCGACACCGGGATTCAACGCGCGCTGGAGCTCGAGGCCGGCGTGCCGTCGTGGCCGAAGCAGACCGGCAACGTCGTGCGCGGTTTCACCTCGCGCATCGACGGCAGCGCCCAGCCCTACGGGCTGACGATTCCTGCCTCCTACGACGGTAAGAAGCCGATGCGCCTGGACATCTGGCTGCATGGCACGCAGCAGCAGATGAACGAAGTCCGGTTCATCACGCAGCAGTCGAGTGCGCACGAGACGTCGCAGATCCTCGCCGAGGATTACATCATGGTCGAGCCGTTCGCCCGGATGAATCACTCGTACAAGTTCTACGCCGAGACCGATGTCTACGAAGCCATCGCGGCGGTTCGCAAGCACTACAACATCGACCCCGAGCGCATCATCATTCGCGGCCATTCGATGGGCGGGCATCAGGGATCGGGCCGGCTGGCGCTGCAGAACCCGACGTTTTTTGCCGCGTTCGAAGCCAGCGCGGGCTATTCCGAGACCAGGGAATACGCAGGCAACCGTCTTCCGAAAGAGGGTCTGACCCCATATCAGGAAGCGGCGCTGCATTACGTCGACGCTGAGGACTACGCGCTCAACGGGTTCAACGTGCCGTTCGTCAGCTACGGGGGAGAGAAGGACGCTCAGCTGCGCGCCGCCGTTCGCCTTCGCGAGGCCGTGGAGCGCGAAGGATTCCGCCTGACGAAAGAATCGCCGTACAAGTGGACGACGACCGACCTGCGCGGGCTGTTTTTGATCGGGCCGGACACCGGTCATGCGTGGCACAAGGAGAGCAAGGCGGAGTCCGAAACATTCCTGCGCAAGGCCGTCGAAGAGACCGCCGGAAAGTCTCCGAACCATGTGCGGTTCGTCACCTACACGACGCGCTACAACAACGCGCATTGGGTGACCATCGAGGGGCTGGAGGAAAGCTACAAGCGCGCCGACGTCGACGCCAAGCGCACGGACGATTCGAAGCAGTACACCGTGACGACGAAAAATGTCGCGCGCGTCCGTTTCGACGTGCCGGCCGCGTCGTTCGCGATCGACGGTCAGACGCTCAAGGCTGGCGCGAATCCCACGTTCGAGAAGATCAACGGAAAGTGGGCGGTCGCGACCGGCCGCCCGTCGGGGCTGCGCAAGATCCACCGGTTGCAAGGCCCCATCGAAGACGCATTCACGGACGGCTTCGTCGCTGTCCGGGGCACCGGCCAGCCGTGGAACGACGCGGTGCAGAGCTACACGAGCCAGCGGCTCGACGTGTTCAGAGCTGAATTCGCGAAGTGGATGCGCGGCGATATCCGCGTGAAAGACGACAGGTCGCTCACCGCCGCGGACATCGCGAACTACAACCTGGTGTTGTTCGGCGATCCCGGCAGCAACAGCGTGATCGCGAAGATCATCGACAAGCTGCCGATTCAGTGGACCAAGAGCGACATCACGGCGGGATCGCAGAAGTTTCCGACGGCGGATCACGCGCTCGTGCTGATTTATCCGAATCCGCTCAACCCGCAGAAATACGTCGTGCTCAACACGGGACAGACGTTCAGCGCCAATCGGATCACATCGGGGACCGAAGCAGTCTTCTTCCCGCGGCTCGGCGACTGGGCCGTGCTCACGACAGGCGGGCAGGTGAAGACAGCCGGGTTTTTCGATGAAGAGTGGAAGCTGAAAAAGTAGAAAGTAGAAAGTAAAAAGTAGAAAGTAGAAAGGCGAAAACCTGAAAGTATGCTGAGACGAATCATCGTCGTGCTCATGTTGTTCGGCACCGTTGTTGGCGCGCAGGACGCTGGTTCGCTCAGCGACGAGTTTTACGCGTCGATTCGCGCAGATGATGTGGCGCGCTTGGAGAAATTGTTGAAGTCGGGCGCCAACCCGAACGTTCCCGACCCGCGCGGCGGCGCTACCCCACTCATGTACGCGGCCGCGGTCGGGTCGCCAGAGGCGATGCGGCTGCTGCTCGACAACGGCGCCACCGTCAACTCGCCCAACAGTGCCGGCGCGACCGCGCTGATGTGGGCCGTCACAGAGCCCGAAAAAGTCCGGCTGCTGCTCGCCCGTGGAGCGGATGTGAAAGCGGCATCGCAGCGCGGACGTACCGCGCTGCTGCTTGCTGCCCGTTCCGACGGTTCCGCCGCCGTCGTCCGGATGTTGATGGCTGCGGGCGCCGATCCGAAAGCCGTCGATGGGTTCAAGACGACGACGCTTCATACGGCGACGCTCGGCGACGACATCGCCACCATCAGGCTGATGATCGATGCCGGCGTGGATATCAACGCCGCAGACTTCGCGGGGTTCACGCCGCTGATAAACGCCGCCGCGAATCGCAACCTCGAAGCCGTCAAGCTGCTGCTGTCGAAAGGGGCCGACGTGAACGCGCGGTCGGGCGACGGCTCCTATCAGAAGGTGAAAGCAGGAGCGATTGCGCTCGGATATTTCACCCCTCTCGCGACCGCGGCCCCGTTTGGCGCTCCGGATCTCATCAAGACGCTGCTCGACGCCGGAGCCAAGGTAAATGTCTCGGATGTCCGGGGCATGACGCCGCTGATGCTTGCGGTGGCCAACGATCGCCAGCACATCAACGTGGTCCGCATGCTGATTGCCGCCGGCGCGGAGGTGAACGCGAAAAGCGCCGCCGGCGAAACAGCGCTCGACTGGGCGCGGAAAAATGGCTCCCCGGCCGCGATTGACGTGCTCGTGCGCGCGGGCGCCGTCGAGACCCCGCATGAGGCGGTGACGGTGCCCGCAGCCACTCCTGCCGATCTTCGCGCATCGGTCGAGCGAAGCGCCGCACTGCTCAGAAAGGCCAGCGTCGTTGCCTCTGCCAACGGCGGCTGCGCCTCGTGCCACTCGCATAACATCGTCGATACGCTGGAGCACGCGGGCGGGAAAAGGGGGCTGGCCGCCGATGCCAAGCTGCTCGCCCAGCGGCAGACGCTGACGAAGGCGCCGTACTTCTCGCCCGCCAATCTGTTGGAGCGGCTCGACCCTGGCGGGTCCCCGATTACGACGGTGTTTGCACTGACGGCGCTCGCCGAGAGCGGCTATCAGCCGGATCGAACCACGGACGTCGCCGCAGCTCACCTTGCGTCACAGCAGTCGGCGGATGGCCGTTGGGTGATGGCCGGGATTTCGCGTCCTCCCGTTGGCGAAGGACCGATTGCGGTCACCGCGTACGCCATCCGAGCGCTGAAAACCTACGCGTCTCCAGGCCGCAAGGCAGACACCGACCAGAGGCTTGCGCGTGCTGCCGCGTGGCTGAGGGCGCAGAAGGCGGTCACGACGGAAGACCGCAACATGCAGCTTCTCGGATTGCTCTGGGCTGGCGGGCCCGCGTCCGAACGTGCCCGCCTCGCGCGCGGCATCCTCGATAGGCAGCGGCCGGATGGCGGGTGGGCGCAGACCGACAATCTGCAGAGCGACGCGTACGCCACTGGCGTGTCGCTGTTCGCGCTGGCCGAAGCGGGCGGTATCGGTCCGACTCACGCGGCTTACAAGAAGGGCGTGCAGTACCTGCTCTCCACGCAGCGTGCCGATGGTTCGTGGTATGTGAAGAGCCGGGCGCCGAAGTTTCAGCCGTTCTTCGACGGTGGATTCCCTTACGGTCACGATCAGTGGATTTCATCGATGGCCACCGGATGGGCGGCCACGGCGCTCGCGATGGCGCTTCCGTAAGATCGTCGATCGTCGATCGTCCATCGTCCATCGTCGATCGTCTGGGACGACTGGCTTCCTTGACATGACTCTGTTGACGCTCGCTCTCTCCTTGTGGCTTGCGGTCCAGCAGGCGCCGCCGGCGCTACTCGACCAGGCGCTGAAATCGGCGCCGAAGCTCAGGCTGCACGCCGGCCAGCGGCCGATGTGGGTCGCCGGTGATTTCGACCGCGACATGCGCCCAGACGTTGCCGCTGTCGTGCGGACCGCGGCTGGAAAACCGGAGTTCGGCGTCATCGCCGTTCACGCATCAAATCCCGGCACGATTGAGTGGGTGGTACCGCTGGATGTCGATTCGATCGACGGAGTGACGATCGGGTTTGCTCCCGACGTCGTCGTCCCGCTCTTCTGCGTCGACTGCGATTCCAATATCTGGCTACGCTGGTCGGGCGAGGAATACGAAGCGGAGCTCTACGCCGTCGGCGAGAAGGTTGACATCGGCAACGAGACGCAGACGGACCTGTCACTTTTCACTGCTGCCAACCTCGCCTCGAAGCCGGTTGCGAGCGTGCCGCACTGCACGACGGTCGTCATCCGGAAGGTGGGAGGCACTGCCGATCGGCGGTGGTACTTCGTCGAAACCGCCGACGGCCAGCTCGGCTGGGTCCCCGGCAGCGCGACGTCGGCCGATCTTTGTGTGGGATGAGAACTAAAACAGGAGAAAGAGAGAACGGGAGAATTTTCTCTTCGCTTTCTAATACTAAACTCCTGCCAAGTTTTGAACTACGAAGAATCGTGTGACAGCTCGGGAGAATCTTGAGAAGATGTTTCTCCCGTTCTCCCCTTCTCCTGTTTGTTGCGCTTTTGCTATTGACCCAGCAATTTGATCATCGCTGCCCGGTAATCGACATACGCATCGCCGCGAGGCATGTTCGACTTCAGGTAGCGTTCGATCAGCCGAGGGTGTTTTACGTCGGCGGGCCCACCCTCGAGCGCGTTTTCGAGCAGCACTCCCGTTACCCGGCCCAGGTTCGCCGGCACCTTTGGATCCAGATGCCCTCGCAGAGGGGGAAGTCCCAGGAAATGGTTCGTCATCACCGCCACGTCGGGGCCTTCGGCGTACGGAATACGCGCGCCCCGTTTCACGCCGGGGCCGTAAAAGGCCATGAACGTTTCCCACGATGAAAGTACCGATTGCGGGTGGCCGCTCTGGCTGGTCTGGCCCATCCCGTGGTCCGAGCCGAAGATGATGTAAGTCCTGTCCCATACGCCCGCGGCTTTCAGTCCCGCGATGAGTCTGGCCAGCTGAGGATCCACCGTCTTCACGAAATACTGGATGTATTCGGATTTCGGATTTGTCGTATCGCTCGGTCCGCGCCAGGCGTTCCGGATGTGCTGCAGGTGCAGCCGGAGCAGACGTGCGTTGTCCTTCGTCAGATGGCGAAGCCCGTGATCGACCACCATCTCGTCGGTCAGCTCATTCGCTCCGTAGTAGAGAAAGTCGGCGTTCTTGAAGATCGCGTAATTATTCGATCCGCCGGCGAACACCGACTTGATTCCCGCCCGGCGAGCGCTCAGGAAGATGTCGTCGATGTTGTACGACTCGAAGAGGTGCGTGCCTGTATGCATCGCGACGTTCGAGCTGGTGCTGCCGCCCCACGGGCGCGAGCCATCGGGCAGATCGAGCCGGGGCGCCGGGCTGGTGCAGTAATACGTGTCGGCGGTGACACCGTCCTTCAAAAGGGCGGCGAGCGTCGTCGCGCCGTTGGCGGTGGCCGTACGGACGCTGTTGGCGTCGATGCCGTCGACGATGAACTGGATGACAACCGGGTTGGCAACCTTCGGCGCAGCGCCGCGCTGCGCGGCGACCTGGACGATCGCAAAAAGCAGGATGGCGAAGAGCACGCATGAATGTTTCATGCAGGGATTATATGTTCGTCATCGTGGAACAAAAACAGGGTGGGAGGCCGTTGCCTCCCACCCCTTCGTAGCTGCCTTCGTGTCTTCGTGTCTTCGTGGTCTAGAACACGAATTTCAACCCAAACTGCATGATGCGCGGATCACCCTGGTTTGCGTGAGTGCTCGTGATGCGTCCGAACGAGGCGCTGTTGACGGCCGTGGCCGGGTTGGCGAAATTCACCTGGTTGAAAATATTGAAGAACTCCGCCCGGAACTGCACGCTCATCTCGGAGCTGAACTGCAGATGCTTACTCAATCCCAAATCCCAGTAGTGAGTACTCGGCCCGAAGTAGGCTCCTTTGCCGACGGTGCCAAAGGTGCCGACGTCGCCGGCCGCGAATGCCGCCGGGTTGAACCACACCGTTTGATCAGACCCTGACGGTGGGTCCAGGGAGATGCCAGTTGTCTTTGCCCGATCACCGGCGATGCCGTCGCGCGAGATGTCGACGCCGGTGGTGATCGTATATGGCGACCCGGTCTGGTACTGGACGATGCCAGTCACCTGCCAGCCGGTCAGCGCCGCTCGCAACGCGGCGTTGCTGGTTTCCACGTCAGGTACGTCAAAGACCCACGAGGTGACGAAGCGATGCCGCCGCATCTGATCGAGTGGCCCGTCCACGAGGGCGGGGTCCTGAAACATGGAATACGGAATCAGCTCGTCGCCGAAATTCCCAACCGTGCTGGCGAGTGTGTAGTTGGAATTGATGGTAAAGCCGCGCGAGAACCGCCGGTTGATGGTCAGTTGCATCGCGTTGTACCTCGACCAGCGCTGTTGTACGTAGGTTTGGAGGGCGCCGTACGGCTGAAGCGCACGTCGCGCGTCGGTCGTCGCGGTCGTCGCGCCTGGCACGTAGATCGCCGGATTCAGGGTGATGGTGTTGTGGCCGCCGTCGGTGCGCGAGCCGACGTAGGCCGCGCGCGCCATCCAGCCCGCCAGCACTTCCCGTTCGAACGTAAGGTTGTAGTTGTAGGTCAGCGGCGTGTTGAACTTCTCGTCGTAGCTGTTGGCGCTTACCGGTGTCGGGAACGGGGCGTCGCGTCTGCCAACCCCCTCCAGCGAGATGGAATTGAAGTCCGAGCGCCCGAAGTAGGGGTCCGAAAACGGACCCACCGGTTCCGTGACGCTTACTCTGATGCTCCATGGCGGATTGTTCACGGCGCCGTTGTTGAAGCGGCCAATGATGTGCTGGTCGTAGAACATGCCCCAGCCGCCGCGAAGGCTGGTCTTGCCATCGCCCGTCAGATCCCAGGCGGCGCCGCCGCGGAAGCTGACGTTGTTGAAGTCACCCAAGGTGCCGTCCTCTGGCACGCCCGGGTCTCCACGGAAAAATACTCCGGGCGGCGCGTTGTCGAAGAGCGTCGTCTTCCGGCCTGCGTGATAGGCCTCGAGATCGAAGATCTGGATTCGGCCAACCTCCTCGTGCCACGGCGGCGTCGGCTCGTAGCGGAAGCCGATATTCAACGAAAGCCGGCGGTGAATCTTGTAGTCGTCCTGGAAAAACGCCGACGAATAGAAGTTCGTGTTGTCCTTGTACTCACCGGTGCCTTGATCGAAGCTCCGCATGTCGCCCAGCATGTAATCAGCCAGGGCGTTGCCGGTGGCGCTGCCGTTGAAGACGAACGTGCCCGGGACGCGGTACTCGCTGTCGATAGTCGCTTTGTACCACTGGCCTTCTGCGCCGAACTGGATGCTGTGCTTGCCTTTCTGCCAGTTCGTTCGATTGCTGATCTCGACGCCGTTTCGGACGAAGTCCGATGGCGCATCGGCGCCGACGGAGAAGAACCCCGTCACATCGATCAACTGGATATTCGGCGTCGTCGGATACAACGGCAGCCGAATGCCGAGCTCCTGCAGACTCGGTGTCGGAGGCGTCACCCGCCCGGCGTGCATGCGCTGGAAGCCGACGTGCGTATCGGTCAGCAGGGCAGACGTCAGCGTCTTCTTCCAGGAATAGACGCCGCTCTGGCTGCGGACGCGCGATTGAGGGCTGCCGGTGCGATAGCTGAGCAGATCGCCGGGCGTGATGATCGCGGCGTTGTCGAAATGGTCGATGAAGTACCGGCCGCTGAGCTGGTCGTTGTTGGTCACCTGATGGTCGACCTTCAACACGATTTGATTGAAATCCATCGCGCTGGCGCGCGACACCTGATGCTGGCCGGTTCCGGTCAGCTGAGGAAAATAGCTCATCAGTTTCACCGACGCCGGATCGAAACGGGAGACCGGGATCTGATTCCCCGGGAACGGCTGACCGGTCAACGGGTCGCGGATCGGCGTGCTGCACGGCGCCCCGCATGTGGCAAAGTTCCCGTTGCGCTGGTCGTTGGTCGGCGCGAACACAATCGTCGACGCTGTCGTGTTCTTCAGGAGCGTGCCCTGCCAACCGACGAAGAAAAACGTGCGGTTCGTGCCGTTATAGCCCGGCAGCTTGACCGGACCGCCGAGAAAGCCGCCGTACTGTCTGCGATCGAGGGCGTCGGGCTCCGACGCGAAGTAATTGCGCGAGTTGAACGCCTTGTTCCGCACGTAACCGAACGCGCCTCCGTGAAAGGTGTTGGTGCCCGAGCGAGTAACGGCGTTGATCACCGCGCCGGAGCTGTTGCCCTGAGCCGCGCTGTAGTTGCTCGTCTGGATACTGAACTCCTGCAGCGCCTCCGGAAACGGGAAGGTCAGATTTTCATGTTCGTACAAGTCGGTGTTGCTGGTCCCGTCCAATCGGAACGATACCGACAGCGCTTCCGAACCGTTCGAGCTCAGACGCAGCGCGCCAGGGATGGTCTTGCCGGTTTCGGTGCTGACCGACGAAATAACCGTTCCCGCGACCAGCGTCGTCAGTTTTGCCGCGTCGCGCCCGTTGAGCGGCAACTCGACGATGCGTGCGTGATCGACGACCTCGCTGATCGTCGCCGACGTGACGTCCACGTTCGCCGCTTCGCCGGCGACGCTGACCGTCTCGCTCAATTCTCCGAGCTCGAGCGCGACGTTGACCGTGAGGTTCTCATAGGCGGAGAGCTCGAGGCCGGTGCGCCTGATCGTCCTGAAGCCGGTCAGTACCGCCCTGATTTCATAGACCGTCGGCCGCAAAGATGGAAATGTGTAGCGACCGTTCTCCCCGCTGACGGTGTCTCGCGCCAGGCCCGTCTGCTGCTCGACGGCGGTAACCGTGACCCCCGGCACGACGCCGCCGCTGCTGTCGGTGATGACGCCGTTGATCTGTCCCTGTTGAGCAAACGCCGGACTGGCGACGAGCGTGAGGACGATTGCAGGAAGGATTGATCGCATAATCTCACTCCTTCTGAAGCAGGATCCGACGAATATGCGGAAGGCTCGAATATAAGTGAAGGGCTAGGGGCTGTCCAAGAAAAAGTTCACGTGAGTGCGAGCGCGTCGTCGCTGTATCAGAACGATACTTTAAACAAAAAAAGGGTGAGAGGCCGTTGCCTCTCACCCTTCGTGCCTTCGTGGTCCGCCTTCGTGGTTTAGAAGACGAACTTCAATCCGAACTGGATGATTCGCGGATCACCGAAGCTCGGATCCGTGCGGGTGATCGTTCCGAACGTGCCGCCGCCGCGGTTGTTGTTCGGGATGTCGAAGTTCACCTGGTTGAAGACGTTGAAGAACTCCGCGCGGAACTGCACGTTCATGTCCGTGCTGAGTCGGAAGTTCTTGAACAGCCCCATATCCCAGTTGTGCAGCGACGGGCCGTAGTACGCGCCCTTCCCGACGTCACCAAAGGTGCGGAGGTCGTTGACGGCGAATGCCGCCGGGTTGAACCACACTGTCTGCGACGAGCCCGAAGGCGCCTCGATTGGCTGACCTGTGAGCTTCGCGCGGTCGTTGGTGAGGCCGTCGAGCGAGTTGTCGGTGCCGCTAATCACGGTGTACGGACGGCCCGTCTGGAACTGCATGACGCCCGTCCACTGCCAGCCGCCGATCACGTGTTTCATCACGCTTTCCATGTTCTGACCGGGCAGATCCCACACCCACGAGGTGGTGAACCGATGCCGGTGGTCCTGGTTCAGCGGACCCCACACGAGCGCTTCGACCTGGGGCTGGTCGTAGGGAATGAGGACGTCGCCGAAGTCGCCCTCGACCTTCGACAGCGTGTAGTTGGTGGTAAACGTGAAGCCGTTCGAGTACCGCTTGATGAGCGCCATCTGCATCGAGTTGTAGTTCGACCTGCGGTCCTGTACCTGCGACTCGATGTTGCCGAGACCCGCCGACGCAAACAGGCGGCGAGCGTCGGTGTTGCCGCTCGTGGCGCCCGCGATGTCGCGGTTCGCGTAGTTCAGCTGGATGGTTTCGCGGCCGTTGCGGTTGCGGGTGCCGACATAGGCCACGCGGCCCATGATGCCGCTGACGATCTCGCGTTCGAACGTGAGGTTGAAGTTGTAGGTGACCGGAACCTTGTATTCGTCGCCGAATGTCGAGATCAGCACCGGCGTCGGGAACGGCGCCTGCGCCGTGCCGACCACGGCGTCACTGATCAGGTCGAACACATTGTCAGTGCGGTTCGCATACGGATCCGAAAACGTACCGGGCGGCCGGACGACGTTCAGGCGGAGACTGAACGGCGCCGCGTTGACCGCCCCGTTGCCCGATTCGCCGTCACGGCGCTGGTCGTAGAACGTGCCGCCGCCGCCGCGGAGGGAGGTGCGGCCGTCGCCGGTGATGTCCCACGCGAAGCCGAACCGCGCGCTGGTCGTGTTCGGCGAAGCCTCGACACCCTCTTCGCCGACGAAGCCGGCATCGCCGCGGAACGTTTCGCCGCGCGGCGCGGCCGGGAAGACCGTCGAGCGGACGTTGTTGTTGTAGTCCGCGACGCTCCAGTGCATGATGCGCCCCTCCACCTCGTGCCATGGTGGCGAGTGCTCGAAGCGCAGGCCCATGTTCAGCGTGACGCGGTCGGACACGCGGAAGTCGTCCTGCAGGAACGCCGACGAGTAGAACACTTCGTAGTCTTTGTACTCACCCGTGCCCTGGTCGAAGTTGCTGAGCTGTCCGAGCATGAAGTCGGCGAGCGCGTGGCCCGTTCCCGCCGTCGTGCTCGTGGTGAACTGGAAGTGCCCGGCGCGGCGGAACTCGTTGCGGATCTTCACGTCCTGAATCGCCATCTCGCCGCCGAACTGCACCTGGTGGCGGCCCTTTGCCCAGTTGATGCGATCGTTGAACTCGAACCCGTGGCGAGGGAAGGTTGCGAACAGGTTGTCGCCGATATTGAAGAAGCCGTTCGCCTGAATTTCGGAAATCGACGGGTCCGTCGGATAAATCGGCAGACGCACGCCGAGATCCTTCATGCTCGGCACGCCGGTGGGCGGCGGATACCGGCTGGACGCGAATTTGTTGAAGCCGACGCGGAACTCGTTGAGCAACGTCGAGCTGAGCGTCCGCTGCCACTGTCCGACGACGTTCTGGATGCGCTGACGCGAACCCAGCGTCGGGTTGCGGTAGCTCAGGATGTTTTGCTCGTTGTAGGTCGGATCGTTGGTGAAGTGATCGAAGAAATAGCGGACGCTGAGCTGGTTGTTCTCGGTCAGCTGGCTGTCGATCTTGGCGATCACCTGGTTGTCGTTCTGACCAATCGTGCGCGGAATCTGGATGTTCGCGCCGTTGCCCCCGGCGACGTTCGGCATGCGCGCCAGCACCTTGAGGGTCGCGGGATCGAAGCGGCCGACGGGGATCTGGTTGCCGGGGAAAATCCCGCCGTTGGGATCGCGAAGCTGCGTCGGAACGGCGCTGAAGTCACCCAGGCGCATCGCCGTCGTCGGGATGACCTGGTTCAGCGTGCCGCCGACGTTGTTAATCGTCGTGCCCTGCCAGCCGCCGAAGAAGAACAACTTGTTGCGCATGATCGGCCCGCCGGCATAACCGCCGAACTGTTTGCGCTTCAGGAAGTCCCGCTCGGGCAGGAAGAAGTTCTTGGAGTTGAAGGTGCGGTCGCGCGCGTAGATGAACGATCCGCCGTGCAGGTTGTTCGTGCCCGAGCGCGTGACGGCGTTGACCACCGCGCCGGCGCTGGCGCCCTGCGCCGCGCTGTAGTTGGAGGTCTGAATCGAGAACTCCTGCAGCGCGTCGGGGAACGGGAACGGCTGGTTCTGCTGGAAGTAGGAGTCGGTGTGGTTCGTGCCGTCGAGACGGAACGACGCCTGACGCGACTCGGTGCCGTTGGTCGAAAGCCGCAGCGCGCCGGGAATCGTCTTGCCGGATTCCTGGTTCACTTCGGTGACGACCATGCCGGAGACCAGCATGCTGAGCCGGGCCGCATCGCGGCCGTTGAGGGGAAGCTCGACGATGCGCTTGGAGTCGACGACTTCAGACAGCGTCGACTGCGTGATGTCGACGGTCGACGTTTCGCCGGCGACGGTCACCGTCTCCGACAGTTCGCCGAGCTCGAGCGTGATGTTGAGCGTGAGGTTCTGATTCGCCTGCAGCACGACGTCGGTCTGCCGGACGGTTCGGAAGCCCGCGAGTTCCGCTCGAATCTCGTAGGTGGTCGGCCGCAACGACAGGAACGAGTAGCGGCCGTTCGCGCCGGTAACCGTATCGCGCGAAATGCCAGTACCCGCTTCGACGGCGAATACCGTCACACCTGGAACGACGCCGCCGCTGTTGTCGGAGACAACGCCGTTGATTTGGCCCGCACCCTGCGCGAAGGCGCTGGTGACAGAAAGGCCCAGTACGAACAACGTAAGTAGTACTCGTCGCATCTGAACACCCCTTCGTGTTGATAAAACCCGCTTTCGGGACCCGACGCGAAATCTATTGGGAAGAGTGGCCGAATTTTGCGGGATGCGACATATGGATGTCCAGCGAAATCAGCGTAAATTTAACTGGGAGTTCATCTTGTAAAGTGACTCCGGAAATTTGGAAAAGATGCGGAAAATTGGACTTCGGACAATGGACTTTGGACCTTGGACTTCGACTTAGGACTTTCGACTTTCGCGCGTTTCCACTAGGATTACGTGTTCCTAACCATCCAAATTGTCAGAGGGTTTTACGATGAGCGTACAAACGGCACCGTCACGCGAAAGCTTGCTGGACTCCACCGACAAACAGCGCCTCGAGGATGTGGGATTCATGACCTGCATGACCCTCACCCTGCTCGGCAACTACGCCCAGACCGGCCATTTCGGCGGGCCGTTGGCCTATACGCCTTACAACGTCGCGGTGCACCTGGCGGGCCCGCAACTGGGTGGGCTGCGGCACGACTACCGCCGGCCCAAACATCCCTACGGCGACAAGTTCATGCTGGCCGCCGGCCACTGCGCGCCGACCTGTTACGCGCTGTGGATGATCATGGGCGAAGCCCTCTACCGTAAATTCAAGGCGACCGGCGACAAGAAGTACTACGTCGCGCCGAAAGATGGATTCCTGTCAATCGACGCGCTGGGGTTCCGGCGCGGAGCGGGTGCGCTCAAGACCCTGCTGTCCGAGCAGGGGCTCACAGACAACCCGCTGTTCGCCCAGGCCAAGGAGGGGGGCCGCGGCATCCACGCGCTCTCCGGGCACATCGAGTCGATCGATCAGAGCAACGACGTCAACGGCGGACCGTCGGGCGTCGGCCTCGCGACCGCCGCCGGCAAGGCGGCGTTCTGGGACATGGTCGGCGCGCCGATCAATCAGCCCAAAGTGATTGCGTTCGAAGGCGAGTTCGCGCTCTGCGCCGGTCACGCGCAGGAGCTGAAGACGCAGGCGCTTGCCCTCAAGGTCGGCAAGCGGCTGCGCGTCATGTTCTCCGAGAACAACGCCGGCATCGACGATTCGCTCATCGGCGGCGTCATCGACAGCAAATACACCAGCTACGATTTCGTCGAGCAGTGGCGCTCGTACGGCTGGAACGTGCTGACGATGGCGAACGGGCACGACTACGATCAGATTGTGGCGACGCTGAAGGCGATGGATGATGTCGATCCGTCCGATCGCCGCCCGGTCATCGTGATCGGAAAGACGATCAAGGGGTACTGGCCGTCGGCGTCCAACGGCAAGATTGCCGGCTCGACCGATCAGGTCGTCGGTTATCCGAGCCATCCCTACGCGATGAAGATGAACTCCGACTACTTCGTCACGCTTGCGAAGACCTACGAAGACAAGTACGGCGTGCAGTTCCAGGGTATCCGCGACGGTGCGGTCACCGATCCGAAAGAGCGGCTCGTCCAGTTCAAGACGAACATGGACGTCGCCATGTCGGTGCTCGACAAGAGCGGGCTCGGCGACTGGCTCGCCGAGCGCATCGTCCAGATCGGCGATCAGGTGAAGGACGATCTGAAGCTCAGCATCGACGCGAAACAGGATCCGTTCCTCGACGAGGCGCTGCGCGTCAAGAATCTGCCCACCGACACGCAGACCGTCAAGGTCACGAACCCCGCGTCGGGCGCCGAGAAGGAAGTGAAGATTGCGTTGTTCCGCAAGGGCGGTGAAGTGGCCGGCGCGCGACGGGCGATTTCGGAAGTGATCAAGTGGTGCAACTACGTCACCGGCGGACGAGTGGCCACGATCGCGGCCGACCTCTCCGAGTCGGTCAACATGGAGCACGGCAGCCTCTGGGGCCACTACGATCCCGAGAAGAACGTCAGCGGCACCCGGCTGAAGGCGGCGATTCAGGAAGCCGGGAACGCATCTACGGCGATCGGGCTCGTCAGCCAGAGCGCGTCGCTCGATCCCGAGAAGTTCGCCGGCGTGTGGGCGTGGAGCGGCACCTACGGGGCCTTCACCCCGCTCATGTATCTGCCTTCCCGCGTCTGGAGCCAGCAGAACCAGGACAGCAAATTCCGCACCGGCGTGCTGCATATTCTCGCCGGCCACTCCGGGCCGGAAACAGCGGCCGATGCGCGCACCCATTTCGGCATCTTCGCGCCGCAGGTGTGGAAGCTGTTCCCGCGCGGTCAGGTCATCAACGTCAGCTTCTGGGATTACAACGACGTCGCCGCGGGGTATTTCGCCGCCGCGGAGATCGCCGCGCGCGAGAAGAAGGTCGGCATCATCGCCATCGAGGTGGCCAGGCCCGACTTCCCGGTCGCCGATCGCAGCAAGTTCGCCGACACCGATATCAAGGCAGCCGCCAAGGGCCTCTACGTGATCCGCGACTTCGCGCCCGGCAAGCCGAAACACGGGTATGTCGTCGCGCAGGGTTCGAGCGCCACGTTCAATCTCGTCCAGCTGCTGCCGAAGCTCGAAGAGGCCGGCATCAACGTGAAGGTGATCTCGGCGATCAGCGAGGAGCTCTTCGATCATCAGCCGGAGTCGTACCGCAACTCGGTGCTTCCGCCCGAGGCCGTGTACGACCTGATGTTCATCAGCAGCGGCACCCGCCGCATGTGGCCGCTGCGCAACGTCGGACCGTTGACCGATGAATATTCGAGGACGTCCGACTTCCACAACCAGTGGCTGACCGGTGGGCTGGAGCCTGACGTCATCGCCGAAGCGCATCTCGATCAAGCGTCGATCCTCGAATCGGTCTCGCGGTTCGCCAACGACCGAGCGAAGCGGCTGGATGCGACGAAGGGACTGTTGAATAAACTGTAGGGAAAAACGAAGAACGAAGAAGGAATAACGTCACGCGATCACGCTATTCCTTTTCGTTTTTCGTTCTTCTTTTTCGTTTTTCGTTTCTACCTTCCCCACCCCATCCAGGAAAGCTTCGAAGCCATGTCAGGGGGGTACGCATCATCGGCGAACTGGAAACGCGCGAGGCTTTCCGCGCCCCACAGACTTCCGACCGCCATGAGCAAATATATGTCTGTCCGTACAGCTTCGGAAATCGACGATTTCGAGAACAGTTCTTTGAGCTCGGCGTGATTGATCTCCCGCAGGGGAACATCCCGACGTCCCAATCGCAGCCGGTGGTTCGGCACGACGACATGCTCAACAATCACGTCCAGCAGTCGCTCGCGCCACGCAGCCGACAGACGGTGGAAGACCGCTCGAAACCACACCGTGCCCAATAGCTTTTTCAGCTCCATCGGGTCGACCGCAATAGTGGCATCGGCGCCATTCTCCGCGACCGCCAAGGCCGCAGGTTCGGACCGGTTCATCGCCAGCGCGAGGTCCCAGAAACTCTCGTAAGTCCGAGCCTTTTCGCATGCGCGCTCGGTCGGAAATGAGTCAATCGCGGTGGCCTGATCGAACGAGTCGACGATCTCCGGACCGCGGTGAGGCTGGACCTCAACGGAAGGGAAGTCGACAACATCGACGCAATGAATCTGGACAACCGAATCGCGCTCGCCGGAAGGGACGCCGTCAAGTTCAGTGGGAGGCTGTTCCGGCTCGACAACAGCATCCTGCGCTGATTCCTTCCATGTCTGCTCGAGCGGCCAATCGATCTCCACCGCATTGTGATTACCGGTGTGCTCCGCAAACAATGCCGTGACACCCCAGGGTTTCGGAGTGTGAAAGGCGCGCGCGTACAGAGGGTTGTATGGCGCAGACTCGCTGGCACTTGCCTGTGCCGCCAGAAGGCCCTTGATCTTCGCATCGGCGACATTCGACCACTGGCCCTGTATGCAGATTAACGACGTCCCGACCGGCTCGCGGAAATTACAGAACCGGTTGTCCCAGCATCGCTCCACGGCCGTTTGCACCTCGTCGTCGCCTGGATCTGTTCCAGGTGCTGGATCCAATTCAGAGAAACCGATGCGCAGCCGGCCGTGACCGGCGAACAGAGCCGACAAATCGGATGGATCGACTTGCGACAGATCCGACAGCACGTAGAGCAGCCCGCGAAGGGCCCGCGCAACGGGCACATTCATCCGCTCCCAGACAGCCGACTGCGATTGCGGATGTGAATCTAGGTAACCTCGGTCGTTGAGAATCTCAATGAATCTCACTTGCGCCACATCCAGCTGACGCGCAACCGCCAGCGCCTCGTCGTAGCGCCGTCTTTCCACCTCATGACGCTCGAACGACGGGCGAATGAAGATGGGGATGACGAGCTTCCTGAGCTGTCTCGCCAGCAGGGTCACCGGAAGAATCGTTCCCGTGCCCGTCCCTTTGCCGCCAGTTGCGATAACGATGACCGTTGAGTACCTGGCGGATCAGCGTCTCGAACTCCGGTCTCGATTCCTCGAGCGCGCGACGTGCGACCTCGGGGTCGTGCCGCGCGCCGATGTGCCCGCTCGCTGCCGACCCAATCAGCATCCGCTCACCCTCCGGCACGTCGGCTAACGAATAACGGTTCGTATCTGCGAAGCGCGTCGTCACGCTCCGGCTCAATCGGCCGGCGTATGCCGCATCGGTTCGTTCGGCGATGGCGAGGTCGCGCTGGTACAGCGCTTTTACCGACCGAAGAATGTTCCCGCCGCCACCACCCAGGCTCAACAGCAGAATATTCACGCTCCACCTTCCTTGTGAGAATCGACGACGAGCCGGAACGGAAACGTTACCCATGGGCCATCAGATCGAAGAGGCCCGCACGAAAATCGACGATCGTCCAGCAGAGTCAACACTCGATGTATGTCGTAGTCCAGGTTCGCGCGATGATCCGCGAGATTCGGATATCGTCTTCCGCCGGCCGGCGCCAGACGTACCTCCATCGACCGTGAACGCGGAGACAGGGTGATCTCGGAGTGCACTACCGGTTGTTGCGACCGCACATCAAGCAGAGGTCGTTCGAACTCACGGATGAAATCGATGGCGAACGTCTCGAGCGTTCGGCCCGCCATCCTGGCGCGAGCGGTGTGCTTCTGAAAGACTATCCAACCCATGATGGGCGTCGTGAGCAGCAATGAAAGCCACCACCAGCGCACCGGATTGGCGGCGTGGGTCGAAAGCGCCGCGGCGGCACGGTCCGGCGAAACGGGCACATCGAAGCTGACGCCGCGAGGCCGAGTGGGCGAATCTGTGGGGACGACGGGATGCCTCAGCAGCGACTCGACAATGCATACCTGCCAACCCGGGTGGATGTGGTTGTAGCCGGCCTTGGGAATGAACCGCGCGGCAATCGGATCGAAGACCTGAAAGCCGGGTTCTCTCCAACCGCGAATGCTCTGCGTCTCGCGTAGGGAAATCGAGGCAGCGGTGTCGCCCCGACGGACCGGGTAACAGACGAATCCGGGCGCTGCGGCGGCGCTGTCGACAGAAATACCCACCGCGATGCAGGCGATCACACCAAGACACCCGAGGAAAGAACGTCCGGAGAGTCTCATCGGTCAGGTCAGACATATACCAACCTCTGTGCCATTTCGGTACGTTGCGTTTTGTTCTGAAAATCGAACCGCGCGATCTCGACACGTTTCCCGGCGTCCTGTGCTGATGACGAAACTCAGGCTGGCGTGGCCTTTTGTGGGCGCCGATTGAACGGTGTTGAGGTGCGCGATGTTAAGGAAAAGCGACAAACGAAGAAGGATTACCGTCACGCGAGTCGCAGGAGTCACGAGAGTCGCAAGAGTCACAAGAGTCGAAACAACTACGCCGGACCTTTCCGATGCCACCATGCGGTCGGCGGATCCGTCTGCAAGGCAGCCGTGTTCGTGCAGCGGTCGTTGTCCGTAGCGCAGAGTCGGAGGAGAAGACGGAAACGCAACCGAAGCAATGACGTGCGCAAGCCACGCGCCGAGTATGAGACGAGGCCCAGTAGGTTCGGGCCGCTGAAGCGCGAAGGGTGGGCTCCGGCTGCCGGCAGACGGATCCGACGGCCGCGTTCGCGCGGATCAAGGTCCGGCTAAAGCCGGACACTACGAACTCGACCACTCATTTTACTGGCCACAGGACTACCGGCTATTGGCTACCGGCTACTGGCTAGGCAAGAGTGCCCTCCGTTTTATACTGACAACAATGCGGTGTCTTGCGGCGTGCGTCGTGGCGTTCGTTACTTTGCTTGCGGGTGCTTCCGCTCAGGGCACATTCGATGAGGCAGTGAAAGCCGCGGCCGAGCTGCCGCGCCTGCACAGCCTTGTGGTTTCTCAGGGCGGCGAGGTCACGCTCGAGCGCTATTTCAACCGGCGCACGGCGGCCACCGTGAGCAACGTCAAGTCGGTGTCGAAAAGCGTGATTGCGGCGCTGGTCGGCATCGCCGTCGATCGCAAGCAGCTGTCGCTCGATTCGCCGATTGCCGCCTACTTTCCCGACCTACCCGCCGCGAAACGTACCATTACTGTCGAAGATCTGCTGACCATGCGGTCGGGGCTCGAGTCGACGAGCAGCCGGAATTACGGCGCCTTCGTGCAGAGTCCCAACTGGGTGCGCCACGTGCTGGCCAGGCCTCTGTTGAGCGAGCCGGGCAGCGAGATGATTTACAGCACCGGTAACTCGCATGTGCTGTCAGCCATCCTGACGAAAGCGACCGGCAAGACCACGCATCAATTCGCGCAGGAGGCGCTGGCGAAACCGCTCGGCTTCTCACTGACGCCGTGGCTGCGCGATCCTCAGGGTATCTATTTCGGCGGCAACGAGATGATGATGACCCCCCGCCAGATGCTCGCGTTCGGCGAGATGTACCTGAACGACGGGCGCGTCAACGGGCGGCAGATCCTTTCGGAGGACTACGTCGAAGAATCTTTCGAGCCCCGCGGGCGGTCGCGCATCAGCGGACGGGAATATGGCTACGGCTGGTGGAGCCGCGAGATGGCGGGCCGGCAGGCGTATTATGCCTGGGGGTTCGGGGGGCAGTACATCGTGCTCGTGCCTAGCCTCGATCTGGTGGTGGTGTCCACGTCTGCCGCCACGGTCAGCGAAGACCGGCGCGACCACAGGCGCACCGTGGACGACATCATCGAACAGCTCATCGTCGCCCGCCTCGATCGGCCCTGAAACACGCCAAAGGAACAGGAGAACGGGAGAAGGGGAGGAATTTGCCTGTGTAATTTTCTTGGAAAAAATTCTCCTGATCTCCTAATCTCCTGTTCTAATCCGTAATACACCGGAGGTTTTCGGATGAGCCTGATTCGACGCCTGGCGCACCTCAAAGTGTCCACCGCGCTTCTTTTGCTGGTCCTTGCCTTGGGGGCCGGGGTCGCCGCTCAGGTCACCGACAAGGACCTGATCAGTCCGGACCCGAACGACTTCGTGTTGTACTCGGGGACCTACGACTCGCAGCGGCATTCGCCGTTGAAGCAAATCACCACCGAAAACGTCGGCAAGCTGCAGGCGAAGTGGATCTTCCACCTCACCGGCGCGAAAGATCTCGAAGCACCGCCAATTGTCTACAAAGGCGTGATGTATATCGGCCAGTACAACCGCGTCCACGCGCTCGACGCCGCGACCGGCCGGCTCATCTGGGAGCATCACCGTCAACCTGCCAGCGTGGGTTGGCAGCGCGGCATCGGCATCTACGGCGACATGGTCTACATGGTCGCGCAGGATTCGGCACTGGTGGCGCTGGATCGGCGTACTGGCAACCCGCTCTGGGAAGCGCGGCCCTCTCAGCAGGGGAAGCGCTTTCAGGGTCCGATGCCATTCGCCGCCAAAGGACTGATCATCATGAGCGGAAGCGGGGCGGGCGGGGGATTCATCGAGGCCTTCGACGCGCTGACGGGTAAATCGAAGTGGTTCTGGAACTCGATTCCGAAGCCCGGTGAGCCCGGAAACGAAACCTGGGCTGGCGACTCGTGGAGAAACGGCGGCGGACCGGTCTGGGTCAGCGGCAGCTACGATCCGCAGCTCAACTTGATCTACTGGGGTACGGGGCAACCCACTCCCGACTTCGTTGGCGATAACCGGGAAGGGGACAACCTCTACACCGACAGCATCGTCGCCCTCGACATCGACACCGGCAAGATGAAATGGCACTTCCAGAACACGCCGCACGACGTGCACGACTGGGACTCGAACGAGATGCCGATTCTCATCGATGCGCCATTCAACGGTCAGATGCGGAAGCTGCTGCTGCAGGCCAATCGCAACGGGATCTATTACGTCCTCGATCGGACGGACGGAAAGTTTCTTCGCGGCGTGCCGTTCGTGAGCAAGGTTGACTGGTTGAGCGGCCTCAGCCCCGAGGGACGCCCCATCCTCACGCCCGGACACGAGCCCACCGTGCAGGGCAGCAAGACGTGCCCGTCAACCGCGGGCGCGACCAACTATCCGTCACCTGCCTACAGTCCCGATACCAAGCTGTTCTATCTGATCGCGCAGGAAGGGTGCGGCGTCACCTACCGTTCGACGACGAACTTCCGCCCCGGACAGGGGGGCAGCGGGACGGCGTACATGGAGAGCGGCGAGGACCGCGAGCGATGGCAGCTCTACGTGCGCGCCCTCGACGCCTTGACCGGAAAGAAGGTGTGGGATTACGAGCAGATCAGCTCATTCCATTACGGCCCTGGCCTCCTGTCGACAGCAGGCGGATTGATCTTCGCGCCCGAACAACAGGGGATGTTTACCGCGCTCGACGCCAAGACCGGCAGGGCGTTGTGGAATTTCAACACCGGCGCTCTGATCACCGCAGCGCCGACGACCTACACCGTCGACGGCCAGCAGTACATCGCACTTGCAGCCTTTTCCAACGTCATCGCGTTTGCGCTGCCGGAAGCGAACTAGAGGCTCATGATGAAAAACCGAGCGGCCTCACGCTCTTTGCTCTTTGCTCTCTGCTCTCTGCTCTCCTCAGGCATCATTCTGTCCGCTCAGCGAGGAGGTGGTCCGCCTGCAGCCGCAGCGCCCGCACACCCCGCCATCGGCAACCGGGAGGCGATCGCCGAAGGCGAAAAGCTCTATAACGAGACGTGTACCGCGTGCCACGGGAAAGACGGCACCGGCGGAGAGCTCGGTCCGCCTGTCGCGGCGCAGAACCGCCGGTACCTTCGACGCACCGACCAGGAGATTTTCGATGCGATCAAGGCCGGCATTACCGGGACCCAGATGCCGCCGTACGCAGGACAGTTCACCGACGAGCAAATCTGGCGTGTCACCGCATACATCCGTGGTCTGCGCGGAACGGCCGTGGATGCGCCGACGCAGGGAGATGTTGCCCTTGGTGAAGCGCTTTTCTGGGAGAAGGCCAACTGCGATTCCTGCCACATGATCAAGGGCAAGGGCAGCATCATCGGTCCGGATCTGTCGAACCTTGGCGGCACGCGGAAAGTGCAGAACATCGTCGATGCGCTCACGAAAGAGAACCACAAGATTCGCGCCGATGGCGGCACGCACGATGTGACGATCCTCGCGATGACGACCTATCAGCCCGTTCGCGTGACCACCGCCGACGGCAAAGTGATTTCCGGAATCCTGAAAAACGAGGACAGCTTTTCACTTCAGGTGCTCGGCCGGGACGATCTCAACCTGTACCGATTCAAACGCAGGGACGTGAAAGTGTTTTACGACCCGCAGAGCATCATGCCGCACGACTGGGACAAGCGGCTGACGCCGGGAGAATTCCAGAATCTGCTCGCGTTCCTCACGCGGCTCTACGTGCCTCCTCCACCACCGCCGCCGGCGCGCGGCGGAGGGGCGCCGGTGGGGTGAGATAGTCGACAGTCCACAGTCGACAGTCGACAGTCCACAGTCGACAGTCGACGGTCCACCGTCGGTCGACGGTCACACGTTCGTAGTGACTGACTGTGGACTTTCGACTGTAGACCGTTGACTGTAGACTTCCGATTGCTTGAACATCCCACCTTCAGTGTAGAATCGCGCGCATCCACAGCTACTGTCTGAACAAAGGGGGCCACATGCTCGCGATCCATCTGCCGAGTAAGCCGCTGAAGGTGTGTCTGTTTCTGTTGTGCTTCGGGTACGGCGTTGTCTCGGCGGCCGCTCAGAACGCGGGCGTGGGCGCCATCGCTGGAACGGTGACCGACTCCTCTGGCGCCGTGTTGCCCGGCGCGACCGTTTCATTGTCGAGTCCGCAAGGCACCATCGGTGCGAGTCAGCAGACCGTCAGCGACGAGCGCGGCGCGTATCAATTTCTGCGGCTCCAGGCGGGCACCTACATCGTCAAGGGCGAGCTGCAGGGTTTCCGTCCGTTCGAGATGCGCGACATTCTCGTGAATGCCAATGCCACCGCGCGCGCCGACCTCCGTCTGGATGTCGGTGGTCTGCAGGAAGGTGTCACCGTAACCGGCGATGCGCCGCTGCTCGACACCACGAGCGCGCTCAAGCAGACCGTCATCACGCGCAAGGAGCTCGAGGCGCTGCCCAACCGCGTCGATATCTGGTCGGTGACGCGGGTCATGCCGAGCGTCATCATGAACAAGGTGGACGTCGGCGGGTCGCAGATGTTCCTGCAGTCGCAGGCGACCACGCGCGGCACGACGACGGAGAGCGGGTATTTCATCGACGGCCTCGACGTATCGGGCCAGGATGGCAACGGCGGAAACGCCGTGCTGTACATCGACCCGTACGCCTTCCAGGAAAGCACGTTTCAGTTCGGCGGAGCGGGCCAGGCGAACGTCAACAAGGGCGGCCTGCTCTACAACGTCATCAGCCGCAGCGGCACCAACCAGTTCCACGGCGGCGCCACGTTCGCGGGTTCGAACAGTTCGATGAACGCCGCGAACATCACCCCCGCGATCAGGGCCGACCTCCTCGCCGGGCTCAATCCGGCGGCCCGCGCGCTGGCCCAGGACCGGTTCGTCGGCAACGAAATTCTCAAGCTCTACGACTACGGCGCGTGGATTGGCGGGCCGATTCTCCGCGATCGGCTCTGGTTTTCGGGCTCCACGCACATCCAGGGCATGGATCAGTACCCGCTCGGCAGCTTCGACGCCGAAGGGCAGCCGGTCATCGACGACTACCTGATGTCGACGACGACGGTGAAGATCTCGTGGCAGATGACCAAGAGCGCGCAGCTTTCGTATTTCGACAATCTGCACTACAAGGGCGTCTATCACCGCAACGGCGTCGGCAACAACAACACGAACTTCTCCGACAACCTGGCCAGGACGCTCAACACCAAGTGGCCCAACGTCCAGCAGGTGAAGTTCACCACGCCGTGGCGCTCGAGTTTCGTCATCGACGTCGCGTATGCGCGTCTGAGAGACGACGACCGGTTCGATCCGCGCCCCGAGCTGGGTCCGGGCGCCATTTCGCGGTTCGATGCGAACACCAACACGTTCACCCACGCGTGGCCCACCTACAACTTCAACCTCCACAAGCGCGATCAGGCGCACGCGTCGATCAGCTACTTCACGGGCAGCCACGACATCCGGGCCGGATACGGCATCTTCGTCAACGGAAAGCCGTCCGCCATCTGGTCGACCTCGGCCATGCGCGCGCAATATCGCAGCGGCCAGCCCGAACTGGTCAACACCTATAACGTCGCCATCTACGATCCGGCCACGGCGCGAGACGTGGAGACGCTGTTCACGCAGGGGAATCGCGAGCAGGGCTACTACATCCAGGACAAATGGACGCCCACGCGCAAGCTGGTGATCAACTACGGCGTGCGATTCGAGTCGAATTACGGATGGCAGGAAGCCACGTGCCAGCCGGTGACGGTGTTCTTCAATGTGGGGAAGTGCTACGACGCCATCAAAGGCGCGCCGGACATGAAGAACGTCCTGCCGCGTTTCGCCGCTGTCTACGACCTGACCGGCGATGGCCGGACGGCAATCAAGTTCGCCGCGAACCGGTACGATCAGCCGATCCAGATGGAGTTCGTCGGACGATTGAATCCGGTCGGATCGGCCAGCGACATCCGGCAGTGGCTGCCGCAGAGCCAATGCAACGCTCCCAACGTGCGCGGGTGCGACCGTAACGGCGATCTCGTTCCGCAGCTGGACGAGCTCGGTCCGTCGGGCGGGTACCCCAGCGGAGCCGTGTCGCGCTACGCGGACGACTTGAAGTATCCCGTCGCCAACGAATACAACTGGGAGGTTCAGCGCCAGCTGCCGCGAAACATGGTGCTCTCGCTCGGATACACGCATCGGCAGACACGCCGCAATCTCGGGCAGCGCAACGCCGCGATTCCCACGAGCGCGTACGTCCCGGTGACGATTGTCGAGCCGACCAGCGGCGAAACGGTGGTCGTCCACAATCAGAAGGTCGAGTTCAGGGGCCGCAACGACCTGGTCTTCGACAACGAGGAAGCCCTCGACAGCAATTACAACGGCGGCGACGTCACGGTGCAAAAGAGGATGAGCAACGGCTGGTCGCTGATGGCGGGCGCCAGTTACGGCAGAAGCATCGGCGACGTGCTCGGCGGCGATCTGAACAATCCCAACGGTCTGGAGTATCGCCGCGGACTGCTGGGGAACGATGTGCCCTGGTCGTATCGCGTCTCGGGCATTTACGACCTGCCGTACCAGATCGCCAGCCTCAGCGGCACGATGCAATATTACAAAGGGGTGCCGGAGTCGACGACCGTGCTGGTTGGGAGCAACGCTGTTCCCGGCGGGCTGACGCAGGGCTCGCAGACGATTCTCGTGCAGCCGCGCGGCACCGTCCGGCTGCCTGACGTGTTTTCGCTCGACTTCAGTTTGAGGCGCGTGTTCCGCACCGGCTCATCCACGTTCGAGCCGCGGATCGATTTCTACAACCTGACCAACGAAGCGACGATCACCAACTGGCTCACGCAGCTCGGCTCGACCTACCACCGGGCGAGCACGATTCAGGCCGGGCGGATGATCAAGCTCGGGTTCAATTACGAATTCTAGGAGCCGAAACGACAAAACAGGAGATCAAGAGATCAGGAGAATTTTCATTCTCCCGTTCTCCCGTTCTCCTGTTTTGTTTTCTGCAGAGTTATCGTTCCGCGAATGTAATCACATACCCATCGGGGTCTTCGAAGGCGAACTCCGTCACGCCGTACCACTTCCGTTCGAGCGGCATCGTCACCTTTACCCGCTTCTTGAGATCTTCGTAAACCTCGTCAATCCGTGACACTTCGATGAAGAGCGTCAGCGTGCCGCCTATCGGCTTTCCGGAAAACACCGGATATTCTTCGGTGGCGGGCCCTGGATCGTTGAGGAAAATCTCGACAGCGCCCGATTGCACTCCGGCGAACACGAACGGCGATTCGTCCGGAACCGTCATCGTGCGGGTGAAGCCAAGCACGTCGCAATAGAACGTGAGGCTGCGTTCGACATTACCGACGACAAGATTCGGAGTGAGCTTCTTCAGTTCGTAGGCCATTGCACACCTCTCGTGTGTGCTCGCTGATGCCTACGTCTACGGACTCGGCGAGAGCGAGTCACGCAGGTAGGGACCCTGATTAAGACCGGCAGGTCCCGCTAGGAACGCGGAAATCGTAGCACGGATGGGAAGAGTCCAGGAGTCCACGAGTCCAGGAGTCCACGAGTCCAGGCGTCCACGAGTCCAGGAGTCCACGAGTCCAAGGACTCCAGACTCCTCGACTCTGGACTCCCGACTCTGGACTCTGGACTCTGCGACTTTGGACTCTGCGACTTTGGACTCCCCGACTCCCTTGACTCCCCGACTCGACCCACACCTCAGTGCTATTCCGGAGACTTTGCCGGCTGGTCGGAGAGCTGCCGCTACGTGATGACCGCCGGGGCGATGCTGGCTGTTGGCGGATTGCGCCTGCCGTAGCCGGACACTACGTAGCGAGATCGGCGAAGGTCTGGGTGGCCAGGGCGAGGTCCTGTTTTCGAACCAGCAACTCAGCGCCGCTCAAGGGTGGATACATGCCGCCGGCGTTGTCGGTTCGAATCATCGACTCGATGCCGGCATCGTTCAGAACGGCCCTCGCAATTTCGGCTTCGATTGCTGATGCGAAGGTCGATAAAACGACGAGCTCTGAATCGTTCATGATCACCTCAATACCAGGACTCCCGGACTCTTGGACTCCCAGACTCCCCTGGACTCTTCGACTCTTGGACTCCCCGACTCCCCGACTCCCCGACTCTTAGACTCTTAGACTATGGACTCCCGTCCACCGGATTCCCCTCGATGTCGAGGAACACCAGCGGCGCCACCTTCGTGCCGCGAAGCGGTTCTTCCACCGACTTCCGATCGCCGACGATGACGATCGCGAGATGGTTCAGGTCCAGGTGTTTTTTGGCGACGCGGAGCACGTCTTCCGCGGTTATTGCCATGATCGCTTTCGTGTACTGCTGGTAGTAGTTGTCCGGTAGCCCCTGGAGCCATAAGCCGGCGATCGTGCCGTTGATGGCGCTCACCGATGCGAACGTGGCGGGCAGCCGCTGCACGAGCGACTCTTTGGCGGTGAGCAGTTCTTCCTCTGTCACCGGCCGCGCCCCCGTGATGCCCTGCAGCTCTTTCATGAATTCGACCAGCGACGCATCCGTCTTGTCGCCGACCACGTCGCCCCCGGTGCGGAAGGGATTGGGCCCCTTGCCGAAGCCGAAACTGGATCCGACTCCGTAGCTGTAGCCCTTCTCTTCGCGCAGGTTGGCGTTGAGCCTGGCTTGAAACATACCGCCCAGAATCGTGTTCATGACCTGAAGGGCGTAGTAATCGGGCGTGCTCCGCGAGGGACCTGGAAGTCCGAGAGCAAATGTCGATTGTGCCGCGCCGGGTTTGTCCACGAGATAGATAGCCGTTCCGCGCGGTGCCGGCAGCGGTGGAAACGAAAACGCCGGCCGATCGCCGCCGGCGGACCACGACGACAGTCCGCGCTCGATCACGGGCCGGATGGCGGCGGGAGTGACGTCGCCGACAACGGTGATCAACGCACGCCCAGGTTTGAAATACCGCTGGTGGAAATCGACGATATCAGCCCGCGTGATCGCTTTCACCGACGCTTCAGAAGTCGATTGTCCCAATGGATGTGCGTCGCCATAGAGCACGCGTGGAAACACTCGCGACGAAATGGCGCCGGGCTGCGCTTTCGCCTGGTTCAGTGCGACGAGCCTCTGCGCGCGGAGCCGCTCGAGAGAGTCGGCCGGAAACGTGGGGTTCACCAGCATGTCGGCCAGAATCGCCAGCGTATCGGCAAACCTCGCAGAGGTGCTCACGAAGCCCGTCGAGCCGCTTTCACTACCGACCCCCACCGACACGTTCGTGCCGAGCAGCTGCAGCGCGTCCGACAGCTGATCGCCGGTGCGTGTCTTTGTCCCCTCGCTCATCATCGATGCCGTGAGGCTGGCAACCCCACGCCGGGCCGCGTCCTCGAATTGATCGGCGCCGCCCATGAACGTGATCGAAAACGAGACGAGAGGAAGGTCGTGTTTCTCCGATACGGCCAGCTCCGCGCCGTTGGCGAGCTTCGATCTGGTCCATGCCGGCACTCTCAGCTCGGGCACTTTGCCAATCGGCGGCTGTTTGGTGCGGTCAAGGGTTTGGGAGGACGCGGGTAGAGCAAAGAGCAGAGAGCAGAGAGCAGAGAGCGCGAAGAGAAATACGCGGCGGGTCATTGGACCTTCTTGCTTTCCGCGGGCTTCGACGCCTGATCCGTCTGGCCCGCCGGCACGATGCTGAGAACGATGCGTCCGCCTGTCAGATATTTGTTGGCGACACGCTGCACGTCCGCCGCTGTCACGGCGAGCGTCTTCTCATAATCCGTGCGGAAATGCCCCGGATCGCCGTGTATGGCGGCGCCGTTGGTGAGCTGGAATGCCTTGCCGAGATTCGACTCGAGACCGCGCACGAACGACAACTCTTCGCCGGCGGTAGCCTTCTGCACCTCTTCGGCGGTCGGCCCCTCTCGTTTGAACCGTTCGAGAACCGCATCGGCGGCCGCCTCGAGATCCGTCAGCGACTGCCCCGGGCGCGGCGTGATCGAGAGCATGAACTCGCCGACGTCTTCCGACGTGTTCTGCCCAGCGCTCACCGAGGCGGCCGCCTGAGTGTCGAATACGAGCGCCTTGGTCAGGCGCGCCGTCCGCGGGCCCGACAGAATCGACCCGAGCACCGACAAGGCATAGTGATCGTCGTTTTTCTCACCCACCGTGGGCCACTGCACGTACAACCGCGGCACCTGGACTTTGTCTTCGAACACCAGACGACCGGGCGCGCCGAGCGTGACCGGCGAGACGGCCGGACGCTTGATGGCGCTGCCTCGCGGGATGTCGCCGAAATATTTCGAGACCCACGCCTTCGCCTGAGCGGGATCGAAGTCGCCGACGATGGCGAGAAACGCGTTGTTCGGCGCGTAGTACATCCGGAAGAAGCTCTTCACGTCTTCTTCAGAAGCGGCGGACAGATCTTCCATGCTGCCAATCGGCGACCACGAATACGGATGCGACGCGGGGTACATCGCCGCCGACAGGATTTCGTAAACGCGGCCGTAGGGCTGGTTGTCGTATCGCTGCCGGCGCTCGTTCTTCACGATGTCGCGCTGCGCGTTCAGCTTGGCGAGGTCCAGCGAATCGAGCAGAAATCCCATTCGATCCGACTCAATCCACAACATCGTCTCGAGATAGTTCGCCGGCACCGTCTCGTAATAGGTGGTGATGTCGTTCGACGTCGAGCCGTTGTTCATGCCGCCGACGCCTTCGGTGAGCCGGTCGTGCAGCCCGTACGCCACATGGCCCGAGCCGGTGAACATGACGTGTTCGAACAAGTGCGCGAAGCCCGTGCGTCCGGGCATCTCGTTTTTCGACCCGACGTGATACCAGATGTTGACCGCCACCGTCGGCGTCGTCCGATCCTGCGACAGCACGACGGTCAGGCCGTTGGGCAGCGTGTATTGTTCGAACGGGATGTTGAGCTGCGCCGGCGCGGCCCGTTCGCTCACCGCAGGACGCTGACCGGCGAGCGGCACTCCGGCGACGGCTATGAGACAGAGGGCGGCAAGGCGCTGCATGTTCGCATTATGAACTAGAATCAGGCCCAATTTGTCTACCTCAAAACCTGCCGACAGACTCAGCTTTCTCAAGCTCGCTGGCCCTGGACTCGTTGTCGCCGCCACCGGCATCGGATCGGGCGACGTGGTTGCCGCCACCGTCGGAGGCGCGCGCTACGGTGTGGTACTCCTGTGGGCCATCGCGATCGGCGCATTCTTCAAATATGTCCTGAACGAAGGTATCGCGCGCTGGCAGCTCGCCACCGGCAAGACCGCGCTCGAAGGGTGGGCCGAATATCTTCCTGCCTGGGTGAAGGTGTATTTCGGCATCTATCTCGTGTTGTGGACCGTTTTCGTGAGCGCGGCGCTCACCAATGCGACCGGGCTCGGCATCAGCAATCTTACCGGCGGACGAATCCCGCAATCGTGGGGCGGGGTCCTGCACAGCCTGTTCGGCTTCGTATTCGTGCTGCTCGGCGGATATGGCGGCTTCGAGAAAATGATGAAGATGCTGGTTGGCCTCATGGGGTTCAGCATCCTGATTTGCGCGGCGTTGACCTTCCACGACCCGGCGGGCGTGCTGATGGGGACGTTCGTGCCGACGATTCCGTCAGGCGCCGGTTTGTACGTTCTGTCGATCATCGGCGGCATCGGCGGCTCGGTGACGATGCTGTCGTACAACTACTGGATGCGTGAGGAGAAGCTGTCGGGCGCCGACAAGCTCGGATACGTGCGCGGCGACATCGCCATCGCGTATCTGTTCACCGCGCTGTTCGGCATAGCGATCATGATGACCGCCAATCAGGCGTTCTTCGTGCCTGAGATCGCCATCACCAACGCACAGGCCGTGACGAAGATGGCCGAGATGCTCGGCAGCATTCTCGGTCCGTTCGGCCGGATTGCGTATTCGGTGGGCTTCTGGGCGGCTGTGTTTGCGTCGCTGCTCGGCGTGTGGCAGAGCGTGCCGTACCTCTTCGCCGATTTCTACAGCATCCTGAAGAAGTTGCCGCCCGCGGAGCGCGTGCGGGTGACGAAGGTCACCAGCAAGCCGTATCGTCTCGCGCTGATTTTCGTCACGCTGGCGCCGATTCCTTTTGCATTCACCGGCCAGCCGCTCCAGGTCATCGTCGCCTACACCATCGTCGGCAGCCTCTTCGTGCCGTTCCTCGCAGCGACGATGCTGTATCTCAACAACCGCGTCCGCTGGAACAGTACAGTGCCGCACAACAACATGCCGACAAACGCGCTGCTGATCGTGATCCTCGCGCTGTTTGCGATTGTCGGCGGAGACGAGGCGCTGAGGGCAGGACGGCAGATGCTAGGAAGATAGCGCCTAAAAGTCGATAGTCTACGGTCAACAGTCGCAGGTCTACAGTCAAGTCGATGTGGGTTGCGACTGGACTGTAGACTAGCGACCGTCGACTGTAGACTAAAGGCCCCCTTACCCCTTCGTCAGCGGGAATCGGAAGATCATCTGCGGTTTCGTGCCCGCGCTCGGCTTGCGTCCGCCGCCCAGGCCCGCGTCGGTGAAGTACACGTGATTCTCGTGGATGGACATGCCGTGCGGGTCCGGATCGTTCGGGCCGAACACCCAGGACTCCATCAGTCGTCCCGACTCGGCATCCAGACGGGCCACGAGGCGGTCCGCGCCGTCGATGACGTAGAACGAGCCCTCGTGAAAGTCGAGACCGTGCGGTACGTTCATCCGGATTGGTACCATGCGGGTGATGCGCAGTTCGTCTTTCGGATCCATTTCGACCAGCAAGCCCGGACCGGGCGCAACCGACCACAGCTTGTCGGTCTGCCTGTTGTAGTAAGTGCCGTGGATGCCGCTGCCCCAGACATTGCGGTACCCCTTCACCTGTTTGCCCTTCATGTCGAGCTTCACGATCTCGCCGAAATTCTTGTCGTAGGGACGTTTGAACTCCCGCAGGCTTGCAGCCGTACCGGCACCGTTGCAGCCGATCCAGATGAACCCGCCGCCGACCGCCAGCCCGCTCGTGTTGTGCGCCTCGCCGACGAAGTCGTCGAGCACCTTGCCCGTTTTCCAGTCGAGCAGGTTGATGCGCTCTGACACCTGATCGCCGACCCACAGCCCCTCGGGCGATGACTCGAGGGCATTTGGATAACGGTCTGGACTCTTGTAGAGCAGCTCGATCTTCGGCGTGTAGGCGGGCGGCTTCGGCGCGCCCGCGCCTCGGGCGGGCGCGTCCTGCGCCATCACACGGCCCCCCGCCATGACGCCCAGTCCGGCGGCCACGGCACTCGTGAAAAAGTCTCTTCGTCGGATTGTCATCGCTATTGTCCTCTTGCCGGTGCGGGCGCTGCGGCACCGCGAGCGGGCGGTCCGCCTGCCCGGAACGGGGCATAAACGTCGAACGGTTTCATCCGGGTATAGGTCGCGCTGAACTTCTGTCCGGCCGCGTCCGTGCCCGTCCACGTGAAGGTGTCACCTTTCAGTGCAAATGTTCCCGTGCTGAGCTTGTCTTCGAGGTTCGGATCGGTGTCGCCGATGTGACGCCGCACGAAGCTGGTTCCCGCGACGTTGTAGGTTCCGCGCGACGCCGACATACCGTCGTACGCGCCGGCGTACTGTTCGGGCGTCCACTGATCCTGCGGCACTTTCTGCACGCCTTTGCGGCCCGTGGGGAGCGTGGTCGCATGGAACCAGCCGTCTTCACCGAGGAGCAGATGCTCCGGCGTGGTGCTGCCCGCGGCGCCGTTTACCGTGTAGGCGGTGCGCTCCCACGAGCCGACCAGAGCCGTGGACCCGAGGGTCTGATTCGGCAATTTGCGCGCATGAATCTGCGGAGAGCGTGTAGGACCGGTGCCTTCGAGCACGAGGATGTTGCCTTCGAACCTCCACGCGCGCTCCTGCGTGTTTTCGCCGCCGGCGGGCCCGAGGCCCATTTTGTGGTGGCGATAGTTCACCTGGCCGCCGTTGCTGTAATTGCCCCAGCCCCCACCCATCTTGTCGAATCGCGCGAACAAGTCCTTTGTGGTTTGCTGCGCCAGCGGCCGGTTTATCTTCGGCCGGCCGGCGGGGAATTCCATCATCGACCAGTAGCCGTCTTTCATGAACTTCACGTAGAGCGGCGCGTCGGGGGGCTGCACGCTGAATCCGTTGCGCAGCAGCGAATACCGGACCCACGTGCCGACGAGCGGATTGTAATCGGGCGGCGGTGCGGGAGCCTGGTCGCACGCATTTTCGTCCTTGTTCGTGCAACCGAATGCGCTCATGTCATGCGGATAACTCGCCGGTTCCTGCGCCTGCTGCGCGGCGAGCGGCAGGGCGATGGCAGCGCATGCCGCGGCACCCAGCATGAGGGAACGCAGGTGTCTGAGGTGCATCTGAGAGCCTCCTGAAGGCTTGTAGGATGGGGCAAAGCTTATCACGGGGTTCCGGGTTCCAGGTTCCTCGTTCCGGGTTCCGGTTCCGGGTTCTGGGTTCTGGGTTCTGGTTCCACGTTCTGGTGTGGTCCGTGCACATTCTGAAGTGTATGGAAGGCGCACGATCTCCGGAAGAGCTTGATACGTGGCAACTTGCATGCGATCTTAAGGAGCGAGTGTTTGCGTTTACTGCAGCGAGCCCCGCCGCAGACGATCGTAAATTCTGCGACGAGATCCGAGAGTCGGCCAGGTCTGGTCCCGACAACATCGCGGAAGGCTTTTATCGCTTCAATCCACGAGACTTCGCGAACTTCGTCAGAATTGCGCGCGCTTCCCTGGGTGAAGTTCGAAACCAACTCAGACACGCGCACTCCAGGGAGTACCTCACGGACGCAGAGTTTGGGGAGATGTTTCGCTTGTGCGGACGTGCAATAGGCGCAGCAACAGGGTTGAGGCTTTACCTGCTGAAGTGTCCCAAAAATTTTGACCCGCGTAAGAAACTGCCGCGCAGCAAACCGTCTGATGACCGTGGATCGAAGGGACGCCCAACCTAGGAACCGAACGCGGAACCCGGAACTAGAACGAGGAACCCGGAACCCGGAACCCGGAACCCCGGAACCCGGAACCCCGGAACCCGGAACCCGGAACCCGGAACCCGGAACCCGGAACCCGGAACCTCGTACAATCCGCCTTCATGCCTTCAACCGTTCGCCTGAAGCTCTCCGCGATGATGTTCCTCGAGTACTTCGTCTGGGGCGCTTGGTACGTGACGATGGGCACGTGGCTTGGGGCGCTCGGTTTTTCCGGCGAGCAGATCGGCCTCACCTACGGCACCACCGCGCTGGCGGCGATGATTTCGCCGTTCTTCGTCGGCATGATCGCCGATCGCTTCTTTGCGACTCAGCGGCTGCTGGCGGTGCTTCACCTGCTCGGCGGCATCGCGCTGTTTTACGCATCGACCCGCACCAGCTTCTGGCCGCTCTACGGCGCGGTGCTCGTCCACACGCTGTGTTACATGCCGACGCTCGCCCTCACGAACTCGCTGTCCTTCCGGCAGATGAGAGATCCGGGACGCGAGTTCCCTCCGATCCGCGTGCTGGGAACGCTCGGATGGATCGTGGCCGGGATCGTCGTCGGCACGATGGGTGTTGAAGCGACGGGACGGCCAATGCAGCTCGCTGCCGCGGGATCGATCGTGCTGGCGATATTCTGTCTGCTCCTTCCTCACACGCCGCCGCAGACGACGGGGCGCGTGCGCGTGGCCGAGGTGCTTGGTCTCGACGCGCTGCAGTTGATGAAAGACCGGTCGTTTGCGGTGTTCGTGTTCGGATCGTTCCTCGTCTGCATTCCGCTGCAGTTCTATTACGCGTTCGCGAACCCGTTTTTGAACGCGATTGGCGTGACCAATGCCGCGGGAAAGATGACGCTCGGGCAGATGTCGGAGCTGGTCTTCATGCTGATGATGCCGTGGTTCTTCAAGCGGCTTGGCGTGAAGCAGATGCTGCTGGTCGGAATGGCGGCGTGGGTCGCGCGCTACATACTCTTCGCGTATGGCGACAACGGCCCGCTGGTGTGGATGCTGTACGTCGGCATCCTTCTCCATGGGATCTGCTACGACTTCTTTTTCGTCACGGGGCAGATCTACGTCGATCAGAAGGCGCCGTCGAACGTGCGCGCGGCGGCACAGGGCTTCATCACCTTCGTCACCTACGGCGTCGGCATGCTCATCGGGTCGTGGCTCTCGGGACGCGTCGTGGACGCATACGCGCTCCCCGGCGGCGGGCACGATTGGCAGAACATCTGGCTCGTTCCGGCCGTCATGGCTGCGGTTGTGCTCGCGCTGTTTGCGCTGTTCTTTCGATCCAGCGACACAGCGGACAGCCGTCTTCGCGAAGGCGCTGCCGCGGGGCAGGCGGCGCGATGAGGTGCGCACGCGCTTTGGCGCTGTGCGTCGGTCTCGTGTGCGTATTCGCGGCCGTTCGCCTCGACGCCCAGGCCGAGCCTCCGCGGGGCGGCTTTACATTTCGCGCCGACCGGAGCCGGACCATCGGTGTCACGATTGCCGAGGTCGACGGCGTGCCGAGCATCGCCTGGCCGGAATCCATCGACGCCAGATGGGACACGGCACTCCTCGGTGTGCAGATGACTGCCGATGCGGCTTCGCCCACGCCGTTCGTGGAAGTGTCGGCTGGCAATCTCTCCGATCGCCAGTACTTCGCACCCGGAGATGCAGGGGAGCGATGGCTGAATCTGAGTTTCCTTCGGCGCGCCGTGGTCGGCACCCGCATCGCGTTGCGCGCGGAGGGCATCGTCTTCTCGGAGACGGAGGCGACGCTGCGGATGTTTGCCTCGAATCCGGATCTGACGAAATCGATTCTCGTGCTGGCGCCTCACCCGGACGATGCCGAGATCGCGGCGTTCGGCTTGTATGCGCAGCGCAAGGCGAGTGTCGTGACCGTCACCGCGGGGAATGCGGGAGCGGCAACATACGAAGCGGTGTTCGACGACCTTGCAGAGCATTACCTGTTCAAGGGACGGATGCGCGTCATCGACAGCATTACCGTCCCATGGCACGGCGGCATTCCGCCCGAGCGCGCGTTCAACATGGGCTACTTCGACGCGCGGCTTGCGGAGATGTACGCCAAGCGGGACACCGTGATTCCCGAGATGTATCGTCCCAACAGCGACATCAACGTTTACCGAAGGGACAACATCAGCGATCTGCTGCCGAGTCGCGCGCGTGAATCGAAGTGGAGCCATCTCGTCGAAGACATGGTGACGCTGCTGAAGAAGGTGAAGCCCGCGATCATCGCGGCGCCGCATCCGCAACTGGACACGCATCGCGATCATCAGTTCACCGCTGTCGCGCTGTCCGAAGCGCTGGCGCGGTGGAACCGGCCGGTGACGCTGCTCCTCTATACCAACCACGCCGACCGCAATCGTTATCCCTACGGTCCTGCCGGGACGCTGATGTCGCTCCCGCCGCCGCCTGGAGATGTCACGATCGATCGCCTGTATTCGCTGCCTCTGCCGCCCAGCCTCCAACGTTTGAAGCTGTTCGCTCTGGAGTCGATGCGCGACCTGCGGTTGAGCCCCACCCGCCAGTATCAACTGGCGCGTGAAGAGGGACGGGCACTCTTGCCCGAGAAGCCCGGTCCTCCTCCGGACATCACTTATCTACGCCGCGGGCCGCGGTCGAACGAGTTGTTCTACGTGTATGACCGGGAGACCTTCACGGCTATGGTGGGGGAGTTTCTGAAGGCGATAGGCGATAGGCGATAGGCAGAGGCAGCAGCCCTTTCTTCGTGTTTTCGTGTCTTCGTGTCTTCGTGTCTTCGTGGTTGACCTTCGTGGTTTGTGATACAAAACATTAAGCGAAAGGCGGAAAATCGTATGTTCAGTCGACGAGAGTTCGCTGCCTTGGTGGCCTCTGCTCTGGCGTCCCCGTCGGTCCTCACGCGCGCGCAGCAGCGCGATGCCGGCGGGAGCTCGACGTTGAACGGCGTGCGGATTGGCGCGCAAACGTATAGCTTCCGCGCGCTGAACCGGCCGCCCGGCGGCGACATGACCGACGTGCTGATTCAGGCATTCACCGAGTGCGCTCTGGGCGAGTGCGAGCTCTGGTCGCCGCAGATCGAACCGGCGGGAGTGCCCCGCGAGGAAGTGCGGCGGTGGCGGATCGAAACGCCGCTCGATCATTTCAGCGCGATCCGGAAGAAGTTCGGGGCCGCCAGGATCGTGATTCGCGCCTTCAACTACAGCTTCAACGACAGCTTTACCGACCCCGAGATGGACCGCGGGTTCGACATCGCGCGCGCCCTCGGCGCAGACTTCATCACCGCGTCGAGCACGCTGTCGGCGGCCAAACGCCTCGCGCCGTTTGCGGAGAAGCACAAGATGATCGTCGCCATGCACAACCATTCGAACGTGAAAGACCCGAACGAGTTCGCGACGCCCGAGAGCTTCGCCGCCGCGATGAAGCTGTCGCGATACTTCAAAGTGAATCTCGACATCGGCCATTTCACCGCCGCCAACTACGACGCGGTTGCATACCTGCGCGAACACCACGCGAACGTGACGAACCTGCACATCAAAGATCGGAAGCGCGATCAGGGGCCGAACATGCCATGGGGCGAGGGCGACACTCCCATCCGGGACGTGCTCAAGCTCCTGCAGCAGAACAAGTGGCCGATCGCCGCAAATCTCGAATACGAATACAAAGGCGCGGGCTCGCCTGTCGAGGAAGTGAAAAAGGGGATCGACTTCATGCGGAAGGCGCTCGCCTAGCGCATGCGGCGCCTCGGGATGGGCCTGGTCGGGCCAGGATTCGTCGGCGTGCACCATATCGATGCGGTGCGGCGTCTGGGATTCGTGGATGTCGTGGCGATTGCCGGCAGCTCGGAGGCTTCTGCCAGAAAGAAGGCCGATGCGCTCGGCATACCGAAGGCGTACGGCAGCTATGAAGCGCTCGCTGCCGATCCCGCCATACACGTCGTCCACAACACGACGCCCAATCACCTCCACGTTCCGGTGATCGTCGCGGCTCTGACGCACCGCAAACACGTCGTTTCCGACAAGCCGCTCGCGATGAACGCCGAAGACGCGCGTTCGCTGCTGAATGCGGCGCGCGAGGCGGGTGTCGTGCACGCCGTCACGTTCAACTATCGCGGTAATCCGCTCGTGCAGCAGGCACGCGAGATGGTCGCGGCGGATGAGATTGGCCGTCCGCATTTCGTTCACGGCGCGTATCTGCAGGACTGGCTGCTGCAGCCCACGGACTTCTCGTGGCGCCTCGAGCCCGCGAAGGGCGGAAAGAGCTCGGCCATCGGCGACATCGGGTCGCATTGGTGCGATCTCGTGCAGCACGTGATGGGCCGGCGCATCGTAGCCGTCCTCGCCGATCTCGAGACGGTGATTCCCACGCGGTTCAGGCCGCGTGCGAACAGAGAGGCGTTTGCCGGGCAGCAAGGCGGAGACGCAGATGCGCAGAATGAGGCGTTCACTGTGCAAAGCGAGGATCTGGCCACGGTGCTGATCCGGTTCGATGGAGGAGCGCGGGGCGCCGTGTCTGTCGGTCAGGTATGCGCCGGCCACAAGAACGACCTGTGGTTCGAGATCAACGGGCGCAGCGGATCCCTCCGATGGCGGCAGGAGCAGCAGAACGCGCTGTGGATTGGGCGGCGCGAGACTGCGAACGCCGTGCTTCCGAAAGATCCGTCCCTGCTACACGAAGGAGCCCGCCGCTATGCGCACCTCCCTGGCGGGCATCAGGAAGCGTGGGCCGACGCGTTTTGCAACGTCATGAGAGACATCTACGAATTCATCGCGAGCGGACGGACGGCAGACGAGCGGAAGCCGCCGGCATTTGCGACCTTCGAGGACGGCTACCACGCAGCGTGCGTGGTCGATGCCATTCTCGACAGTCACGCTCGCGGCGGCGTCTGGACGGACGTCACGTATTAACGGGGGCGCGATGAAGCTGGGTCTGTTCACACCTGTATTCGCCAAGCTGACCGTGAAGGAGATGCTCGCGAAAGTGCGATCGCTCGAGAAGGTCACCGCCGTGGAGCTCGGCACCGGCGCGTGGCCGGGCAGCGATCACGTGGATCTCGACGGCTATCTCAAAGACAAGACCCGCGCCTCCGACTTCCGCGCGATGATCAACGACGCCGGCCTCACGATCAGCGCTCTGTCGTGTCACGGTGACCCGCTGCACCCCGACAAGACCCGCTCGAAGACCGACGACGAGATCTTCCGGAAAACGGTAAGGCTGGCCGAGCGGCTCGAGGTGCCTGTCGTTGTCACGTTCTCCGGATGCCCTGGCGATTCCGAAGACGCCACACATCCCAACTGGGTGACGACGCCATGGCCGCCGGAGTTTCTCGAGATCCTCGAGTGGCAGTGGGAGAAGAAGGCGATTCCGTATTGGACCGAGGCGGGAAAGTTTGCCCACGACCACGGAGTGAAGGTGGCGCTCGAAGCCCATCCGGGATTTATCGTCTATAACGTCGAAACCGCGCTCAGGCTGCGGCAGGCGTGCGGGGATAATGTGGGCGTCAACTTCGATCCGAGCCATTTCTTCTGGCAGGGCGTGGATGTGCCGGCTGCCATACGCGCGCTCGGGCCGGCGATTTTTCACGTGCACGCCAAAGACGTCTATCTCGACCGCCAGAACGTTGCGGTGAATGGTGTGATCGATACGAAGACGTACCGGCGGATGCCGGAACGGTCGTGGCTGTTCCGAAGTGTCGGCTTCGGCCACGACGCGTTCGAATGGAAGCGCATCGTCAGCGCGCTCCGCCTCGCCGGATACGATTATGTGATGAGCATCGAGCACGAAGATGCGCTCGCGTCGGTTGATGAAGGGTTGAGGGCGGCGATCGAGGTGTTGTCGCGGGCCATCCTCACGGAACCCGCGGTCGATGCATGGTGGACCTGATGAAGTCGAAAGTCGAAAGTCGACAGTCCAAAGTCGACAGTCCAAAGTCGGGAGTCCACCGTCGGGTGTTGCTGCTTGTGGCGTGTGCGCTCGTGTCGCTGGCATCCGCCGCCAGCGCCCAGAGCCGCGGCGGTATCGCCAGCTTTCCGGCGCAGCAGCGCGATCCGGATGATCCGGCGCTCGTCGCGCGCGGGCGGGCGGCGTACGACACCGAGTGCCGCAGCTGTCACGGTCCCGATCTCCGTGGTGGAGAAGCGGGCGGTCCCAATCTTCTTCGCTCTCAGGTGATGCTGAACGATCGCAGCGGCGAGATGTTGCAGCCCATCCTCGACGGCTCACACAAAGCGCGGATCTCCGCGGCCGGCCTTTCTCCGGAAGATGTCAGGGCCGTCGCCGCACATATTCACAGTGTCCTTGCGCTCGCGCCGGGACAGGGGGCGCCGCCTCCCGGGCCACCTAGCGGAACTGAAGGTCCTCGTCGGCGATGCCGCGGCTGGAGCTCGCTTCTTCCAGGCGAAGTGTGGGAGCTGCCATTCGGTTGAGGGCGACCTGAAGGGCATCGGCGCGCGGGATATGAGCGCGGCGCAACTTCAAAATCTCTGGGTCGCCGGCGGCCGTGGACGCCCGCCGAGCCCCGGTCCGCGCCCGGCGCCGATGACAACACGGCGCGAGACGACGGTGACGGTGACGCTGCCGACCGGCGAGAAGTACGAAGGCCGCCTCGAGCGCATCGACGACTTCACCGTCTCGCTCACGCAGGCCGACGGCACGCCGCGCTCGTTCCGGCGGACTGGCGCGGTTCCGAAAGTGGAAGTGCGGGACCCGCTCCAGGATCACCGCGCCCTGCTGCCGTCCTACACCGACAAAGACATTCACGACGTAACCGCGTATCTGGCGACGATCAAATGAGACCGATATCCCTCGCCGCGCTCGTGCCGGTGTTTTGTGTGGTCGCGTTTGCGAGCGCCCAGCACCGCGTGATTCTCGATCCGGCTTCGCTCGCCAAGCCGCTGGCCGACTCCTGGCCCACATTCGCAGGCGATTACACCAGCCGCCGGTTCAGCAGCCTCAAGCAGGTGAACACGTCGAACGTGAAGAACCTCACGCTGGCGTGGATGTCGAGAGTCGCCACCGGGCCACGAGGGGGCCTTCCGCCAACCATCATCGGCGGCGTGGGGACGCGCGAATTTACAGGCGGAACCATCAAAGGCGCGGTGCTGCAGGTTGACGGCATTCTCTACGTCACGGCGCCGGACAACGTGTGGGCGCTCGACGCCAACGACGGCCGTGAGATCTGGCACTACTTCTGGAAGACGAGAGGCGCCACACATATCGGCAACCGCGGCGCGGCGATCTGGCGGAACTATCTCTTCTTCGAGACGCCCGACAACTATCTCGTCTCGCTCGACGCCAAGACCGGCGAAGAGCGCTGGCACGTCGAGATCGCCGATTTCGACCTGCAGTATTTCTCGACGCCCGCGCCGATCGTCGTCGACAACCATGTGATTGTCGGAACCGGCAACGACCTCGACGGTCCCGGTTTCCTTCAGTCGTTCGATCCCGAAACGGGAAAGCGGCAGTGGAAGTTCTACACCGTGCCGATGAACCCCGGAGATCCGGGACTCGACACGTGGCCGAGCCTCGAAGCGGCGCGCTACGGCGGCGGCCATACATGGATGCCTGGCTCGTACGATCCCGAGACCAGGCTGTATATCTTCGGCACCGGAAACCCGACGCCCGCGTACACGGGTGTGGCGCGGCCTGGCGACAATCTGTTCACATGCGCGCTTGTCGCGGTGAATGTCGATACCGGCAAGATGGCGTGGTATTTCCAGATGTCGCCGCACGACACGCACGACTGGGACACGGTGCAGTCGCCGATCCTGATCGAGGCGAGGGTGAACGGCAAACCGCGGAAGCTCGTGTCGGTTGCGGCGCGCAACGGCTACTTTTTCACCGTCGATCGCGTCACCGGTGAACATATCGTCACGACCAAGTACGGATCGAACACCAACTGGTCGAGCGGCCTCAACGACAAGCACGCTCCCGTGCCGGCTCCGGAGAAAGAAGCCATCGTGCCGGGCGCGCTCGTATCGCCGGTCGAGGGAGGGACGACGAACTGGCAGCCGCCGGCCTATTCACCGGATACAGGTCTTCTCTATACGCAGGAAGACAACGCCTTCAACATGCTGTACCTGACCGATCCTGACCCGCGCGGGTCGATGGGGCTCGGAGGGAAGCTGCGCGTCGAAGTAGGTTCGGCCGGCAAGTTCCTGACCGCGATCGAGCCCGCGACCGGCAAGGTTGCATGGCGCCGGCCCTATCCCAATCCTGGCGGACCCGGAATCGGGTTTCTCGCGACGGCAGGAGGATTGTTGTTCGGCGGAGACGGCAGCGGCAATTTCGTTGCCTACGACGCCAAAGTGGGAAAGCCGCTCTGGCACACCCGCATCGGCACCATTTCGAATGCGCCCCAGACCTACATGATCGGCGGCAAACAATACGTGCTGATCGCCACTGCCGACATGCTCTGGGCGTTCAGTTTGTACTGATCACCTAGCCGGTAGCCAGTAGCCAGTAGCCAATAGCCATTGGCCGCCCTGCAGTTTATGCCATCGGCTATCGGCCCATTCAGCTACTCGCCACGGGACTACCAGCTATTGGCTACCGGCTACTTAGTCCACAGCGCCCCAACGCGCAGCTCCTGGCCCGTGAGTTTTGCCGGGTCCACGCCTTTACGCGGGCTGAACTTCTGCGCCCGGCCGTTGAACACTTCGGCGACGTAGAGGTTGTTCTCCTGATCGACCGAGAACTGATGGACCCCGTTGAGGCGGCCGGCGAGCGGGCCGAACGTGCCCCAGCCGTAAAGGAACTTGCCGTTCAGGTCGTACTTCAGCATCTTGTGCGTCTCGCCGTCGGAGATCCACAGGAACTGATCCCGGCTCATCAGCACGTGATACGGGCGCCGGATATTCGTCCACATGTCGAGGAACTTGCCGTTCTCGTCGAAAATCTGGATGCGGCTGTTGGTGCGGTCCGAAACGTAGAGCTTGCGGTCGCGGCCGATGGCGATGCTGTGTACCGTGTGCATCTCATTCGGGCCGGGGTTGGCCTTGCCTTCACTCGACGTACCCCACGACATCAGGTATTTGCCCTCGGGTGAAAACTTGACGACGCGCGTGTTGGTGTAGCCGTCGCTCACGAAAAACGTCCCGTCGGGCAGCCAGTCGATGTCCGTCGGCCGGCCGAAGTGGCGTTCGTCCTCGCCGCGCACCAGTGGCTCTCCCCACGTCTGCACGAGCTTGCCGTCGTAGGTGAACTTGAAGAGCTGATGCAGGTTGTCGTCCATCACCCACACGTGTTTCTGCGGGTCGTACGGGTTCATCTTGATCTTGTGCGGCCCGCGCGCGCCTTCGCGCGCGAAGATCGCATCGTGCTGCGTCCACGACTGCACCATCCGCCCGTTGCGATCGACGACGAAGATGGAGTGCATCCACTTCTGCTTGGCGCCGGTCGCCTGTCCCTGGAGAGGCACGCCGAACTTGGCGCCGGCCGGCAGCGGAATCATTCCGCGCTGCGCGATCCATACGCGGTCCGGCGTCTCGGCGAAGACCCCGCCGGTCGATCCCCACGTATGTCCTTCAGTGCCGGGGATCGGCTGCGGCCAGTTGGCGACAACCTGGTAAGGACCGAACTCGTCTTCCCCCCCTTTTTCCTGCATCACGGCCGAGGACGGGACGAGCGAGAGTACGGCGAGCACGGCCAACCAACCGCGTACACGCATGGTGTCCTCCAATCGGGTCCGGCTAAAGCCGGACACTACGTACCGTTACTAAGGCGTGATCGTGATCAGCGTTTCGCGAGCAACCTGTTTGGCGTCGTCGACGTTTCCGCGGAACTGCGCTTCGACCCGGAGAAGATACCGGCCGGGCTGGATGCCTTTCAAGGAGATCTGTTTGGGGTACCCGTAAATTTCCCACGGTTTTTCAGAGGGAGTGGCCGCGTTCGAAATTTCGTCGCGGCTGACGAACACTTCGGTGCCCGATTCGGACAGCAGCCGCACGGCGATGTCGATGCGCCGCGCCTGGCGCGACGAGACGTTGTCGTAGAGCTCCGTGTACAGAGCCAGCGTGTCCTCACGGGGAAACTCGCGGCGGCTCGTTGCCGCGGCGGGCAGCAGCTTGGCGACCAAGGGATCGGGCTGAATGCTCGGCGTCTGCAGAGAAGATGCCGCCGTCACCAGCAGCCCGCCCATCATCAGTTTCTCTTTTCTGAAGTCGGGAACCTCGAGGTCGTAGAACACCGACCCGGTCAGGCCGGCCACCATCTCGCGTGCGCCGATGCGCAGCTGATAGCGCCCAGGTGGAAGGCTGACACGCGGGTTGACGCGCACGCCGTACTTCGCCACGCGATCGCGGGTCTCGGGCTTCAACGTCAGATCGAGCTGCGTACGCGTTCCGCCGATCGCCTTGGCCTGATTACCGATGCCGTAGAACGAGAGCTCGATCTTGTTCGAAAAGGCGCCGTTTTCGTTGGCGTATTGCAGTTTGTCGCCGTCGATCTCGATGGCGAGCGCGACCGACGCTTCTTTCTGGTTGTTTCTAAAGGGGGCGGCATGCACGGTGAAATTCAGCCCGCTCATCTGCAGCGGGTTCGTGAGCACCGAGCGCAGCTCCTCGGATGTCTTGTCGGCGTTCGGGCGCCGGGCTTCGCGCTGGCGCCGCGTTTCTTCCTCGCGTTTGCGCTCCTCGGCGGTCCGTCCGCGCGGCGATGCATACCCGCGGCGCGCTTCGACGCGCACGCCCGGGCGTTTGACGCGCACTTCAATCTTGTGGAATCGCCCGTCGCGCGGATGAGTGGGCGGGTAGTACCCGAGGACGTAGTAGCGGCTGTTCGCCTCGACGATGCGCTCGAATGTGTCCGTCAGCGCGTTCGTGTTCACCGAGGCGATGCCGCCGGTCTGCTCGGCGAGCTCGCGAAGGCTGTTCTGCGATGTCTGCAGCTCGTACATGAACTCGTTCTGAGCGATGAGCGGGCCGACTGCGCCGCTGACGCCGGTGACTGCGGCTCCGGTGCCGGACTGCAGATTGGGAGGACCCCCGGCCAGCTCGGGCGAGCCACCGCCGGCCAGTTCCATGAACTCGGACGTCATACCGACGAGCCCGCGCGGGTCGATGGTGTAGTAATTCACGTTGGCGCGGGCGGCCATGGTGATGGCGTCCTGCGTGGCGCGGATAACATCGTTGGAGCTGTGGCCGCCGAACGCGTCCAACACGGGGTAATCGATGCCCTCGCTGAAAAAGATCACGGCCTTGCGGCGTCCCCGCACGCCGGCAAGGAACTCAGCGGTGTTCTTCAAGGTGTCGAGTACGCCGACGGCGCGGAATCCGCGCTCCAGGTCGGTCGGCTCCATGCGTCCGTGCGCGCCCACATCGGACGACGCCACTTGCTCGCCGGTGTTGTTGGCGTTGTCATTGGACGTCATTGACAACCGCTGGTAATACGCGTCGAGCCGCTCGACCGTGACCGAGCGCATGCGGCGTCCGATGAACTTGTCGATCGATGCGTACAGCAATTGTTTGTTGCTCGTGAACTCCTGCGCCGCATCGGTGCGTCCGCTGGTGTGAATGACCGCGGCGATGTCATTGGCGCCGACGAAACGTTCGACGAACTCACGCGCCGACTTCCGCACGTGAATGGAACGCATGGAGCTCACATCCATATCGTCGAGGACGATGACGTACAGCCTGCCTGCGAAGGGCTCGCGGTTCGAATGGACGTCTACCGGCACAGGGCGGTCGGTGAAGCGGAACCGGTCCTCTTGTTCGACTGGAATTTCCACGAACGAGAACATCTCGACCTTCTGAGGTTTCCCGTCTTCGAGCACCTCGAAGTCTTCCCGCTTGAGGCCGCTAATGAAATTGCCCTGCTCGTCGGTCACCACCACGTCCACATCGACGTAATTGACCTCGACCTGGAAGGTTACCGAAGGCGGCCCCTGCGGATCCTGCGCGTTGATCGAGGAAGACTGGGCGAATGCTGCGCCGAGAGTTAGGGCAAGTAAGAATCGTTTCATAGGGTTTACTGCACTACCGTTCAATGGTAATCGTGGTTTCGCGGACCGCCGGCGCGGAAGTGTCACGCACTCTGGCTTCGACGCGCAGGATGTATCGTCCCGGCGCGAGATCTTTGAGCGGAATCTGACGGGTGAGCGCATAGGTCGTCCAGCGGTTGGACGGAGTGTTCTCCACGGTATCCCGGGCTGCGAAGGCTTCCCGTCCCGACTCCGCAATCAACGAGACGATGGTCTCGGTCTGACGAGGTTTCGAACTATTGTCGTAGATTTCCGCGAAAACTGTCAGCACATCGTTGCGCTGGAAGTGGCGGCGGCTGGTGGCCGGTCCGGGCAGCAGTTTCGCCGCCGCGGGGTCGGGCTGCGCGGTCATCGCGTTCTGCGCCGAGCCCGCCGTCAGCAGGAGGCCGCTCAACATGACGGGCTCCTTGCGGAAATCGGGCACGACGACGTCGTGGAACACGGTCCCCACCTTGCCGTTGCTGTCGCGGGCCCCGACGCGAATCTGATATCGCCCTGGCTCGAGCGTGAGCCTCGGATTCGCCCTCAAGCCGCCATTTTTGACGCGCTTGTACGATTCGGGCCGAAGCGTGAGATTCAGCTCCGTGCGCGTCGCGCGCTGGGCCCGCCCGTTCTGGTCGATGCCGAAAAACGAGAGCTCGAGATTGTTGGCGAAGACCGCGCCGTTGTCTCTCTCGGCGAACTCGAGCGCCTTGCCGTCGAACTCGATGGCCAGCGCTACGGACGCTTCTTTCTGGTTCAGCTTGAACGGCGCTGCCTGGATGGAGAAGGTGAGACCGCTCTGCTGGAGCGGCGTGTTGAGCGCATCCCTCAGCTCGGGAGACGTGTTGTTCGCCCCGCCTTTGCGCGCGTCCCGGGCCCGCCGCGCCTCTTCGTCGCGCCGGCGCTCGGACTGCGAGCGGCCGCGCGGGGCCGCATATCCGCGCCGCGCCGATACGCGCAGGCCGGGGCGTTTCACCCGTACTTCGATGCGATGGAACCGGCCGTCGCGCGCCTGTGTGGGCGGGTAGTAGCCGAGCACGTAATATCGGCTGTTGGCGTCGACGATGCGATCGAATGCCGACGAAAGGTCGTTCTGGTTCACCGCCGCAAATCCGCCGGTCTCTTCGGAGAGCGTGCGGAGGCTGTCCTGCGACAGCCGCAACTCGGTGACGAGAGCCTGCTGCGGGTTCTGTCCGAGGAACACCCCGTTGGCGACATCCGGCGCCGCCGAGCCGGCGAGCTCGATGTACTCGCTCGTCATGCCGATCAGGCCGCGCGGGTCGAGCGCGAAAAAATTGACGTTCGAGCGGGCGGCCGCCGTCACCGCGTCTTTGATCGCGCCGACGACGTCGGTAGGCGTGTGGATGCCGTAGATCTCGCTCACCGGCATCTCGAGCCCTTCGCTGAACAGCAGCACCGCTTTCCGACGCCCCCGAACACCCGAGAGGAACTCGCCGAGATTCCGCAGCGTGTCGAGCACCGCGAGCGCACGCTGCTCGCGCTCGAGATCGCGGATGTCGAACCCGGCGGCGCTGTCCCTGACCCCGCCGTCCGGGTCTACGTAATTCTCCGGCCGGTTCAGCGTGGTCAGTTCCTTGCTGATAATGGCGTTCGAGCGCCTCCACGGCTGCGGAGCGGAGACGGCGTCCGATGAACTTGTCGATGGCCGCCAGCAGCAGCTGCCGATCGGATGTGAAGTCCTGCGTCGCATCGCTGCGTCCGCTCGTATAGACGACGGCGGCGAGGTCGTTTGCACCGAAATGTTCCTCGACGAACTCCCGCGCCGCGTGTTTCGTCAGCGATGTGCGCAGCGGGCTGATGTCGAGATCGTCGAGCACGATGATGTAGACGCGTCCATCGAACGGCCGTTCGTTCGAACGGGTATCGGCTGGAGCCGGACGGCCCAGCGTGACGAACCGGTCGGCGCGTTGGACCGGCAGCTCGACGTAGGAAAACATCTCGATTTTCTGCGGCTTGCCGTCTTCGAAGACCTCGAAATCGTCGCGAGTGAGCCCCGACACGAAGTTGCCTTTTTCGTCGGTGACGAGCGTGTCCACGTCGACGTAGTTCACTTCGGTCTGAAAGGTCACCGACGGGGGAGTCTGCGAACGGGAGCGGATGGCGCCTGCGCGCCGATATCTGCGCCCGACACGGCAAGGCACAGCCCGACGCCGAACAGCAAGAGAACCTGACGTAAGGGCATGGGTCTAATTATAGATACAGAATTCGATGGCAGATTGGAGATTGGTAGATTGGAGATTGGGGATTTGAAAAACAGGGCGGGCCCACGTGCACGGCCCGCCCTCTTTTACTCTCTCCTTCTTAATCTACCAATCTTTCCACTCCACCATCTTCCACTTCAGAACCCCAACCTAGTCCGATCTGCCCCTGACGGGGAAAGCCGGTGCCGCCCAGCGAGGCCGGCCAGCCGCAGGAAGTCGGCCGCCGACTCGGCGGTTGCCGCTCGGATTGGTGAAGTTCGCCCGATCGCATGACGTTGAACACCTCGCCGAAAATATCCAGCGTTCGACGTCCGCCGAATCGCGCGCGATAGCCGATGCGCATGTCGAGCTGCATGAAGCCGGGACCACGAGCGCCGTTGCGGCCGCCTTTGCTCTCGACATCGGTTAGACATGCGCGCCTGCCGCTGCGCGACGGGTTATACGTGCCCGCCGGCCAGGGCTCGAACTTGATGCCGGTTCTGATCGGCGTCGGTCGTGTGTCCTGAATCGTGAACGGCGTTCCGCTCATCGCGCGAAGCGTTCCGCTCAGGGTCACGCCGGTCAGCCTTCGGAATTTCCATACGGCCGCTCAGCGTGAAGTTGTGACGGCGGTCCGTTCCGGCCGTCGCCTCGTACTCATCCAGCTTCAGGTCGGTGCCGACCTGCAGCTGCGGCGTGTCTTCCTGACCGGCCGTCACGCCGCGTGAATGACCGATGGAGTAGGCGCAGCGAATGCTGTAGTTGTTGGAGTACCGCTTCTCGACGGACAGATTCAGTGCGTCGTAATCGCTGTAGCCATATTCCGTGGTGCGCAACGAACGACTGCGACGTACGGCGCCTCGCCCGGCGCAAGACTCGGGTTCAGAATGCCGTACGGATCGGTGAAGACGATCGGTTCGCCGTTCGGCTGGTGTTGGTGCGCGTCCCGATGTTCAGGTTCGGGTTGAAGAACATGTTGCGGCCGTTCATCCTCACATAGTCTGCGGAGAACGACACGCCGCTGAAGATCTCCCGCTCGTAGCCGAGGCTCGTCTGATGGAAATACGGCTGCTGACGGTTGGGATCGTCCCACGACACCGTGCCGGTGTTCCGCACCGTCGATCCGGCCGGATACAGCGAGTTGACGTAGGCTCGCACCTGCGGTGTCAGCTGGCCCACGGTGGAAGTCAGCAACGTCGGATCGGTTGGGAAACGCCCCTGCGACGGACCCGGATCCGGCGCGTTCTGCGGGAAATTCGCAACGAACGACTGCGAGTACTTATAGTCGGTCAAGAAGTTGTCGATCGTGCCGAGCAGCGTCCTGTCGTAGAAGATGCCCCAGCCGCCGCGGATGACAGACCGGTTCTGCCCGTCCGGGTTCCAGACCATGCCCACGCGGGGCGACCAGTTGTTCGTGTCGACCGGGTATTTCGACTTGTCGGTGAAGAGCGGATTCCCCGCATCGACGGTGTAGGGAAAGCGCTCGAGGTCGTAACGAAGACCGGCACTCAGCGTGAGGCCCGGCCGAAGCTGCCACTTGTCCTGGAAGAACAATTCATACACGTGCATGTACATCTCGTAGGTCGATGGGCCAGGCACGCGAATGGTGAGACGCTCCGGATACGAGCGCGGGTTGTTGACGTCGAACGCGATGTCGTTGTTGCCGCGGAACTGGTAGGTCCCGTTCATGTTCGTCCAGATCGGATTGCTCAGCCACGTCCGCGAGTAGCGGGCGCCGAACTTGAAATCGTGGCGTCCCGCCATATCGGGCACGAACCATGACGTCGTGTTGTCGAACTGGTACGAGCGCTGGATCGAGTAGTCCATGGTCGTCGCTGCCTGGATGTCGAGCGTGTCGTAGTCGAGCATCGGCGGCGCGTTGACAATGCCGAGGCCGGCATTGTCCGGGCACGGCACGCAGTCCGCGTATTCCGGATTCAGTGCGCGCCACGCCGGGTTGGCGTGAACCGTGTCTTCCAGCGTTGCACCGACGCGGACGGTGTTGACGATCGTATCGGTCAGCACCGAGGTCAGCGTTCCGACCATCGTCTGGTCCTTGTCGGTCTCGTCCCCGTAGCTCTCGAGCGTTTCCTGCGCGCCGTCGAGGCGGAAGAACTGAGGCGCCGTCTCGCGCAGCCACCGGAACGCCCACGTGTGTTTCGGGTTCAGCTGATGGTCGATTCTCCAGAGCGTATTCCAGGCCGATTCTTCAGAGCCGACCGACGCGCTGTGCTCGGGCCGCAGCGGGAAGGTGTTCGTGAAGTTCCTGCTCTGCTCGAGGCGCTCGAGGCTGAAGAAGAAGTGGAGCTTGTTGCGGAGGATGGGGCCGCCAATCGTGCCGCCCCATTCCTTCTTGCCGACTTCCGGCTTCTCGAGGCCCGCCGCCTTCGTGAAGTAGTCCTTGTTGGTCATCGCCTTGCTCGTGTAGAAGTTGAACGCCGAACCCGTCAGCGAGTTCGTGCCCGACTTCGTCACCGCGTTGATGACCGCGCCCGAGGCGCGGCCGTACTCCGCGTCGAACTGGTTGGTGATGATCTGCACTTCCTGCAGCGCCTCGTTGGCGACGCGCGCCTGGCCGCCGACGTTCGATCCGCGCTGGTCGTCGGTGTTGTTGGCGCCGTCCATGACGATGTTGTTCGCCGCGGTCGGCTGGCCGTTGGCCTGAAAGCTGTCGTTCAGGAACTCGCCGCTCGGGATGAACACGGTTCCCGGCACGTTGCCGACAAACGCCATGTAGCTGCGATTTGCGGCAGGCAAGTCGTTCAACTCTTCCGCCGTGATGTGGCCGCCGATTTCTGCGGTCGTCACGTCGACGAGCGCCGCCTCGCCGGTGACCGTCAGGGTTTCCTGAAGTCCGCCGACCTCCATCGGAAGGTCGAGCGCGGTCGTCTGTCCGACGGTGAGCGTGATACCTCTGCGATCGAGGGTCTTGAACCCTTCGAGCGTCGCCCGGACGCTGTAGCGGCCGGGTACCAGCTGCGCCGCGAAGAAGCTGCCCTCTGCGGAGCTGATCGCTTCGCGCACGATGCCGGTGTCTTCGTTGGTGATGGTGATGCTCACGCCGGGCAGGACGCCGCCCTGAGCATCGACGACTCTTCCGCCGAGCTCCGCCGTGCCTTGCTGAGCGTGAACCGGTGAAGATAAAAGTGCTATGCCGAAAATGACGCCGAGGCACACGGCTATTAATCTCTTACTCATCTGCTTCCTCCGCCCCCCTGGTTCGTATGCAGACGCAGTAATCGCGCCGCCGACCTGTGGGTTGCCTGTGAAGCAACCATTAAAATGGTCGAAACCCAATCAAGTCAAGAGGTTTCAAGAATTTTCGATCCAAATTTTTGGGATGGATAAATTTGTCCGGAAGCGGTGTGAAGGCGCGAGAAGTGAATCCGGAATTACAAACACGAAGGGCGGGCCCGATTGCACGGCCCGCCCACTTTCTACTTTCGACTTTTGACTTTCTTCGTTTTTCGTTCTTCGTTTTTCGTTTCTTTGTTCTTCCTCAGAACCCCAACCTGAGTCCGATCTGCGACTGGCGCGGGAAGCCGGTGCCGCCCACCAAGCCGGCCAAGCGGAGGAATTCTCCGGTCTGCCGGCGATTGCCGTTCGGGTTGGTGAAGTTGGCGCGATCAGTGACGTTGAAGGTTTCGTAGAAGATGTCGAGCGTGCGGCGTCCGCCGAGCCTTGCGCGGTAGCCGACTCGCATGTCGAGCTGCATGAAGCTGGGACCGCGAGCCCCGTTTCTGCCGCCTTCGCTTTCGACACCCGTCATGACGTGCTCCCCGGCTGCCGCGAACGGTTCGTAGGTGCCGGCCGGCAGTGGTGGAAGTTGATGCGATTGAGGTCGGAATCGAGCGTGTCGTCCTGAATCGTGAACGGCGTGCCCGACATCGCCCGCAGCGTGCCGCTGACGGTGAGACCCGTGGTCTTCGGAATCTCGACTCGTCCGCTCACCGTGAAGTTGTGCAGCCGATCGGTGCCGGAGGGGCCGTCGTATTGGTCCAGGTGCAGATCGCTCAACGTCTGCAACTGAGGCGTATCGCCCTGGCCAGCCGTGATGCCTCTCGAGAACCCGAGCGAATAGGCGCCGCGCGCGCTGAAGTTGTGCGAGTAGCGCTTTTCGACCGAGATGTTCAGCGCGTCGTAGTCGCTGTAGCCGTATTGCGTGGTGATGTAGCGCACGGTGGTGTTTGCCGTGTACATCGCCTCGCCAGGCGCCAGACTGGGTCTCAGCACGTTGAACGGGTCCGGTCCAGGATCCTGGCGCGGGCCGTCACGCACCGTGTTCAGGCCGAGTGCGATGTTCAGGTTCGGATTGAAGAACATGTCGCGTCCGTTCATCCGCACGTAGTCCACCGACGCCGATACCCCACGGAACACTTCGCGTTCGTAGCCGATGCTCGTCTGATGGAAATACGGCTGGGCGCGATCGGGGTCGTCCCAGCTCACCGTGCCGCCGACGTTGCGAACGGTCGATCCGGGAGGATAGAGCGCGTTGATTGTCGCCTTCTGCTGGGCGCTCAACTGGCCTAGCTGCGTGACTTGCAGCATCGGATCGGTCGGAAATTGCCCGTTCCGCGGTCCCAGGTCGGGCCCGGCCGCGGGGAAGTTCGCCGTGAATGACCGAGCGTACTTATAGTCCGTGAGGAAGTTGTCGACGGTGCCGAGCAGCGTCCGGTCGTAGAACAGGCCGTATCCGCCGCGAATGACGGACCGGTTCTGTCCGTCTGGATTCCAGACGATGCCGATGCGTGGCGCGATGTTGCCCTTGTCCACCGGGTATTTCGTCAGCTGCGGGTTCCCGAGCGGCGCCGGATCGTACGGGAAACACTTCCAGGTCGTAGCGTACGCCCGCGCTGAGCGTGAGCCCCGGCCTGCATCTGCCACTTGTCCTGCACGAAGAACTCGCCGACGTGCATGATCATCTCGTAGGTCGATTCGCTTGGGGACTCGGATGGTCAGCCGCTCCGGGAACGACCGCGGGTTGTTGACGTTGAACTCGGGGTCGCCGGTGCCGCGGAACTGGTAGGTGCCTTGCAGGTTACCCCACTGCGGATTGCTCAACCAGATGTGCGAATAGCGCGCGCCGAACTTCAGGTCGTGGCGCCCCTTGGCATCGGGGATGAACCACGAGAAGGTGTTGTCGATCGAATGCCCTCGTCTGAATCGAGTAGTCCATCGTGCCGCTCGACTGGACGTCGAAGTTCTCGTAGTCGAGGATCGGACCCGAGTTGATGACTTCCGCGCCCGCGCCTTCCGGGCACGGCACGCAGCGCGCGTATTCGGGCTTGAGCGCGCGCCACGCCGGATTGGCGTGCACGGTGTCTTCGAGCACGAGGCCGTAGCGCACGGTGTTGACCTTGGTATCCGACAGAACGGAGGTCAGCGTGGCGACCATCGTCTGGTCGAGGTCGGTTTCGTCGCCATAGCTCGTCAGCGTTTCCTGTGCGCCGTCGAGGCGATTGAACTGCGGCGCGCTTTCACGCAGCCACCGGAACGCCCAGGTGTGCTTGTTGCTCAGCTGGTGATCGATGCGCAACAGCGTGTTCCACGCCGATTCTTCGCTCGCCACCGCGAAGTTCAACGACGGCCGAGCCGGGAACGTGTTGCTGAAGTTGCGATTGACGTACAGCCGTTCGAGGCTTCCAAAAAAGTGCAGTTTGTTGCGGATGATCGGACCGCCGATGGTGCCGCCCCATTCCTTCTTGCCGACGTCGGGTTTCTCCGCCCCTTGAGCCTCGGCGAAAAAGTCCTCGATTCGTCATCGCCTTGCTCGTATAGAAATTGAACGCCGAACCGGTGAGCTGGTTCGTGCCCGACTTGGTCACGGCGTTGATGACGGCGCCTGACGCGCGTCCCCATTCCGCGTCGAACTGGTTGGTGAGAATCTGGACTTCCTGAATCGACTCGTTCGACGCGCGCGTCTGGCCGCCGACGTTCGAGCCGCGCTGCTCGTCGGTGTTGTTGGCGCCGTCGAACACGATGTTGTTGGCGGCGGTCGGCTGCCCGTTGGCCTGGAAGCTGTCGTTGAGAAACTCCGCGCTCGGCACGAACACGGTGCCCGGCACGTTGCCGACAAACGCCATGTAGTTGCGGTTGGCCGCCGGCAGCTCGTTGAGCTCGTCGGCGGAAATATGCCCGCCGACGGCCGCCGTGGTGACGTCCACGAGGGGCGCTTCGCCGGTGACGGTCAACGTTTCAGCGACGCCGCCCACTTCCATCGCCAGATCCAGCGTCGTCGTCTGCCCGACGATGAGCGTCAGGCCGCGGCGATCGAGCGCTTTGAATCCTTCGAGAGTCGCCGAGATGCGATACCGCCCGGGCACCATCTGCGAGGCGAAGTAGCTGCCCTCGGCGGTGCTGACGATCTCGCGGACGACGCCCGTATCTTCGTTGGTAATGACGATGTTGACGCCGGGCAGCGCGCCGCCCTGCGGGTCGGTGATTTTTCCTCCGACCTGTGCCGTTCCCTGCTGCCCGAACGCGGGCACGGCCGCGCACAGGACGACGAACAAGGACACCCCCAAAATCAGTCTTCGCATCTTCCCCTCCCTAGATGCAACTCCGAAGGTTGAACGCCGCGACCGTGGGATACGCCGCCGGTTGGTACCGCCGCCCTGAGATCTATTGTGGGATTTGAGGGCTTAATGATGCGCCCAGGAATAGGGAAGTCAAGACAATTTCCTCGTAAATCGGGGGCGGATTATGAAACCAAGTTTCCGGATTCGATCCAAGAGGTTGGAAGTAAAACTAAGGGAAATAGTGGGAAGAAATAACGTCTGGACCGGATAGGAAACAGGGGCGCGATGACATAGGTTCGTGAGTTCGTGGGTTCGTAGGTTCGTGTTAGGTTCGTGGGTTCGAACGATTGTGCTTCGTCGAACGGCTGGCGACGTGCGCGGCGCGGGCGCGTTGAGCGTTCAACTTTGCCTGTGGGGAGCGCAAGTAGCGTTGCAGTCCCGACAGCGCCTTCAGGGCACGTTTCGTGAGAAGCGTTGCGTTGTCGGCATCCTCCTGGCTGAAATAGCGACGATCCAGACCGACCGCAAGCTCGTTCTTTACCTCGAGAAGAGATGCTCTCGAGTGATCGAGGAAATGCGCGAAATCTCCTGGCGCGAACCGACCGAACCCTTCCGGAAAATTGCGCTGAGCAGAATCAGCCGCGTCGCGAATTTTGTCGCGATACTTGAAGTCGAGACTCGATGGCGGTCGTGACGTAAGTCTGAAGACGGTGGAGTTCAACTCGGCCGCAAGCTGCCACGCCTTGAAGTCTTGATATCGACGCATGCACGATCGAACGGCAACAACGCTGCCGACCAAAAATGCACCGTAACCTGCCGCTGACAGAAGGATTGCAGTTCTCGCAACGGCTGGCGTGGCACAAGTGGGCAGAACCTACGAACCCACGAACCCACGAACCCACGAACCTACGAACCCTGCTCTATGGGAGCGCGAAGACGAACACCGAGTTCGTCGCTTGCGGAATGCGTGCCTCGGGGATCGTGTCGGTGACGATACTGCTCGACCATGAGCCGCCGCCGGTGCCGACGGGGACGGCGATGTACTGTTTGCCGTTGACCGCGTAGGTGATCGGAAATCCCTGCACGAGGGTCGGCATGCGGGGACTCGTGAAGAGGATCTTTCCGGTCGCCGCGTCGTAGATACGGAAGTACCGGTCCCAGTGTCCCTCGAGGACCAGCCCGTCGCCCATCGTCAACGCCGCGGTGTTCGGCGGCGTTCGCGTGCGATGCCGCCAGAGGATCTTTCCGTTGACGTCCATCGCCAGGAACTCGCCGAGCCCGTCGGGGCTCTCCGGGTGCATCAGGTTGATGCGCCGGACCGGTCCGGATCCGCCGCCGCCTTCCACCAGCTTCATCGGACCGAACGTGCCGTCTTCACACGTCAGATTGAGCGGGATGTAGAACGCCCGCGTGGACGGGTGATACGCCATCGATCGCAGGCTCTTGAAGCCGCCGGTGCTCGGGCAGAAGCGGAATTCGACACCCTCTTGCGGGATGGTGTTCGGGCGATATGCGGCGCGGCCGGTTTTCTGATCGACGTCGATCAGCGTCTGGTATCCCGGGTCGTGCGAGGCGACGAACTTGCCCGTCTTGCGATCGAGATGCCAGAGAATCGCCAGCTTGCCCATCGAAAATACCGACGGACGGCCGTCGACATCGACGAGCACGCGCTCGAACACTTCGTCCATGTCGTGCGTTTCACCGGGAATGTGCTGAAAGTACCACTGCATCTTGCCCGTCTTCGGATCGAGCGCAAGCGTGCTGTTGGTGTACAACGCATCGCCGACGGTGCCGCGCTGGAACTGCGCCCACGGCTTGGCCTGAGCCGTGCCCCAGTAGACGAGGTTGGTCGCGGGGTCGTAGCTGCCTGTCATCCACGCGTCCCCGCCCGCGCGGAACATCAGCGGCTGGTTGTCCCAGGTATCGCCGCCGGGCTCGCCCGGCCGCGCGATTGTCGACGTTCGCCACAGTTCTTTCCCCGTCTGCGCGTCGTGGCCGAAGATGTAACAGGTGTCGTTCTTGAACCGCTGGCATCCGGTGACCGAACTGATGATGACGCCTTTGACCGCGAGCGCGCCCGCCGTGTAGGTGTATCCCTGTTTCGGATCCACGACCTGCGTGTCCCACGCGACGTCGCCGCTCCGCGCGTTGAGCGCGATGAGGCGCGCATCGCCGGTGGTCACGTAAATCTTGTCGTCGTAGATCGCGATGTTGCGCGTCGGAGTGGGGCGGACGTTGCCGTTGCCTTCTTTCGGCGCGGGCGGGCGGAACTCCCACAGGAAATCACCATTGACCGCGTCTACCGCCTGCGCGCCTCCGCCGGGCGTCGGCAGAAACATGACGCCGTCATGGACGAGCGGCGTCGGCTGGTGGGCTCCTGCCGGCATGCCCCACGACCATGCCAGCTTCAGCTGGCTCACGTTCTGTCTGTTGATTTGCGTCAGCGGGCTGTAGCCCGTGCCGTCGTAGGTGCGGCGCCAGTTGATCCAGTCGCCCGGGTCCGGCTTCTCGAGCATCGCGTCGGTAACCGGCCGAAACGCGCGGTCGCCGAGACCGATGTTGCGCACCTGCCGCTGCACCTGCGCGGCGATGTCAACCCGCACCGCCGCCAGACCTGCAGTCAACACGATCGAAACCGATATCAGTATTCGTAAACGAGTGATCTCTGGCCATGTGCGTGACTCTCGACTTTCGACTTTCGACTTTCGACCTTCGACTCTGGACTTTGGACTCCGAAAGTCTACTATGAGTGCCGATTGCTGAGCATCGTCCTGGCCGCCTGCGCCGTGGTCATATTTGTGTTTGGCGCCGACGTGCGCGCGCAAGGCCATGCGGCGGGCGATCGGTTCGTCGCGTTTCGAGCGGGGACGAATCTGGTCGGCAATACCTATCGCGTGCGCGAGCAGAAGCCGGAATCAGGGGCCGGCGCATCTGCGGGGATGTTTCTGTCTCCTTTATGGGCGCTCGAAGGAGAAGTCTGGGTGCGCGCCTCGAACCCTGAGTGCTGCGGCCCGCGGCGCCGCGAGGCGCTGTACAGCGTGAGCGCCGTCCGGATTGCTCGCAGCCGGCAGCTTGCAGCCCTACATGCTGGGCGGGTTGACCCTGATGCACGGCGAGCGCTCCGAGCTGCAGGTACAGGTCGGGGTCGGCGCGCAATTTCGGCTGGTGCGGCGTCTGGGCATGGCGATCGATCTGCGCGGCAACGGCGGCGGCTCGACGATGATCGTCCGCCCGTCGGCTGCTGTTATCTATAACTTCCGCCGATCAAAAAACAGGAGACTAGGAGACTAGGAGGCCCGGATTTTTCGCATCTCATCACGGAGAGACGACGCCCGGAAAGGTCCGGCTAAAGCCGGACACTACGTGCTTCGACTCTGACTCGTGGACTCTCCTGGACTCCTGGACTCCTGGACTCCTGACTCCTGGACTCCTGGACTCCCGGACTCCCGGACTCCTAAGTGGCATTTTCCCGGTGGTAGGATCCGCCGATGACGAGACAGCTCATTTCTACCGGCAGCAAGTGGGAGCCCATCATCGGATATTCGCGCGCGGTGCGGCTCGGCAACCACGTCTGGGTGTCGGGAACCACCGCGACGGGGCCGAACGGCGAAATCGTCGGCGGTGACGATCCCTACCAGCAGACCATCCAGACCCTCAAGAACATCGACGCGGCCCTGAAGCGTGCCGGTGCGTCCATGAAAGATATCGTGCGCACGCGCATGTATGTCGTGAACATCGCCGACAACTGGGAGAAAGTCGGCCGCGCGCACGGCGAGTTCTTCCTGGAGACCCGCCCGGCAACCGCGATGGTCGAAGTGCCCCGGCTGATCGATGGTCAGATGCTCATCGAAATCGAAGCCGACGCTTATGTGGAGTAAGCGAGAATCTAGAATCTAGAATCTAGAATCTAAAATCTAGAATCTGAAATCTAAGGACCGTATTTGTTAGCGAGCCATATATTTGCGCCGCAGCGACTGCGGAAACTTCTCGATCGCGTACCGCAGCATCGTCCTCGGCATCCGCGACGCGTGTCTGTTCAAGAAGCGCTCTTCGGCGCGGCGATCGCGTTTGCCGATTTCCCGCAGCATCCACCCCACCGCCTTGTGAATGAGATCCTGTTCGTCGTCGCGAAGCAGCGCGGCAATCGCCAGGGCATCGACGAAGTCCCCCTGCCGTATGTAGTGATAGGTGGCGATCATCGCGATGCGCCGCTCCCACAAGGACCGCGATCGCGCGAGGCGCCGCAGGACGCGACGGTCGCCTTTTTCGCCATGAGCCCCGACGATCTGCGCGGCCGAGCTGTCAACCAGATCCCAGTTGTTGATCGAGCGCGTGTTGCGCAGATACAGGCGATGGATCGTGCGCCGTGTGCGGTCGTCGGCGCGGGCATACTGGCGAACGAGAATGAGCAGCGCGAGCAGCCGCTCTTCGTGCCAGGACGATTGCAGCAGCAGCGCGACATGTTTGAGTGACATGTCGCGGTATTCGCGGGCGAGCGTCCGGAGGTGCGGCACCGAAACGCCGAGGAACCGATCGCCGGCGCCGTACTCCCCGCGCGCGGTCTTGAAGAACCACTTGCTGCTCCGGGCACGCTCGGGTGTGGAGACCTTGCGCAGATCGCGACGCACGGAGCGCAATGCCGCGTCATGCATGCTGAAACGCCGCCAGACGTTTGAGCGCTCCGACCCGTTCGGAGCGATCGATCCGCGACCGGTCCACGGCACGTCTCAAGATGTCGATCGTTCCGTCGTAAGTTTGCCGATCGACGGGGAAGGGGATCCCGTCTTTCCCGCCGTGCGCGAACGCAAAGCGTGCCGGGTCTCTCGTGCTCGCTCGAGTACCGTAAATCAGCTCCGACGCCAAAGCGAGCGCCCGAAGCGTCCGCGGGCCCACCCCTTCGATGCCGAGAAGCGCTTCGAAATTTTCAGGAGCCCGCTCGTAGGTCTTCAGCAGAATCTTCGACAGATACCGGGAATCGACGTCGATCTCCGGGAACAGCAGATGCCGCGCCGGCAGCCGCAAATCGGGCACCTTCTCGATGGCGCGCAGCGTGGCGTCCGGCGGCAGCCCGGCGAGCTCGGCGCTGGACTGCCGCATGGGCCCGCTCTCCGCCGCGACCAGGTTCAGCATGTGCTGCCCCCGGACGTCGCAGCAGATCGCGTCGTGCGGTTCGTCGACGAAGCTGGTCACGTGCTCCGACAGCCAGTGATAGCGCCGGGCGGTCGATGTTGCGTCGCTCATACCCTGCTGAATCACCGACCACTCGCCGCACGCCGTGAACAGAAACACGTGGTGATACAGCTGATATCCGTCCTGCACCGCGGCATTGTCGACTTTGGCCGCCATGCGGCTGGCGCGCACGAGCGTGTCGGGATCGCGGCCGAGGCGCTCGCAGGCCTCGACGATCTGTGCAGGACTTTTCTTCGATGCGGCCCCTTTGCCGCCGGCGGCAAATAATCCCCACTCCGATCCGGCATCGCGCAGCGACTCTTTGACCGCGCCGCAGACAGTCGTGGTGACGCCGCTCGAATGCCAGTCGAACCCGAGCACGCACCCGAACGCCTGAAACCAGAACGGATCCGACAGGCGGCGCAACACCTCCCGGGCGCCGTATTCCTCGACGATGTGCGCGAGGATTTCGCTGGACAGCAGGACCATCCGCGAGAACAGCCACGCCGGCGCCTTCCCACCATGGAGGGGGAGCGAGGCATAACCTGTGCGCTTTCCCGCTGACATCGTTCGATTCTATGCGACACTATGGGCCGTCGCGGGCCACGCCAGTCGACAGTCGAGAGTCGACAGTCGAGAGTCGACAGTCAAGTCGAGGTGAGCCCCACGACACACTAATTAACGAGGAGATTTGATGGCCAAGACAGCGAAGAAGAAGACTGCACGCAAAGCGAACGCCGCCTTCATGAAGCCCATGACGCCGAGCCCGCAGCTGGGCGCCGTCATCGGAGACAAACCGATGCCGCGCACGGAAGTCACCAAGAAGCTCTGGGCTTACATCAAGAAGAACGGCCTGCAGGACTCGAAGAACAAGCGCAACATCAACGCCGATGACAAGCTGAAGCCGGTGTTCGCTGGCAAGAAGACCGTCAGCATGTTCGAGATGACCAAGCTGGTCAGCAAGCACCTGAAATAGGTGGCGAGCGGGTGATAGGTGATTGGCCGTCACCTATCACTCGAGCTCCAATTTGTTCGTCGGGCACCTTGCTCTCGCCTACGCGGCAAAACGATGGGTGCCGCACCTCTCGCTCGCGGTGTTGTTCGCCGCCGTTCAGCTGGCCGATCTCATCTGGCCGGTTCTCGTTGCCGCGGGCTTGGAGCGCGTTCGCATCGCGCCAGGCATCACTGCAGCCACGCCGCTCGAGTTCATCAGTTACCCATATTCACATTCGTTGCTGACGCTCTCGGTGTGGGGCGCGCTCTTCGCGTTCGCCGTCGCGCGCCTGACATCCGCCTCCGCTCCGGACGCACCTCGCGCACCCGTCGCACCCAACGCACCTATGGTGCTTTTTGCGTTAGTCGTCAGCCATTGGGTGCTCGACGTCGTCACACACATGCCCGACATGCCGCTCTACCCGGGGGGACCAAAGTTCGGTTTCGGGTTGTGGAACTCGGTGGCCGGCACCCTGTTGATCGAGCTGTCCATGTTCACGATCGGTGTGTGGATCTACACGCGGGCGACGGCCGCCCGCGATGCCGCCGGCCGGTGGGGCACGTGGGGCCTTGTCGCGTTCCTCGCGATCGGGTTTCTCGCGACCGGCACGCCGCCGCCGTCGGTAACGGCGCTCTGGATGTCGACCCTTGCGGGCGGTGCGATAATCCTCGCGCTCGCGTGGTGGAGCGACCGGCATCGCACTGCCGTCGGCCATCGTCGATAGTCCATCGGCCATCGTCCATCGTCCATCGTCCATCGTCCATCGTCGTCGTGGAGGAGTGAATGGCTACGCATGTCGATCCCGTTGCCGCTCCGCGCCCTGCCATCTGGGAAGACTTCATCGATATCTTCTACGCGCCATCGGCCGTGTTCCTTCGGCGCGAAAAGGGCAGCGTGTTCGTTCCGCTCATCATCGTCACGATACTGGTCGGCACGATCTTCTACTTGAACAGCGGCGCGCTTCAGCCGCTCTTCGAGGCGGAGTTCGATCGGCAGATGGCGGCGCAGATGCGCGACAACCCGCAAATCACTCCGGAAGTCGTGGACCGCATGCGCGGATTCGCGCAGCGCGTCGGGCAGATCGGGGTCTTCATCTTCATGCCCCTGGCCACCCTGTGTGTGGGTCTGGTGACGTGGGCCGCAGGCAAGCTTGTCGACGCGAAAACGTCGCTTCATGCCGCTTTGATCGTTGCGGCCTATGCATTCGCGCCGCGCGTGCTCGAAGGGGTCGTGAATGGAATTCAGGCGCTCGTACTGGATCCGTCACAATTCAACGGACGATTCCGCATCACCTTCGGTCCCGGCCGCTTCCTCGATCCCGACACAGTCTCGCCGCTTCTGATCGCCGTCGTCGGCAGGCTGGATCTCTTCACGCTGTGGATAACCGTCCTCATCGCGATCGGCCTCGCTGTCACGGGCCGCATTCCGCTGCGCCGCGCCGCTATAGCGGCGGCGATAGTCTGGATCGTCGGCGGATTGCCTCTAATCGTGCAGGCGATTCAATCGATGTAGTCCATCGTCCATCGTCGCATCGTCCATCGTCCATCGTCCATCGTGGATCGTCCATCGTCGACGATGGACTCCCGACTGTGGACTTTCGACTGTGGACCGTGGACTGTGGACTTTGGACCGCCCGATCTCACATCAACCCATCGAGGTCGGGCAACCGCCGTTCGTATTCTTCTTCCATCAACGGGCTCGACAGCAGGAAATCCGCGGTGGCCCGATTGCACGCAATCGGCACGTTGTAGACGACGGCCACGCGCAGGAGCGCTTTGACGTCTACGTCGTGAGGATGCGGCGCCAGCGGGTCCCAGAAGAAGATGATGAAGTCGATCTTGCCTTCCGCGACACCGGCGCCCACCTGCTGATCGCCGCCGAGCGGCCCGCTGCGAAACCGATGCACCGTCAGGCCGAGCTCCGCCGCGAGCATCCCGCCCGTGGTCCCCGTCGCGAACAGCTCATGCCGGCTGAGTGTTCCCTGGTTGTAGGTCGCCCACTCGAGGATGTCGGGCTTCATGTTGTCGTGCGCAATCAACGCTATGCGTTTGCGCCGCGCCGTCATCAGTGATCGGAAAGGCATTCGGAGTCGGTGGAATCAGAGAACTAAGATGTAAAATCTAAAATCTGAAATCTAGAATCTGCAATCTGGGAACCTGGTTCTCAGATCTTAGTTCCATAGATTCTAGATTCTAGATTCTAGATTTCGCTGTCCGTATCGCCAATGCCCACATTCATCCAGGCTCCTTCCGTCATTCAGGCCGCCGGCCATCCACCTAAACGCATCGAAGAATTTGCCGGCCGTGTGAACTCGGGTCACGCGGGTGTCAGCGTGGCGCGCATGACCTCGCCGTCAGGCTGGCGCGAGCCAGGGCAGCGGCCCGATTTCGAAGAAATCACCGTCGTCCTGCGCGGCATGGTCCGGGTCGAGCACGACGGCGGCGTCCTCGACGTCCATGCCGGGCAGGCCGTCGTCACGCATCCCGGGGAATGGGTCCGTTACAGTTCGCCCGGCGCCGACGGCGCGGAATACGTCGCCATTTGCCTGCCGGCGTTTTCCATGGACACAGTTCATCGAGACGCGGGGTGAGTCTCGAAATCTAAAATCTAAAATCTAAAATCTGAGATCTAAGATTCTAGATTCCAGATTGTAGTTTCCAGGTGCAGTTCATGCCCATCTCCGAATCCCTGCTACCCGAGTTCGATCACGAAACCGCGACGACGCGCCTGCTGCTCGAACGCGTTCAGGACGAAAAGTCGGGCTTCAAGCCGCACGCCAGGTCGCGGTCGCTCGGCGAGCTGGCGATTCATATCGCCCATATCCCGCAATGGAGCTCGATTGCGCTCGAGCGTAAGGAGTTCGACACCAGCCCGCCGGATGGGGGCCGGCCCCCGGTTCCCGTCTACGAATCCGCATCGAGCATGCTTCAGCTGTACGACGCGAACGTGAGGGCGGCCAGAGACCTTCTCGCGCGCACCTCCGACGGGGAGTTCATGGCGGCGTGGACGCTGAAGAGCGCCGGCAAGCCACTCTTCAGCATGCCGCGCGTCGCGGTGTTCAGGTCCTTCGTGCTGAACCACGCCGTTCATCACCGCGGGCAATTGAGTGTCTATCTGCGATTGCTCGACGTGGCGATTCCGAATATTTACGGTCCGACGGCTGATACAGAGTGAATCAGGGAGAGCATAGAGCTGAGAGCACAGAGCTGACGCGAGAGAAAAACTCTGCGTCCCCGCGTCTCTGCGGTGAGATACGTGAGTGCGGTGAGACACCCTATCGTTCAGCGAACAACGCCTTGAGAACGAAGCCGACGTTTGCCGGCCGTTCGCCGAGCCGGCGCATGAAATACGGAAACCATTCGCTGCCGAACGGCACATACACGCGGAGGCGATGTCCTCCATCGCGCAGCGCGCTCTGCAGATCGCGTCGAATGCCGTAGAGCATCTGGAATTCGTAGCGGTCCGGCGGAATGTTCTCTTTCGCAACGACGTCTTTGACCTGGGCCAGGATGGCCTCGTCGTGCGTGGCGATGGCTGGATAGATCCCTTCCGTGAGAAGCCGTTTCGCCAGGCGGAGGAAAGCGGCGTCCACCTCCGATTTCAGCTGATACGCGACGGCTTTCGGCTCGCGGTAGGCGCCTTTCACCAGCCTGACGCGCGCGCCGAGCGCGTTCACCCTCTCGAAATCCGCCTCGGTTCGATAGAGGCACGACTGCAGAACCACGCCGACGGTGTGATGACCGAGCCGCCACACCGTTTCGAAGATCTCGAGGGTCCGTTCCGTGTAAGCCGAGCTTTCCATGTCGATGCGCACGAAGAAGCCGCATCCATCCGCTACCGTCAATATCTTGCGAAGGTTGTCCACGCAAATCGCGTGATCGACGTCGAGGCCGAGCTGCGTGAGCTTCAGCGAGAGATTGCGCTCGACGCCCGCGCCATCGACCGCGTCGATGAGCCGCAGATATTCGCGGGTGGCGACATCTGCCGCTGCCATGGACGCGACGCTCTCGCCGAGGTAGTCGAGTGTGGCGTACAGGCCCTGGGCCTGGATCTCGCGGACGGCCGCGATGGCCTCGTCCACGGTCTCGCCGGCAATGAATCGCCGCGCGAACGCCCCTTCTCCCGACATCCCGTAACGGGATGCCAGTTTCTTCAACTGCCGGCTGTAAGAGAGCGTCTGGAAGAGGGCCTTTGATGCGACATCCAGCATCAGTGCGTACGGCCGGACCCCGAGGTCAGCAGGTGCTGGATGTTGCGCGCGTAGTAGCGAAGGACGTTGCGATCGCGAACGCGGAAGCGGCCGCGATCGTAGACGATGATCCCGCGGAGCTCGAGCTGTTCGGCGCCTTCTTCGACAGCCTCCCGCGCGCTGGAGACGCCGAGATTGGCGCCCACTGCGCGAAGCGTTTCGATGATCGCTTCGGCGCGGGTCTCGAGATCGCGCTTGCCGACTGAAGGCCGCATGGCGCTGGCCACGACCGCGGTCGGCAGGACTTTGACCAGCTTGCCGATCGACGCTCGCGTGAGCTTGCCAAGCTCGAGCACGTCGCGGCGCGCCTCGGGCTCCCATCCGTCGAGCGGAATCGGCCGCCCGAACGTGACGAACGCCCGTGAGCGGTAGCCCACGGCGCAGCGCACCATCTCGGCCAGCTCGCGCGCGAAGGGGCGCTGCGTCCGCTTGACGCGCTGCCGCGCCAGAATGCGATCTTCGAGCACCAGGTCGTAGGCGATCGCCGTGGGAATAATCATCACGCCCGGCATGCCCGACTGGAGTGCGGCGTGCAGCAGGCCCGTTTTCGTGGCCTTGAGCTCGCCGCTGTAGCTCCGGCCGCCTTCCGGATAGAACAGGAGATCCTGCGTGCGCAGCACCTCGGCGACATACGCCTTCAACGTGACGAGGTAGGCCTGATCCTTGGTGTTGCGCCGGATCGGAATCGCGCCCGTCACGTGTTTGTGGATGAGTCCGAGCGGTCCGCCGAACAGATTGATGCCGGCCGCGATGATCGGCGGCCGAACCCCGCTGTCGTCGAGGACGAGCGGCTCGACCAGATAGTCGATGTGGCTCTTGTGGTTCGAGGCGTAGATGACGCGGCCGGCCCGGGTCGCGTTTTCGACGATCCCGATGTGCTCCACCCGGCGCTCGATCTTCCGGAGAATGGGGTAGAGCGGATGTTTGAGCGCGCGATAAAACGAATACCGCTGGGTCGTCCGCAGCTCTTCGAGGTAGGCAAACACCCGTTCGCGGCCATCGGATCCGCCGTGAGAGCTGCGCAGGTACCGGACGACATCCTCGCGGGCGAGGACCGCCTGTGTGAGATCGTCAAGCGCCATGAAGAGCCTGCACTATAGCATGCGCGAACTCGGTCGTTGAGGCCGTCCCCCCGAGATCTCGGGTGGTCAGCCCGGGCGTCGCGAGCACCTGGTAGAGCGCCGCTTCGATGCGCCGGGCCGCCGCCGACTCGCCGATGTGATCGAGCATCAATAGCGCCGATCGAAGCAGGGCAGTCGGATTCGCGAGATTTTTGCCGGCGATGTCGGGGGCGCTGCCGTGAACCGCCTCGAATACCCCGGTGTCTTCTCCGAGATTTGCCGCACCGACGGTCCCGAGCCCGCCGACGAGACCGGCGCACAAGTCCGACACGATGTCGCCATACAGGTTCGGCAGCAGCAGCATGTCGAACCTTTCCGGCTTCATCACGAGGTTCATGCACGCGGCATCGACGATCTGCTCGTCGTAGGTGATGCCGGGGTATTTCTCGGCGACGGCGCGGGCGCTGCGGATGAAGAGCCCGTCCCCCAGCTTCATGATGTTCGCCTTGTGGATCCCGGTGATCCGTTTGCGCCCGACGCGCTTCGCATAATCGAATGCGAACCGCGCAATCCGCGTCGATGCCTTTTCGGTGATGATCTTCAAGCTTTCGACCACTCCCGGAACGACCTCGTGCTCGAGCCCGGAATAGAGGTCTTCGGTGTTCTCGCGGACGATCACCAGGTCCACGTTCTCGAACCGTGATCGCACGTGCGGCAGGTTGGCGACGGGGCGGAGGTTGGCGTACAAGTCCAGCGCCTTGCGCAACCCGACGTTCACGCTCGTGAACCCCTCGCCGATCGGCGTCGTCACCGGCCCCTTCAACGCGATCTTGTTGCGGCGGACTGATGCGAGCAGCTCGTCGGGCAGCGGAGTACCGTGCTTCTCGAGCGCGGCGATGCCGGCGTCATGACGTTCCCAGGTGACGTCGACGCCGGCTGCGTCGATGATGGCGACGACAGCGGCCGTTACTTCGGGGCCGATACCGTCGCCCGGAATAAGCGTAATCGTGTGTGTCATTCCTGATTGCGGGTCCCTCTCCGACCGGTCCGCCTGAAGGCGGACACTGCGTACGTCACGCGGCTCTCGTCCCGTCGCGCGCTTCCCAGAACAGGAGCGCCAGGCCGCCGGCGGCGATGAGCCCGAGCACATTGATTGAAAGCGTTTGCAGGTGAAGGCCGGCGTAGAGCGTGAGCGCGAACATCGTCACGGCCACGCCAAAACGGGCGAAAAATCCGGACGGCCGCGGCCCGAGCAGCGCCATTCCGAAAAGCGTGGTCAGAACCAGCGCGCCGGATACATACGACGTTTGATAGAACCGCCTGACGGATGCGTCCGACAGCGGCGAGACGATCGCTGCCACTGTGATGATGCCGCCGAACCACATGGAAAGAGCGAGCACATACACATACCGCAGCAAGAGCACACGCTCATTATAATTTGTTGCGTGCCCATCCCATGGCGCGAGTGGTCGGAGCGCACATTCGCGCTGGCCACGGCCGGAAACACGCCCATTCTGCTCTCGCTCGTCACATCGTGGTCTGACGAGTGCAGAGCCATGGACGAGACTACCTATGCCCGCGGCGACGTCGCGGCGCTAATCGAGGAGCGCTTCGTTCCGGTTCGCGTGGACGCCGATCGCCGCCCCGACGTGAACGAACGCTACAATCTGGGCGGCTGGCCCACCACCGCCTTTCTCACCGCGGGCGGAGAAATTCTGAGCGGCGGCACCTACTTCGACGCCGACACTCTGCTCCCGACGTTGCGCATGGTCGCCGACGCGTATCGCGACCGGGCCGACGAGATCGCGGTGCGCACCGGGCGGCTTCACGCGGACCGGACGACCGGCGCAGCCGTGGCTCGCGGGGGTTTTCAGCCCGACGAAGACATCGCCGCGTTCCGTGCTCTCCTCCTCGCCCGGTTCGATCCCGACAACGGCGGCTTTGGATCGTCGCCGAAGCTCGCTCACCCATACGCCCTGCTGTTCGCCTTGTCGCGCGCGGCCCGTGGGGATGGCGAGCTTGCCGGTATCGCCGAGATCACGCTCCAGAAGATGACACCGTTATGGGACGGGGCCGCCGGCGGGTTTCGCCGGTACGCCGACTCCGCCGACTGGAGCGGCCCTGCTGCGGAACGGATGCTCGAGGACAACGCCGCGCTCCTGCACGTGCATGTCGAGGCGGCAATAACGCTGGGCGATCAACGGTGGAAAGATCGCGCCGCCGACATCGTACGATGGGCGCGCGCGACCATGTCGGATTCGGCCGGGGCGGGCTTCTTCAACGCCGCCACGCCGCGCGTCATCGACCGGACACTGTACGTCGATCGCAACGCCATGATGTGCGGCGCGTGCATTCGTGCGGCGGCGCTCTTCGACGACATTTGGCTCCGCGATTTCGCGCTCGAGGTTTTCGAATCGGTCGTGGTGCCTTCGTACAAACCCGGCGATGGCGTCGCGCACGTCAGTGCCTCAGCGGCACAACCGGCGGTGCGCGGCCTGCTCACCGATCAGATCCATGCGGCATCGGCGGCGGTTTGGGCCCACGCCGCAACCGGTCAGCTGCCGTATTCGATGCTGGCCGCCGAACTGCTGCAATTTGCCGTGCGCACGATGTGGGATGAGAAGGCGGGGCGTTTTCGCGATCGGGTCGAGGCCGCCGATCCCGTCGCGCCCTTCGAGCTGAACTGTCACGCGGCGTACGTGCTGAACCGGCTCGGTCTGATTACTGGCGACGCCGCGTATCACGCGCGCGCCGGACGGCTGCTCGAGTCGCTCGGGTTGGAGTCTCCGCTGCACGAGATCTTCGGCGCGCCATTCGCGCTGGCAGCGACCGAGATTACCGACCGTCGTCTGCCGGCGGGACTCGAGCTCAGTTCTATTGACTGGCAGCTGCCAGGGTGACGATCGTCTCGCGCGTCACCGGCTTCGCCTCGCCGGGTGCGCGCGCCTCAATCTGAAGTGTGTACCGGCCGGGCCGCAGATCTTTCAGCGGTATCTGTTTCGCGAGAGGGAAGCGGGAGCTCTTGACGTCCGATCGCGGCGCGGGTCGCAGCGACTCGCGCGACGAATAGACCGCCACGCCTGTTTCGCTCACCAGCCGCGTGGCGGCCTCGACCGGGCGGCTCTCACGCGGCGCCGAGTTGTCGTAGATTTCGGCGAACACGTGCAGCACGTCGTTGCTGGTGAATGCGCGCCGGCTGGTCGCGGGCGACGGCAGCACTCCTGCGGGAATCTCCTCGTCTTTGTGCGGTGTGTACTGTGAGGCCGCCGCCTGATCGCTCAACAGCAAACCACTCATCGACAATCCTTCCGAAACGTAGTTCGGGACCATCAGGTCGTAGAACACCGTGCCCATCTCTCCGGCGCCGGTCTCCCGCACGCCGACCCGCAATTGGTAGCGTCCCGGAGCCAGCGCGAGCCGCGGGTTCATGCGCACGATCGATCCGCGGACGCGCTCGTAGGTGTCGGGCCGAAGCGCGAGATTGTATTGATAAAAGGTCCCGCCGTGCTGTTTGCCGCGTTCGTCCAGCGCGAACAGCGAGAGCTCGATGCCATCGGTGAACGTGCCGTTCGCCTGCTTCTCGAAGGCGAGGCGGCTTGCGTCCACCTCGACCGTCACGGCGACCGACGCCTGCCGCGGGCCTTTAAAAGGCGCGGCCTGGACCGCCAACGTCAGACCGTTCTTCTGAAGCGGCTGGGTCAAGATCTCTCGCAGCTCGATCGAGGTCTGCGCCGCGCCGGCCCGTCCCCGCGCGCGCTCCTGATCGCGGGCGCGCCTGCGCATCTCGTCGGCGTCCGCTGCCTTTGGAGCGACGTAGCCCTTTCTGGCCACCACGCGCAGCCCGGGACGTCGAACACGTACTTCGATCTTCCGGAAACGTCCGTCGCGACGGGTGTCCTTCGGGTAGTAGCCGAGCACGTAATAGGTGCTCGTCGCCCGCACGATCCGGCCGAGCGCCGTGTCCACGTTGTTGAAGTTGATGGCCGCGTAGCCGCCGGTCTCTTCGGCCAGCGTTCGCAGGCTGTCCTGCGACAGGTACATGTCGGCCAGAAGTCCCCTCGCGTCGAAACCGAGGTGCGCATCGGCCGCGGCGGTCAGCTCGATCGTCTCGCTCGTCATGCCGACGAGACCGCGCGGATCGACGGCGAAGAAACTGACGTTGCCGCGCGCGGCGCCGGCGATGGCATCTTGCGTCGCCGTGATGACGCTGGTTGCCGCCTGCGAACCGAAGATGTCGTAAATCGGATAGTCGATCCCTTCGCTGAACATGAGGATCGCTTTGCGGCGTCCGCGGATGCCGCCCATCATCTCGGCGAGACGCTTCAATGAGCCGAGCACGAGCTGCGCGCGGTGGCCGCGCTCGAAGTCGTCCGGGTCCGTCGTGATGTTGGAATAGCCAATCGGCCCGCGGACGGTGGCCGACTGCGGTGGCTGTTGCACGCCGGTGTCGTCCTGGGCACCTGCGTTGGCCTCCAGCTCTTTCAAGTGCTGCTGAAAATACTGGTCGGCCTTTTCAATCACCGTCGAGCGCAGCTTGCGTCCGCGGAACTTGTCGATCGCGGCCAGCAGCAAGCGCCTGTCGGAGGTGAATTCCTGCGCGCCGTCCGTGCGGCCGCTCGTGTAGGTGATCGCCGCGACGTCCTCCGGACCGAAATGTCCCTCGATGAACTTGCGCGCCGCGTCCACGACGACCTTGCTGCGGAGCGGCGCAACGTTCAGATCGTCGAGCACGATGACGTAGAGCCGGCCGTTGAGCGGCTGCGCGTTCGTTTTGACGTCGGTCACTTCCGCGGGCCGCGCTGACGCCTGCGCGCCGGTGGACGGCAGCGGCATATCGACGACCGAAAATGCCCCGATTTCCTGGGGCTTGCCCTCCTCGAACAGCTCGAAGTCCTCTTTCGCGAGGCCGGCCACGAAATTGCCACGCTCGTCGGTGACGACCGCGTCGATGTCGACGAAGTCGACGTCGACCTGAAAGGTGATGGACGGCTCCGCCTGTTGCGCGTGGCCGGCGGCGGTGAGCAGAGAGACACCTGCGGCTGTCGCAAGGAGCAAAGTGGCGCGGAGAAGTGCGCGGAGGCGCATTTTCGCGATGATACTATAGGCCCCTCTTCAGGAGCAGGTCATGCAGCTCGACGAGGTCGCAGCAGTCGCGTCGCTTCGCGGCGAACCGCAGCACGTGAGCGCGGCCGGTGTGACGCGCACCGGCAGCCGGCTGGCGACGATCGAAAACCTCTCGCCATTCGGTGCCGCAGCCCGCCGGCGCCTGGTGCTGGCGGCAGACGACGATCGCGCCGCCCGCGCGTGCCTGGGTGCGATTCGCTGGTTCAAGACAGACGCGCCGCGTCAACTGCGGGATCGATGGGACGTCAGCGCCGTGCTCCTGTCGGTCGCCAACGATGCGGCCGCCGCGCGCCGGCTCGTGTTTCCACCCTCCGACGGATTTTTCAACCATCCCGAGCAGCCCGAAAGCCGTTATGCGTGGCGATGGGTCACCTATCAGGCGCCTGACGTGTTCGTCCAGGTGCGAGGCGGCGATGTGTTGTCGCGCGGTACACCTCCAGACGGTTCGCTCGCCGCCGCGATGGCCGGCGGATCGGAGATGGGCACCGTCCATGCGATGTTCGTGACGGCACGGGAGACCGACGGCCCGGCATTTTTTAAGTACGTGCTCAAAGACGTGTCGGGCAACGAGTCGGAAGTGCGTGCGACGCTCCGTTCGCGAGCTGGACGCGCGCCGCTCGTCATCGCGCGCGTGCTCGCCGAAAAGTATCCGCAGACGCCGTCCGTCAGCTACATTCCGTCGGTCTCGTGGGCGAACACCTTGCGGTTGTCGGATGCGATCAAGAGCGACGCGCTGCGGCAGAAAGTGCTGGAACAGACGCGGCCGTGGCTCTCGCGCGAGCGGCCGTTGTTCGCCGCCCGTCCGGCGTTGACGGCCATCGCCGGAACGCTGATATACGCCGACCTCGCCTTGCGCGGAGAACCGGCGGCGGAGCCGCTGGCGGTGCAGGGCGCGGACGAAGCGTTGAAGGTCGCCGCGAGCGGATATGCCGAATACGGCCAGGGCTGGACCGACGACATGTTCATGCTGGCGTCGATCCTGTCGCGTTCAGGACGGATGCGCGGACGGACGGGAGACGTCGATCACCTTGGCCGCATGCTGGTGGCGTATGCGGAACGATTGCAGCGGCCGGACGGGGTCTTCGTCCATTTCACCGATGGGCGCATTCCGTGGGGCCGCGGAAACGGGTTCGCGGCGCTGGGACTGACGGAAGCGCTCACGTCGTTGTCTACAGGGCCTGCGGGCCATCCGTCGCGCGAGGCCGTGCTGCAGATCTATCGCCGCCACATGAACGGCATGAAGCTCATGCAGGCGCCCGATGGCATGTGGCGGCAGGTGGTGGATGAGCCGGGTGCGTATCGCGAACAGTCGGTGACAGCCATGACGCTGACGGCGATGGCCCGCGGGGTTCGCCTCGGCTGGCTCGACGCCGGTTCGTACCGTCCCGTGATCGATCGCGCGTGGCGCGCGCTTGCCGCCCACATTACCGGCGAAGGCGCCATTGTCGACATCTGCACGAGCACGGGTTCTCAGCCCACGCTGCAGCAGTACCTCGATCGGCAGGCGATCAGCGGGTTCGACGATCGCGGCGGAGCAATGGGGCTGCTGGCGTCGATGGAGATGTACGACTTATCGCGAGCAGGGTGATCCGAGCGAGTCGATCTTCGTCACGTTGATCCGCTCGCTCGCGTCGGTTTTGATGTACAGCCCCTTGACGCTCACCTTTTTCTGCTTGTCGGCCTCGGGCCGCGGGAACACGCTGATGAGCTCGATCGTCCTGGCCCCCGGCGCGGCAGCTGCCAGCGCTGATTTTTCGGTCATCCGACATCGCATCCAGCGTGGTCACCCGGGGCTCGATGCCTTCGGAGACGACCCACTTGTTCGGCGACGTTTCCTGAAGGCATCCCACGACCTGCACGAGCGCGCCCGATCGCGGCGCCGACGCCCCGTCCTTTGGCACGATACGGATTGCCGCGAGCGTCGCCCGTCGATTCTTTCAGCTCGGTGGCGCCGGCCGGAAAGCCATTCTGTTGAAGGATGAAGGCGACCGAATCGAGCTTCTGCGCCTCTGTGACGTCGCGGCTGCCGCGCGTCGGCATCGTGTCGCGGATCTTGTGGAACAGCCGCTCGACGGTATGCGTTTCCCACTTGATCATGAAGGTCGGGCCGATCAGCGCAGGAGCTTCGCCGCCCCTGAGATCTTCGTGATGACATTCGCTGCAGTGGGTTTGCACGACGAACCGGCCGCGCTCCGCCTGCTCCGCCGTGAACACGCCATCCCAGATCGACGGTGGCGCCTGACCCGCCACGTGTGAGAGCGTTCCCGCAAAGAAGACGGCAACCGCCGCCGCAACCCATCTCATGATGACGATCCTATCGGAGAACGCGTCGGGCGTGCGATAGTTTCACCACTCATGACAGCCCTTCTGGCGGCCGAAGCGATCACCAAATCGTACGCCGGCGTCCGCGCGTTGTCTGGCGTGTCGTTCGATCTCCAGCGCGGCGAGGTGCACGCGCTCGTCGGCGAAAACGGCGCGGGCAAGTCGACGCTGATCAAAATCATGACCGGCGCCGTCGCGCCGGATTCGGGCACGCTGACGGTGGACGGCCGGCTCCTTCATCACGTGACGCCCGCCGTCGCGCGCGGCCTGGGCATTGCCGCGATCTACCAGCAGCCGTCGTTGTTTCCGCAGCTGACCGTCGCCGAAAACATCGCCATCGCGGTCGAGCCGCGGTCCGCATGGCGCCGCATCGCATGGGGCGCGCGCCGCCGCGCGGCCGGCGAGATCCTGCGCCGGGTTGGCGCCGAGATCGATGCCGACCGTCTGGTCGAAAGCCTCAGCATGCCCGAGCAGCAGCTCGTCGAGATTGCCAAGGCGGTGGGCACGCGCGCGCGGATTCTGATCATGGACGAGCCGACGGCCTCGCTCAGCGATCGGGAGGTCGAGCGTCTGTTCGAGGCCATCGCCAGGTTGCGCGCGGAGGGCGCCGGGATCATTTACATCTCGCACCGGCTCGAAGAGGTGCTTCAGCTCGCCGACCGCGTCACCGTGCTGAGAGACGGCCGCTCGGTCGGGACGCAGGTGCGCGTCCATCGTCGATCGTCGATCGTCCATCGTCCATCGACGAGGGACGATCGCCCGACGATGGACGATCGACGATGGACGATCGCCGATCCGCCTGGTCAATCTCATGATCGGACGGGAGCTGTCCTCGCTTTCTGCCAGGCGCCCGGTGGCGTGCGGCGACGTGGCGCTCGAGCTGCGTGGCGGTGTCGTGCCGCGAGGCCGGCGTGCGCGACGTGTCGTTCGAGGTTCGCCGTGGAGAGATCCTGGGAATTGGCGGGCTGGTCGGATCCGGCCGGACCGAGCTTGCGCGCACGGTGTTTGGCCTGACGCCGGCCGACTCCGGCGAGGTGGTCGTCCGGGGCCGCGCGACGCGCATCGCGTCCCCTCGTCACGCGATCGATGCCCGCATCGGATACGTCCCCGAAGATCGGCAGCGTCACGGAGTCGTTCCCGAGATGGCGATCAGCGAAAACGTCAGCCTCGCCAATCTTCCGGCGGTCTGCAGAAGCGGGCTCATCGATCGCGCCCGGGAGCTCGAGCAGGCGGGCGCGCTACATTGACGGTCTCCGCATCAAAGCGTCTTCTGCCGCCGCCGGCGTCCAGACGTTGTCGGGCGGCAACCAGCAGAAGGTGGCGCTGGCGCGCTGGCTGGCCATCGACCCCGACATTCTGATCCTCGACGAGCCGACGCAAGGCGTGGACGTGGGATCGAAATCCGAGATCTACGACATCGTGCAGGAAATGACCGAACGGGGCGTGGCGGTGGTGATGATTTCGTCGGAGCTACCCGAGCTTCTCGCCATGAGCGATCGCATTGCGGTGATGCGCGCGGGCACGATCGCCGGAATCATGTCACGCGGCGAAGCGACGCAGGCGCGCGTGCTGGCGATGGCGCTGGGGCACTCTCATGCGAACGCGTGAAGCCTCCGTCGCCGTTGCCCTGGGCGCGCTGTGCGTGCTGCTGGCGTTGACTCGTCCCGATTATTTCAGCCGCGGGAATCTGCTCGAGCTGTTTCTGGCGAATCTTCCCGTGTTGATTGTCGCGGCGGGCATGACGCTCGTGATGCTCACCGGCGAGATCGACATCTCGGTCGGCTCCGCATTCGCCGTGTGCGCCGTATGCGCGGGATTGCTCGCGACAGCTGGCGTCCCGACGCTCCTCGTGGTTGCCGCGGTGTGTGCGCTAGGGGCCGCGCTGGGACTTCTGAATGGCTGGCTCGTCGCCTACCTGCGGCTTCCATCGATCGTCGTCACGCTGGCGATGATGATTGCGCTGCGCGATGCGCTGCGCTGGGTGACGCAGGGCGCGTGGGTGCATGACCTGCCGGGCACGTTTCAGTGGATGGGGCTGGGGCAGCAGCTGGTATCCCATCGCCGCCGGGGCGATCACCGGGGTGCTGGTCGCGGCTCTCGCCTGGGCGTCGACGCATTCGGCCGCCGGGCGTCTCTTTTATTTGACGGGCTCGAGCGCCGATGCGGCCCGCCTGGCCGGCGTCGACACGTCGCGGGTGAAGCTGTCGGCCTTCGTGGGGCTCGGCGCCGTCACGGGTCTCGCGGCGATGCTCAACGCGATGCGATTCAATCAGGTCCCGCCCAACACCGGGCTGGGACTCGAGCTCAAGGTCATCGCCGCGGTTGTCGTCGGCGGAACCGCCATCACCGGCGGGCGCGGCACGTTTGCCGGGACTGTTCTCGGAGTGGCGCTGCTTGGCGCCATTGGTCCCGCGCTCACCTTCCTCGGCATCAGCGCCCATTGGGAGCGCGCGATTCAAGGGGCCATCATTCTCATCGCCGTAGCGGCCGATGCGCTGCCGCGCCGGTCCGCCCATGTTCATGTCCGTCACGCCCGGGCATAAAGCGGCGCTGACCGCCGCGCTCGTCGCCGAAGTGGCGATCTTCGCGATTGTCGCCCCGAACTTTTTCACGCTCGGAAATTTCTTCGAGATCACCAGGCTCAACGCCGAGCTGGGGCTGCTCGCCGTGGCGCTCACGCCGATCCTGATCACGGGCGGCATCGACCTCTCGGTCGGCGCCGTCATGGGACTGTCGGCTGTCTGTTTCGGCGTGTGCTGGAAGGAACTGGGCCTGCCTATCCCCGCGGCTGTCGCCGCGGCGCTTGCCGTGGGCGCTATCGGCGGCGCCATCAACGGCGCGTTGATCGCACGCTTCAATCTGCCGGCGCTCATCGTCACGCTCGGTACTTTTTCCCTCTTTCGAGGCGTGGCCGAAGGCATCACGCAGGCTGCGGTGAGCTACAGCGGTTTTCCGTCAGGGTTCCTGTGGATGGGCCAGGGCTACCTGTGGGGCGTCGTTCCCGCACAGCTGCCGGTGTTTGTTGCCGTGGTGGCGGGGTACTTCGTGCTGGTGCACCGGTCGGCGATTGGCCGCGCGCTGTTTGCGATCGGGTTCAGCGGCCGCGGCGCGCGTTACGCAGGAGTTCCTGTCGCGAGGCGAATCGGCCTCGTCTATCTGCTGTCGGGCGTCGTGTCGAGCCTCGCCGGCGTCATCTACGTCGCGCATCTGGGCCAGGCGCGCTCGGATGCGGGAACCGGATACGAGCTGCGATGCGATTACCGCCGTGGTGCTCGGCGGCACATCGGTATTCGGAGGGCGTGGCGCCGTTGGCGGCACCGTGCTCGGCCTTGCGGTGTTGTCGGTGTTGAAGAACGGGATGCAGCTGGCGGCGCTGCCTTCCGAAGCGATCGGTGTATTGACCGGCGTGCTGCTGCTCTCTACGATCGCCGCGGATCGGCTGAGCCGCCAGACCGGCCGGACCAGTTGACGCAGGTTTCTCTGAAGAGGTCACGGTGAAAAACAGTCAAGTGGCTGTGTTGTGTGCGGCTGTCCTCCTGGGATCGCTGCTGGTGGCGGGCACGAACGTGTGGCTGGTTCGATCGCTCAGCGGCGGCGCGCCGCCGGCGGCAGGCAAACGCACGGTCATCGCGATGATGCCGAAAGCCAAAGGTGATCCCTATTTCGTCAGCTGCCGTGTCGGCGCGGAGCAGGCGGCCGCCGAGCTCGGCGTCGATCTGATCTGGGACGGACCGACGGGACTCGACGCCGCCCGGCAGAACGAGTTGATTGAAAGCTGGATTACCCGCGGCGTCGACGTGATCGCCGTTGCCGTGGAGAACCGCGCCAGCATCTCCACGGCTCTCCGCAAGGCCCAATCGCGCGGCATTCACGTGTTGACGTGGGACGCCGACGCGGAGCCCGACGCCAGGGCGTTTTTCGTGAACCAGGCAACCGCCGAGGGGATCGGCTACGGGCTCACCGACGAAGCGGCGCGCCTGCTCGGCAGCAAAGGAGAGTTCGCCGTCGTCACCGGCGCGCTGACCGCAGCCAACCAGAACGAATGGATTGCCTTCATCAAGAAGCGGCTCGCCGAGCGGTACCCGCAGATGACGCTCGCCACCATCCGGCCGAGCGACGACGATCGCGACAAGGCGTTTGCCGAGACGCAGACGATCATGCGTGCGTTTCCGAACGTGAAGCTGATCATGGCGATTTCCGCCCCGGCGGTGCCCGGAGCGGGCGAGGCCGTCCGCCAGGCGCAGCGCGCGGACCAGGTGAAGGTCATCGGCCTGTCGCTGCCGAACATGAACAAGCCTTACGTGCACGAGGGCGTCGTGCAGACGGTGATGTTATGGAACACCGCCGATCTCGGATACCTGCACGATCTACGCCGGCGCGCAGATGGCGAAGCAGTCGCTCGCTCCCGGCGCGCAATCGCTGCAGGCGGGCCGGTTGGGAGCCGTGACCATCCGCGGCAGCGAGATCATCCTCGGCCCGCCGCTGCTGTTCACGAAGCAGAACATCGATAAATTTGATTTTTGAGCAAAACAAAACAGGAGAAGGGGAGAACGGGAGCATTTCCTTTTCAAAATACAAATGCTTCTCTCTTTTCTGTAGAAAAGTTGACTCAGCGCCCCCGCGTCTTTGCGGTGAGATATGTATTTCTCCCGTTCTCCCTTTCTCCTGTTTCGTATTTCCGTGATCAGGATTCGGATGGTTTTTCCCAGCGGCCCGATTGCGCCGAGCGCAGGACCGCGTCGGTGACGAGATCCGTCGCGAGACCGTCGCGGAAGGTCGGCGCGGCGGCCTCTTTTTTGCCCAGCGCCTCCAGGAAATCGGCGAACTGGTGCGTGAACGAATGTTCGTAGCCGATCTGCAGGCCGGGCACCCACCAGTGCTTCATGTACGGATGATCGCCGTCGGTGATGTGCAGGTTGCGCCACCCTCTGACGCGCCCCGCGTCGCCGTGATCGAAGAACTGCACGCGGTGAAGGTCGTGCAGATCCCACGCCGCTGATGCGCGCTCTCCGTTGATCTCGAGCGTGTAGAGCGCCTTGTGTCCCCGCGCATAGCGCGTCGCTTCGAACGTCGCGAGCGCGCCGTTTTCGAACCGGCAGAGAAACGCGCTGGCGTCGTCGATCTTCACCGGCTCCACGCGGCCGCTCAGGTTGTGCGTGCGTTCCTTGATGAACGTTTCCGTCGCCGCGGTGACGCCGGCAATCGGCCCGTTGAGCCACATCGCCGTGTCGATGCAGTGCGCGAGCAGATCCCCGGTCACGCCGCTTCCCGCGACTTCCGCGTCCAGGCGCCAGAGGCCTTCGCCGCCCTGCGGCAGCTCACGTCGACATCGTCCAGTCCTGAAGGAACTTCGCGCGGTAATGGAACACCCGGCCGATCACGCCTTCGTCGACGAGCGATTTGATGAGCGTGACCGCCGGCACGCGGCGGTAGTTGTACCAGACCATGTTGGCGACGCCGGCCGACTCGACGGCGTCCACCATCCGCCGCGCCTCGGCGGCGTTGCGGCCGAGCGGCTTTTCGCATAACACCATCTTGCCGGCCCGCGCGGCCGCGATCGCGATTTCGGCGTGCGTGTCGTTCGGGCTGGCGATGTCGACCAGGTCGATGTCGTCCCGCTCGACGAGCGCGCGCCAGTCGGTTTCCACCGACTCGTATCCCCAGTTCGCCGCGAACGTCTTGGCGCGATCGGCATTGCGGGCGCACATGGCTTTGAGGACGGGCTGATACGGGAGATCGAAGAACCGGGGCGCCTGGGCAAACGCATTGGAATGCGCCCGCCCCATGAAGCCATAGCCGACAAGTCCGATGTTGAGTGTGTTTTTGCCATCTCAATGCCTCGTGCGGTCTCCGTCGTCTTTGCGGTTCGAACGATCCGGCTTGTCGAGGGTCGGTGCCGTGGGCGTCGCGCACGGCAATCATGGTGGACAACACGTCGCGCCAGGTGCGCGGGTCCATCATCGTCGCGTTCGGAAACATGCAGCCGTCCCAGCAGATGTGTTCGAACGTGCGCGTCGGAGCTCCCGCTTCGTCTCGCAGCCATGCGCCAGCGACGCGCACGATGTCCATCTTGCCGTTCGGATCATGGGGCAGGCAGTGCCGCCCGGTCTTGTCGTGCGAGCCCGAGCCTTTCACCGTGGCATCGTTCTGGGCGACATGAAAGTCGATCGTCCACGGTCGCAGTGCGCGCGTCATCGTGTTGATGGCGCTGTCGAGCGTCTGACGATCGGACCAGTCGACGGGATCCGGAAGGATGCGATCTTCGGGCGCGTTGTGCCCGAGCGTGAACAGCAGCGTATGCGCCATGTCGGCTTGAAAACCGAGTGTGCCGGGGCGGTCCACCATCTCCAGCAGCTCGACCATCCGCTTCCAGCTGTGCATGCCGCCCCAGCAGATTTCTCCTTCCGCCGCGAGGCGTTCGCCGTGATCCTCGGCAATCGTGCACGCCTCCCTGAATGTCGCCGCGATGCGTTTCGAATTTCCTGACGGATCTTTCGCCCACTCTGCCGGGCCCGCCGCGGAGTCGATGCGAATCACGCCATAGTTGCGAATGCCGAGATGGCGCAGCGACGTGCCGATCGCGCACGCCTTTTTCACCTGCGTGAGAAAGCTGCTGCGCTCGGCGTCACTGCCCATCGCCGAGCCGCCCCCTGTCGGCGCCCACACGGGCGCGACCAGCGAGCCGACGACAAAGCCGCGTGCGCGAATACGCTCGGCGAGCCGCTTCAGATCGTCGGGACTCGAATCGATGTCGACGTGGGGATCGAACAGAAACAGATCGACGCCGTCGTATCGGACGCCGTCCACTTCGGCGGCGGCGGTCAGGTCCAGCATCGTATCCAGATCGATCGGCGGCTCCGAGTCGGGTCCCTTGCCGACGAGTCCCGGCCACATCGCGTTGTGCAATGCGGGTTTGGTGTGTGCCATAAAAATGTTCTCTGCGTCCCTGCGCCTCTGCGTCAGGAGGTGGGATTGTCCGGATTCCCAGGCCCGAAGTGTTTCAGCATCACCAGCGGCTCCGATTCGCTGAGGTTGACGATACGCACGCCGGCCGCGGCGGCATCGGCGGTGACGAACAGCTCGTCTTCCGTCATTTCGCCGAAGCGGATCATCGCGGGCGTCGAGACGTGATGCGCGCCGATCGTGCCATGTCCCTGCGTCAGGATCAGGCCATAGGCCGCGGCGTCTTTGATCGTCACGCTCCGCTTCGGCAGAACCGTGAGCTCCTTCGCGGAATACCAGCCCGTGCCAAAACACACCCACTGTTCGCGATAGCCGGCATCGGCGCCGCTCCCGCCGTCAGCCTGTTGCGGAAATACCCGGTTCGTTTTCGCGAATTCGGGATTCACGTTCGCATCCCAGTCGAGCATGCTGACGAGATAGTCGAGATCGTGGTGGTACTCCGGACGCACGTCTTTCGTCAGCAGCGCCCAATCGACGACGCGGCCGTCGACGAGCGACTGGAACATCGCGAAGACGTCGCTGTTCACCTGCGGCTCGTAGGTGACGAGCGACCCGGGCGCGTGCAGGATTCCCGGATTGATTTGCCAGCCGGTGCCCGGCTGCAGCCGATAGGCGCGCGAGTGAAAGAGTATGCCGTTGTCTCCCTTGCTCCAGTTTTCGAGGCAGCGGCGCACGTCGGCTTTCGTGGTGCCGGGCTCGAGGCCCATGAAGGTGAAAGGAAACGCGTTTTCGATCTGGTTGTATTGCGGGGGAAAGTAATATGCCTCGGGTTTCCCCTTTTGTCCGACGAGGCTGGCGAAGGCGTCGTTCTGATGCAGATGATGCGGAATCGCGCCCAGGTTGTCGAAAAACTTGCAGAGCAGGTTCCATCCGCCTTCGCGCTTCATCGTCAAATCGCCGAGCAGCAGATCGCCGGCTTCGTCGACGAGCGACTTGAAGAGGACGCGCCCGCCGCTTGCGGACCTGACGTAACTCAGGCCCTCGTCATCGGGAGTGCCGGGGCCGTTCGACGCATGTGTGGTCGACGAGAACCAGCGCTCGTTGATGCCGCCCCGATGGGCGCCGAGGGCGTACAAGTCGTCCGGATGAAGCCGCAGGCGGCGTCCGGGGACCATGAAGGTGCGCGGCACCCAGCACGGCTCGAGCCGGATAATGCCGGCTCCCTCGCCGATGGCATCCTGCGTGCCGGCTCTGCTCGTGGTGGTTTTTGTTCGCCATTTTCCGAGGGAGTGTGATGTATCACTGCTCGCGATATCTGCGCAAGGAGAACTGTTGAGCGAGCTGTACCGCGGCCGCCGCGCGGCGTCGATCGAGAACAGCGAGCTGCGCGTCACGGTATTGGCTGAAGGCGGGCACATCGCCGAGATCTACGACAAGGCGGCGCGCGTCAACCCGCTGTGGACGCCGCCGTGGCCGACAGTGGAACCGTCGGCGTTCGAGCCTCGTCACGCCGGCGTCTTCGGCGACGGCAGCGACGCGACGTTGCTCGCCGGCATCATGGGCCACAGCCTTTGCCTGGATCTCTTCGGTCCACCTTCCGCGGAAGACGCACGCAGAGGCCTGACGGCGCACGGCGAGGGCTCGATCGTTCCGTATTCTCTGCAGGCCGGCACCGAAACATTGAATGCACGCGCTGGCTTTCCACTTGCGGGACTCGAGTTCGAGCGCCGCATCACGCTTCGCGGGCGCACGGTCGCGATCCGGGAGCGGCTGGTCAACCGCTCGCGAAGCGATCGCGACATCGGCTGGACACAACACGTCACGCTCGGGCCGCCGTTTCTCGAGCGGGGCACGTCGCAGTTTCGCGCCAGTGCCGGGCGATCGAAGGTTTTCGAAACCGAATTCGGTGCGCATGATTATCTCGAGCGCGGCGCGGAGTTCGATTGGCCCATGGCTCCCGCGATGAACGGCGGGCATGCCGACCTCCGCGTGTTCAGTGCGACGGAGCGTTCGAGCGCCTACACGGCGCATCTCATGAGCGGTGGCCCGGCGGCATTTTTCGTCGCCTTTTCGCCGGCGTATGAGTTGGCCATTGCGTACGTGTGGAAGAGCGCCGATTTTCCATGGATGGGAATCTGGGAGGAAAACAGCAGCCGCACCAACTCGCCGTGGAACGGACGCACGCTGACGCGCGGGATGGAGTTCGGCGTCTCGCCAATACCCGAGACGCGCGAGGCGATGGTGCAGCGCGGCACGTTGTTCGGCGTGCCGGCGTTCCGCCGCATTGCCGCAGGCGAGGCGATCGACGTCGAATATCAGGTCCTCATGCAGCGCGCGCAGGCGATTCCAGAATCGATGTAGCTCTGTTTGTTTTTCATTGCGAAACGAACGGCGGAAGCGCCGGCAGGGAAGTGGGTAGGATTTCTCACAGGTGAATCCGGCTCAAACGTTTCGGAATGTGGAACGTTTTTCTCTCACGCAGTCGCCTCTTGTCGGCAATGCGCCACAGGCGGAGAATCAGGCCCACATTCCCCTGGAGACGGAACGGATCAAGGAGGTTGCGCCATGTCCTGCAAAGTGGTGACTCTTGCCCTTGCCACGCTTTTCCTTGCGTCGGCAAGCGTCTCGGCTCAGCAATCGGCGTCGTCCGGTTTTGTCGGGCAAGTCACGGACTCTTCCCAGGCCTCGGTACCAGGCGCAACGGTCACGGTAACCAACACCGGCACCAACGCGCAGCGCACGGCGATCACCGACGGTGAAGGGCGGTTCTCGATCCCGGCGCTTCCGCCCGCGACCTATCACATCAAGGTGGAGCTGCAGGGCTTCCAGACCGCCGAGCTTCCCAATTTCGTATTGCGCCAGGGTGAAACCGCGCGCCCGACGATCACGCTCGGCCTGGCAACCGTCAGCGAATCGGTCACGGTGACCGGCGAGGCGGCGCTGCTGCAGACGCAGAGCGCCTCGGTCGGCCAGGTCATCAACGAGAAGCAGATTGAGGATCTGCCGCTGAACGGACGCACCGTGCTGTCGCTGGCGTCATTGTCGGCGGGGGTCACGCCGAGAAATTTCGCGCGCAACACGCAGTTCGGGCGCCGCAATCAGTTCATCACGGTCGAAGGCGGGCGTGACAGCTCCACCAACTACACGATCGACGGCGTCTACGTGCGGTCGCTGCGATTCAACAATCTCTCGCTGAACCCTCCCATCGACGCGGTCCAGGAAGTGAGCCTGCTGCGAAACTCCTTCTCGACCGAATATGGACAGGGCCAGGCAGTTGTCTCCATCGTCACCAAGTCGGGCACCAACCAGATGCACGGTTCAGCCTACGAGTTCTATCGCGGCGATCGCTTCGATGCGAAGAACTTCTTTGCGCCGACCAAGCCGGAATACAAGCGCAACCAGTTCGGCGCCACCGGCGGCGGCCCGATCATGCGCAACAAGTTCTTCGTGTTCGGCGCCTACGAGGGATTACGGACGATTCAGGGGCAGCCGTTCCTCGGCAGCGTCCCGAACCCGGCGTTTCTGGCGGGAAATTTTTCTGCCCTTGCCACGCCGATTCGCGATCCCCTGAACAACGGCCAGCCGTTCCCGGGCAACATGATTCCGCCCAGCCGCTTCTCGAAGTTCGCCAACACCCTGACGCCGACCATTCCCGCGCCGAATACTCCAGGCGCCAACAATTACACGGTCATCAGGAATTTCGTGGACGACGCGAATACGGCGACCATGCGCGCCGACCAGACGTTGAACAACAGTCACAGCCTGTTCCAGCGGTTCATGTACTACAGCGGCACGCAGCTGCAGCCCGGAACGTTCAACGAAACCGACCTGCCCCAGCGCGGGCGGAACCTCGCCGTCGGACACACGTGGGTGCTCTCGTCCTCGTGGGTCAACGAATTCCGCTTCGGCTACAACTACGCCTACCACCTGAACGCGCCAATCAGTCCCGACGGTCGCAACTGGACGGCCGATCTGGGTCTCCGGAACCTCTCGGCGGCAACGTTTCCGCTCGCCTACGGACGCCCGAACGTCGCGATGGCTGGATTCTCGGCGCAAGGCGAAGGCGGCAACACCCAGGGCGCGACAGAAAACATCTACAGCGTGTCGAACGCGACCAGCAGGACGTTCGGCGGCCACACGCTCCGCTTCGGCGTGCAGGCACAGTTCCGGAAGTTCGATCACCTGACCGACAACTCGACTCGCGGGAACTTTACGTTCAGCGGTCTCTTCACGGGAAATTCCGTCGCCGACTATCTGCTTGGGTACTGCTCGACCTGCGCGGGGGCGTTCGGCGCCTCCGGCGCGACCTACAGCTCGCCGACCATTGCGCCGTTCATCGACGACAACTGGCAGGTGAGCGACAAGTTGAGCCTGCAGCTCGGTCTGCGATGGGAATACCTCGCGCCGTGGGCTGAACAAAACGGCGTCGAAGCCGCATTCGACGCGGCGACAGGGAAGATTGGATACAACGCGCTGCCCACGTCGATGCCGGCGGCGCTCGTGCCGCTCGTGCACCAGCAGGAAGGATATTTTCCGGACGGAATCCTTCAGAAGGACTTCAACAACTTCGGCCCGCGCGTCGGAGTGGCCTACAACCTGACCGACCGGATGGTCGTGCGCTCCGGGTTTGGTATCTACTACGACAACCTCAACTTGAACGAGCTGCAGTTCACGCGCCTGATTCCACCCTACTACGGGCAGTTCTCGCTGAATCCGAGCGTCGCGGCTCCGCTGCAAGTGGACACGCTCTTTCCGGACCTGAACAACATCCCGCAGTTCCCTGCGCCGTTCTCACTGGATCCGGCCAACCGCACGCCGTACACGATGCAGTGGAACGTGAACGTGCAGCGCACCCTCGGCCGCGACTACCTCGTGGAAGCCGCGTATACGGGCAGCCGGAGCCGAAATCTGAGCAAGCGCTACAACATCAATCAGGCGAACTTCGGGACGACCGATATCAACACGCGGCTGCCGTTTCCGCAGTTCCAACCGGCGATGCTGTACTCAGCCGCCATCGGAACGGCCGATTTCAAGGGTCTCTCGCTGCGCTTCGAGAAGCGCTACTCCGCCGGGCTATTCTTCCTCGCCAGCTATCAGCTCTCGGAAAATCGCGACAACGGATCCGGAGAGGTGGAAGCAAACGACACCGCGTTCAGAACCAACTTCGATGCCGACGAGAGCCTGTCGCGTTATCACCAGCGCCACCGCGGCGCCTTCAGCTTCGGCTACGAGCTGCCATTCGGCGAGGGTCGCCGCTGGCTGGACAGCGCCGGTCCTGTCGCGTATGTCCTCGGCGAGTGGCAGGTGCAGGGCGTCATTCGCGCGGGCAGCGGATTCCCGTTCACGCTGTCCGGGACCAACGTCTGCCAATGCGGCTCGTTCGTGCCTCAGCGGGTCAATTACGCTCCAGGACGAGACGGCGATCGCGGAGTGGTCGATAACCCGACGGTGTCGCAGTGGTACGACAAGACGGCCTACGTGCTGCCGGCGGCGGGATCTCAAGGCACGGCCGGGCGCAATACCCTGATCGGACCGGGCTCGAAGCAGGTGGACTTTTCACTCAGCAAGCGTTTCCCGATGGGAGCGACACGTCTCGAGTTCCGCTGGGAAATCTTCAACCTGTTCAACACGACGAACTTCGGGCAGCCGAACGGGAACATCAACGACGTTGCGGCCGGCATCATCTCCAGTTCGGACGATGCCCGGAACATGCAGTTCGGCATTCGGCTCGCGTGGTAGGCGATGGCATGCGTGTAGCCGCGATTCTATTAATCGCCATTGCGTCGGTCTCCGCGCAACAACCGCCGCCGCAGGGGCGCGGCGGACGCGGCGGTGGCCGTGGACCGCAGGGCGCCGAGCCGCTCGTGATCGACGACAAGGCTGGTTTTCAGCCGATCTTCGACGGCACCTCCTTGAAAGGATTGGGACGGCGATCCGGCCTTCTGGAAAGCCGATCGACGGCGCCCTCGTCGGTGAGAGCACACCCGACAACGCGGTCAAGGAGAATACGTTCCTGATTTGGCGTGGCGGCGAACCCAGGGATTTCGAGCTGAAGCTGCAGTTCCGGATGAACTCCACGAACAGCGGCATTCAAATTCGCAGCGTCCATCTGCCCCCAGGCACGCCGGCCGGCAACGGGACCGTGCAGGGGAGATGGGTGATGAAGGGCTATCAAGCCGACATCGACTTCGCGAACACCTACACCGGGCAGATTTACGAAGAGCGTGGCCGTGGTTTTCTCGCGATGCGGGGTCAGGCCGTGTACGTCCCGGACGGCGGCGGGAGGCCGCGCGTGATCGGCAACCTGCAGCAAACACCTGACGAGCTCAAAGCGATCGTCAAACAGAACGACTGGAACCAGGTGCATTTGATCGCGCGCGGCAACACGATCGTGCAGATCTTCAACGGCGCCGTCACGAGCATCGTGATTGACGACGACACCAAGAATCGATCGCTTGGTGGACTGATCGGCTTCCAGATGCATGTCGGCGCGCCGATGAAGATCGAGATCCGCAATATCTGGTTGAAACAGTTATGATCCGCGAATGCGCGTATTCTTCGTCGCCATAGCTGTCATCCTTCTGCTCGGCGGTGCTGTCGGATCGCCGGGCGCGATCCTTGTCGCACAGGATGTGCTTCCTGACGCGCCGGGAAAAGACATCACGGTGAAGGTCTGCGCCAGCTGCCATGCCGCGGACACGGTGGCGTCAGTGCGGCACACGCCCGAAGGCTGGCGCGACGTGATTGCGAAAATGGTGGCGGCAGGTGCAGAGGGCACCGAGCAGGAGCTCGAGACGGTCTTCCAGTACCTGTCGACACATTTTCCCGCCGAGGCGCAGAAGGCGCTCAATCTCAACACGGCAACGGCCATAGAGCTGGAAAGCGTCGCCGGTCTTCTGCGCAAGGAAGCGGCTGCTCTCATCGCTGCACCGTGAGAAAAACGGTCCCTGCAAGAAGCTGGAGGACCTCAAGAAGATTGCCGGTCTCGACTATAAGAAGATCGAAGCGCGGAAGGAGCGCCTCGCGTGCATGTAAGACGGCTATTCGTATTGGTCGCCCTGTTCTCGTCGGCCGCAATGCTCTCAGCCACCGACGTTCTGATGGAAGGCCCCGACACGGAACGCACAGGGTGGGTAAGGGACGAGAAGGTCTTCACGCTTGCCAACGTCGCCTCGACGAAGCTGCTGTGGAGCGTGCAGCTGAACAGCACGCCTCGTTCGATGCACAACCTGTTTCCGCCGCTCATCGCGGAGAACGTCACGACGCCGCAGGGGCCGCTCGAGGTCGGTCTCGTCGCCGGCGTCACCGATGACCTCTTCGCGATTAATGTCGCCAACGGCCAGGTGCTCTGGCGCCGCAGGTTCGAGAACCGGCTCCCCAACCAGGCGCCGGTCAACAACGTGCTCTGTCCTGGTGGACAGACAGCCGCGCCCGCGATGGTCCAGGTATCTCCCGGCAAGTACACGGTCTATGCCCTGTCGTGGGACGGCAAATTGCACCAGATCAACCTCGGCGACGGCGAGAACGTCGCGCCGCCGGAGAAGTTCATTCCCGGCAACGGCAAACCGTATGCCCTCAACTACAAGGACGGCGTCATCTACACGGCGACCGCGCAGGGCTGCGGCGGCCTGACCAACGCCTTCCACTCGTTCGATCTCGCGTCACGCCGCGCCAGCACGTTCATTCCGGCCGGCGGCGGCTTGTGGGGCCGCCGTGGCGCCGCGATCGATGCCGAAGGCCGCGTCTACCTCGGAACGGGCGATGCCATCTTCGATCCGGGAAACCGGCGCCTCGGCAACGGTCTCGTCGGTGTGAAGATCGACGCCAAGAAGCAGCTCCAGCTGGTCGACTACTTTGGCTCACCGAATGCGAACTGGCTGTGGCGCCGAGACCTCGACATCAATGTGACGCCGGTCGTGATCGACTATCGCGGGCGGAAGTTCCTCGTCGCCACGAGCAAGGAGTGCAAGCTGTGGCTGCTGGACCGCGATAGCCTCGGAGGAGAGGACCATCGCACCACGCTCCACACCACGCCGCTGATTTGCGCCGACTCCCAGGCATTCGACAACGTCGGTGTCTGGGGTGCCCTTGGCGCCTGGCAGGATCCGCAGGGTACGCAGTGGGTGCTCGTGCCGTTCTGGGGCCCGGTGAGCACGACCTTCAAAGCGCCGATCGAACATAGCCGCCCCAAGGGCGGCGGCGTGGCTGCGCTCAAACTCGAAGAAGTGGCCGGCAAGTGGCAGCTCACCCCGGCCTGGCTGTCGCGCGACATGGATCTTGCGGAGGAAACGGTCATCGCCAACGGGATCGTTTTTGCGTACTCGAGCGGTGTTGACGGCACGCAGGTCGTGCAGGACACCGCCTGGAACGAACCAGGTGGACCGGTCTACGGCGGCGCTCTCTCCAGTGGCGCCGCGCGGCGCATTCCCAACTCGCGCAAGGCGATGCTCTACGCTCTGGACGGTCAGACCGGCAAGGAGCTCTGGAACAGTGGCGACACGATTACCTCGTGGAATCACTTCAGCGGCATCACCGTCGCTAACGGGCGCGCGTACATCGGCACGTGGGACGGGATGCTCTACGCCTTCGGTGTCAGATAGATCGAATATGCAGATGCGCGCTCACCGGATCGTTCCTCTCGTTGCCGCGTCGCTCGTCGCCGGAGGCGTGACGTTCGCTCAGGTCGGACGCGGCTGGTCGGATTGGCCGACGCCCTACGCCGATGCCCAGCGCACGTCCTGGCTGCAAACCGACCCGAACATCTCCGTCGAGTCGATCTCGAAGCCCGGGTTCGCGTTGCAATGGACGTCGAAGCTCGACAACCAGCGCCGCGGGCTTCACGGCCTCACGCAGGGGGTGACCGCGAGCGGCGTCACGCTCTTCGTGCCGGCATCGCTCGTCGCCGGCAGTTCGAACAAGCTGTACATGCTCGACAACGACACCGGGTACGTCATCTGGTCGCGCACGTTCGAGGGTACGCTGCCGGCGCCGACGGCCCCTCGACCGGGCTCGGGGCAGGCCGCCTGCAGCGGAGGCGTGACGGGTGCGCCAACGCGCATTGTGAGTGCGACGGCCCCTCCGACATCGCCTGCGGGTGCGCCGCCGCCGCCCGCCGGGCGAGGAAATCAGCAGGGGTATCGCAGCTTGCTCGGCGAGCCCGGGCAGGGCATTCCCGTGGAACCTCGTGGCGGCGGACCGCCTCGCGGCGCGCCGGTTGGTCCTGCTCGGCAGGGCGGAGCGCCTGCCCCCGCTGCGCCGGGCCGCGGTGACGGAATTCCGGGCGCTCCGAATGTCGTTGGCGGCGCAGGCACTCAGCGAATAATCGTCGGGTACGCCGTCGCCGCGGATGGTCAATTGCACGTCGTAGGGCTGCAATCGGGCAAGGACCTGCAGAAGCCCGCGCCGTTCCTGCCGCCCAATTCGCAGTGGTCGAATCCTGTCGCGGTCGGCACGATGATGTATGCGGCGACCTCTGGAAACTGCGCGGGTGCGCCACACGGCGTGTATGCCATCGATCTCGATGCGCCCGACAAGCCAGTGGTGTCCTATCGCACGAGCGGCGGCAGCGTGGTCGGCGCGGTTGCGTTCTCGTCGGACGGCAATACGCTGCTCGCGGCGATTGGTGCCGGCAGCGTGACAGGAAACGGGAAAGCGAACGCCATCGTCGCCCTCGATCCGAAATCACTGCAGCTGAAGGACTGGTTCACACAGCCCACGGCCGAGTTCGTCACCGGCCCCACCGTCTTCCGGCACGGTGCGAAGGATGTCGTCGCCGCCGCGACGAAGGACGGCCGCGTGATTCTGCTCGACGCGGCCTCGCTGGGCGGCGCGGACCACGCCACTCCGCTGGTGGCGTCGTCTCGTCTGTTTGGGAGCGGCGGCGCGATCTCAGCAGAAGCGTTGTCCACCTGGACGCGCGCGGCAGCCGCAACGACCGCGCCTGCAGACTCAGCGGCGCGCTGGATTCTTGTTCCGGTCTCGGGCAGGCCTGTGGGCGCTCGCACGACAAACGGCGCGATCCGGAACGGCGCGGTCGTCGCGCTGCGGGTTCGGGACGTCAACGGCACGCTCTCGCTCGAGCCCGAGTGGACCACGAGCGATCTCACATCGCCAGCGACGCCAATCATTGTCAATGGGGTGGTGTTCGCGCTCTCCAGCGGCCGGGCCGCTGCGGCCGGCCGGGCCGGATTGCCAGCGGTGCTCTTCGCGCACGATGGCCTTTCGGGCAAGGCGCTCTGGAACAGCGGAAAGTCAATCACCACCTCAGCTTCGCCAGGCAGCTTCTGGAGCGCGTTGAGCCAGGTGTACGTCGGCGCAGAAGACGGGACTGTCTACGCGTTCGGGTTCCTCGATGAACGGCGGTAAGCTCATGAGACTTCTAATCGCGGTGCTCGCATCGGCCACGGTGCTGTCAGCTCAAACGGCGCCATATGTCCCCAAGCAGAGCGACAGGCCGGAACCTCTCGCCGGCGACGAGCCGGGGTTCCAGCCGATCTTCGACGGAAAAACGCTCGCCGGGTGGGAAGGGAACACGACCTACTGGCGCGTGGAAAATGGCGTGCTCGTCGGAGAGATCACGCCGGCAAACGTGATCAAGAGCAACACATTTATTATCTGGCGCGGCGGCAGCCCCGCCGATTTCGAGTTGAAGCTCGATTACCGCATCACCGAAGCGGGGAACAGCGGCATCAATTATCGCAGCGTGGTGGTTCCGGATCCCGTGACGGCCGACAACAAGTTTGCGATGCGCGGCTATCAGTTCGATCTCGACGGCCGCAAGCGGTATGACGGCAACAACTACGAAGAGAAGGGGCGCCTGTTCCTCGCCGTGCGCGGACAAATCTCGCACGTCGTCGGCGGTCGTCCGCCAGTCGTGCTGTCATCGTTTGCCACATCCGACGAGCTCGCCAGCCGTCTCCACCGCCGACTGGAACGCCGCTCACCTCATCGTTCGCGGCAACACCGCCACGCACATCCTCAACGGGCGGCTGATGAGCATCACGGTCGATGACGATGCCCCGAACAGGAAGCTCGAAGGGCTCATCGGCATGCAGGTGCATACCGGGCCGCCCATGAAGATCGAGTACCCGGAACATCCGTCTGAAACGCTGGTGACATCCGCAGCAAAGGCTGAATTAATCGATTTTCTGATTCGCTCCGGCTTATTCCTTTGGGTGACCGGCCGGAATTTACGCGGCTCGAGGGCGGCGTGTCTTCGGACATCTGGCTCGTGCGCGCGGGCGCTCGTGCCTTTTGCGTGAAGCAGGCGCTGCCGCGTCTGCGCGTCGCGGCGGAGTGGCTCGCCGATCCCGCGCGAAATTCCACCGAAGTGAAATGGCTGCGGCACGTCGCCGGCCTTGACTCGCAAATCGTGCCCGCCTTGCTGGCGAGCGATTCGCAGCTCGGGGTGTTCGCGATGGAATATCTGCCGCCGTCGGATTACGAGACGTGGAAGGCGAGGCTCGCGCGCGGCGTTGTTCACACCGGGACCGCGGCGGCCGTAGGAAAACAGCTCGCGGCCATCCACTCGTCGTTTGCCAGGTCGGCCTCCGCGGCGGCGGATTTTGCGACTGACAGCGCCTTCCACGCGCTGCGGCTGGAGCCGTATCTTCTGGCGACCGCTCGCGTGCATCCCGATCTTGCGACAACGCTCGAATTCCTCGCCGAGCGAACCGCGTCGATCAAGTTGACCGTCGTGCACGGAGACGTCAGCCCGAAGAATATCCTGCTCGGCCCTCGCGAACCGGTGTTCCTCGACGCCGAGTGCGCGTGGTTCGGCGATCCCGCATTCGATCTCGCATTCTGTCTGAATCACCTGCTGCTCAAAACGGTGCTGGTCCCCTCAGCTCGCGCCGCCCTTATTGCAGTCGTTTGACGCGCTGGCTCAGGCATACTTCGCCGGCGTCGATTGGGAACCTCCTTCCGCGCTGAATGAACGCGCGGCCACGCTGTTGCCGGGACTGCTGCTGGCGAGAGATAGACGGCAAGTCGCCAGTCGAATACCTGACCAGCGAGCAGGCGAAGGACCACGTGCGCCTCAAGGCGCGCGCAATGCTGAAGCATCCGCCGAAGGCACTCGCGGACGTTCGACAGGCGTGGCTCGAATCGGCGATCGTCCATCGACCATGGACGCATCGTCCATCGACGATCGACGATGGACGATGTCCGCATCGAACGCGTCATCGGACGGCGTGTCTGGGATTCCCGAGGCCGCCCGACGGTCGAGGCCGAAGTCGTGCTCGCGAACGGCGTGATTGGCCGCGCGATTGCGCCGGCCGGCGCGTCAACCGGGACCAACGAAGCGGTCGATCTTCGAGATGGCGGAGCGGATTCGACGGTCTTGGCGTCGATCGCGCGATCCGCAGCGTGTCGGTCGAGATCGCCGATGCGCTTCGCGGCATGTCGGGGATGGATCAGGAGGGCATCGATCGCCGGCTCGTCGAGGTCGACGGCACGCCGCAGAAGGCGCGTCTGGGCGGCAACGCCATGGTCGCTGTTTCCATGGCGGCGCTGCATGCCGCAGCGGCGGCGGCAGGGCAGCCGTTGTGGCGCTATGTAGCCGGGAGCGGCGAGCCAACGCTGCCGATGCCGATGATCCAGATATTCGGCGGAGGCGCGCATGCCGGACGCCGGGTGGACATTCAGGATTTCCTCATCGTCCCGATCGGGGCGCGTTCGTTCGACCACGCGATGGTCATCACGGCGGCGGTGTATGGCGCCGCCGGCCGCATCATGTCGGAGCGGGGCACGCTCCACGGTGTCGCGGATGAAGGGGGATGGTGGCCGGATTTCGCCTCGACGACAGACGCGCTCGATACGCTCGTCTTGTCGATCGAACGGGCGGGCCTTCGTCCCGGCGTCGATGCGGCCATCGCCATCGACGTCGCCGCATCGCAACTGCGGCGCGGCAACCGGTACACATTCGCGGCGGAACGGCGCGAGCTGCACGAGCGAAGAGCTCGTGGATCAGCTGCTCGAGTGGTGCCGTGCCTATCCCATCATCTCTGTTGAAGACCCGTTGGCCGAAGACGACGATGACGGGATGCGCGCGTTTACGGCGAAGGCCGGTGAGCGGCTCCAGGTGATCGGCGATGACTACCTCGTGACGTCCGCGCACCGCATCGCCGCGGCCGCACGATCGCGCGCGTGCAACGCGGTGCTGCTGAAACCGAATCAGGCAGGGACCGTCACGGAAACGGCAGCGGCGCTGGCTGCGGCGCGCGCGGCGGGCTGGAACGCGATCATCTCGGCGAGATCGGGAGAGACGGAGGACGTCACCATCGTTCACCTTGCGGTGGGATGGGGAGTCGGGCAGCTCAAAGTCGGCTCGTTCGCACGAGGGGAGCGAACGGCCAAGTGGAACGAAGCGCTGCGCATCGAAGAATCGCTGGCAGGGTCGGCGCCATTCGGGGAGCCGCGGCTGCGATGAAAGCCGTTCTCCACTATCGCGCCACGCCTGGATTCGCGGAGAGGATCTCGGCGCTCGAAAACGAGTGGCTGCGCATTGCGGTCGTCGAGGAGACGGCGCGAGAGACGTTCGCGCGCGAAATGCAGGACGCCGACGTGTTGCTCCACGTGCTCGAGCGTGTGACGGCCGACGCCATCGAGGGTGCGCCGCGCCTCAAGCTGATTCAGAAGCTCGGCGTCGGCGTCGATACGATCGATCTCGACGCGGCGAAGCGGCGCGGCATCGCCGTGTGCAATATGCCTGGCGCCAACACACGGGCCGTGGCGGAGATCACTTTATTGCTGATGCTGGCGACGCTGCGGCGGCTCACCGAGCTGGACGCGCACACTCGTAGCGGCAGGGGTTGGGCGCTCGATCCGGAACTGCTCGACAGTCTGGGGGAGCTTGGCGGGCGTACGGTGGGGCTCGTGGGATTCGGCGCCGTTGCCCGATGTCTGACGCCGATGGTGCTCGGGATTGGCGCGCGTGTTCTGTATACGAGCCGGACGGAAAAATCGCACGACGGCGCTGCGTTCGCGCCGTTTGCCGAGCTGCTCGAGGCCTCCGACGTCGTGTCGCTCCACGTCCCGCTCACGGCCGAGACGTCGGCGCTGATGAACGCGCGTGCGTTCTCAATCATGAAGCCCGGGGCTGTGCTCATCAACACGGCACGCGGCGGCCTGGTGGACTATCGCGCCCTTCACGGCGCGTTGATGGGCGGCCGGCTGCGCGGCGCGGGCCTCGACGTCTTCGATGCAGAGCCCACGCATTCTCATGCGTTGTTCGAGCTGCCGAACGTGATTGTGACGCCTCACCTTGGCTGGTTCACATTGGAGACGTTGAACAGAAGCCTCGGAATATTCCTCGAGAACTGCCGAAGACTCCGCGCCGGCGAGGCGCTGCTGAACCGCGTAGTCTAAAAATCGGGGCCCATTTTTACGACGTAAAAATGGGTCTGACCCCCTTTTCCAGCGCCTGCAGCAGGTCGTCGACGATCTCCTCGCAGGCCTCGAATCCAACCGACATACGGATGAGGCCGTCGGTGATGCCGGCGGCGAGCGATCCTTCGCATCCATTCCCGCGTGACTCGTCAGCGCCGGACGTGTCAGCAGCGTTTCCGCCCCACCGAGACTCGGCGCCAGGACTGGCAGCGTCGTGCGGCTCATGAACCGGTCGGCGGCGGCGGCACCACCTTTGAGCTCGAAGCTGAGCATGCCCGTGCCCGCCCCGAGCAGCCGGCGTGCGCGCGCGTGTTGAGGATGACTGGCCAACCCCGGATAATTCACACGCTCGAGCATGGGATGTCCCTCGAGCCGGCGGCTGATCTCGAGCGCGCTCGCACACTGATGCCGCACGCGCAGCACCAGTGTTTTCAGCCCGCGATCGAGAAGGAAACAGGCGTGGGGATCGAGCGAGCCGCCGAGGTGATTCAGCCGATGCGTGATCCGCTCGATCCATGACGCCGATCCGATGACCGCTCCGGCGACGATGTCGCTGTGCCCGTTCAGATATTTGGTGCAGCTGTGCATCACCAGATCGAAGCCGTGCTCGAGCGGGCGATAGTTGACGGGCGTGGCAAACGTGTTGTCGATCAGCGATACCAGCCCATGCGCTTTGGCGAACTGCACGACGCTCTCGAGATCGGGCACACGCATCAGCGGATTCGAGATGGTTTCGACATAGACCGCGCGCGTGGACGGGTGCAGCAGCGCCGGCCACGACTCGGGCCGATCGGCGTCGATGAAGTCAACGGCAATGCCGAGCTGCTTCAGCTCAGTCGTCAGAAAGTCGTGCGTGCCGCCATAGAGAACGTCTTGCGCGAGCAGATGGTCGCCGGGTCTGAGCACTGTGAGCAGCGTGGTCGAGATTGCCGCCATCCCGCTGGCTGCCACAACCGCGGCTTCGGCGCTTTCCAGGGCGGCGAGCTTTCCCTGGACCGCTGTCTGCGTGGGCGTGTTGTTGAGGCGGATGTACTTGAGGTCGTGATAACTGCCTTCGCCGGCATATTCGAACATCGCCGACTGGAAGAGCGGCATGACGACCGCCCCGCCTGGACGCGGCGATGGCATTCCGGCGTGGACGGCTTTGGTTTCCAGATGTTTGAAGGTTCTGGGCATGGGCGGGCTCGTGGTGATTGTATCCATTTGTCGCAAACGTGAAAGATCCATGAAGCCTTGGGGGCTTCTAGGGGTGTATAAATGATCATCCTGTTTTAGGTTCCGCCCGAGCGGCGGTTCCAACCGAGGTGAGCATGTCGAGCCGGTGGGCGCGGTGGTTGTCTCATACGTTCGCGGCGGTGTGCATCGCGGCCGTCACCATCGGCGCCCCTGCCGCACAGCAGACCCGGCCCTTCGTCCCTCAGTTTCTTCAGCTGCGAAGCAAGGATCCCACGAACCAGCCCGCCCCGTACCGGGCGTTGGTTTCTACGTATTGCCTGTCGTGTCACAACGGCAAGATGAAGGCGGGCGGGTTTCAGCTCGACGCCGTCAATAACGAAGATCTTGGAGCGCATCAGGAAGCCTGGGAACGTGTCGTGAGGAAGCTGCGCGCCCGTCAGATGCCTCCGCAGAACGCCCGCCGGCCAGACGAAGCCACACACATGGCGGCGCTCACCGCGCTCGAAACAGCGCTCGACGCCGCTTCCGCGACGATGCCGAATCCGGGGCGCACCGATACGTTCCGCCGGCTCAATCGGACCGAATACCGCAACGCCATTCGCGACCTGCTGGCGCTCGAAATCGATCCAGCGGCGCTGCTGCCGAGCGATTCCGCCAGCTTCGGGTTCGACAACGTTACAGTCGGTAACCTGTCGCCGACGCTGCTCGAGAGCTACGTCTCGGCGGCGGAAAGATCAGCCAGCTCGCGGTGGGGCGGCCCGGCCTCTCGGTGGGCGGCACGACCGAACGCGTAAAGCCCGACATCACGCAGGAGGGACATATCGAGGGGCTGCCGCTCGGAACACGCGGCGGCGCGCTGATGTCGCACCTGTTCCCGGCCGAACGGCGAATACGAGATCACCATCCGTCTCGCGCGCGATCGGAACGAGCACATCGAAGGGCTCTTCGAGCGCCACGAGATCGAGCTGCTCCTCGATGGCGAGCAGGTGCGCCTATTCACGATTGAGCCGCTCGCGCCGAGAGTGGGCCGGCGAGCGACGCGCCGTCGCATGCGACGCTCGACAGCCACATGAAAGTGCGCGTGCCGGTCACCGCAGGGCAGCACGTTCTGGCCGTCACGTTCCCGAAAAAGCCGTCGTTGCTCCTCGAAACGGCGCGCCAGCCCTACGAAGCGCATTTCAACTACTACCGCCACCCGCGCCTTCAGCCGGCGGTGTACGAGTTGTCGATCATCGGTCCCTACAATCCGGCGGGTGCAGGCGACACGCCGAGCCGGCGCCGCGTTTTCTCGTGCCAGCCGGCCTCTCCGAAGAGCAGGACGTGTGCGCAAAGAAGATTCTGACCACGTTGATGCGGCGGGCGTATCGCCGCCCGGTCAGCGATGCGGATCTGAAGAAGCCGCTGGAGCTCTATCGCTCCGCGAAGGACGCGGACGGATTCGATGCCGGCATCGAAATGGGTCTGGCGGCGGTATTGACGAGCCCCGAGTTCCTGTTCCGGATCGAGCGCGATCCCGCCTCGCGGTCGTCGCCGTCCGCCGTCGACCCCGCTCGACGAGCTATCGAGCAATCTCGAGTTGGCCACGCGGCTGTCCTTCTTCCTGTGGAGCAGTATTCCAGACGACGAACTGCTGGATGCCGCGGCGCGCGGCGATCTCGAAAAGCCCGCGGTGCTCGAGAAGCAGGTGAAGCGCATGCTCGCCGATCCGCGCGCCGAAAATCTGGTGACGAACTTCGCGTCACAGTGGCTGCACCTGCGCAATCTCGACAGCATCACGCCGGACATGCGGCTGTTCCCCGATTTCGACGACAACCTCCGCCAGGCGTTCCGGCGCGAGACGGAGATGCTCGTGGAAAGCGTGATCCGCGAAGACCGCAGCGTGCTCGACCTGCTCCGCGCGAACTACACGTTCGTCAACGAGCGGCTCGCCAAACATTACGGCATCAAGAACGTCTACGGCAGCCGCTTCCGGCGCATCACGTTCGAGGGGGAGAACGCGCAGCGGGGTGGCCTCCTGCGCCACGGCAGCATCCTGCTCGTCACCTCGTATCCCACACGTACGTCGCCGGTCATCCGCGGCAAGTGGATTCTCGACAACGTGCTTGGCGTTCCGCCGCCACCGCCACCGGCAACCGTTCCCGCGCTCGACGACGTGAAGATGGCGAAGCGGAATGCGACGGTTCGCGAGCGGCTGGCCGAACATCGGAAAAATCCGACCTGTGCGGGGTGTCATAAGTTGACCGACCCGATCGGTTTCGCGCTCGAGAATTACGATGCGGTGGGTCGCTGGCGCACGCTCGATGCCGGCGAGCCGATAGACGCGTCCGGCACGCTATACGACGGCACCGATTTCCGCGGCGTCGCCGGGCTGCAGAAGGCGATACTCAACCACCCGGATCTGTTCGTGACGACGCTGTCCGAGAAAATGCTCACGTTCGCAATCGGTCGTGGCGTCGGCTATTACGACGCGCCGGCGATGCGCAAGATCGTGCGCGATTCGAGCGCCGAGGATTACCGGTTCTCCGCGGTTGTGTCAGGTGTTGTCAACAGTCGCCGTTTCGTATGCGAAGCAGCAGCCGCCGGCATGGCCAGGTGGAGCGAGGCTAATTGATGAGGGACGCATCATGATCATTTCGAAGAAGGCCCTTCCGCGGCGGACATTCCTGCGAGGCATGGGCGCGGCAGTCGCATTGCCGCTGCTGGACGCGATGATCCCGTCGATGACGGCGCTGGCGCAGACGCCGGCAAAAGCGGTCCGCCGCCTCGGGTTCGTCTATATCCCGATGGGTTCCGACATCACGCGCTGGACGCCGCCCGGCGACACCGGAGCGCTCACCGATCTGTCGGTGACCCTCAGCCCGCTCGATGCGCTGAAAAGCCATATCACCGTGCTCAGCAACATGGAGCTCAGGAACGCATATCCGGGCACGCACGCCACCTCGAACGCGGCGTTCCTCAGCGCGGCGAAGGCGAAGTGGACCGAGAGCAGCGACTACTATCTCGGCACCACGGTCGATCAGATCGCCGCTCAGCAGATGGGGCAGGAAACCCAGCTCCCGTCGCTCGAGCTCGCCATGGACCTGATGGAAGTCGTCGGTCAGTGTGACAACGGCTATGCCTGTGTCTACCAGAACAATTTGTCCTGGTCGTCGCCGACGACACCCCTGCCGTCGGAGGCCCATCCGCGGGTGGTGTTCGAACGCCTCTTCGGCGAAGGCGGCAGCTCCGCGGATCGGCGCAAGGCGCTCGGCCGCCGCGCCAGCCTGCTCGACTGGGTGCGCGAAGACATCGCCCGCCTGCAGCGGGAGCTCGGCGCAGGCGATCGCACGAAGGTGAACGAATACCTCGACACCGTCCGCGAAGTCGAGCGCCGCATAGAAAAAGCAGAAGCGCAGACGTTCGACAACCCGCTACCCGATCTCGATCGACCGGTCGGCGTGCCTGCGGCATATGAGGAACATGCGAAGCTGATGTTCGATCTGCAGGTGCTCGCGATGCAGGGGGATATCACCCGCGTCATCACCTTCCAGCTCGCGCGCGAGACCAGCAACCGGAGCTATCCCGAGATCGGTGTGTCCGATCCGCACCACCCGACCTCGCATCACGGCGGCGACCCGGAGAAGGTGGCGAAGATTGCCAAGATCAATCAGTTCCACGTCGGTCTCTTCGCGTATTACCTCGAGAAGCTGAAGTCGGTGTCCGAAGGCAACGCCACGCTTCTGGACAATTCCCTCGTCTCTACGGCAGCGGCATGGGCAATCCGAACATCCACAACCACGTCGATCTGCCGATCGTGGTTGCGGGTGGGGCGGCAGGAAAAGTGCGCGGCGGACGTCACATCAGATACGCCGAGCCGTCGCCGCTCGCGAACCTGCATCTCACCATGCTCGACGCCGTCGGAGTGCGCCTCGATTCGTTCCAGGACAGCACTGGAAAAATCGACACGATGTACAGCCCGGTCGGGCTCGGTAGGTGCGTGGGTGCGCTAGGTGCGTTGGGTGCGACGAAAGCCGGAGGATTGAAGATGCGCAGCAAGCTTCTCAGCGTTGCTTGGTCGGTGCCGCTCTCGTCGGCACTCCGCCGACTTGTCCGCCGCAGTGCGGAGCACGAAGGCGGATGCGCAGTTGGCCAATGCGGCGCAGCGGCAGGATCGCGGGGCTGTCACTCAGTTGCTCGCGCGCCGGGTCAACGTCAATGCGCCGCAGGCGGACGGGACGACGGCGCTGCACTGGGCCGCTCATCATGACGACCTCGACCTGGTGAACCGGCTGCTCGCCGCCGGCGCCGACGTCCGCGCCGCCAACCGGTATGGCGTCACGCCGTTGGCGATCGCATGCACGAACGGCAATGCCGCTGTCATCGGGAAGTTGCTCGAGGCCGGTGCGGATGCCAACGCATCGCTCCCCGGCGGAGAGACGATGCTCATGACGGCTGCACGCACGGGGAAGGTCGATCCCGTACGTGCGCTGATCGCCCGCGGTGCCGACGTGCACGCCAAAGAACCCCGCCGGGGCCAGACGGCGCTGATGTGGGCGGCTGCCGACGGCAACGTCGACGTGCTGCAGGAACTGATGAAAGCCGGCGCCGATTTCCGGACGCCGCTCGATTCCGGGTTCACGCCGCTGATGTTTGCGGTCCGGCAGGGGCATATCCCCGTGGTCAAGGCGCTGCTGAAAGCCGGAGTCGGCGTGAACGATCCGGTGACGGTGACGGCGAACCCGAAGCTTCCAGACGGAGAACGGCCCATTCGTGCCGGGACGACGCCGATCGATCTGGCTGTGGCCAACGCGCACTTCGAGCTTGCGGCGGAACTTCTGGAGGCCGGCGCCAACCCGAACTCCGACGGTCTCGGCTACACCCCGCTGCACATGCTCGTATACGTCCGCAAACCAGGCATCGGCGACAACGATCCAGGGCCTGAAGGCTCCGGCACGTTATCGAGCCTCGAGTTCGCCAAGCGGCTGGTCGCCAAGGGCGCCGACGTCAACGCGAAGATGACGCGACGGGCCAACCTGACGAACACGCGATTCCATGAGTTTGGGGCCACGCCATATCTGCTCGCGGCGATGACGGCCGACGCCGAATACATGAAGGCGCTGGTTGCGCTCGGCGCAGATCCGCTGGCGAAAAACGCCGAAGGCACCAACGCGTTGATGACGGCCGCCGGATTGGGCACGCGCTCGCCTGGCGAAGATGCCGGCACTGAAGAAGAAGTGATCGAAGCGATGCAGGTGGCGCTCGACCACGGCGCGGACATCAATGCGGTTGACGCAAACGGCGAAACCGCCATGCACGGCGCCGCCTACAAGAATCTTCCGGGAGCGGTCAAACTTCTCGCCGACAAGGGCGCGAAGATCGACGTCTGGAACAGACAGAACAAGTATGGATGGACGCCGCTGACGATCGCGCGCGGCTACAGATTCGGCAACTTCAAGCCCTCGGCTGTGACGGTTGCCGCACATTGGGCAGGTGATGCTCGCGGCCGGTGTGATTCCGCCGGACGAGAAAGACGAAAACGCGAAGGGATACGACATTTACGCGCCGGAGAATCAGCGCAAGCCACCGCGCTGAACGCAGCAGAAATAAACAGTTCACCGTATCGTCGTCGGCATCTTTCAGCAGACCTGGAGGTTCCACATGAGGATTCTTCCGCGGAGTCTGACCGTCGCCCTTGCCTTTGCTCTCACCTTTACCTTCACCTTCTCAACCAATGCCGTCGCGCAGGTGCTCGAAGCCACGCTCTACGGCATCGTGCAGGACAGCTCGGGCGCGATTCTTCCCGGCGTCACCGTGACGGTCACGCATCAGGGCACCACGCTGACGCGAGAAACCGTCTCGGACGCACGCGGCGAATTTACGCTGCCCGCGCTCCCGCCTGGTTCGTACACGGTCAAGATCGAGCTTTCGGGGTTCAAGACGTATGAGAACCGGGGATTGACGCTGAGCGCCGGCCAGACGGTGCGGCAGACATTTGCGCTCGAAGTGGGGACGCTGGCTGAGACCGTCACGGTCGCCGAGAACGCGCCTCTCGTCGAAACAGCAACGACGGCGCAGGTGCAATCGCTCGGCGAGGAAGTGCGCGAGATTCCGGTCTCGCGGCGGAACCTGCAGAACGTCGTTCTCCTCGGCTCGGGTATCAGCTCCAGCGACAACGCCGTTGGTGGCGGCCGGGCATTCCGCGTCAACGGCGTCGGCGACGGCGGCAGCGCCATTACGGTGGACGGCAGCAGCGCCCAGACCAACCCGGAAAACCGAGGTTTCGGCAACTACGGCGGCCAGAACCAGATCGAGATCCTGAGTGTCGAAGCGGTCGCCGAGGTGCAGGTGGCCAAGGGTGTCCTGCCGGCGGAGTACGGAGGCTCGATCGGCGGTCAGGTCAACATGATCACCCGTTCAGGGACCAACCAGTTCCACGGATCGATCTTCGAAAATTTTCAGAGCGACGCGTTCTCGTCGCGCGATCCATTCCTGCCGGCGACGACGGCCAAGCCCGAGATCAAGTTCAACCAGTTCGGCGGATCGCTCGGCGGGCCCATCCTGCAGAACCGCATCTTGTTCTTCACCAGTTATGAGGGTTATCGCGAGGAGTCGGGCGTGACGGTGCAGGGGAACGTCGCCACGCAGGCGACGCGCAATCGGATGATGGCCGCGCTGCCATTTCCCGAGACCAAAATGGTGCTCGACAACATGCCGCTGCCGAACGTGCCAATCAACGACGTCATCGGACGGTACACGGATGCCAAGTTGCTCACCCGCCGCGACAACACGTTCCTGGGCAAAGTGGACTTCCAGGCTGGCGCCGGCAGATTATCGGTGACCGCCTCGCGGATGCGGCCGTTCGCCAACGTTCCGCGAATCCAGATCGAGAACGACCAGCAGTACACGAACGGCTCGAAACGCGTCTCGACCAACTACGTGATGACGCGCAATTCGTGGGTCTCCGAAAGCCGGTTCGGCTGGAATCGCAACACGCTCGATCGCTTCGACCAGTTCTGGCTCGCGGAGTCGCCCACGCGAGGGGCCCAGGAGGACCTCTACAACGTGCGCAAGCGTATCTCGACCTTCAGCGTGACGGGCTTCTTCGGCAGCGGCGATACCGAAGTCCTTGCCTTGACCTACGACGCCTACAACCTGGACCAGAAAATCACGCGGGTTTCGGGCGCCCACACGATGAAGGTCGGGTTCCGCTGGGCGCGCGAGATCGGCTTCAAGTCGAATCCGCAAACGAACCGGTTCACGTACGCCAGCGTCGAGGACCTGCTGGCAAACAGGGCGAGCGACTTCCTGCTCGCCATGGGCAACCCGCCACACAAAGCGTGGGTCGATCAGTTCGGAGGCTTCATCCAGGACGACTGGCGCGTCAATGACAAGCTCGTGTTCAACCTGGGTCTGCGCTACGACTACTATCCGGGATTTGGCTACAAGTCCACCGATGCGGCCGATCCGGCGGAGGTCAATAACCTTGGCAATCCGACCGACATCCGCAAGATGGATTTCGGTGCACCGCGGCCTCTGGACAAGCCGATTGACGACGACAAGGTGAACTTCGCCCCCCGCGCCGGCTTTGCCTGGACCTTGGACGGCGACGGCGCGACCGTGGTTCGTGGTGGTGTCGGGGTGTTCACGACCGGTCACATCATGGCGTTGTTTCAGAACGCAGTCGCGCGTCCCCTCACCCCGATCCGCCAGGGCTGGAATCGCACAGAGCAGGAGGCACGCGGCATCGTCTGGCCCAACACCTATCCGGAAGACGCCGAGAAGATCACCATCGCGGACTCGGGCGGGAAGAAGAATCTCTACTACATGTTTCAGACCGACATGAAGAGTCCCCAGACCGTGCAAGCCACCTTCGACCTGCAGCGGCAAATTGGCAGACGGGCGTCGGTCTCGGCGGGCTACGTCCACACCAGCGGGAAGAACCTGCCGATCCTCTTGAACTTTGCCAACGCCTACGATCGGGTGACCGGCGCCCGGCCCAACCCGGCCGTCACGCCCGGCGGGTGGTACGTCACCAGCGGGCAGACCATGAAGTACAACGCGTTCGAGGGGAACTTCAACCTCAGACGGGTCCATGGCCTCGATCTGGCGGTGCACTACACGTTGTCGAAAGGCTGGTCGGAACAGGGCGCCAACCTCATCGGCAATTTCAACAGCTCGATCGGTGACACCACATACAACAACACGCAGGATTTCTTCGATCCCTACCTCGACGCCGACTACTCGCCGTTGATCGGCGAGGTCCGCCATCGCGTCACGAGCACGGTCGTCTACGACCTCCCGTGGCTGGCTGACCGCCAGGACGTGGTCGGCAGCGTATTCGGCGGATGGCAGCTTTCCAGTGTCCTCAATTTCCGAAGCGGCGAACCTCTGCGGATTACCCAGGCGTCGGGCATTGCGAACAGCCGGCCCGATTACAACGGCGGCAACCAGATATTCGACGAACTGGCGCGATACGCTGCAGTACCTCGATCGCAGCGCGTACACACTGGTGGAGAGATCCCCGACAACGGGGGCGACGATTCGCCCGGGCAACCAGAACTCCTCCGACGTCCGAGGACCCGGGCGCCGGCGTGTGGACCTGACGCTTGCCAAGACGTTCACCCTGCGCGGCAGCTCGCAGATCCAGTTTCGCTTTGAATCGTTCAACGTGTTCAACTGGAGGCAATTGAACAATCCCAATACGACGGTCACTGCGCCGACATTCGGGCAGATAACCAGCGTTGCCTCAACGAGAACGGGGCAGATCGGGTTGCGTCTGACGTTCTGAAACTGCGGTGCGTGAGGCTTCCAATCTCAGCCCTGTACGGGCATACTGGAGGGTAGACCGCTAAAATTTTTCATCGCCTGAGGTTCGATGACCATCTCGTTCCGATTCGCCAAAGCTGCGGCGCTGAGTTCTGCCGCGTTGGCGGCCAGCGTCTTTTTGTGTGCGCGCGTGGAAACCGCCGCGAACCCGCCGCGTCAATCACCCGCTCGCCCCGCGGCGGCTGCATCAGACCACGGCCAGCTGCTGAAAAAGTATTGTGTGACCTGCCACAACGAACGTCTGAAAACGGCCGATCTCAAGCTGGACGGCGTCGACGTGGCCCACCCCGGCGCGCATCCCGAGGTATGGGAAAAGGTCGTCGACAAAATTCGGACGGGCACCATGCCTCCACCCAACATGCCGCAGCCGTCTGCCGACGACCGGCGCGCGCTGATGTCGTGGCTGGACACCTCACTCGACGCCGCGTCGGCCGCCAAACCCAACCCAGGACGCACCGAGACGCTTCGCCGGCTCAATCGCACGGAATACAGAAACGCCATCAGAGATCTGCTCGCGCTCGACATCGATGCGGCAGCGCTGCTGCCGTCTGACGAGAGCGGTCATGGCTTCGACAACGTCACCGTCGGCGACCTCCCGCCGATGCTGCTCGATCGGTACATTTCGGCGGCGCAGAAGATCAGCCGTCTTGCCATCGGAAGCACGCAGACGTCCATGCAGGCCGACACCATCCGCCTGCCGGCCGATCTGACGCAGGAGAATCACGTGCCGGGCCTGCCGATCGGCACTCGCGGCGGCCTGTCGATCCCATACACCTTCGCGCAGGACGGCGATTACGACATCCAGATCTGGCTTGCGCGCGATCTGAGCGGGAATGTGGGAGGGTTGCGCGAGGCGCGCGAGCACCAGCTCCTCGTGCTGCTCGATCGTGAACCGGTCGCGAACTTCACCATCCGGAAGCCGGAAGGCGACGACACGACGCTCGACAAAGATCTGAAAGCGCGCGTCGCGGTGACCGCCGGTCCTCACGAGATTGGCGTGGCATTCGTACGTGATGGCTCGTCGCTCGTCGAAACGCCACGGCAACCCATCCAGGCGCGCTTCAACGAACGCCGTCATCCGCGCACCGGCCCCGCGATCGATCAGGTCTCGATTGCCGGCCCGCACGTGGCGAAGGGCGCGGAGAACACGCCGAGCCGGAGGCGGTTGTTCGTCTGCCGCCCCGCTTCCAGCGAGGAAGCGGTCGCGAGTGAATGTGCGAGGACGATCCTGTCGACGCTGATGCGCCGCGCGTATCGCCGTCCGATCGCCGAAGGGCGAGGTCGAAGGGCCGATGGCGTTTTACCGCGAAGGGCGGGCGGGCGGCGACTTCGACGCCGGCATCAGCAGGGCGCTGAGCGCCGTGCTCATCAACCCGGAGTTCCTGTTCCGCGTCGAAACGGATCCGAAAAAAGTCCCGGCCGATGGCGTCTACCGCATCAGCGATCTCGAGCTCGCGTCGCGATTGTCGTTTTTCCTGTGGAGCAGCATTCCCAGACGACGAACTTGCTGGACGCGGCGGTGCGCGGCAGGCTGAGCCGGCCGGACGAGCTCGAGAAGCAGACGCGGCGCATGCTCGCCGACAAGCGCTCGTTCAACCTCGCGACGAACTTCGCGGGACAGTGGCTGCGCCTGCGCAACCTCGAAGCGGTGAGCCCGAATTCGCGTCTGTTCCCCGATTTCGACGACAACCTGCGTCAGGCCTTCCGCACGGAAACCGAACTGTTCATCGACAGCATCGTGCGCGAGGATCGCAAGGTGACCGAGCTGATCAGGGCCGACTACACGTTTCTCAACGAGCGGCTGGCCAGGCATTACGGCATCCCGAACGTCTACGGCGGCCGCTTCCGCCGCGTCAGCGCTGTCACCCGACACGCGGCGGGGAGGACTGCTGCGGCACGGCAGCGTGCTCTCGGTGACGTCGTACGCCACGCGAACCTCGCCGATCATTCGCGGCGTTTACGTGCTCGACAATATTTTCGGCGCGCCCCCGCCGCCGCCGCTGCCCAACGTGCCGGCGCTCGACGAAGGCACCGTCGCGGCCAATCTGCCGATGCGCGAGCGGCTCGCGGCGCACCGCAGCAACGCCGTGTGCGCGAGCTGCCACCGGACGATCGATCCGGTGGGCTTCGCGCTCGAAAACTTCAATGCCGTCGGCCAATGGCGCGATTACGAGGGTGAGGGGGAGCCGATCGACGTCTCCGGCGCGCTGCCCGGCGCCGGCGAGTTCCGCGGCGTCTCCGGGCTCGAAGACGCGCTGCTGAGCCGGCCCGAGCTGTTCGCCTCCACGCTCACGAAAAAGCTGATGACGTTTGCGCTCGGACGCGGCGTCGACTATTACGACGGCCCGGCAGTCCGGAAGATCGTGCGCGACTCGGCGAAGGACGGCTATCGCTTCTCCTCGATTATTCTCGGCATCGTAAAAAGCACGCCATTTCAAATGCGGCGCGCTGCGGCGCCGCTGCCGCTGACGTGCGGAGGCATCGCACTAAGCAGATCGACGTTTCGAATTTGCGCCGAGCGCGCGAGCGCGAGGTGGCAGGCGCGGGGGTGGGGCCCCGCGCAGATGAACATCATGATCATTACAAAGAAAGCGTTGCCCCGGCGGACGCCTCAAAGCTGCGCTCGCCCTGCCGCTGCTCGACGCGATGATTCCCGCCGCCACGGCGTGGGCGCAGACGCCGGCCAAGCCGGTGCGCAGGCTCGGCTTCGTCTATATGCCGATGGGTTGCGACCACTCGCGCTGGACGCCGCCGGTGGACGGGAGGCTCACCGAGCTGTCCCCGATTCTGCACACGCTCGAGCCGGTCAAAGATCAGGTGACGGTCATCACGAACCTGAGGCTGCAGAATTCCTATCCCGGCACGCACGACACCTCGAACTCCGGGTTCCTGAGCGCCGCGTTCTCCAAACATACGGAAAGCTCGGACTACTACCTCGGCACGACCATGGACCAGGTCGCGGCCAAGCAGATGGGGCGTGAAACGCAGCTGCCGTCGCTCGAGCTCGCGATGGACCTGAACCCGCTCGCGGGGGTCTGCAACAACGGCTACGCGTGTGTGTATCAGAACTGCCTCTCCTGGTCGTCGCCGACGACTCCGCTGCCTTCCGAAGCGCATCCGCGCATCGTCTTCGAGCGTCTGTTCGGAGAAGGCGGCAACGCCGCCGCGCGACGCGCCGCGCTGCGCGGCCGGGCGAGCCTGCTCGACTCGTTCAGCGAAGATATCGCGCGGCTCAAACAGCGCGTCGGCGTTCCCGATCGCGTGCGCGTCGATCAATATCTCGAGAGCGTGCGCGAAATCGAACGGCAGATCGAGCGCGCGGAGGCCGGCGCGATGGACGACAACCTGCCCGATCTCGATCGGCCGGTCGGCGTGCCCGCCGCCTTCGCCGATCACGCCAAGCTCATGTTCGATCTCCAGATCCTGGCGTTTCAGGCCGACATCACCCGCATCATCACGTTCCAGCTCACCCGCGAGCTGAGCAACCGCACGTATCCGGAAATCGGTGTTGCCGACCCGCATCATCCGACGAGCCATCACGGCAACGACCCGGAGAAAATCGCGAAGATTGCCAAGATCAACACCTTCCACGTTTCGCTGTTCTCCGAGTTCCTGCAGAGGATGAAAGCCACTCCGGACGGCGACGGGTCGCTGCTCGATCACACCGTCTACCTCTACGGAAGCGGCATGGGGAATCCGAGCCTGCACGACCACGAGAACCTTCCGGTCCTCGTTGCCGGCGGCTCGGAGAGCGGGCTCAAGGGCGGGCGGCACATCAAATACGACAAGGGAACGCCTCTGGCGAACCTGCATCTCACGCTGCTCGATCGCGTCGGCGTCCGGCTGGATTCGTTCGGCGACAGCGACGGCAAGATCGACGGGTTGTTCAACCCGCTCACGTTATAGGCAGCCTGCTGGAGGCCCGCATGCGAACCACGAAGGCACGAAGCCTCGAATACGAACGACCATTGGACTCGCTCTCGTGATGTTTGCCGTCGCCGGCTACCGCCTCAGCGGCCGAGCGCGCGACCCTCGCCGATGCCGCCGAGCACCGCGACCAGGCCGTCGTCCGCACGCTGCTCAAGAGCGGCGTCGACGTCAATGCGGCACAAGTGGACGGGACGACCGCACTGCATTGGGCCGCGTATCACGAAGATGCCGAGACCGCGGCGCTGCTGTTGAAAGCGGGCGCGCGCGTCAACGCCGCGAATCGCTATGGCGTGCCTCCGCTCGCGCTCGCATGTACGAACGGCAACGCCGCCGTCGTCAAGCTGTTGCTCGATGCCGGCGCCGACGCCAATGCGACGATGACTGGCGGCGAGACCGTGCTCATGATGGCGGCTCGATCGGGGAGTGTCGACGCGGTGAAGGCGCTGCTCGTGCGCGGAGCGAAACACGACGCGCGCGAGCGCCGGGGGCAGACCGCGCTCATGTGGGCGGCAGCCGAAGGGCACGCCGCGGTCGTTCGGGCGCTCATCGAAGCGGGCGCCGACGTCAATGCCACGCTCGACTCTGGATTTACGCCGTTCTTCTTCGCCGTGCGCGAAGGGCGCATCGAGGTTGCGCGCGCGCTCCTTGCGGCGGGCATCGACGTCAACGAGCCGCTGCGCCGGCGGGAAAAATCCGTCGAGATTCCCGGCACGTACGTCCGCCCGGCGGGCCCCGGCGCGAGCCCGCTGCTGCTCGCCGTCCAGAACGCCCACTTCGAGCTCGCGATCGTCCTGGTGGACGCGGGCGCGAATCCGAACGATCTGCAGACGGGCTTTTCGCCGCTCCATACGCTTTCCTGGGTGCGGAAACCGGATTCGAGTGATATCAGCGATCCGGCAACGCCCGCCGGGGTCGGGAGGGCTGACCAGCCTCCAGTTCGTGCGTGAAATCGTCAAGCGCGGCGCGAACGTCAACCTGCCGCTTCCGAAAGGCACGCCGAAGGTGCCGCACACGTCATCGCGCATCGGATCCGAAGGCGCGACACCGTTTCTCCTCGCCGCGGATCGTGCCGACATGCCGCTCATGAAGGTGCTGCTCGAGCTCGGTGCCGATCCTCTGCTGGCGAACTTCAGCAAGACGACGCCCCTCATGGCCGCCGCCGGGCTCGGCACCACCGAGCCGCTCGAAGAGTCGGGCGAAGACGTCGAAGCGCTCGAAGCCACGAAGATGCTGCTTGACCTTGGCGCCGATGTGAACGCGGTTGACGACAACGGCGATACGGCGATGCACGGCGCCGCCTACGGTGCGTACCCGTCTGTCGTGAAGCTGCTCGCCGAGCGCGGCGCCGATCCGCAGATTTGGAAGGAGAAGAACAAGAGCGGCGTGACACCGCTGTTCGCCGCCGAGGGTTATCATCGGGCGCCTGCCGCGGCCGGACAAACCGACGATCGAAGCGGTGACGAAGCTGATGCTGGCCGCGGGCCTTTCAACAGAAGGCCAGCGACCGGCGATCGTGGACATCTACGAGAAGATGCCCGAACCTCCGCGGAAGCCCGCAGCCAAATAAATCGGGGTCAATCGGGCCGGGTGTGATTTTTACGAAAATCGTAAAAATCACACCCGACCCCTATTTATTTGTACCCACGCCCCAGCAACGGGCGCCCCGGGCGGGCGCCGGTGTGTTTGCCGTTATCGATCACCACGACACCGTTGACGATCGTGTAGGGAATGCCCTCGGGATACGACTTCGTTTTTTCAAACGTCGTGGTCTCGCGCACGGTCGCGGGATTGAAGATGACGATATCGGCGGCAAAGCCCTCGCGGATCTGACCGCGATCGTCGAGACCCAGAACCTGCGCCGGCAGCGTGGTCATCTTCCGCACGGCATCTTCGAGCGTGAGCACCTTCTCGTCGCGCACGTAATGGCCAAGCACGCGCGGATTGGTTGAAAAGCTCCGCGGATGCGGCACGCCGTCTTCCTGCAGGTTGATCGCCGAGCCGTCGCTGGCGATGGCGACCCACGGCTGCTTCATGACGAGCCGGACGTCGGCCTCCGACATGGTGTGGAACATCCCCGAGATCGCGCCGCCTTCCTCGGCCATCAGCTCGAGGCACGTGTCGGCCGGGTCGGCATCCCCGCGCAACTTCGCGATCTGCGGAATCCGCATGCCCTCGTATTTCTTGTTGTGCGGCTGGCGCGCGCGTCCCATGACGACGCCCTCCCATCCGCCGTGCTCCGACACCCACGTCTGAAAATCCTTGTCGTGTTTGATTTTGGCGCGCATCGCGGGATCTTTCAGGATCGCCGCGAACTTCTGCGGCCCCGCTTCACGCGCCCACACCGGGAAAAACGCGCTCCATCCGTGCTGCATCGCGGTGTACGGATACTGGTTGGCGGTGATGTCCAGCCCGCGGCTGCGGGCCGCCTCGATTTTCGCCAGGTACTTGCCGACAGTCCCCCAGTTTTCCTCGCCGCGGATCTTCAGATGGAAGATGTGGACGGGAATCTTCGCCTCCTGCGCCACGCGAATCGCGAAATCGATCTCGCGGTCCTGTTCGGCGCCTTCGCTGCCGATGTGCGTCACGTAAATTCCGTCGTACCTGGCGACGACCTTCGCCACCTCGACGACTTCTTCAGGATGCTCCGGCCCGCCGCTCTCGAATCGCGCGACGAGACCCCACGCCCCTTCTTCCATCGAACGCGCCGCCAGCTGCTTCATCCGGTCGAGCTGCAGCGACCGTTGCCGGCGCCGGGTTGTATCCGGCGGCGACGAGACGAATCTGCTGGAACGACACCTCCGAGATGACGTTCATGGAGATGCCCTTTTGAGCCGAGGGCTTTCCAGTAGCCCGTGAAATCGGTCCAGGTGCTGCCGGACTCCGGGAGGTTGTCCCGGGGCGCGACTGACGTGCTTTCACCAATGACGTCGAGCGTGACTCCCTGCCGCACCTTGCTCTCGGCGTTGCCGTCGTTCAGCAGCGTCAAGTCGGAATGTGTATGGAGGTCGATGAAGCCGGGCGCCACGATGAGCCCGCGCGCGTCGATCTCGCGTTTCGCCTTCGCGCCGGTCAACCGGCCGACTGCCGCGATCCGGTCGCCGCTGACCGCGACATCACCGGCAAACCACGGATTGCCCGTGCCGTCGACGATGTGGCCGTTGCGGATCAGCAAGTCATACGCCGGCTGCTGTGCGCCGATCGTCTTCTGCCCCAACATCGCCGTTCCGAGCACGAGAGCGGCAAGTCCCAACCGAAACATCCTGATCATGCGCGGATTAAACCATTTTTTTGAATCGGTTAGCGTGAAACTTCCGTTGATCTACAAAAACGCACGTGTTATACCGTCGCACACACTTAATCGAATCTTCATTTCGTTCGGCGATTCGTGGGCACCCCCGATTCGGCGTTGGTTTCCCTGAGAGAGGTGGTTATGCGTCACATTCAGCGGGTAATTCTGTCGGTCGCGCTCGTCCTGCTTTGCACAACATCGCTGGCCGCCCAGGTCACCACGGCAACGCTTGTCGGCCTGGTTCGAGATTCGCAAAATGCAGTCATTCCCGGCGCAACGGTGGTCGCCACACACGAAGGCACCGGCGTCTCGCGTGAAGGTGTAACCGATGCGAACGGCGAGTTCGTGTTCTCGGCGCTGCCGAGCGGCCCGTATTCGGTGAGAGTCGAGCTCACGGGATTCAAGACCCTGCAGCAGCAGGGCATGCAGCTGGGCGCCGGCCAGACCGTGCGTCAGTCCTTTGCGCTCGAAGTCGGCACGTTGACGGAAACCGTGACCGTTGCCGGTGAAGCGCCCCTGGTAGACAACTCTGCGTCGGTCCAGGCCGACAGTATCGGCGCGCAGGAAGTGACGGAGCTGCCGACCAACCGCCGCAATCTGTCGGGCCTGATGGGCCTGTCTACCGGCGTGAATACCTACGGTGAAGGCGGCGGGTTCGTGCAGATGAACGGCGTCGCCGCGGGCGGCACGGGCGTCACCGTCGATGGCACAGAGGCCAACTCCAATCCCGAAGCGCGCTCGCTGGCGCAGTACGGCGGCCAGAACCAGATTTCGGTCATGAGCCTCGACTCGGTTGCCGAAGTGCAAATCGTCAAGGGCGTGTTGCCTGCCGAATACGGCGGCGTGGCCGGCGGACAGATCAACGTGATCAGCCGATCGGGCACCAACGTCTTCCACGGGTCGGCGTTTTACGCCGGTCAGAACGAGAAGTGGAACGCGCGCCAGTTCTTCTCGACGGCGCAGCAGCCGGTCGGAACGTTCAATCAGTACGGCGGCACGCTGGGCGGTCCTGTGCTGCGAAACAGGGCGTTCTTCTTCACGACCTACGAAGGCTACCGCGAAAAAGTCGAGCGCAACCTCGATGTCGTGGTGCCGTACCAGGCCGTGCGCGACGAAATCATACCGCGTGCTGCCGTTTCCCGAAACCAAGACCGTCCTCGATGCGCTGCCGATGCCGACCGAATCGGTCATCACCGGCGGCGTCGTCAATCCGCAGGTCGGCCGCTGGCGCGGCCTCGGCATCCGCCGGCGCACCGAGAACCACATCGTGGCCAAGGGCGACATTTCGATGTTCAACGGCGCGAACCTCGGACTTACCTATACGAGACTGCGTCCGTTCACGCTGGAGCCTCGGCCGAACCCGAACAACATCAACGATCGCGAATTCCCCAACGAGCAGGACCGCGTCGCGGCACAGTTGGTCATGACGCAGGGGTGCGTGGGTGTCGGAAAGCCGCTTCGGATGGAACAAGACGTATCTCGCACGGTTGGACGCGTTCCTCGGCGTGATGGGACCGAACCAGCCGGCCGAAGTCATGCCTTACGGAAGACGCATGCCGGCGTTTGCCATCACAGGTCTTTTCGCGACGCCGCGTTCCGAGATCTGGGACATGAAAGGCATCACCTACAGCTTCGAGCAGAAATTCAGCCGCGCTTACCAGCGGCATCTCGTCAAGACCGGGTTCCGCTACCTGCGTGAAAAAGGCGGCCGCCTCAACCCGGAGAACCCGTCGTTCACCTACCAGAACTACGCAGAGCTGCTCGCGAACATTCCGACGTCGTTGAGCACGTCCTACGGCGCGCCTCCACACGACTCGAACATGGATTCCTACAGCTTCTTCATTCAGGACGACTGGCGGCTCGGCAGCCGGTTCGTGCTCAACGCCGGTCTGCGATACGACTATCACGGTCACGTCAAGGTGTATCCGACGACGGACGTGCCGGTCGAGATCGTGAACTACGAGAAGTTCACGGACATCAACAAGCTCGACTTCGGGCCGCTTCGCGATCCGATGGAGCCCTACAACTCCGACGGCAACAATTTCGGTCCGCGCGTCGGGTTTGCGTGGACGGTCACGGGAGACGAGACCACCGTCGTGCGCGGCGGAGTGGGTTACCTGCACAGCCCGCACCTGATTGCGACCGTGCGCCAGGGCGCGGCAAACCCGTTCGTGCCGTTCCGCATCGTCTACAACCGCACCGAGTCGATCGCGAAGAGGCGTGACCTGGCCGATGTACACGGACGATGCGCTGGAGATCGCGCTGGCCGATGCGGCGGGACGCAGATCGGTCTTCTCGATTTTCGATCCGGATATCCAGACGCCGTATACGATCCAGTCGATGCTCAGCGTCCAGCACTCGTTTGGCCGGCACGATGGCGGCAGAGGTGGGCTACATCCGCACCGACGGGAAGAACTTCCCGCTGCAGCGGCAGTTCACGCAGGCGTTCGACAGGCAGACGGGCGTGCGGCCGAATCCGTCGCTCGGCGCGCCGGGCGGCTACTACGTCGACAGCAGCCAGACGATGGAATACAACGGCTTGCAGACGTCGCTGCGCAAGCGTTTTTCCAATCGCTACTCGTGGGACGTCAACTACACGCTGGGCAAGACGACTGCGACGCAGGGCGGAGATCTCTCCGCCTATTACATCGCGACCAGCGGGATTGGCGCGGCGAGTTTCGACGTCAACCAGGACTTCTTCAACCCGGAATACGACCGCGGGCCCGGCAGCAACGACGTTCGGCACAGGCTCAACGTCGCGTTCATCTACGAGCTGCCCGAGTTTGGCGGCGAGCAGGGGATGACCAACGCGGTGCTCGGCGGATGGCAGTTTTCCGGCATCGTCCAGTACCGAACGGGCGAGCCGCTGCGCATCACTCAGCCCTCGGGGATCGATCGCAGCCGTCCGGACTTTGTCGACGGGCAGGACTTCGTGCTTGTCCGACTGGGAAGACGGGTGCACGGCGACCGGCTGTGCGTATCTGAATTCGGCGGCGTTTGTCCGCGTGCCGACGAGCAGCGTCACGAATGCGACGCTCCGTCCGGGCACCTACATGGTCGGAATGGCGCGCGGCCCGAACCGTCTGGAACAGAACCTGACCATCGCCAAGAGCTTCGGCTTAGGCGAGGGACGCCGCGTGCAGTTTCGCGCCGATATCTTCAATCTGCTCAACGCGAAGAACTACAACAACCCGCAGCAGGCCATCAACAACGTCGACTTCACACGCATTACCGGCGCGGCGCGCGGCACGCGTGTTCCAGCTCGGCGTGAGGATGACCTTCTAAAGGGGCAAGGGGTAAGGGGTAAGGGGCAAACGTTTCCCTTACCCCTCTCCTCCCTGTCTGCCCGCCTGTCTGAGACAAAAAGCGACATCCGGTACGGTCCCAATGTGTGTACACTGGATCTCTTCGTAAATACCTGTAATACCGGAGGTTGAATGAGACGGCGTGGGTCCCTCGGCACTCTTGGGCTTCCGGTGTTCCTGCTCGCTGGCGTGGTGTATCTGCAGGCCGGCGCGCAGCAGGCCCCAGGGTCTGGGTCCGTTACATCTGCATCACCGACACAGGCTTCGTCGCCCGACCGCGAGCTGCTCGGTAAGGACTGCGCCGGGTGCCACAACGAAAAATCGAAGCAGGGGAATTTCGTCATCAGCTCGCTCGACGTGGACAACGTTGCGCCCCACGCCGAACGCTGGGAGCTCGTCGTCCGCAAGCTGAGCGCGCGCTCCATGCCGCCCGTCGGCCGTCCGCGTCCCACGGAGGCGGCCTACGAAGGCCTGGTCGGCCGTCTCGAAGCTTCACTCGATCGAGCCGCGGCGCTCAACCCGAACCCCGGCAGAACCGATACCTTTCGCCGGCTGAACCGCACCGAATATCAGAATGCCGTTCGCGATCTGCTCGATCTTCACGTCGACGTGGCGGCCATGCTGCCGAGCGACGACTCGAGCCACGGATTCGACAACATCAGCGTCGGCGGGCTTTCCCCCATGCTGCTGGAGCGGTTCCTTTCCGCGGCGCAGAAGATCAGCAGGCTCGCGGTGGGCACACCGGTGCGCTCTGCCGGCGCGGAGACCGTCATTCTGCCCGCGGACCTGACGCAGGAAGACCACTTCGAGGGGCAGCCGTTCGGCACGCGGGCGGGCGCGCGGGTTTCGCATACGTTTCCCGCGGACGGCGAATATGCCTTTCGAGCTGCGGCTCACGCGCGATCGCAACGAGCTGATTGAAGGCTCTCCGGAGCCTCATCAGGTCGAAGTGAGCGTCGACGGCGTCCGCCAGCAGGTCTTCACGCTCACACCCGCGGCGAGGGTCAACGACGATCCGGTCGCGCCTCAATATGCGCCCGAGCAGGCGTTGGATGCGCATTTGAACTTCCGCGCCCCCGTTACCGGCGGGCCGCACGTGGTCCAGGTGGCGTTCATCAAACGGCCGTCGGCCCTGGTCGAGACCGAGCGTCAGCCGTATCTCGCGAGCTACAACAGCGATCGGACGCCCAGGACGCAGCCCGCGCTGTACAGCGTGTCGATTGCGGGGCCGTTCAACCCGACCGGAATCGGTGAGACGCCGAGCCGCCGCCGCATCTTCTCCTGCCGCCCGGCAAAAGCGGCTGACGAAGCGGCATGCGCGCGGACGATCGTTTCGTCGATCGCGCGGCGCGCGTATCGCCGTCCTCCGACGACCGAAGAAGTGCAGACGCTGCTCGGCTTCTACAAGCAGGGCCGCCTCGACGGCACCTTCGAGCACGGCGTCGAGATGGCGCTGCGCGCGATTCTCACGAGCCCGGCATTCCTGTTCAGAATCGAGCGCGATCCCGCCTCCGCGGCTGCCAATGCTGCGGCGGCAAGCTTCGGAGCCAGCAGCCGCGAAGGGAGATGTCAATGCCTACCGCGTCAGCGATCTCGAGCTGGCGTCGCGGTTGTCGTTTTTCCTCTGGAGCAGCATTCCAGACGAAGAGCTCCTCAACGCCGCGGTGAGTGGAAAGCTGAAGGATTCGGCGGTTCTCGAGAAACAAGTGCGGCGCATGCTGGCCGACGCCCGCGCCGAGGCGCTGGTCAACAACTTCGCGTCGCAGTGGCTCTATCTGCGAAACCTCGACAGCGCGAAGCCCGACTCGCGGCTGTTTCCCGACTTCGACGACAACCTGCGGCAGGCGTTCCGCCGCGAGACGGAGATGCTGTTCGAGAGCGTGATGAAAGAGAACCGCAGCGTCTCGACCTGCTGCGGGCCGATTACACGTTCCTGAATGAGCGGCTGGCGAAGCACTACGGAATTCCCAACGTGTATGGCAGCCACTTCCGCCGCGTAGAGCTTGGACAGGATCATGTCCGCGGCGGGCTGCTGGGGCAGGGAAGCATCATGACCGTCACGTCATATGCCAACCGCACATCACCGGTGCTTCGCGGCAAATGGATTCTCGAAAATCTCCTTGGCACGCCGGTCCCGCCGCCTCCGGTAAACGTGCCGCCGCTCGCGGAGAACAGTCCCGGGGCGAAGATTCTCACCGTGCGCGAGCGCATGGTCGAACATCGCAAGAACCCGGCGTGCGCCAGCTGCCACCAGTTGATGGATCCGGTCGGCCTGGCCACTGAAAATTTCGATGCGATAGGGCGATACCGCACGCAGAGTGAAGCGGGCTCGCCTGTGGATGCGTCCGGAGGCCTTCCCGACGGCAGCGCGTTCGAAGGCGCCATCGGTCTCCGCAAGGCTGTGTTGAACCGTCCGGAGCTGTTCGTGACGACGCTCACCGAGAAGTTGATGACGTATGCCCTCGGCCGAGGGCTCGACTATTACGACGCACCGGCCGTGCGCCAGATTACGCGCGGCGCGCGCTCGGACGACTACCGTTTTTCTTCAGTTGTGCTCGGCATTGTGAACAGTACGCCGTTCCGCCTCAGGAGGGCTTCATGATCGTCACCAAACGCGCGCTGCCGCGCCGGACGTTTCTTCGCGGAGTTGGCGCCACGCTGGCTTTACCCGTGCTCGATGCCATGGTCCCCGCCTTCGGCGGGCTGAGCGCGGCTACTCAGCCGGTGCGACGGCTGGGAGTGGTCTACATCCCGATGGGCTCCAACATCGCGGAGTGGATGCCCAAGCAGGAAGGCCTCCTCACCGAATTGTCGCCGACGCTTGCGCCGCTGACGCCGTTCCTGAGCAAGGTGAACGTCCTGAGCAATCTCGAGTTGAAAAACGCCTATTCGTCGGGCAATCACGCGACAGCGAACTGCACGTTCCTGAGCGGCGTGAAAGCGAAGATGACCGAAGGGTCCGACTACGAGATGGGCGTCACGATGGACCAGATTGCCGCCCAGCAGCTCGGCAAGGAGACGGCGCTGCCGTCGCTCGAGCTCGCCACCGACTTCAACTACGTCGTCGGCAACTGCGACAACGGGTTCAACTGCGTCTACATGAACACGCTGGCGTGGTCGTCGAAAACAACCCCGCTGCCCACCGAAGCGAACCCGCGCGTGGTGTTCGAGCGGCTGTTCGGCGACGGCGGAAGCACGGCCGACAGGAAGGCAGAGCTCCGGAAGAACGGCAGCATCCTCGACTGGGTCACCGAAGACATGGCGAGGCTCGGCCGCCGTCTCGGACCCTCGGACCGCACCCGCGTGGACGAATATCTCGATACCTTGCGCGAGGTCGAACGGCGCATTCAGCGGGCGGAGCAGCAGGATGCGAGCGCCCTGCCCGAAGTCCTGACCCGGCCGGTCGGCGTTCCCGGCGACTGGGACGAACACGCGAAGCTGATGTTCGATCTGCAGGTGCTCGCGCTGCAGGCCGACATCACGCGCATCATCACGTTCCAGCTCGCGCGCGAGGTGAGCACGCGCACCTATCCGCAAATCGGCGTCGCGGAGCCGCATCACGCGACCTCGCACCACCAGAACTCGGCGGAGAAGCTCGCCAAGCTGGCGAAGATCAACGCCTATCACGTGTCGCTCTTCGCCTACCTGCTGGAAAAACTCCAGGCGACGAAGGACGGGGACGGCACGCTGCTGGATCATTCGACGTACCTCCTCGGCAGCGGCCTTGGAAACCCCGACGTGCACGATCACACGAATCTGCCGATCGTCGTGGCCGGAGGGGGAATGAAGGGCGGGCGTCACATCAAATACGCCCAGCCGATGCCGCTCACGAATCTGCACACCACGCTGCTCGACAAGATCGGCATTCCGACCGAACGTTTCGCCGACAGCACGGGCAAGGTGGACGAGTTGCTGGAGCCGTTGACCCTCTGAAGAATGTGAAGGACGGGAAATGATGAGGCGCGACAGAACTCTCGGCCTGGCCCTCGCTGTCATTGTGTGCACGGCCGGTTCGGCCGCCGCGCAGCGGGCGACGGAACGATCGGCTGCCGCCGCCGTCGAACCGGACGGCACGACACCGCTGCATCGCGCGGTTCATCGAAACGACCTGAAAGGCGCCGACGCACTGATCCGATCGGGCGCCGACGTCAACGCGGCCAACCGGTACGGCGTGCCGCCGCTTGCGCTCGCCGCCACCAACGGCAATGCGGCCATGCTAGACCTGCTGCTCAAGGCTGGCGCCAATCCGAACGCCACGCAATCGGAAGGTGAAACGGCGTTGATGACCGCTGCGCGGACGGGCATTCCGGCCGCGGTCAAAACACTGCTCGCGCACGGCGCCGATGTGAACGCGAAGGAAAGCTGGCGCGGCCAGTCGGCACTCATGTGGGCGGCGGCCGAAGGCCACGCCGAGGTCATCAATCTGCTTCTACAGTCGGGCGCGCAGGTGAGCGCGCGATCGAAAACCGGATGGACTCCGCTGCTGTTCGCGGCGCGGGAAGGCCAGATCGCCGCCGCCAAGGCACTGATCGCGGGGGGCGCCGACGTGAACGAGGCGCTCCTGGGCCGAACTGGCCGCGGACGCGGTCCTGGTGCCGCCGCAGGCGGCGCCGAACGTCCACCCGCGGGCGGTTCGAGCGCGCTCGTGCTGGCGACGGGAAGCGCGCACTTCGAGCTCGCCGCCGCCCTGCTCGACGCCGGCGCCAATCCGAATGCCGCCGCGCAGGGCTGGACCGCGCTCCATCACATCACCTGGGTCCGCAGGCCGGGTACGGGCAGCAACGACCCAGCGCCTTACGGATCGGGCAACATGGACAGCCTTGCGCTGGTCAAGAAGCTGAAGGCCCATGGAGCCGACGTGAACGCCCGCGTGACGCGGCGCCCGAACGTCGGCGTCACCGCACTCAATTTCATCGGCGCGACCCCGTTTTTCATGGCGGCGCGCGGCGGCGACACCGAATTGATGCGCCTGTTGGTTGAACTGGGCGCCGACCCGAAGCTGCCGAACGAAGACGGCACCACGCCGCTGATGGTGGCCGCGGGTGTCGGGACACATTCACCCGGTGAAGACGCAGGCGCGCCGGTGGAAGCGCTGGAAGCCGTGAAGCTCGCGCTGGCGCTCGGCAACGACGTCAATGCCGTGGATAAGAACGGCAACACGGCCATGCACGGCGCCGCGTTCAAGCAGCTGCCCGAAGTCGTCAAGCTGCTCGCGGCCAATGGCGCCGACGTCGCCGTATGGAACAACAAGAACGTGTCAGGCTGGACGCCGCTGCGGATCGCCGTGGGGGTTCATCGGGGCATGAACTTCCGCTTCCACGTGCCGACAGCCGACGCGCTGAAAGACCTCATGGTGCGCGCCAACGTATCGACCGAGGTCGAACCCGAGACCGTGGTCAGCGGAGCCACTCCCACCAAATAAAAAGGCACGTCGTCGATGGTCGATGGTCCATAGTCCGCGGTCGATAGTCAGGGCCGACGGGCTGTCGTTGTCACAGGCCATCGACCGGGACCATCGACCACAGACTGCCGACTTTCGACCATCGACTACCTAGATCGCCATCAGCGCGCCGCCGACGATGCGCACGTTGGCCTGCGCGATGTGCGGGTCCTGACTCCCTGCGAAGTTCCGCTTCGCCTCATACATCTTCTGGTCTGCCAGTGCCACGAGCTTGCGGGCGATGTCGATGGACGACCCCGCCGGCACCGGTATCGACTTGTCGAAACGCTGCTCGGGGGCAATCGTGGTTTCCGCGTCGCACTGGATCATCCGGGTGCGTTCTTCGTTCGAGGGACGCTCGCAATAGACCAGACCGATGCTGAGGCGCGGCGGCTGCTCCGCGAAGCGCGGGTCGAGCGATTCCCATGGAAACGAATCTACCAGCTCCGCGTCGCGTCCCGCGACGAGGCCGAGCTGCGTTTCGGTGACGAGGTTGCGCACGATGCGGAGATATTCGTCTCCTCCCCAGCGCACGCCGATATCCCCCTCGCGGTGCATGCGGAACAGGCGCCCGGTCGTGCTGAGCACCAGGTCGCCGATCTCGTGCCCGTAGGTGTCGTTGTAGAACTTGAAGCGGTCGTGATCGACCATCTCGATGCCGAAGCCGTTGCCACGATGCTCCTCGCGCAGAGTCGTGAGGAGCCGCTGCTCGCCGAGCTCGCGTCGGTACAGCAACGTGCGGCCGTCGCGCCGCATGCGCCTGAGCAGGGCTTCCCGCTGTTCGAGCTCGACCCCTTTCTGTCGGAGCTCTTCGAGCACGTGGAGGAACACCTGGTTCCAGTCTTCGATCTTGTCGCCGATGGCGAGGTCGAGCGTATCGAACCCGGGGCGGATGAGCTCGAGCTGCGCGGGCGAGAGCTTGAGCATGCGGCTGACGTAGTCGAACAGATACCGCACCGATCCCGTGAGCTGGTCTTCGGTTGCGACGATCTCGGCTGGCACCGGCGTCCCGCCACGAAGAAGAGTGAGTTTCTGGTTCACGAGCGTGTTGGAGCTACAGCAAGTTCAATACCACCTACGAATTGCGTACACGCCCGCTGCGCTGGGCCACGGAATGGATTCACCCGCAGCCAAAGTTGTCAGTATGCTGACATGAATTTGTAGATATTGACGACCCTGACGCGCGCGATCTGCTCTACCGTCACCGATTTTTCGTGAAACCGTTCCTCGAAGAGCGGAGGTTCGCTGGGAAGGTCGAGCGCGAGGTAGGGCTCGTAGCCCGCGGCGACGAGGCGGTGCACGGTTTCGCCAAGGGCGGTTTGCGGAATCTGATCCCACCGGATCGACTGTCGATCGCCGTACATCCGAATCGTGCCGCTGTGGAGTGATGCAAGTACAACCGCGCGCTCCGATGTGTTGTTCCTGAACCATTCACCGGCCAGCGCGTATTTCGCCTCGAGCGTGGAGAGCCGGTAGATCCCTTCACGCTCCAGGAAACGGTGTGAAGCTGCTGCGCATGCGAGCGCTATCAGGAAAAACGCGAGGTGCGGCAGTCGCGCGAGTTTCGCGAGCGCCCGGGCAAAGAGCACGATCACCAGGGCGATGGCCGGCAGCAGGAAGCGGGACGATTCCCAATCGTCGAACACGATATAAAACATGTATGGTGCCGCTGCCGCGGCGGCGACCGCCGACAGCTGCCATGCCCACCGCTCGCGGCGAAGAACCAGCAGCGCCGCCGGCCACAACAGCCAGAACAGGGGAGTGTGCGAATACGTCAGCCACTTGCCGAAGTTCGAGACGTTCGCGCTCAATCGCGCAATCGACAGCTCGAACATGTGTGAGGCGGTGCCATAACCCGAGGCGACGGGGCTGCCGTACATGTGAACGTTGAGACCCGCCTGGATCGCCACGACAGCCAGAACCACTGCGGCGAAAGCCATCGCTCGTCGAACCTCCCGTTTCGAGACCCAGGTGAGCGTCACCAGGACGAGGACAGCCGGAAACAGCGCGGGCCGCGTCAGGATGGCCATGCCTGCGCACAGCCCAGCGGCGGTGCCGCCGATGCCGCTTCGAGCCCCGTCGCCCAGTGCGAGCCACACCGCTGCGAGCAGCCAGCATGTCGCCGGCACGTCGCTCATCGGCTGCATGGCGTATGCCGCGAACAAAGGATCGACCGCGAGGAGTACTGCGGCTAATAAGCGCCCGCGGCCCGAGTGAGGCGCCGGAGGGAAGCGCGTCGTAGACGCGCCGCCGAGCGAGAGCGAGCGGGGGTGGGGCCACGCGAGCATTGACAAATGCCCGTCTTTCGCGAGCGCGAACATCAGTGCCAGCGCCGCAAGGGCCATGACCAGCGGGACGAAAAACGGACCTTGGGATCCGAACACGCTGAATGCGGCCATCACCAGCGGCAAACCGATCGGGAATCGCGGGACTGACGCTTCACCATCGGCGCGCGGTACGTGGCCGAGCGGTGTCGCCGCGCTCAGCGCATTTTCAAAGGGCAGAACGCGTGCGAGAGGCTGCGGCTCGCTCAATCTGCCCGCCGTTATCAGCCGCGCGGTGCTCACGTAGCCATAGCTGTCGAGCCCGCCCGCGACGCGCACGTGATGGTGTAGATACACGCCGGTGCAGGCAAGCAGCAGTGCAATCAGGGCCAGGTGCGTCAGGTGCGCCAGGTGCGGCCGGCCCGAGGTGCCCGCTGCCGCGCGTGCGGCAAGCAAAACCGCTAATACCACGCCGGGACGCAACCAGTCTTGAATACGGATGCGGAGAAACCCGTATTGGAAGTTGATCCCTTCGTCCGCGATCGCCAGCAAGACCGCCGCGGCCAGGAGGACGATGGCGGTGTCGAGGATTTTCGCGATCACAAAGAAGGATTGACGATGGCTTCGACGATCGGAGGTTCACGGAGCGGAGTAGGGGGAGCGGCGATGTAGCCGGCGTGTGCGAGGCGGCTCTGGAAGAAGGCCGTCTCCGAGGCAAAAAACACCAGCCGCACCCACAGCCGGGCGAGGAGATACAGTTGACCGATCGCAAATCCGAGCCACATCAGCGCACCGTTCCAGCCGGCGCCAGGTGCGATCAGCGCGTATATCGACAGAACGGCCAGGAACAACCCGCCGTTGAGCGTATAAAGAATCGCCACGCCGGCTGCGTTGCGCCGCACGAAGCGCACCGACGAGACAATCGCGCCGATCATGCTGCGGCGATCCTCCACGACCGCCCGGACTTTGGCGTAGTCGAAGACGATCCCCGCGGCGGCCACGAGCGCACCGAAGATCGCGTAAAGACCCAGCCGCGTGAAAAATGCCGTGCGCTCGACGGTCGTATCCCGCAGGAGCCACTCATACAGGTTGCCGAAGAGAAGGGGGTGTACGACCGCGAAGAGAACGTAGTACGAAGCCGCGATAAACGGCGCCAGCCTCAGAAAGCGGACGAAATACACGCCGCAGGCGGTGAAAAATTCGTCGGAACGCGTCGGCCGCACGCGTGCATACCGATCGAGAATGCCGCCCGACAGAAACAGCCACAAGAGCAGATACCCGGCGCCGAGCCATAGAATCGGCATGGGCCGCCCTCTACTGTCGGCGAGAGCGCTCAGGTTGTCGAGGACCGCCGCAAATCCGATGATCGTGGTCTGGAACGTCCTCGCCAGCGCTCCCGGCTGTGCGGAGAACTCGGTCCACCACTGGAGGTTCACGCCGCGCGCCGCCTGTTCAGCGGCCATGCTGCTGCCGAGATGCCCGGCAATCGCCTGTCGCATCGCGAGTGAAAACGGCACCGCCGCGACGAGCGACACGAAAAAGACGCACAGCAGGATGACCGGTGCGCGGTTCACCCGCCCGATGCCATCTCGAAGCGCGTCGATGCTTCGCACTCGCCGCTCTTCGCTCTCTGCTCTTCGCTCTGTCATCGATCAGACAAAAAACGCCCAGGTGAGCAGCTGATCCTGCAGCCACACCATCCACGTTGCCGCCCATTTGAGCGCGGCGCGGCCTCTCTGCGGTTCGGTGGTGAAGCTGTTGTTGGTGAAATTCGTGTCGAGCAGCAGAACCTGTTCCGGGTCGACCTGCGCCGACACGACGCGGCTCGCATGGGTCAGCGCCACGCGGTACCAGCGATCGCCTCCATCCCATCCCAGGCGCCGCTGTTCGCCGTTGGCGAGCGTGACGAGAATGGTCATGGGAAAAATCCCGTCGCCATGACGCCGGACGATGATCTCGTTCAGAAACGCGCCGTCGCCGGTTTCACTGGAGGTGACGTCCTCGACGCCGTAGTCGAAGACCGTGGATCCCCGATACACCTGATCGAAAAACGGCGTGAGATCGCGCCCGCTCACCTCGTTCGCCACCTGAAACAGGTCGCCCGGCCGTGGATGTTTGAACTTCCACCGCTCGAAAAACGTGGCGAGGATCTCCTGCATCATCGTCCAGCCGAGCGCGCGCTCCAGTGTGTGCAGCCACAACGCAGGCTTCGAATACGTCATGGGGCCGGAATCCCGGGGCCAATATCGGAACGACGGCGTTGCCTGGATATCGACTGTCGGGCTTGCGCGGTAGTCGGGCAGATATTCGCCGGAGATCACCCGGTCCCACCACACATCGTCGAGCCGCCACGGAACCAAGCCTCCGAAAAACCGGCGCACTTCGCGGCCCTGGGGAAATTCTTCGGCCATGACGCGGGCGTTGGCGTACTGGTTGATGCCTTCGTCCATCCAGGCATCTTCGAACTCGTTTGTCGCGACGATGCCCTGCCACCATTGATGCCCCACTTCATGGACGACGGTATCTTCGAGCCAGGTATCCGCCCGCGGCATGAGCCAATGCGTCCACGCTGTGAACATCGTGGGATATTCCATCCCCTCGAACCCGCTGTCCCACGGCGGGTCGACGATGGTCATGTGGCCGTAGGGATATGCGCCAAACCATTCTCCGTACAGGCGGAGCGTCGCACGCGCGCTTTCGAAATGCCGTTCGGCCTGCCGAACGTGTTCGGGCTGCAGCAAGAGCCGCATGTCGACGGCGGGCAGGCTGGGGTGCTCGAATCGCGCGCGACGTTCGACGTACTGCGGGCTGGTCGTCCAGGCAAAGTCGTGCACGTCTTCCTGGTAATAGCGATGGGTCGAGGTGCCGTCCTTGTTATCGGTGCGCTCGCGCTCGCGGCCGGTTGCCGCCAGCAGCCATCCGGAAGGGACGGTCATCCGCACGTCGTACACCCCGAAGTCCGAGAAGAACTCGGTGCCGACGTGGAACTGATGGCAGTTCCACCGGCCCGTTTCCTCGAAGACCCCCAGCTTCGGAAACCAGTGTGCGATGAAGTAGTTGTCGCCCACGACTCCGGTCCGTGCGTAGGGCCGCGGGATCTTCGTTGTGAACTCGATCTCAACATGTACCTTTTGCCCCGGACCGACCGCGGCCGGCAAGGCAATCGTCATCACCGTGCGATCGTTCACGTTTCCGTCGTCCGGGGCGATGAAGCGCATCTGTTTGGTCAGATCGACAGGCGCGACGAGAGCGGTCATGACCTTCAGGCTCGTTATATCGATTGAGCCGAAGTCTTCGCGTCTCCTCGGTCGCCACGACTTGAACCACGTCGTGAGCTTGTACTCACGCATCCAGGTCGATGTGTCATTCCGCCACGCGTTGTAATAGAGATGGAATTGCAGCTCTGTGGCAGGCACGGACGCCGTGTTGGTCCAGACGAGTGTCTCGCGGCCGGTGAGTGTGCGGCCGCGGGTATCGAGCCGGACGTCGATGGTGTAGTTCGCGTGACGCGGTGAGAGCGCCTGCGCGCCGGCCGTGAGGACACTGGTCAGGAGCACGGCGAGCACGACGATCGCGCGCGAGAGCACGCAGAAATCCTATCATCGTATACTCGGGGCTCCGAGCGGGGCGGGGGGCCCCCGCGAGAAAAAAATGCTTCGCGTATTGCTCTACGGTCTTGGTCCGATCGGGATGATGGTCGGACGCCAGCTCGCCGCGCGGGACGGGTTTCGCATCGTCGCCGCGGTCGATGTCGATCCGGCGAAGGTCGGTCGCGATGTCGGCGAGGTCGCCGGGCTGGGGCGCCGCTTGCGCGTGCGCGTGACGCCGGATGCGCGCGCGGCGATCAGGCAATCGAAGCCCCATGTCGCGGTGCTCTGCACGTCATCCTCCGTACGGGCAGTGGCGCCGCAGATGGAAGGTCTGCTGAAGGCCCGCGTGCCGATCGTCACGACCACGGAAGAGTTGAGCTATCCCGTCGGAAAGAACGTCCAGCTCGCGAAAAAGATCGATGCGATGGCGAAGAAAGCGAAGGTGGCTGTTCTTTCCACCGGCGTCAATCCGGGGTTCGTGATGGACGCGCTTCCCATCATGCTCAGTGTCGCGTGCGAACGCATCGAATCGGTCGCCGTGAGCCGCATTCAGGATGCGAGCACGCGGCGCGTGCCATTTCAGCAGAAAGTCGGCGCCGGCCTCTCGCCCGAGCAGTTTCAGCGTGAGGTCGCGCGCGGGACAATCCGCCATGTCGGCCTCGCCGAGTCGATTTCGATGATCGCCGCCGCCCTCGGCTGGAAGCTCGACAGGATTACCGACGAGGTGAAGCCGAAAATCGCGGACGCCTTCGTCTCCAGCGAGTTTCTGGCCGTGGATCCCGGATGTGCCAGCGGCATCATCCAGGACGGGGTCGGCTACCGCCATGGAACGCCTGTCATCACGATGCACATGGAGGCCTATATCGGCGCACCGGAGTCGTACGACGAAATCACGCTGCACGGCGTGCCGAATCTGACGCTCCGGATACCCGGCGGGGTCCCCGGGGACGTCGCAACCGCCTCGATTGTCGTGAATTCCATCCCGAAAGTGTTGTCGTCCAGGCCGGGCCTGCAGACGATGAAGGATTTACCTGTGCCGTCCTTCTATGGGGGAAGAGGATTATAATCCCGCTTATGAACAAGCCATCCCGCCGTGATTTCGTGACCTCGACCGCCGGCGCGACCGCAGCGACTTTCTGGATCCCGAAGCAGGTGCACGGCTACAGCCGGGCGCACGTGACAGACCTCAAGGGGAGCCGCGGTGTCTCCAAGTGGGATCTCGACACGCCCGCGCTGGTGCTCGATCTCGACAAGCTCGATCAGAACATCGCGGCAATGCGTACGTTCCTGGCGAGCACGAAAGTGGCGGCGCGGCCGCACGCGAAGACCCACAAGTCGGCCGAGATATCGAAGCTGCAGCTCGCGGCAGGCGCCGTGGGCATTTGCACGGCCAAGCTCAGCGAGGCAGAGACGCTGTTTGCGGAGGGCGTGCAGAAGATGTGCATGACCACCGCAAACCTCAGCCCGGCCAAGATCCGCCGCGCGATGGAGCTCCGCAAGAAGAATCGCGACTTCATTCAGGCCGTCGACCATATGCAGAACGCGCGCGATCTGTCCGACGCGGCGAAAGCCGCAGGAGTCACGGCCGACGTGGTCGTCGATGTGGCGGTGGGCACGCGCAGCGGCGTGCCCCCGGGCGATCTGGCGCTCACGCTCGCGCAGGCGGTCGACAAGATGCCGAACCTGAAGTTCCGCGGCATGCTCGCGTACGACGGCGGAGCGCAGCATATCAAGGGCTACAAAGCACGCCACGACCAGTCTCTCTCGCGGTACGAAGACGCGATAAACACGTTCGAGCGTATGAAGAAGTCCGGGCTGAACATGGAGATCTTCAGCGGCGGCGGCACGGGGACCTACAACATCATGACGAAGGTGCCCGGCTTCACCGACGTGCAGGTCGGCAGCTACGTGTTCATGGACGCGCAATATCTGGAAATCGGCAACGAGAAGGGTGAAATCTTCACCGATTTCGCGCCGTCGCTGACGGTGATGACGACGGTGGTGAACACCTATTTCCCAAACCGCATCACGACCGATGCAGGCACCAAGGCGCTCACCTTGAACAAGCCAGACCCGATCGTCATCGGCGAGCCCGGCTTCCGCTACACGGCGGGTTCGGACGAATTCGGAACGATTCAATACGACACCGCGAACAAGACATATAAGGTCGGCGACAAGCTCGAGCTGATCATTCCGCACTGCGACCCGGTCGTGAACTTGTACGACGTGTTCTACGGCGTGCGGAACGATCGCGTGGAGGCAGTATGGCCGGTCACCGCGCGCGGCAAATCGCAATAGCCCTTGCGGCGCCCTCGGTCAAATGAGGGCGCTGCTCCTCGTTCTTGCGTTGTCGGCAACCGCGCACGCGCAGACCGATGCGGCGCTCGACGCGGTGCTCGACCGGATGACCGCATACCTTGCCGAATACGCAAAAAATCTCCCGGCCGATGATTGCCACCGAGCGCTACGAGCAGCGCATCGGCGCCGGCATGCGCCGCAACCGCCGGCTGCTGGTGTCGGATTTCGGGCTCATCCAGGTGCCGGGAGACGCCGAGTGGCTGGGGTTTCGTGAAGTGTTTACGGTGGACGGCAAGCCGGTGACCGATTCCGCGAAGCGGCTGGCGGAACTGTTCGCGAAGCCGTCGCCACATGCGATGCAGCAGGCGCGGAGGATTGCCGAGGAAAGCGCGCGCTACAACATCGGTCCCGTCGTGCGGACCACGAACGATCCCGCCTTCGTGCTCGAGCTGCTCGACGGCCGCAATCGCCAGCGCATGAAGTTCACCAAAGGCGGCGACGCGTCAATTGGCTCGACCAAAGTCTGGGTGATCCGATTTACCGAAACCGGGCGGCCGACCATCACGCGCACGCGAGACCTGAGGGACGTGCCCGCGCACGGGCGAGCGTGGGTCGACCCTGAAACCGGCAGAATCCTCAGGGCCGACGCGAGCGTCGACGCGGGGTTTGGTGTGAACGCGAGCCTCGACGTCACCTTCGGCTTCGATGAGGCCATGGGCGTCGCGGTACCGGTGAAAATGATCGAGAGATATACGAACCGGAATCTGGTGAACGTGTCGTCAGGCGAGGCGACCTACAGCAATTACCGCCGGTTCACGGTGCAGACCGAAGAAAACATCCACGTGAAGTAGCGGTCGGCCGGACAATCCTTCGCGAATACGTGCAGCGATCCGAGACAAAACAGGTACACCGGCGGGGTGGCCCGCAGGACGCCGTGGCGAAAATGTGCGAAACGTGACCCCAGCCTGGAAACACCACGAGCCCACACGTCGTATGAATCGGCAGAGTGCGGGTCCCGCTGCAACTGCTCAGTCTCGTCTGTATCGCGGCCGTCGCCGACACGGGCGCCCAGGGCAACCAGTGGCGTACGTGTTCAACCGACACATCGACGGCTGCCATCGAGGCGTGCACGTCAGTCATTTTTTTGGATCCGTCGAATGAGGGCGCGTATATCAATCGAGGTATCGCGTTCCGCCGCGCGGGAAGCCTCGATCTGGCCATCCGCGACTATGGCGAGGCGATTCGATTGAACCCGAGCGCGGCCGACGCATTCAACAACCGCGGCAACGCGTATCGCGATCGCGAACAGTTCGATCTGGCCATGCGCGATTACGACGAGGCGCTTCGTCTCGACCCGCGCTACGCACACGCCTATAACAATCGCGGCATCATCTTCCTGGAGCGCAACGACGCGACGAGCGCCGTCGAAAATTTCAGCCGCGCTATTCGCGAAGATCCGTCCTACGCCAATGCATTCCGCAATCGCGGTCTTGCGCGGCTCGATTTGCGCCGGTTCGATTCCGCGCTGAGCGATTTCGACACGGCCAACCGGCTGAACCCTAAAATCGGCCGAGGAGCCGAATACGCGCTGGCGCTGTTCGGCCGCGGGATGAGGCGAGGTCTGGAAGACGTCGCCGCACAGCGTGATATCGAGGAAGCGAAGCGCCTGCTGCCCAACGTCGCGCAGGTGATGGCGAACGAGATCGCTGAGCCTCGCGCGAGCGGCGACCAGTAGTTACAGCACCGTGCTGGTGAGCGCGCGTACGATGACGCTCTCCTGACGGAAGCGCCTCTCGAGCTGCTTTCGAAACGTCGTCCACCACGTCCGGTCGAGCTCTTCGGTCATCACTTCGAAAATCACGATGTCGTCCCGGGTTGTCTCGCCGGAGTCGCCTTTCCACACACCACGAGCCGGCGCACGCATGTAGGCGGTGACGCCGCCGAACCGATCCGCGAGCTCCGAGCGCAGCTCGAGATATTCGCGCGCCTCGAACTCGTGGCCTTCGTTGTCGTACGACGGAAGCAGGATCTGCACGAGGTACATGTCTGCTACCTCGTCGCCGCGATGAGGGACATCGGATCGACACGCGCCCCGTCGAGCCGCACCGCCCAGTGGAGGTGTGGTCCCGTCACGCGTCCAGTGGCGCCGAGCAGCCCGACGACTGTGTCTGGCGCGACGTGATCACCGGCAGACACGTTGAACGCAGAAAGATGCGCGAACACCGAAAACAACCGCATGCCGTGATCGACAACGACCGTGTTGCCGGTGAAATACATCGGGAGCGCGAGCACGACGATGCCGTAATTCGACGCGCGGACGGGCGTCCCCACTTCTCCCCCGAAATCGACGCCCGAGTGAGGCGACCGCCGTTGTCCGTTGTAGTAGCTTCGCGTGCCGAAATTGCTCGAGGGTGTGCCCTCGACCGGCTGAAGGAATGCTCCCTGCCATTGCTTCGGCGTCGATCGCGCATAGGCCTCGGCGAGCGCATCGCTGTCGCGCTTGATTTGTTCCAGGGCCGTTTCCGGCGGATCGACGAACGCCGAGCCCACGCGGAGGCGGCGTACGCGAAATTGCCTCGGCACGATCTCCAGCGGCTGCACCAACGGCGCGCTCGCTCGACGGACGCGTCACGTGCATGCTGTAAGCGCCAGGTTTGGTCTCGAGATCGATGCCAACCAGCGAGCGCCAGAGCTGTTCGCGTTCGTCGTATTCGAACGTAACCTCGCGATCGAACAACGTTGCGCTCACGATGTCGTCGCTCGCCGCGCCGGAAACTTTTACGTGCACGACGTCGCCTGGCCGCGGGGCCGCCGGGACGAATGACACCGTGAGCGGACGCTGTCCTTGCGAGCGCGCACTTGTCCCGCCCGAACAGCAAACGACTATCAATGCCATCGTGGCGGTGATCGCTGGAAAACGGCGCGAAAGCATCGTCAAATGGGACGATATCACGGCCTGATAGCGGGCCCGCTGCGTCCAGGCGCCAAGCGCGAAGCGGGCACAGTGATTGCACAGCCAGCCGCCATGGAAAACCCCAAAACTTCGCGGCGGGACTTTTGTGCACACGCAATTTCGTTCGTCACCGTCGCTTCGTTCATCGAGGGCTGCGGCGGCGGGAATCCGAATTCTCCCGGGGGCGGAGGCGGGGGCGGCAACGTCACTCAACTCGCCACGGTAAGTGCGACGGCATCCGGCAATCAGGTAACCGTAGCGAATGTGAGCGGATCTGCGCTCGCAAATCCCGGCAGTGCGGCGCTTGTCGAGGCCGGCAACAGCAGGTTTCTGGTGACGCGGTCGGGCGATTCGTTCACCGCCCTCACAGCGATCTGTACCCACGAGCAGAACATCATCAACGGGGTTTCGTCGGGCACCTTCGTCTGCCCGGCGCATGGCTCGCGGTTCACGAGCAGCGGCGCCGTGACTCAGGGACCAGCGACAAGGTCGCTGCAGACATTCCCCACAGCATTTACGAATAACGTACTGACAATTACGACGTAGGTAAATCTGCGAACTGGAATCTAAAATCTAGAATCTAAAATCTGATACTTGGTTCTGTCTCGCGCTCAGGATCTTAGATTCTAGATTCTCAGTTCGTCGTTCTCAAGCGTCTACTTCTGCGGGAGGCTGAACGCAATATACTCGCCCGAGTAGGGGCCGCCGCTGACGGCCACGACGATGTACTGCCGTCCGTCGACGCTGTAGGTCATCGGCGATCCGCTCTGCGGCGCTGGAATGAACACCGCGCCGACTTCAGCGCCCGTCATCTTGTCGTACGCGCGCAGCATCGCGCCGCGGCCGCGCGATGTCGTCGTCGCCTGCGGGTCGCCCATGATCACCAGCGTCTTGGTGACGAGTAAACCCACCGCGCCGTTTTGTCCTGTCTTTGGAATCGTCATTCCCTTGAGCGCGGGATGGTTTCGCACGCCGTCGGGCGTGTCGCCATGCGGCACCTGCCACAGCAGATCCCCTCTGTCGAGCTGAATCGCCGCCAGTACGCCGTACGGCGGTTTCATGATCGGCAGGCCATCCACCGTCAGCCCGCCGGCAGGAAGCTTCGATGTGCCCGCCACGGTTTCCGAAGCCATGGCCGTCGATGGCAACACCGGAGCTCCGGCGCCTCTGGCTGACTGTGCAATTGCGCGAGGCGAGTCCGCCGCGCAGCAGTCGCCGGGTCCGAACACTTCGACGAAGGGCGTGCCGGCGACGCCGCGGACATAACGGATGTCGGAGAATCCCGCCGGGGGCGTGACGAGCGAATGCGTGTTGATGCCCGAGTTCGACGCCGGCAGAAACGCAATCCGCGTCTCCGGGTCGTATCCGCCGCCGGGCCAGTTCGTGCCGCCGCCGAGGTTGCCGACGCTCAACGAGCCGAGCAGGCCGTCGTTTCTTCCGAGAATCGGCGGGTTGAAGATCGGTCCCGGCTTGTAGCGCGACAACTGTGACATCGCCTTGGCGCGCAGCTCCGGCGTGAAGTCGATGATGTCGTCCGGGATGTTGACGAAGTTGCGCGCGTATACAGGCGGCTTGGTTGGGAAGGGCTGAGTTCGCGAGTAGGTCTCGCCGGGCACGTCGCCCGCCGGAACCGGCCGCTCCTCGATCGGCCACACAGGCTGACCGGTCACCCGATCGAACACGTACAGAAAGTTCTGCTTGCTCGGTACCGCGACGGCTTTGACGGCGCGGCCGTTCACCGTGATGTCAGTCAGCAGGGGCGCTGACGACATGTCGAGATTCCACAGAGGATGATGCACGAACTGGAAATGCCATTTGCGCTTGCCGGTCTTGAGATCGACGCACACGAGGCTTTCGGCGAACAGGTTGTTGCCCGGGCGGTGCCCGCCGTAATGATCCGAGGTCGGCGATTCGACAGGCAGATAAACGAGCCCAAGCTCTTCGTCCACGCTGATCTGCGTCCAGACGCCGACGTTGCCGTTGATCGCCCACGAATCGTTTTCCCACGTCTCGTGGCCGAACTCGCCTGGCGCAGGAATCGTGTTGAAGCGCCACAGCTGCTTGCCCGTGCGCACATCGAACGCGCGCACCAGACCCTTGGTGTTGTTGTGGGTGGAAACCGTCGCCCCTTCGCGGAACGACGAACCGATGATGACGATGTCGCCGACGACCGCCGGCGTCGAATGTATGCCGATCTCGCCGGTCGCGAGATCGATCTGCTGATTCACGCCTTTGACCACGCCAACCTTGAGATCGAGAACACCTTTGTTGGCGAACGACGGAATCATCGCGCCGGTCTTGGCGTCGAGCTCGACCAGCTGATAGCCCGTCGTCACATAGACGACCCGCTCGTCGCCTTTGCCGTCGGTCCAGTACCGACACGCCTCGGCCCGACAACTGACGCGGAGACACAGCCGCGCGTTGTCCTTCGCGGAGGCTGTGGGCCCAGTTGAGCTCGCCGGTCCTTCCGTCGAGTGAGATGACCGAGCGGCGCGTTCCGCCCGTGGTGTAGAGGGTCCCCTTCACCATGACGGGAGTGCCTTCGAGTTTGTACTCGGGCCGGGGGCCGAGGTGATCGGTCTTGAACCGCCACGCGACCTGGAGCTGATTGAAATTGGCCGCGTTGATCTGGTCGAGAGGTGAATACCGCCAGCCCCGCAGGTCGCCCGAATAGTCGGGCCACTCTCCGTTCGCGATGCTGGGCTTTCCCGGTGCGGGCGACTGCCCGGCGAGAGGAAGGCTAACGAGACCGAGGATGGCGACGAGCAAAATCCTGGGAAGGCGCGACATGTGACCCCGCCTTTCGCTGAGGGACAACGGGCACCCCTGTTGGTGTGGCGGGATTATAAACCGTGGGATGGAAGAAAAAAATGAAACGTCGCGCCGGGTCAATCGCGCGATAACGCGAAATACACCGCCACTGGAGCGGCGACGAGCAGCACCGCCGCGATGACGGCGAAGCGCAGGAGGGGCAGGCTGGCAACGAGCGCCGGCGTCATGTCGGTCCACGAAATGACCGGCAGCGTCATGCGCGTCGCGACAGACACGAGCAATCCGATGAGCGCGGCGATGGCGATGGCCTGCGTGAACACAATCGGGCGGGCGGCGGCGCGCGAGGCTTCCTGCCGGGCGCGCATCTGCGCGCGCCACCACACGATTTCAGGTGTCGGCACGCGCGCATCCTTCCGCGTGTCGTCGTATTCCCGGCGGATCTCCGCGGCGAGCGCCACGAGCGGTCCGCATTCCGGGCACTCCGCCTTGTCGCATTGACAGCCTCGGAACGTCATGAGCGCAACATCCTCGCCAGTTTGCGGCGCGCGCGAAACAGCAGCGGCTTGATGCTCCCCGTTTTCAAACCCAGCATGCCGGCGATTTCCTGATGCGTCGAGCCGTGACCGTACGCCAACAGGACCATCTGGCGTTCGCGCACGGAGAGGGACGCCAACGCCCGCCGCAAGTCGGCCCGTTGCTGCGTCTGCTGCGCCAGATCTCCGCCCGCGGGAATGTCGCGTTCGCCGTGCTCCGGCAGTTGCGCGTTGTCGATTCTCGGCCGCCGGTACCGGTCGCGAATCAGGTTCGTCGCAATCCGGAAGAGGTAGTTCCGCCGGTGATCGTCCGACTCGAAGGTCATCGCCGAACGCAGCAGGCGGTAATACGTTTCCTGCAGCAGGTCGTCCGCGCCCGACGGGTCGTTGGTTGCCCGCACGACGTAGGCCCAAAGCATGCCGGAGGTGCGCGTGTAGAAGCCGCGGAACGTCTCTTCGTCCATCTGCAGCGTGTCGTCGGTTGCCGCGTCAGGCGCTTCGGCGATTGGGTCGAGGCCGTCCATGAATGGAAAGGCGACCGAGAGGAGACGCCGCGTCATGATCCGGGCGCCTCACCGCTGAATCGCGCCGAAAGCGGCTTGACGAGGCCGAGGCGCTGCGAGAGAAGGAACGAGATGATCGAAGACACGAGGAAGCCGATGCCGATGGTCAGGATGACCGTGCCGAAGGCGAATATGGGAGGCCGCGCGAGCTCGAGCTCTCCCGTCATACGGGTGCTGACGAACACCATGCCGATTCCGGCGAACGCCAGAACGGCGCCAGCCTGCAGCGACCAGAAGATGCGGCTGAGGGGCGCGTCCATCGTCCGCGCCGCCGCGAGATGCGGCAGCGTCGGCGATTCGGTCAGGAGCTTTCCCTGCGGCGACTGCAGATACGCGAGCAGATCTTCGCTCGAGGCGAATCGGTCGATCAGTTTCGTGTTGAGCTCGGCCTGCGCCTTCGCCGCACGCTGCCACCGACGATGCTCCAGGACCGTCTTCGCGAGGATGACGATTCCCGTGGTGATGGTCATGACGATCAAGGCCACGCCGGCGAACTCGATCATGTTTCTCAGCGCCCGGGCCCCCTCAATCCTCGCGTTGGTGGGCTGTTCGTCGAACCTGCGCTCGCCGACGAAAAACGACGGATTGTGCGCGATCTCCGGATGCTGTTCCAGGAACGCGGCGAGGGCCGGGTAGGTGGCGAGATAGTCGGCGCGATACATCAGCGTGGGGTCAATGCGCAGCACTTCCCGCACCGAAGGCGGATGCTGTTCGAAGATGTTGTTCAGCCGTTCGCGCGTTTCACGCGCGTCCTGCCCGTCCGGAGGCACCTGAAATGAGGGCGGGCTCTGCGGCGTGGCAGGCGCTGCCGGGCGCTGCGGCGTAACGGGCGTGGCCGGCCGTGCGGGCGGCTGCTGCGCCTGGACACCGGATACAGTGCAGGTGAGGCCCGCCGTCAGCACGAATATCTGTAAGTTTTTCATTACCAGCTAATACGCGCCGGGAACCGACAGGTTAGCGCAACCAGGAGAGCATCCCCGTGCCTATAACGATGTAAATGGCGCAAATCGTTCCCTCGCCGAGGGTGACCCCCAGCAGGCATTTCTTCAAATCGATCCTCAGGGCCCCGCATACATAACAAATGAGGTCGGTTGGCGCCATCGGGAAGAAGCTCCAGGCAATGACGATGGGCAGCTCCCGCCTGGCGAGAACGGCGCGCAGCTCCCGCACCTGAGGGGCGTAACGGCGCTCGAAGAAGGCGCCCAGCTGAAGACTCTCCGCGAAGTAATAAACAGCCGCCGAAGACACGACGATGCCCACCAGGGTGAGCAGGTAAAGAGGAAAGGGCGGCAGCACCAACATGCCGGCGACGACGAGGTAGGTGACCGGAATAAGGGTAAACCCCCGAAGGCAGCCGAGGGCCAGATAAGCCGTGTATTGCCAGCCAGACGGCCGTTCGGCGAGACCAGCGAAGGTCTCCTTGAGCGCGTCGTGGTGGAAAAAATACATGAGTCCGGCCATTCCTACCGCCGTGAGCCAAAGCAGAACGAGGAATGACCGGGCGCGCATCAGGAGGTTTGGCTCCGCAAATATGGCATCAAAGGTGCTATTACATATGAGCAAGGATTGAGTGAATGATATGAATACACAACAGGGCTTCTTTCAACTGGTTTCCGCAGTGGTTGGTTTGTCGGTCGGCGTCGGGGTGATGACCGCCACCGTGTTGCTGGGCGTCGCAGCGCTGCTTCATTAACGCATTCACTCGCGGTCCACGCGAGTGAGTGCCGTGCCGCAATACCCGCAATACCCGCACCCGAACCGTGCCACCGGTGCTTCCCTAACTTTACCGATAAAGTAAACAGAATTCGTTGACTTTACTTGTAAAGTGTAGTACTTCACGCCCTGCGCATTGTTCAATCTCAATGGGAAGGTGGCGGCGGTCACGGGTGGCGGTTCCGGCATCGGACGGGCTATCTCGCTAGTGTTCGGACTCCAGGGCGCGCTGGTCTGCGTCCTGGATCTGGATGAGGATGCGGCGCGGGAAACGGCGTCGCTCGTTGTTGCGGCGGGCGGCCGCTCCGATACCGCGAAGTGCGATGTCGCCGACGCGGCGAGCGTAAAAGCGGCATTTTCCGTCGTTCTCGAGCGGGCAGGGCGGCTGGACATTCTCGTCAACAACGCCGGCGTGGCGCACGTAGGGAACATCGAGCGGACGCCCGAAAGCGAATTCGACAGGCTTTACCGGGTAAACGTCAAGGGCGTGTTTTTATGTAGCCAGGCCGCGGTGCCCGCGATGGTGGCTCAGGGCGGCGGCGTCATACTGAACATGGCTTCGATCGTGTCGTTCATCGGAGTGGCCGATCGATTCGCATATTCGATGACCAAGGGTGCGGTGCTCACGATGACCAAGTCGATCGCCGTGGACTACGTGAGCCGTAACATCCGCTGCAACTGCATCTGCCCGGCGCGCATCCGCACACCATTCGTTGACGGGTTCGTCAGCACGAACTATCCGGGCCGGGAGCAGGAAGTCCTTCAGGAGCTGGCCGCCTATCAGCCGATGGGCCGCATGGGCACTCCGGAAGAAGTCGCATACCTGGCGCTGTATTTGTGCTCTGACGAGGCGGCGTTCGTCACCGGCCAGGCCTATCCACTGGACGGCGGAGTGCTGAACCAATGAGTCTCCACGTATTCACGGTGAACTTGAAAGACGGTCCGGGCGTGATCGAAACCTACAAACAGCATCACCGGCAGATATGGCCGGAAGTGCAGGACAGCCTGTTGAAGGTTGGGGTGGAGCGCATGGACATCCACCTGCTCGGCCGAACGCTCGTCATGGTCGTCCAAATGCGCGACGGCCTCGATTATCTGGCTGCGTTCAGGACTCACGCAGGTTCGAGTGCGCGCGTGGCGGAGTGGGAGCAGCTCATGAAGTCGCTTCAGGAGCCGCCAGCCGGGGCGAGGCCCGGCGAGTGGTGGGCCGTCATGGAACCCGTTTTTCATCTCGGATCAGCGCATCAGCAGGAGCCGGCCATTGCCCACGTCGCCGATCGGCCGCGCGTATCCTGATCCGGGGACGATGACCGGTTTGCGGCAGGCCTGGCCGCTGCCGTCACGCCCGCGTCCGATCGTCATCATCGGCGCCGGCGGGGTCGTGCGTACCGCTCACCTGCCGGTCTACCAGCGCCTCCATTTTCCCGTCGCGGGCCTTTACGACATCCGGCCGGAAGCGGCGCGGGATACCTCCAGACGTTTCGGTTCGCTCAACGTGTACGGCACGCTCGCCGAAGCCGTTGCGGTGCCCGACGTCATCTTCGACCTCGCCGTGCCCGGCGATCAGATCGCGGGAGTGTTGAAAGAGCTGCCGCGCGGCTCCGCCGTCCTGATTCAGAAGCCGATGGGCGAAGATCTGGCGGCCGCGCATTCGATCCTGGCGATCTGCCGCGAGCTGGGACTGGCTGCCTCGATCAATTTTCAGCTGCGCTTCAGTCCGAACGTGCTGGCGCTGCGCGATCTCCTCGCGCGAACCGAGCTCGGCGAGATTGTCGATATCGAGGTGCGGCTCGTCGTCAGGCAGCCGTGGCATTTGTGGACGTTCCTGGAAGGGGCGCCCCGCCTCGAAATTCTGTATCACTCCATTCACTACCTCGACGTGATTCGCGCGTTCGTGGGGGAACCTCGCGGCGTGCACTGCCGCGCGGTGCCGCATCCCGCGATGCCTGAATTCCAGGACACGCGCAGCTCGATCATCCTCGACTATGGCAAGCGCTTGCGCTGCTCGCTGATGATGAACCATACGCACCTGCAGGAAGCGACTCATTGCGCGTCGTTCTTGAAGGTCGAAGGCACTGCCGGGTCTGCGCAAGCGACGATGGGGGTCAACATCGACTATCCGAACGGGCCTCCCGATACGCTCGAGGTCGCGCTCGGCCGGGGCCCCTGGCAGCCGATCGACCTGCGCGGCTCGTGGTTCATCGAGGCGTTCGAAGGCCCGATGTCGAACCTGCAGCGATTTGTCGCGGGCGAAGATGCCGCACTCGTCTCGCCTGTCGAAGATGCCATCAAGACGATGGCGCTCGTCGAAGCCTGCTATCAGTCGAACGCCGCGGGCGGCACGCCTATACCCGAGGTCTGAATTGGTAGATTGGTAGATTGGAAATCTGCCAGTGTGGGTTTCATGAAGATCGATGCGCATCAGCATTTCTGGCGCTACACCGCTGGCGAGTACGCCTGGATCGATGATTCGATGGCGGTGCTGCGGCGCGATTTCCTGCCGGCTGAGTTGCACCGCGAGATGGCGGCCGCCGGCTTCGATGCGTGCGTCGCGGTGCAGGCGCGTCAGACAGCAGAAGAGACCAGATGGCTGCTCGAGCTGGCCGAGGCTCATCCGTTCATCGCGGGCGTCATCGGCTGGATCGATCTCCGCGCGGATGACGTCGAGCGGCAACTGCAACAGACCGTTCGACAACCAAAACTTGTGGGCGTACGGCACATCGTGCAGTCGGAGCCGGACGATCGGTTCATGCTGCGGCCCGACTTCTGCCGCGGGGTGTCGCGGCTCGCGGATTTCGGCCTGACTTATGACATCCTTATTTACCCGAGGCATCTGACCGCGGCCGCCGAGCTCGCCGGGCGATTTCCGCGGCAGCGGTTCGTTGTCGATCATCTGGCGAAGCCGGATATCCGCTCGCGCGAGATTCGCGCGTGGGAAAGAGGCATCCGCCATCTCGCCGCCTTGCCAAACGTCTGCGCCAAGTTGTCGGGCCTTGTGACCGAGGCCGAGTGGACGTCCTGGACGCCAGCCGACATCCACCCGTATCTGGACGCGGCGTTCGACGCGTTTGGGGCGCGCAGGCTGGTCGTCGGCTCGGACTGGCCGGTATGCACGGTTGCGGCGGGATACGGCAGGACGATGAACGTGGTGAGCGACTATATGGCCGGCCGGCCGGACAGCGAACGAGAGGCTGTGATGGGCGGGAATGCCGCGCGCCTGTGGAGACTGGAAGTACCCGAAAGGAGATCCCGTGTGACGCGATCGCTGTTTGCAGGAACGCTCGTTATCTGCGCTCTGCTGGGGGCGTGCGGCGGATCGTCGTCGACGGCAGATTCCGGAGCGATGACCATTGCGGTGATTCCGAAAGGCACGTCGCACGTGTTCTGGCAGAGCATCCGGGCCGGTGCCGAACGCGCCGGGAAGGAGCTTGGCGTAGACATCATCTGGCGAGGCCCTCTCCGCGAAGACGATCGCGCGTCGCAGGTTGCCGAGGTCGAAGGTTTCATCACGCGCGGCGTATCGGGCATCGTTCTGGCGCCGCTCGACGAGGCGGCGCTCGTCGGGCCGGTGAGCGCCGCGGCTCGAGCGAAGATTCCGGTGGTGATATTCGATTCGGCGCTGAAAGGTGATGAATACGTGAGTTTCGTGGCGACCGACAACCGCCGCGGCGGTCAGATGGCTGCCGAAGCGCTCGCCGGGATGATCAAGGGCCGCGGCAAGATTGTCGTGCTCCGCTACGCCGAAGGGTCGGCGAGCACGACCGATCGCGAAGAAGGGTTTCTCGAAGAGATTCGCAAGCATCCGGATATTCAAGTTCTCAGCTCCAACCAATACGGCGGCGCCGATGTCGACGGTGCGTACAAACGAGCCGAAGCGATGCTCCATCGCTACCGTCGTCCGGACGGATCACTCGATCTCGACGGGATCTTCACGTCGAACGAGTCGAACACGCTGGCGCTGGTGCGCGTGTTAGCCGACAGTGGATGGGCGGGAAAGGTGAAGTTCATCGGCTTCGACGCGTCGGACACGCTGGTGAAAGCGATGAGCGACGGGCATATCGACGCGCTCGTCGTGCAGGATCCCGTCAAGATGGGGTATCTCGGTGTCAAGACCATGGTCGATCATCTGCAGGGGCGGAAGGTCGAACGGCGAATCGACACCGGCGTGCAGCTCGTGACGCGCGACAAGATGAACGATCCCGCCGTCAAGGAGCTGCTGCATCCCGATCTGTCCGGAAAATAGGGGTCGGGTGTGATTTTTACGAAATTCGTAAAAATCACACCCGACCCCTATTTTCCGGAAACGAACGATGGCGAACCGATGAACGCGCAATTCGAGATGCGCGGTGTGCGGAAGGCGTTTGGCGGCACCGTCGCGCTCGACGGCGTGGATCTCGCCGTGCGCTCGGGCGACGTGTGCGCGCTCATCGGACAGAACGGGGCGGGCAAGAGCACGCTCATGTCGATTCTCGCGGGTGTCGTCGCGCCTGACGCCGGGTCGATGATGTTGAACGGGAAGCCGTTTGCGCCGAAAAATCCCGGCGACGCGCGGCGCGCCGGCGTGGCGATGATCTACCAGGAGTTGTCACTCGCCCCGCATCTGACCGTGATGGACAACATCGCGCTGGGCGTCGAGCCCGCGCGGTCTGGAGCGCTGGGGGCGATCGGATTCCTCCACCGCGATGCCATTCGGCGCAAGGCGCGCGCCGCACTCGACCAGCTCGATCACCCTGAAATTCCGGTGGACGCGCGCGTCGGCGAGCTGTCGCCGGCAGCGCAGCAGCTCGTGGAGATTGCCCGCGCCCTTGCCTGCGGCTGCGGCGTGCTCGTGCTCGACGAGCCGACCAGCAGCCTCGCACACGGCGATGCGCAACGGCTGTTCGAGCTCATCGCACGATTGCGACGGCAGGGGCTCGCCATCGTGTACATCTCGCACTTCATCGAAGAAGTCCTTCAGGTCTCCACGCGCTTCGTCGTGCTGCGCGACGGCCGCAACGCGGGCGAAGGGGTGACCGACGAGACGTCAGGCGATCGGATGGTTTCCCTGATGGTCGGCCGCACACTGGACGATCTCTACCCGCGGCGGGCGCGGACGCTCGGCGACATCGTGCTGGAGCTGCAGGCTCTCGCTCCGGAGCGGATCGATCCGGCCTCGTTTACTCTCCGCCGCGGAGAAATCTTCGGCATCGCCGGTCTCCTCGGCGCCGGACGCACACGCCTGCTTCGCGCCGTGTTCGGCCTCGATCCGATTAAAAGCGGCACGGTCACGCTTGGCCTGCACGCCGGGCGATTCACTCCCGCAAAGTGGTGGCAGCTCGGGATGGGAATGCTGAGCGAGAACCGGGCCGGCGAAGGGCTCGCCGCGAACTTGAGCGTCGCCGACAACATGACCTTGACACGGCTGAAGGGCCTTGGCGCCGGGTTTTTTGTCTCGCCGGCGCGGCAGACGCGCGCGGCCGCCAGGTTGATTGAAGCGCTCGGCATTCGCACGACAGGAGCCGATCAGGAGATCTCTTCGCTGTCCGGCGGCAACCAGCAGAAGGTCGCTCTCGCGCGCCTGCTGCATCATGATGTCGACGTCCTGATTCTCGACGAGCCGACGCGCGGCATCGACGTATCGAGCAAGGCGCAGATCTACGAGCTGATCGACGCGCTCGTCTCGGGCCGCGGCGCCAGCCGGCAGAAATCGGTCATCATCGTCAGCTCGTATTTTCCCGAGCTGCTCGCCCTGTGCGACCGCATCGCGGTGATGTCGAGAGGGCATCTCGGTACCCCACGCCCCGCTTCTGAGTGGACCGAACATTCGCTCCTGCTCGAAGCCTCCGGAACCCGCGCGGCGTCATGAAGAGATTTTCGGACGCTGGAGTACTTCTCGGCCTTGCCCTCGTCGCGATCCTCTTTGGATTTCTGATCGGCCCCAGGTTTTTCAGCCCTGCCAACCTCGAGCTGATGGCTCGCCAGACGGCCATCGTCGGCGTCGCCGCATTGGGTATGACGATGGTGATCGTCGCCGGGGGGATCGATCTGTCGGTGGGATCGGTAATCGCGCTGAGCACCGTTGTCGTCGCGATGTTTCTCCGCGACGGTGCGTGGCCCGTCGTCGCCGCGGCGGGCGGCATGGCGGCCGGAGCGGCCTGCGGCCTGATCAACGGCGTGCTGGTGACGGGCCTTCGAGTGGTGCCGTTCATCATCACCCTCGGCACCATGCTGCTCGTGCGCGGTGCCGCAAAAGGGCTGGCCGATGAGCGCCGCATCGAGGCGCCGATCACCTGGCTCAACGGGCTTCTTCGGACGGTCCGCGACGGCAGCGGCTGGCTGCTTCCGGCGGGCATCTGGGTCGTAATCGTCCTCGCCATCGCCGTTGCCATCACCCTCAAGTACACGCGATTCGGACGGCACCTGTTTGCCATCGGCTCGAATGAGAGGACGGCGCGGCTCTGCGGCGTGCGCGTGGAGCGATGCAAGATTGCCGTCTACGCGATTTCGGGCGCCTTTGCCGGACTCGCCGGCGTGATGGAGTTCTCGCGATTGTCGGTTGGCGATCCGACGGTCGCTGTCGGCGCCGAGCTCGGCGTGATCGCCGCGGTCATCATCGGCGGCGGCAGCCTGTCTGGCGGCAAAGGCACCGTCGTTGGAACGCTCGCCGGCGCGGGTATCATGACCGTCATCCAGATTGGGTGCTCGCAGCACGGGCTGCCCAATTGGGTTCAGGAGATCGTCACGGGGACGATCATCGTGTTTGCGGTGGCGCTGGACCGCCTGCGGAGCCGGAATTGAGCCGATGAAGATTACCGACCTCGACGTCCTCGACCTTCGTTTTCCCACCTCGAAAGATCAAGTCGGCACCGACGCCGTTCACACCGATCCGGATTATTCGGCCGCATACGTCGTTCTGAAAACCGACAGCGGACTCGAGGGGCACGGACTCACGTTCACCATCGGACGCGGCAACGAAGTGTGCGCCGCGGCGATCGAGGCGTTCCGGCCTCTCGTCGTCGGCCGCGATCTCCGCGACATCACGCGCGACTTCGGCGCGTTCTGGCACAGCCTGGCCGGCGAGTCTCAGCTGCGGTGGCTTGGACCGGAGAAGGGCGTCATTCACCTCTCGCTCGCGGCGGTGATAAACGCGATATGGGATCTCTACGCCAAGGCGGAGCGGAAACCGGTCTGGAAGCTGCTCGCGGACATGACGCCCGCACAGCTCGTCTCGTGCATCGACTTTCATCACATCACCGATGCGATCACGCCGGACGAGGCCACCGCGATGCTCGAGCGCAACGCCGCGACGAAAGCCCAGCGCGAGGCCGTGCTGAGGCGAGATGGCTATCCGGCCTACACCACGTCGGTCGGCTGGCTCGGCTACTCGGACGAAAAGATTCATCGCCTGTGCCGCGAAGCGCTCGCCGAGGGCTGGACGCACTTCAAGGTGAAGGTAGGCGGCAGGCCCGAAGACGATCTGCGCAGGCTCACCGCCGTTCGCACGGCGATCGGCGGCGACCACAAGCTGATGATCGACGCGAACCAGCGCTGGGATGTGGACGAAGCGATTGCGCGCATCAAGGAGCTGTCGCATTTGACGCTGTGGTGGGCCGAAGAGCCGACACATCCCGACGATGTGCTGGGGCATGCCCGGATTGCGAAGGCTATTGCGCCCACCGGCGTCGCCACCGGCGAACATGGCGCCAATCGCGTCGTGTTCAAGCAGCTGCTCCAGGCCAACGCCATCAGCTTCTGCCAGATCGACAGTTGCCGCTTGGGGGGCGTGAACGAAAATCTTGCCGTCATCCTGATGGCGGCGAAATTTGGCGTGCCTGTCTGCCCGCATGCCGGCGGTGTGGGGCTGTGTGAATACGTTCAGCACCTCTCGATGTTCGACTTCATTGCCGTGACCGGTACGATGGAGGGGCGCGTGATCGAGTTCGTCGATCATCTGCACGAACACTTCGAGGAGCCCGTAACCATCCGGCGCGGACGTTACCTGCCCCCGGCGCGGCCGGGCTACAGCATCACGATCAAGCCGGAATCCCGCGTGAAATATCGCTTTCCGGACGGCGAGGTGTGGCGGTAGCGCGCCGTGTCCGGCTTTTGTATGTGTCGTGTCCGGCTTTAGCCGGACTGGGTATATGCTTTACCGGTAAAGTAAACCAGCTAACCACAGGAAGCGAGCCAGCGACTGATGGCGCGACCCACGATGCGGCGGATTGCCGGCGAGCTCGGCGTTTCCGTCATGACGGTTTCGAAGGTCCTCAACAACCACGGCGATATCAGCGAGGCCACGCGCGATCGCGTGCTCGCGAAAATCGAAGAGCTGGGCTACCAGCGCAACGCCGTCGCGCGCAGCCTGACCCTCCGCCGCAGCCACACGATCGGCATCGTCATCCCCGACCTGATGCATTCGTTTTTCGTCGAGATTGTCGCCGGCATCGAGCCGGTCGCGAGCGTGCGCGGCTACGGGCTGCTCCTGTGCAGCTCGGGTGAAGATCCGACAAAAGAGCGGGCCGAGCTCGAGATGCTGCGGAGCCGGCAGGTGGACGGTATCGTGCTCGCGTCGGTTCACGGTTCCGCGAATGACGATTTGTTGAGACAGCTGACCGGGCTCGGCACCGCGATGGTGATGATCGACCGCGACGATCACCCGAAAGTCGAATGTCACCGCGTGCTCACCGACGACGAACGCGTCGGTGTGCTGGCGACCACCCACCTCATCGACCTTGGGCGTAAGGCCATCGCGCACATCGGCGGGCCGAATATCGCCCACGCGAAACGGCGCGAAAAGGGTTGGCGGGATACGCTGAAACTGCGCGGACTCAACGCGCCGCCAGAGTGGTACGTGGAAGCCGGGTTCATGGAGAGCGACGGCTACCGCGCGATGAAGCGCCTTCTCACCGTGCGGCCGCGGGTGGACGCAGTGTTTGCCGCCAACGATCCGTCGGCGATTGGCGCGATGAAGGCGATCTGGGAAGCCGGTCTCCGCGTCCCCGAGGACGTGGCCGTCGTCGGCGTTGGAGACATCGCGCACGGCGATATGCTCAAGGTGCCGCTGACGACTGTCGGCTGGTCGCGCAAAGATCAGGGATTGAATGCGGCGGAACTGCTGCTCAACGGCCTCGACAGCGACGAAAAAGACGCGCCGCGCCGCGTGATTATTCCTCCGCGGTTGATCGCGCGCGAGTCTTCCGGGGTTGCGCGTGCGTAAGCTGATCCTGGGCGTCACGCTGGTGGCCGGACTGGCGGCCGCTCACGCGCAGACGCCGCCTGCGCGCAAACGGCTGCTGGCGCTCGGCGACACCCACACCGGCTACACACACGATTCGATCGGGCACGCGCTGGCGGTCATCGACCATCTCGGACGGCAGTCGGGCCTCTACGACACGTTCATCCGCACCGACTCGCAATGGATCACCAAGCAGCCGATCCCGATGCCCGCGAGGAACACCAAAAATCTGAACGACTTCGACGCCGTGTTTCTGTTCATCTCCGGGGAGGGCGACTGGAGCGACCAGCAGAAGAAAGACTTCGTCTCGTTCGTCAAAGACGACGGCAAGGGGGTCGTCGGCGCGCATACGGGGAACGGGGCGTTTTACGAATGGCCCGAGTTCGGCGAGATGATGGGCGGGTACTTCGACAACCACCCGTGGGGCATCTTCGAAGGGCGGGTCGTCGTCGAAGCGCCCGATTTTCCGGCGATGAAACACTTCGGGGCCGGGTTCACGCGGACCGAAGAATTCTACGTGCTTCGCGCGCAGCCGTATTCCCGCGACAAGGTGCGCGTGCTGGCGCGTCTCGACACCGCGACGCTGGATCTCAAACATCCCAACTATCGCCGGAAGGATCACGACATCCCCGTCGCCCTCGCGCGCGACTACGGCAAGGGGCGCACGTTCTGGTCGAACTTCGGGCATGCCGCCGACACGTGGGACGATCCCGCCATTCAGAAGATGTATCTCGAGGCCATCAAATGGGCAATGGGCCTCGTGCCGGGAGACGCTGCACCGCGTCCTCGCGGTCAACAGTAGCCCTGGAACCCCATGAAACTATTGCGCTACGGATCCGCAGGACGGGAGAAGCCCGGTATCGTCGATTCACGCGGACGCATCCGCGATCTGTCCACCGTCATCCCCGATCTCGCCGGCGACGCGTTGCATCAGGAGTCGCTCAACCGGCTTCGAGACCTCGACATCGAGACGCTTCACCCTGTCGAGGACGGCGTGCGCATTGCCCCATGCGTTGGCGGCATCGGCAAGTTCCTGTGCATCGGTCTCAACTATTCGGACCATGCGGCGGAATCGGGCATGAAAGTGCCGGTTGAACCGATCCTGTTCATGAAAGCGACGTCGGCGGTGTGCGGGCCCAACGACGATATCGTCATTCCGCGCGGGTCTGAAAAAACCGATTGGGAAGTCGAGCTGGGCGTCGTCATCGGCAATCCCGCGAAATACGTGTCCGAAGCCGACGCGCTGTCTCATGTTGCCGGGTTCTGCGTCGTCAACGATTTGTCCGAACGCGCATTTCAGCTCGAGGGCACCGGCCAGTGGGTCAAAGGCAAAAGTGCGGACACGTTCGGGCCGATCGGGCCGTGGCTGGTCACCCGCGACGACGTGCCCGACCCTCAGAACCTGGAGTTGTGGCTGGAAGTGGATGGCCGCACGTTTCAGCGCAGCACGACCAGGCACATGATCTTCAACGTCGCGTTCCTCGTCAGCTACATCAGCCGCTTCATGAGCCTGCACCCCGGCGACATCATCTCCACCGGAACGCCGCCCGGGATCGGCATGGGACAGCAGCCGCCGCTGCTATCTCCGCCCCGGCAACCAGGTGCGGCTGGGGGTCGAGGGTTTGGGGGAACAGAGACAGAGGGTGGTGGGGGATTAAGGGGAAGGGTTGCGAGGGAGAGCGCGGGCAAGGCTGTAAGGAGTAGACACAACATAACAGGAGAAGGGGAGAATGGGAGAAATTTGATCGACAACTTCTCCCGTTCTCTCGTTCTCCTGTTTTATTTCATCAGGATCGGAAATTACGACGTTTAGACGGTGAACTTACGAACGAACTGCCCGTTGTTCTCCCACTGCGATCGTTTGGTGGGATGGTCCTGGGGCGGCTGCATGTCGCCGCGCGCGTCGATGGCGCGCGAGACGATGGTATGTTCGCCGGGTTGCGCGCCGCTCCATTCGTAGGTGAAGAGCTTCCATGAATACGCCGTGTTCTCTTTCCACATCGTCGCCGGCTTCCAGGCGCCGCCGTCGACGCTGACCTCGACCGCCTTCAACGGCGTGCCGTCGGTCAGGGCGAAGCCGACTGCCTTGAAGTTGTCGCCGTTACGCGACAAACGCGCGACCGCCGATTTCAACCGGATCCGGCTGACCCACGTTTCCATCCAGAGCGTTTCACCGCCGACCTCTTCGCTCTTGAGCGTCACGTAGTCGCGCCCCATGAACCGCCCCATGTGGCGCGAGTCTTGAACGTGGATGTGATCGAGCCACTTCACGTTTGCGACGCCATACCATCCCGGGACCATCAGACGCACGGGCGAGCCGTGTTTCTGGGGCAGCGGCTGGCCGTTCATCTCGTAGGCGAGAAACACTTCGGGCCGCGTGGCGTCGGAGATTTCCATGCCTCGCGAGAAGTGCTGCTCGACTTTCGCGTTGCCGCGGCCGTGGGTGACGTCTTCGTTGCCTTTATCGGCGGAGAAGAACACCACTTCGCGGCCGTTCGACTTGAGACCGGCCTCTTTCAAGATCGGCGCGAGCGCGACTCCCGCCCAGCGCGCGTTCCCGACCAGAGGATTTCCCCGTGCGTTGTTGTTGCCCGAGCACTCGAAGCCGACCGCGTGTTCGATGCGCGGCCGTTTCTTGAGATCCGCCAGCGATAGTTCGAGCGGCCGTTCGACCAGCCCGGTGATTCGGAGCTTATAGGTAGAGGCATCCACCGCAGGCATGCCGTAGTGAGACACCGCGAAAAATTCGTCGTTCGACACGACGAAGCTGGTCAGATTTTTGGGATCGAACCTGACGGGCGGAGGAGGAGCGCCAGGCGCCGGCGCGGCCGGAGGCGGCACATCGGTGAACGGCACCACCACCTCGCCCTGCGCGAAAACGAGACGGGGAACGCCACCAAATTCAAACGCTACACTTGCGGCAAAGAGACCTTGAAGCACATCCCTGCGCGTCACGTTCGACATGTTCTGCTCCTCTGAAAGGCTGCTCAATTCTAGCGCCAAACCGGTTGCGGCGGCGTGGGCCTTTTAGTTGCCGCGCGACGAGAAATCCTTGAGGATTTCGCGGGCGGCGTTTGCGCCAGAGAGACCGGACACGCCGTAACCCGGGTGTGTCCCGGCGCCGCAGAGATAGAGCCCCGCGATTGGCGTTCGGTACCGCGCCCAGCCCAACACCGGCCGCATCGTAAACATCTGATCGAGCGACAGCTCGCCGTGAAAGATATGCCCGCCGGTCAAACCGTACCGGGTCTCGAGGTCGACCGGCGTAATCACGTCGCGATGGACGATGACGTCTTTCAGGTCCGGCGCATATTCCGTCAAAGCGTCGATCACCACATCCGCGAAATGTTCGCCCGCCTCAGTCCATTCGAGGCCGTCCCGCAAGTGATACGGTGCGAACTGTGCGGTGATCGACATCACGTGCGCGCCCGCCGGAGCGAGCGCGGAATCGGTGAGCGATGGGATGGTGATCTCCATGTATGGCCGCGTGGAGTAGGTGCCGTATTTCGACGCGTCGAACGCGCGCTCCAGGTAGTCGAGCGTCGGACCGATCTGGATGAACCCGCCAAGCGCGCGCGGATCTCCGGCGGCCGCCGTGAATCCGGGGAGCCGGCTCAGCGCCAGGTTCACCTTCGCAACATTGCCGGTGGAGCGGTAGCTTCGCATGCGCGCGAGGAACCCCGGCTCGAGCTCGATTGGATCGACCAGTCCCAGCAACGTCCTCCGTGGATCTGCGTTCGACACCACGGCGCGCGCTTCCAATCTTTCTCTGGAACCGAGCGTAACGCCGGCAGCTCGCCCGTCATGCACGTCGATGCCCACGACATCAGCGTTCGATCGGATATCTGCGCCGGCAGCGCGGGCCGCCGCCGCCAGCGAGGCGGTGAACGCCCCAAGGCCGCCCCGAACCAGGCGCGGCGTTCCGCCGCCGGCCGCCATCTTCATCAGGAGGACGGCCGTGCTGCCCGCCGACCGCGGACCGAGAGCGGTGCCGAAGATGCCCGGCGCGGCGATGGCGGCGCGCAACGGCTCGGACTCGAACCACTCGCTGGCAAAATCGGCGGCCGACATCGGCGCCCACCGCAACACGCGATACGCGTCCTCTTTTCCGAGGCCCCGGAACCGGCGGCCCATCGACAGCATCTGCCAGAGATCGCCGCGGGACGGCCGTTCGATGTCCGGAGGGGCGGCCGCCAGCACCCCGGCAGTGAACTTTCGTATGCGCTCCATTGCCGCGGAGAAATCCGCATAGCGCTGGGCGTCCCGCTTCGAGAACTGCGCAATGCTTGCCGCGCTCGCATCAGGGTTGCGTCCAAGCGCGAGCGCGCGGCCGTCGGGCAGGGGCACGAACAGATGCGGATCCGGGTCGATCAGCTCGAGGCCGTGCTTGCTCAGCCCCAGGTCGTTGACGAGGTTCGTGTTGAGGTGGACGGAGTGCGCCAGCGTGGAGATTCTGAATCCGGGATGGATCTCGTCAGTGACCGCGGCGCCGCCGACAGCGGGGCGTCGCTCGAGCACCACCGTCTTCAGTCCCCGGCGCGCGAGAAGCGCGGCGGTGACGAGGCCGTTGTGGCCGCCACCGATGACGATGACGTCGATCATTTGAGGATTTCGAGCGCCGCGTTACGGCCGGGCGCGCCCATGATGCCGCCGCCTGGATGGGTGGCCGAGCCGCACATATAAAGGTTGCCGATGGGCGTGCGGTATTTCGCGAATCCCGGGACGGGCCGCAGAAACAGCAGCTGCTCCAGCGCGAGCTCGCCCTGAAAAATATTGCCTTCGCTCAATCCCCATTCGCGCTCGAGATCGAGAGGCGTGACGACCTGCCTGTGCAGAATCAGTGACTTCAGATTCGGCGCGTATTCGGCGAGCGTATCGATCACGGTGTCGCCGAACCGTTCCCGCTCGGCGTCCCATGTCGTACCGTTCAGGTGATACGGCGCGTATTGAACGAAACAGGACATGACGTGTTTGCCTGGGGGAGCGACCGACGGATCGGTGAGGCTCGGAATCACCACATCCATGTACGGCCGGCGCGAAAATTGTCCGTACTTGGCGTCGTCGTAGGCGCGCTCCATGTAGTCGAGGCTCGGCGAGATGGAGATCGCGCCGCGCAGTTGCCGTCCCTCGCCGGGGAGGCTGGTGAAATTCGGGAGGCCGTCGAGCGCGAGGTTCACCTTTCCCGACGAGCCGCGGAACTTGTAGCGGCGCACTTCGTCGAGGAAGTCGCCCGGAAGCTCGCTCGCATCCAGAAACTTCGTGAACGTCAGACGCGGATCGACAGACGAAGACACGATCTCCGCTTCGATCTCGTCTCCGTTTTCGAGCACGACTCCGGCGGCCCGCCCGTGTTTCGTCAGAATCCGGCTCACGCCTGCTTGCGTGCGAATCTCCACGCCGGCCTCGCGCGCCGCCGCGGCAATCGCATTCGAGATCGCCCCCGTCCCTCCTTTGGCGAATCCCCACGATCGGAACGCGCCGTCGATCTCTCCCATGTAGTGGTGGAGCAGGACGTACGCGGTGCCCGGCGATCGCACCCCCTGAAAGGTGCCGATGATTCCCGAAGCCGACATCGTCGCCTTCAGGACGTCGGTCTCGAACCATTGATCGAGGAAGTCGGCGGCGCTCATCGTCATGAGCTGCACGAGGCGATAGCGCGATTCGGCCGACATCGATTGAAACCGCCTGCCGATGCGGTACAAGGCGCGAAGGTCTGCAGGCGAAAGCGACAGCGGATCGGGCGCGCGCACGTCGAGCGTCGGCTTGACGAAGCGCGCCATGTCGATCATCGCCTTGCCGTATTCGTCGTACGCTTCGGCATCGACGCGCGAGTGGCGCAGGATTTCGCGGCGCGTGCGGCCGTGATCGTTCACCCGCCAGAGATAGTTGCCGTCCGGCATCGGAGTGAAGGTGCCGTCGAGCGGCAGCACCTCGAAGCCGTGGCGGGCCAGATCGAGGTCGCGGATGATCTGCGGTCTCAGCAGCGAGACGACGTACGAACACACCGAGATGCGGAAGCCGGGAAACACCTCTTCGGTCACCGCCGCCCCGCCAAGCACGTGGCGCCGCTCGAGCACGAGCACACGCCGCCCCGCGCGCGCCAGATAAGCGGCGTGAACGAGCCCGTTGTGCCCGCCCCCGATCACGATAACGTCGTAGCGCATGGGGAAACTGCAATCTGGAATCTAGAATCTAGAATCTAAAATCTATAATCTGAGATCTGGAGTTTGAAGCGTGTGGCGCTCAGATTGTAGATTTGAGTTTCCAGATTCTAGATTTCAGTTTCTAGATTCTAGCCTCATAATCCCCTATGCCCATCGGATCGGCATTTCACGAGCGCACGTTCCCGTTGTGCGAGAGCCTGAACTATCGCGACTGGGCGGGCTACTACGCGGTCAGCGCCTACGAAACGCATCACGAGCACGAATACAACGCCATCAGGAACGCCGCCGCGCTCATCGACGTCTCTCCGCTTTTCAAATACATGGTCAGCGGGCGCGATGCGACGAGGCTCGTGGATCGACTCATCACGCGCGACGCGACGAAGCTGGCCGTCGGGCAGGTGGTGTATACGCCGTGGTGCGACGAGCAGGGAAAAATCATCGACGATGGCACGGTGTCGCGCCTCGATGAGCAGCGGTATCGCTGGACCGCAGCCGATCCGAGTCTGCGCTGGTTCACGCAGAACGCCGCCGGCCTCGACGTGTCGGTTGAAGACGTGTCGGAGACAGTGGCGGCGCTCGCCGTGCAGGGCCCGACGTCCGCAGCGTTGCTCGAGCAGGCTGCCGAGGCCCAGGTGTCGTCGCTGAAATATTTTCGCGTCACCAGCGGGAGCATCGCCGGTGTGCCTGTCGACATCTCCCGCACCGGATACACAGGCGATCTCGGGTATGAAATCTGGATGCCGTGGGACCGCGCCACGCGCGTGTGGGATGCGCTGGTCGCTGCGGGAAACCGGTTCGACCTGCGTCCGGCCGGCATGCTCGCGCTCGACGTCGCGCGGATTGAAGCCGGCCTGCTGCTGATTGAAGTGGACTTTTTCAGCAGCCGCAAGGCGCTCATCCCCAGTCAGCAATATTCCCCGCTCGAGATGGGACTCGGCCGGCTGGTGCAGCTCGACAAGGCGCCATTCGTCGGCCAGGCTGCGCTGCGCGCAGAGGCGGCGCGCGGCCCGGATCGGCAGATCGTCGGATTGGAAATCAGCTGGGAAGAAGTCGAAGCGCTGTACGAAAAGCTGGAGCTGCCGCCGCAGGTGCCCGCCACGGCATCACGGGTCCCCGTGCCTGTCTACCGCGATGGCGCGCAGGTCGGAAAGGCCACGTCCACGACATGGTCTCCAGTGTTGAAAAAGATGATCGCCCTGGCGACCGTCGCCAGCGACTCCGCGAAGACGGGAAGCGAGCTTGAAATCGAAGTCACCGTCGAAGCGGTGCGCCACAAGGTGGGCGCGACGGTGGTGAAGACGCCGTTCTTCAGTCCTTCAAGAAAAACGGCGTCTGTGTCCCAGCGCTCTAGTTCAGTTTAGTGGCGGTCAGATTCCCGCCGGCGATCGCCGTGCCTGCAGCATTCACCCGCCCGTTGTAGGTCGTGCCGCCGACCGTAAAGGAAATCTGGTCGCCGTTCATCTTGCCGCCGGTAATTGCCGTGCCGCCGAGATTGCCGGTGAGCATCTGGAATTCCTGCGTCAGCGTGAGGTTGCCTTGCGGCGTCTTCCAGGTGCCTTGCACCTTTGCCGGGACGATCCAGAGGAGCGCCGTGCACCAGCTCGAGCAGTCGTCGGTCACGGTCTCCGTCTGATCGGCCTGCCAGTCTTCCATCGTGAAGGTATTGGCGACGATGCGGGTGCCGGGCTTCAGGTTGAGCAGCGACGGCCGCAGCTGCATGTTGATGCTGGGAAGCAGGAACATCGTGATGACGGTGGCCTTGCTCAAATCGGCCTTGAAGAGATCTCCCTGTTCGAACGTCGCCTTGGCGGTGACCCCTTCCTTCTGTGCCGCGCGCTTTGACAACTCGACCATGTCGGGGTTGAACTCGATGCCCTTCGCCGTCGCGCCGCGCTTGGCGGCGGTAATGACCGTACGGCCATCGCCCGATCCGAGGTCCATCACGTAATCGTTCGGGGTGACTTTCGCAATATCGAGCATGCGATCGACCAGCGCCTGCGGAGTCGGCACCCAGACGACGTCTTTTCCCGGCTGACCGACGCGAGGCTCAAACGGCGTCGTGGCTGCGGGGGCCGCCGGCTTTGCCGGCGCCGGCGCCGGCGTCTGCGCGAATGCCGCACTGGAGAACAGAACGAGGAAGAGGGCAGAAACCTGACCAAACACCTTCGCTACATGCATGTGGCTGACTCCTAAGGGCGGTTATTGTATATCCACCTTTACGCCTGCGTCTGTCTCCCTGTTTAACCGGAGAGAGCAGCCCTCTCCGAAAAACCTTCAGCGGACAGTGTTTTTCTCTTGACCGACTAAATTGGTCGGATATACAGTTCTCATGAAATTGAGACTCATTCTCAATTTGAACACAAATGAATGCCCGCCAGATGCGTTCACACCTGGCGGGCGTACCGAACGCGGGTCTGGAGACCGTTCATCACACGCGTGGCGCATGATGCGTCCGGCTCACACATTGTAGCCGTGCGACCGAGTCATCGCCACCACCGAGGGCAGGGAGATCGCGATGGCTCGCACGCGCAGGCACAAACATCACAGCCGGAAGTCACGTTCCAACTGGGCCGTCATGGGCGCGTTCGTCGCCTCGGCGGCGTTCGCGCCGCAAACCGCCGCACCTGTCGATGCCGCCGTGCTGACGCAACAGCTGAAGTGGCTGCGGGTCGCGGTTCCCGGTGACGCCCGCAACGTCTACGCATCGGCCGCATCGCGAAGGCACGAAGACGCCAAGCGCGCGCAGCAGACGCCGGGCGCCGCCGAACGCCGTTTCACATTCCAGATTCCTGCCGGCCCGCTGAGCGACGTGCTCCGGGAGATCGAAAAACTCTCCGGACTCACGATCACCGTCTCCAACAGCGCGATCGCCGCGATTTCTTCCCCAGGCGTGTCCGGCTCCTTCACCGCAGTCGAGGCCGTCGCGCGCGCCATCGCCGGTACCGACGTCGTCTCGCGGGTGACTTCGTCGAACAGCGTCACGCTCGAGATCAGGCTCGCGTCCGAATCGGTTGAGGTGACCGGCACCGCCGATCAGCCCAGACCCTCTTCGCCGAAGTACGCCGCGCCGCTCATCGAAGTGCCGCAGACGATCGAAGTGATCCCGCGCGCGGTGATGGAAGCGCAGGGCGTGACGACGTTGAGCGAGGCGCTGCGGAACGTGCCTGGCATCAGCCTGCAGGCGGGTGAAGGGGGCGGCGCCTCGAACACCTCGGGCGACATGTTCAACCTGCGCGGCTTCAGCGCCAACAACAGCCTCTTCGTCGACGGCGTGCGCGATGACGGCTTGATGTCGCGCGATGTCTACAATCTGGAACAGATCGAAGTGTTCATGGGCCCAACGGGATCGGATGTCGGCCGCGGCAACGCGGCGGGCTACGTCAACATGCAGACCAAGACCGCACACGCGGAGTCTGCGTATGTCGTCAACTACGGCTACGGCAGCGGCGGTCTGAACCGCACGACGCTCGATCTCAATCAGCCGCTGCGCCTCGGCGCCGACGGCGGATGGCTGAGCTATTCGGCCGCACGGCTGAACGTGTTGTGGGAGGACGGAGGCGTCCACGGCCGGGACGTCGTCGAACGCCAGAACAAATCGATCGCGCCCTCGCTCGGGCTCGGGCTGGGCACCCCAACGCGCGTCACGGCCGGAGCGCAAATCACCCGCCAGGACAATCTGCCGGACTACGGTCTACCCGGCGCCGCCTGGACCGAGACCCAGTTGACACCGACGACCGTGTTCGCCGCACAGCCCGTCGATTCGGAAAACTACTTCGGCAGTTCTCCGTACGACTACGACCACGTCGAGCAGGAAAGCGTGACCGCCAGGATCGAGCACGACGTCAACAGCAACCTGACGCTGCGGAATCAGATTCGATACAACCGCACGCATCGCGAAGCGGTGATCACGACGATTCAGAACGTCGCGGCGTTCGTGCCCGAGACGCAAACCGTCACGCTTGCCCGCCAAGGCAACGAGCGCGAAAACGATATCGTGTCGAACCAGACGAGCCTGTCCACGCGATTCGCCTCCGGCGGCGTCCGTCACGCGGTGAATGCCGGCGTCGAGATCGCGAGCGAGCAGCAGTTCGCGCCCACGCTAGGCGGCCTCGGCACGCGGAATCCCTCGAACGTGAGCGTCTACACACCGAACCACCTCGATCCGGTCACGTCGTACAACCCGGCGCGTACGCTGGCCTACTCCGACGGCAAGACGTCGACCGTCGGCGTGTATGCGTTCGACACCGTCGAGCTCGGGTCGCGGTGGCAGCTCAGCGGCGGCCTGCGCTGGGAGCACTACGACGCGACGTTCGAAGCCGTCGATGCGACCGGCGCGACGACGACGGATCTGAAGACGAGTGACGGCCTAATCAGCGGCAAGGCGGGCGTTCTGTATCAGCTCGCGCCGGCCGCCAACGTGTATGTGTCGTACGGCTCGACTGTCACGCCGCCCGGCACGGCGAACTTCACGCTCAGCTCGCAGCCGAACAACCAGAACAACCCGAATGTCGATCCGCAGAAGTCGAGGAATTACGAGGTCGGAACGAAAGTCGGCTTCTACGAAAACCGCCTGTCGCTGACCGGCGCGATTTTCCGGACGGACAACGAAAACGTGATCTACACGGTCGATGCCGCGGCCATTCCGCCCGTCTTCAATCAGGATGACGCGCAGCGGGTCAACGGCGCGACGGTCGGGGCGCTTGGCTACATCAACCCGCGGTGGCAGGTGCTCGCCAGTCTCGGATACCTCGACACCCGGCAAATCAGCCAGAACCCGGTGAACGACGGCAACCGGCTCACGCTGACGCCCGAATGGTCGGGCAGTCTGTGGACGACCTACGACTTCCCCAAGGGGCTGACGTTCGGCGGCGGCGTGCGGTTCGTCGATGACGTGTTCATCAACACCGCCAACACCATTGTCGCACCCGGTTTTGCGCTCGTGGACGCCATGGCGGAATACGACATCAATGCGCATCTGACGCTGCGGCTCAACATCACGAACCTCACCGACAAGGTGTACATCAAGAACGTCAACAACAACGGCGGCCGATACAACCCCGGCACGCCGCGAGCGGCGACCATCACGTCGAGCGTGCGCTTCTAGGAGCCGGAAATGCTGCTGGCAATTCCCGACCTCCTCAACGAAGAGCAGATCGCGACGGCGCGAAAGCTGCTCGAGCAGGCCGAATGGGTCGACGGCAAAGTGACCGCCGGCCCGCAGTCGGCGCGCGCCAAACGAAACCTGCAGCTGCCGGAAGGATCCGCTGTCGCCGAAACGCTGGGCGACATGATCCTGACGGCGCTTCAGAGGAACCCGCTTTTCGTGTCCGCGGCCCTGCCGTTGCGGGTGTTCCCGCCGTTGTTCAACCGCTATCAGGGCGGTCACGCGTTCGGCAATCACGTGGACAACGCCATCAGGCAAATCGCCAGCACGGGACACCGCATCCGGACCGATTTGTCGGCCACGCTGTTTCTCGCCGATCAGGACGAATACGAAGGCGGAGAGCTGGCCGTCGAAGACACCTACGGCGTGCACAAGGTAAAGCTGCCGGCGGGCGACATGGTGCTGTATCCCTCGTCGAGCCTGCACAGCGTCACGCCGGTCACCAGCGGAGCGCGCGTCGCGTCGTTCTTCTGGGTGCAAAGCATGGTTCGCGACGATGGACGGCGAACGCTGCTGTTCGATCTCGACATGTCCATCCAACAGCTGTCGCGGGACGTGCCCGCGCATCCTTCAATCGTTCAACTGACTGGCGTGTACCACAACCTGCTGCGCCAGTGGGCCGAGATGTGAGGCGCTCATGAAGCTGCGATCGGTGTTGTTCTGGCTCCACCTCGCGTGCGGCGTCGTCGCCGGCGCGGTCATTCTGATCATGTCGGTCACTGGCGTGCTGCTGACCTATCAGCGGCAGATGACGGCGTGGGCGGACATGCGCGGGTACCACCGCGAGGCGCCACCGCCGGAAGTGCAGCGCCTTTCTGCGGACGCGATGCTCGCGAACGTCAAACGTGCGCATCCCGATCTGTCGCCGACAGCCATGGTCGATCAGATCGGATCGCACGGCGCCCGCGTCGGTCACAGTCGGCGCCGGGACGGCAGATGTTCGTCAACCCGTACACCGGCGAGCTGCTCGGCGAAGGAAACGGTCAGGGCGTACGCGACTTCTTCCGCACGATGGTCGAGTGGCATCGATATGTGGCGATGTCGGGACCGAGCCGGCCGACCGGACGCGCGATTACCGGCGCGTCCAATCTGATGTTCCTCTTCATCGTCGTCAGCGGGTTGTTTCTTGTGGTGGCCGCGCACCTGGACGTGGGCGGCGATTCGAAACATCACGTGGTTCCGCCGCGGGCCTGCCGGGCAAGGCGCGCGATTTCAACTGGCACAACACGATCGGGTTCTGGTCGGCCGTGCCTCTCGCGATCATCGTCGCAGGCGGCGTGGTGATTTCGTATCCGTGGGCGACGGCGCTCGTGTATCGCGCGTATGGCGAGCAACCGCCCGCGCCTGCTGGAGCTGCAGCCGGACGCGGCGCCGGTCCGGCCCGGAGCGGCGGAGCGCCGGGCGCGCCGCTCGAAACGCTCATCGCCCGTGCTGAGTCACAGGTGACCGGTTGGAAAACGATCAGCGTCGCGTTGCCCGCCGGCGATGCACCGCGCATCGTGCTGACACTCGACGCCGGTGATGGCGGCCAGCCGCACAAGCGCGCCACGTTGACGTTCAACAGACGAACCGCCGAAGTCGAGCGCTGGGAACCCTATTCGGCTCAATCGGCAGGGCGCCGCGCCCGCACCTGGCTGCGGTTCGCGCACACCGGCGAGGTCTACGGCCTCCCCGGACAAACCGTTGCCGGTATCGTGACCGGCGGCGGCGCGGTGCTCGTCTGGACGGGAATCGCGCTCGCGCTGCGCCGGCTGTTCGCGTGGCGGAAGCGCGGGCGTCACGGAACTGCAGAAAACGGTCTGCCCCTTAGCGCCGGCACGCTCACCTTGTTTTCGCGATCCCAGTTTCGGTGGCGGGCGATCGCTTCGATGAACGCTTTACCAACCCGCGAGGCTTGCTGATCGGTCCCGGTGACGAGCGCGGGGTCGTCATCGGCCTTCAGCGCCGGCGCGATGGCCGAGGCCCGCAGCAGGTCCACTCCGGCACCGGTTGCCGCAACCGCCTTGCAGTGTTTGTAGGCTTCATTGACGAAGTGGATCGCGTCCGCCTCGCGCGACAAGGCCGCCGCGCTCACCTTGCCGCCCGCGACATAGACGGCGTCGAAGACCACCGACGCGGCCGTCAGGAAACTCTGATCCACCTGGACCTTGGTCCCGCCCGCTCCGGTAATCGTGCCGAGCTTCGGCGCGATGACCTTTACGGCCGCACCGCCGCCGGTCAGCGCTTTCTTCATCGCCGCAAACGACTCATCTTCGAACCCATCGGCGGCAAGGATGGCCACCTTGCGCGTCTGAATCGTGTCCTTCACGGTTCCCGCCATGCTCAGGGCGTCGGACCTGGTGACAGTCCGATTGAAGCCGGTGACGGGCGCGCTTTTCGTTGGTTGGAAATCTTTTGGATCGGCATCGGCCGGGACGCTCATATTGAGCGGTCCGTCGATCCGGGCCGGGACGGCTATGCCAAGCCCATCGGCAACACGTTTCGCCAGGTCGGCGCTCACCTGCGCCAGCATGTAGACCACACGCTCGCGAATCGCCGGCACTTCGACCTTGCCGAGCTCGAAGCGCAGGGCATTCACCAGATGGTTCTGCTCCGCGGGCGACTGGCTGTTGAAGAACAGCGTGGCCTGACTGAAGTGATCGAAGAAGCTGCGGCTGCGGGCGCGCACCTTCGGGCCGGTCACCGGCGCCGCGTGGCTGACGAAGCCTCCCTGTTGGAGGCCCGCCTGAAATGGACACCCGCCGCCGAGCGAGTTCGGCTGGTAGGAGACGCGTCCCGAGTTGATCGTCTGCCGCATGAACCCGTCCCGCTGGTTGTTGGAGACCGGGGCGATCGATCGGTTGATCGGAATCTCGTGGAAATTCGGGCCGCCGAGCCGGATCAGCTGCGTGTCGGTGTATGAAAACAGCCGGCCCTGGAGGAGCGGATCTTCGGTGAAGTCGATGCCCGGCACGATGTGGCCGGGATGGAACGCGACCTGCTCGGTTTCGGCGAAGAAGTTATCCGGGTTCCGGTTCAGCGTGAGCTTTCCGATCCGGCGGACCGGGACCAGCTCTTCGGGGATGATCTTCGTCGGGTCGAGGAGATCGAACCCCAGCTTGTCCTCGTCCTTCTCTTCGACGATCTGCACGCCGAACTCGTATTCCGGAAAGTTCCCGCTTTCAATCGCCTCCCAGAGATCGCGGCGGTGGAAGTCGGCGTCCTTGCCGGAAATTTTCTGTGCTTCGTCCCACACCACCGAATGGACGCCGAGCAAAGGCTTCCAGTGGAACTTGACGAACCGTGACCGCCCCTTGTCGTTGACGAAGCGGAAGGTGTGGATGCCGAATCCCTCCATCATGCGGAAGCTGCGCGGAATGGCGCGATCGGACATCGCCCACATGATCATGTGCATCGATTCGGGCATCAGCGAGACGAAATCCCAGAAGGTATCGTGCGCCGAGGCCGCCTGGGGAATTTCGTTGTGCGGCTCTGGTTTCACGGCATGAATGAGGTCGGGAAACTTGATCGCGTCCTGGATGAAAAACACCGGGATGTTGTTGCCGACGAGATCGAACACGCCTTCCTGCGTGTAGAACTTCACGGCGAAGCCGCGCACGTCGCGCGCGAGGTCGGTCGAGCCCCTCGAACCCGCCACTGTCGAGAACCTCACGAACACCGGCGTCTTCACCGACGGGTCCTGAAGGAAATCGGCGCGCGTGTAGGGCGCCATCGATTCATACACCTGGAACACTCCGTGCGCCGCCGCGCCGCGGGCATGGACGATGCGCTCGGGAATGCGCTCGTGGTCGAAGTGCGTGATTTTTTCGCGGAAGATGAAGTCCTCGAGCAGCGTGCTGCCGCGCTCGCCGGCCTTCAGCGAGTTCTGGTTGTCGTTGATGGCGGTTCCCTGATTGGTCGTCAGCGTCGTGTCGGCGGGATCGCTCGGTGAACGGAGCCAGCGCGTCGACCTTCGCGGTTGTCGCGCTTCGTCGAGTCGTCGTCTTCGGAGCCTGTGTTGCTTTCTTACCCACGGTCTTTTTTGCCATTGCTTCTCCAATAGGGTTCGTTGATGGGATCGGTAGCGTGAGAGACGGAAAGTGTCTCAACTGGAAACAGTCTGTGTTGCCGGCGGCGCTCGTGCTACACGCGCAGAGTCAGCACGCCGAGGCCGATCAGACCGCTCAGCACGAGGTACGTGGCCACGAGATAATTGAGGAGTTTGGGAAATACGAAGATCAGAATGCCGAAGATAATCGCCAGTACCGGACTCAGACTCGCCGCGGTAAACACCATATAGAGCCTCCTGAACGCGTTCACCATCGCAAGTCCCGTGCCTTGGCCCTCCGCTTGCACCTCATTGGGGCATTTGGAGGTACTCATGTTGAGAGAGAAGACTGCACAAATGGCCATGAGCCTGGCCGCGGCGGCACTGTTGTCGATCCCGGCTGCTGCTCAGGCACAGGCGTGGAATTACGTCGATCCGATTCCGTCTGGCACCACGGTTCAGGTTCGCACGAACGAAACGATCGATGCGCAGGCGATGGACGGACGGATCTATCGTGGGACGATCGAAAACGACGTCCGCGACACCAACGGCAACCTGGCGATCGCGAAGGGCTCGACGGCCGAGCTCGTCGTGCGGCGCGGGCCCGATAACGAGCTCGTGCTCGATCTCGACTCGGTGACGGTGAACGGCCGCCGCTATGGCGTAGACGCGACGCGCAACCGTGTTGGTACGAGCGGTGTCGACGTCCGCAACAGCGGCATCGGCGCGAACAAAGAGACCGCCCGCAACGTCGGCGGCGGCGCGCTGCTCGGCGGGATTCTCGGAGCGGTCATCGGCGGCGGCGACGGCGCGATAGCGGGAGCGGCCGCGGGCGCGGCAGTTGGCGCGGGCGCGCAGATTCTGACCAAAGGCCGCCGGGTGAACGTGCCGGCGGAATCACTGATCAGCTATCGCCTGCAGAGCGATCTGAACCTCGACGTGCAGGACAGCGGCTACGACCGGGAAGGCCATCACTACCACAAGTACGACTAAACCGCTGGGATTGGGGACTTGGGATTAGGGATTGGGAAGCCCTAATCCCCAATCCCCAATCCCCGATCCCTAGCCCCATCCCCCAGCCCCCAGCCCCGTCAGACTTGCTCCTGAAGCAGCGACACCGTGTTCTGCACGATCTTGTGCAGCAGCGGCCGATGGCGCCATTTCTTCAGCGTCATCTGCTCGCAGCCTGCCATATCCTCCACGAAAATGGCTTCGAGCTTCGCCGCCAGCTTGTGGTCCATCCAGCAGACGTTGTTCTCTTCGTTGTGCGCGAACGACCGGCTGTCGAAATTGGTCGTACCCACGGTTGACCACACGCCGTCGACCACCATCGTCTTCTGGTGGAGCATCGTGTGGTTGTATTCGTAGATGTGGATGCCGGCTTTCAGAAGCGGCCCGTAGAGGCGCACGCTGTTCTGACGGGCCATCCAGTTGTCGTTGCATACGCCGGCAACCATGATGCGCACGTCCACGCCGCGGCGTTTCGCGGCAATCAGCAGATCGATCGCCCCCTGATCGGGAACGAAATACGGATTGGCGATGTAGAGCGTGCGCCGCGCGGCGGCGATCGACAGATAGTAGAACGTGCGCGCCGTCGATGCGCCGGTCTCCGGCGAGCTGAGGATCGTCTGCACCGCGAGCGTCCCCTGCGGCTCGATGGGTGGATAGAACTCGAACCCGGTGATCAGCTCGCCGGTCGCCTGCAGCCAGTTGTGCGCGAACCCGGTCTGCAGCGGCACCACGGCCGGACCTTCCATGCGTATCTGAATATCCCGCCAGTGCTGCGTGTCCTCGGCGTCGCCCATCCAATGGTCGGCGATGCCGGCGCCGCCGGTGAATCCGATGCGTCCGTCGACGATCAGCGACTTCCGGTGCGTGCGGTTGTTGAAGCGGCCGAGGCTGTACGGCCGCACCGGGTTGTACCAGGCGAGCTGGCAGCCGCCGTCCTGGAGAATGTGCAGGATCTCGTCGCCGATCGTCGATGACCCGACCGCGTCGAGCAGAATCTTGACGCCAATCCCGGCCTTTGCCCGCGTCGCGAGGGCTTCCGCGAAGCGGCGTCCGATGTCGCCCGCCCAGTAGATGTAGGCCTCGATCGTCACCGAAAATTGTGCCTGGGCGATCGCCTTCAACATCGCGGGATAGAACTCGTCGCCGTTGTTGAGAATCTCAATGCTGTTGCCCGGCAATATCGGGATGCCTGTCGCGCCCACCATCGTGGTGAGGAACTCGCCGTCCTCCACGCTGAACTCGTGTTCGAGCCCGACGCGCGGCGGCACTTCGCGCGGCCACGCGAGGAAGGCAAATGCCGCCATTACACCTGTGCCGATCGCCCAGCCCCAGTTGTCGTAGACCAGGGCGATGACGCTGGCGCCCGCCCACATCCACCACGCGAAGATGATTTGACGCACCTTTGCCCAGACGGTGCGAACGCCAATCTGCCGGCGCAGGTTCGGGTGCTGATGCAGGCCCGCCCGCCATCGCTTGGGCACTCTGCGGCGCAGGCGTCGAGGGAAGGCGAACGAGGCACGGGGCTGACGAAACGCATGGGCGCGCTGGTTGGCCATTGAGGGGCGGCGCTGCAAACCCAGTTCCAGGGCACGTCTATTGCTGTGTTCCTTGCGCACCTGACGAACTGTATGGGCTCGCTACACCTTTCGAAGTCTAAACCCGAACCGGCCCCGGCCCAACCCGCGCCGGATCCGTGATATTCGACGGCGGCGCCGTGCGCACGGCGCTCGTGATCATCGCGCTGGGTGTGGTGATTTTTCTGCTGAAGTACATGCAGGCCCTGCTCGCGCCCCTCGCGTTCGGGCTTTTGATGTTCTCGGCGCTGGATCCGGCGGTCGACTGGATGGAGCGGATCAGGATTCCGCGCTGGATAGGCGCCGCGGTCGCGCTCGGGGTCACCATGGCGACGTTGCTGGGCGGCGCGTACGCCCTGCAGGACCAGGCGCATGACCGTCATCAACGAGCTCCCCGCGGGCGCGCGGCGGATCGTCGACCCTCCTCGAGCGCCAGCCGCGCGATCCCGGTCCGCTCGAGAAGGTCGAACAGGCGGCCGACGAGCTTGCCAAGACCGATACAGCCAAACCGCCGCCAGGTGTCGTGCGCGTGCAAGTGGAAGAGCCCCGCATCACGGCAACCGGTCTCATGTGGTCGGGATCGATCGGCGCGCTGAGCGCGGTCAATCAGCTGATCATGATCGTCTTCCTGACCTACTTCGTGTTGCTGTCGGACAAGATGCTCCGGAGGAAGTTCGTCGAGCTGGCTGGCCCCACGCTGACGCAGAAAAAGTTGACGGTCGAGATCATCGACACCATCTCGACGCAAATCGGCCGCTTCCTGATGGTGCAGATATTCACCAGCGCTCGTCGTCGGCGTCGCGACCTGGGCGGCGCTCGCGTATCTGGGGTTGGAGCAGGCCCCGCTCTGGGGACTCCTCGCGGGTGTGTTCAACTCGATTCCCGTATTACGGGCCGCTGATTGTCAGCGGCGCACTCTCGCTCGTCGGCTTTCTCCAGTTCGGCACGTTGTACATGATGCTTGTCGTCGCCGGCGTGTCGCTCCTCATCACCTCGCTCGAGGGCTGGCTGCTCACGCCGCTGCTGATGGGCAAGGTCGCGGCGATGAATCGTGTCGCCGTGTTTGTCGGACTCCTGTTCTGGAGCTGGGCGTGGGGCGTCTGGGGCATGCTGCTCGCGGTGCCGATGATGATGTCGATCAAGGTCATCTGCGATCACGTGGACGACCTGAAGCCTATCGGCCGATTTCTCGGCGAATAACCTGCCATGTTACAGTTCTGGGGCATGAAATCTGCCCTGATTGCCTTGGTGTCGGTGTGCGCAGCGGCCCTCATTGCGCTTGCGTTCGGCGGCTCCGCCAACGCGCAGTCAGCCGACGGTCCGTCTTACGCGCCAACCGGCGAGCTCATCCGCCCGGAAAACTTCCGCGAGTGGATGTTCGTGACATCGGGGCTCGGCATGACCTACAACCAGCCGGCGCAGGGCGCTCCCGCGCGCACGCCGAATTTCACGAATGTCTACGTCAATCCGTCGGCATACCGGTCCTATGTGAAAACCGGCGAGTGGCCGAACGGGACGATGTTCATCCTCGAAATCCGCGCGTCAACGAGCGAAGGCTCGATCAACAAAGGCGGCCATTTCCAGACCGATCTCGTCATCATCGAAGCGTCGGTGAAAGACGCGCGCGGTCAGTGGGCGCTACTTCGATTTCGGGCGCGACATGAAGACGCAGGTGAACGCGCTGCCGTCGACGGAGCGCTGCTACGCATGCCACCGTGACAATGGCGCGGTGGACAACACGTTCGTCCAGTTCTATCCCACGCTGCTCGACGTGGCCCGGAAAATGGGCACGTTGAAGCCGTCCTTTACTGGTGCCGCCGCCGGGCATTAAAGGGGGGCCTATGACCCTTGCATGTCTCCTCCCCCGGGAGGAATCGCGCATGAAGGCGATGCTCGCGAATACGTTCGGCATGGTCGTGCTCACCGCGGCAGTGGCGAGCACGCAGGCGCCAGTCCAGAATCAGCAGAACTCCACGACATTCAAGGGCTGTCTGCAGGGTGACAGCACCAAAGGGTTTGCCCTCCTGGCCGCGACCGGCGACGGATCCGGCGGCGATCAAAAAGGGCAGACGATGACCTACAAGGTGCTCGCACCTTCGGGAATGGATTTGTCCCGGCACGTCAACAAAGCTGTCGAAATCACCGGCGCCATCTCCAAGGATCCGGCGAAAGGCGGTTCGATGCCCGCGCCCGTGACCGACTCGGTTCGCAGCACAGGCGGCGCTGGCGGTACCGGCAAACCCGGCGAAAATACGGCGTTCTACTACGCAAACGGCACGCTCACCGCGAAGTCGATCCGCGAAGTGGCTCCGACGTGCGCGGTACGGTCCGCGCCCGACACGGACAAGAAACAGTAATGAGACGCGCGCCCGTTGCTCATCGCATCGGCGCTCGTCATGGCGGCGGCATGCCGGGCTCCGGTCATCACCACCGATCCCGGCATCAAAGCCGGAGGCACGATTGCGGGCATCGTTCGCACGACCGACGGCGCCACTCCGCTCGTCACGAGGACGGTTACCGCGGTCAACGTCAAGACCGGCGAACGATTCCAGACGACAACCGGTGTCAATGGCGGATACACCATCAAAGTTCCCGACGACAGGGCGCTACCGCATCGAGCTCGAACTGCGCGATGGGGAAGTGATCGCCAAAGGGCCCGAAGAAACCGACATCAACAACGGCGATCTGGATCCGGGCCGCGACTTCGAAGTGACGCGCCGATAAACACACGCGTAGGTCAAAGCCCGATACATAAATTCATGCGTCTGCACGAGAATTCCGCGTACCAACATGGCGCGGATTCTCGTAGTGGACGACGAAGCGTCGATCAGAGACGTGTTGACACGGCGGCTCACGCAGTGGGGCCACGAGGTGCTGACCGCACCGGGAGCTGAAGCGGCCGTCGATGTGATGACCGGCGGGGCCGCCGACATCGTGTTCTGCGACGTCATCATGCCGCTCTTCGACGGTGTATGGCTCGCGCAACAGATCCGCGAGCGGTGGCCCGGCACCGTGATCGTCGCCGTCAGCGGCGCTCAGGAGATGGCGACGGTCGTCAAGATGAGGCAGTACGGCGCCGTCGATTATGTGGCCAAGCCGATTGGTCGCGAAATGCTACATCAGGCGCTCGAACGCGCCCTGGCCAAGATGCCTGCCCCTCCGCCCTGAAAAGGCCGATACAATTGATGGCATGCACGTATCTCCTTCCGCGCCTCCTTACCACGCCGTGCAGTTTTACAAGGACGCCAAATCGCTGGCGGAAACCAGCGCCAAATTTCTGATGGATGGCCTCACCGCGGGAGAACCCATCGTCATCGTCGCGACCAGCGTTCATGCGGCGGCGATTCTGGCGGAGCTGGGCAATCTCGGATGCGACACGCACGCCGCGCGGACGACTGGTGAGATTCAGACCTTCGACGCGCGCAAGATGATGTCGTCCTTCATGGTGAATAACCGGCCGGATCCGCTGTTGTTCAGAAGCAACGTCGGCGACGTGTTCGAACGCGTGTGCGGCGGCCGTGCGCCATGTCCCGTGCGCGTGTACGGCGAAATGGTGGACCTGCTCTGGCAAGAGGGGAACACCGACGGCGCGGTGCGTCTCGAAATCCTGTGGAACCAGCTCGCCAGCACGTACGAGTTCTCGCTTCTGTGCGGGTATGCGGTCGGGCAATTTTACAAGGAGACCTACGACTACCGGGGCGTGCGAGCCATATGCGAGCATCACTCACACGTGATCTCGTGAGCAGTCGCGCGGTAACATAGCCGCGCCCGATCCCTCCCCATGTTTCAGCACAAGGACTTGACGCTTGCATCGGCCTTCTCCGACGCAGAGCGCCTGAGCCTCGCCCTCGAGGCCGCGCGGCTCGGCGACTGGAGCTGGGACGCCGCGACCGACGTCGTCACCATGTCTGCTCGCGCGGCGGAGATTTTCGACATTCCTCCCGGACCTTCATGACATGGGCGGCCCTGCGCGAACTTCTGCATTCGGCCGATCGCGAGCGCGCGCGCATCGCCGTGGAACGCGCCATCGCCGAACGTGCCGACTACGACATCGAGTACCGGATTACGACGACGGCGGGAGAAAGGTGGGTCGCCGCGTGCGGGCACGCGGCCTATGCGGAAGACGGCCGGGTGCTCGGCATGCTGGGGATCGTTCAGGACATCACGGAGCAGGTGCGCACGCGGGAGCTGATGCAGCAACACGCTGACGCGCTCGCTGTCGTGAACCGCGTCGGCGTCATGCTCTCGGCCGAGCTCGACCTGCAGAAGCTGGTGCAGGCGCTCACCGATGCGGCCACGAAACTCTCCGGTGCGCAGTTCGGATCGTTCTTCTACAACGTGCTGGACGAGGGCGGCGGGTCATACATGCTCTACACGTTGTCGGGCGTCGATCGGAAGCACTTCGAGCGCTTCCCGATGCCGCGCGCGACGTCGCTCTTCGGGCCCACGTTCCGCGGCGAGGGGATCATCCGCCTCGCCGACGTGACGGCAGACCCGCGATTCGGCAAAAACGAACCCCACTTCGGTTTGCCGCGGGGCCACCTGCCCGTGCGCAGCTACCTCGCCGTTCCGGTGACGAGCCGATCGGGGGAGGTGCTGGGCGGCCTGTTTTTCGGCCATGCGGCGCCAGCTGTGTTCACTGAAAGCTCCGAACGCATCGTCGCCGGGCTCGCCGCCCAGGCCGCCGTCGCCATCGACAACGCACGGCTCTTCGACGCGGTGCAGAAAGCACGGGAGTCGGCCGAAGTCGCGAACCGTCTCAAAGACGAGTTTCTCGCGACGGTGTCACACGAGCTGCGCACGCCGCTGAATGCCGTGCTCGGCTGGACCGCGCTGCTCCGGAGCACGCACATGGACGACGCGCGCCGCGCGAAAGCGCTGGAGACGATCGAGCGGAACGCGCAGCTGCAGCAGAAAATCGTCGAGGACATCCTCGACGTGACGCGGATCGTGGCGGGGCAGCTCAGTCTCGATAGAGATCCGATGCCGTTCCGGCCCGTCGTCGAGGCGGCAATCGAATCGGTTCGCCCGTCCGCGGCGGCGAAGGGGATTCACATCACGGTCGAGCTCGACGACGACCCCGCCATCATCATCGGCGATCAGGCGCGCCTCCATCAGGTGGTGTGGAACCTGCTGTCGAACAGCATCAAATTCACACCCGAGGGGGGCTCCATGCGCGTCACGCTTGCGGTGATGGAGTCGCGCGTCGAGCTGGTCGTGTCGGATACGGGCGTCGGGATCGCGCCGGATTTTCTTCCTCACGTGTTCGAGCGGTTCCGGCAGGGGGATGCGCGGGTGACTCGCACACACGGCGGTCTCGGCCTCGGCCTGGCGATCGTGCGCCACCTCACCGAGATGCACGGCGGCACTGTGGCCGCGGTGAGCGCCGGCGAAGGGAAAGGCGCCACGTTTGTCGTGCGCCTTCCGACGGCCTAGCCGGCCTGAATCTTTCCGAGAACCGTCGCACCGTCGGCCATCGCGAAGCGCGGCGTGGTGATGTCGCCTTCGACGCTGCCGCTCGCCTGGAGCTCGACCTTCTCGACCGCTTTGACGTTGCCTTTCACGTTGCCGCTGATGGTCACGGTCTTGGCAAGCAGGTCGGCCTTGATCGTGGCGTCGGGGCCTATAGTGAGGGTATGGCCGCCCAGCTCGATGGAACCGTGAACGTCGCCATCGATCGTCAGATCTTCGTCGCTCACGACTTTGCCTTCCACTCGAACCGCCTTGCCGATCCAGGCCACCATGCGGCGCTCGTTGGAGGTTGCGGGTGTCTTCCAGTCTGTGCCATTCGACATGTGGGTCATCCTACAATGGTCGGGTTGATGAACCGATGCGCATTTTTGTAATCGCGCTGGTACTGATATCGGCACTTCCGGAGCGGAGCCTCAGCGCCCAGGCACGTTGCGGCGATAAAGATCCTGAAATCTCCATCAGTGTCTGCTCGGCCGTCATCCAGGAGGGCCGGGTCAGGGGGCGCGAGCTTGCCGCCGCCCATGCGTCGCGGGGCATCGCCTACGTCACCCTGCTCGATTATGACCGCGCCCTGCAGGATTTCGATGAGGCGATCCGCATCGACCCGGCTTTTGCGGCGGCGCTCGCCAATCGGGGTGCGGTTTATGGCGCGCGCCAGGATTTTGACAAGGCGATAGAAGATTTCACACGGGTCTTGAAGCTGAACCCGCGCTCAGCTCCGGCATTTGCCGACAGGGCAGGAATGTACCGCCTCAACGGCCAACACGAGGACGCGCTTCGCGATTACAGCGAAGCGATCCGCCTCGATCCGAAGTTCACGGAGGCGATCCTGAACCGCGCCGTCGTGCTCGCGGGCACGCAGCGCTGCGCGCAGGCGATAGCCGATTTCACGCGAGTGGTCGAGCTGAACCCCAGCGAAGCCATTGCGTTCATCGATCGAGGCGTCTGTCATGAAGCGGCCGGCCGCGACGATCTGGCGCTGGAAGATTTCTCCGCCCACCTCCAGCTCGACCCGCGATCGCAATACGGGCTCGAGCGCCGGGCAGCATTGCACTTCAGGGCCGGAAGATACGAACGCGCGATGGCCGACTACGCGACGGCGCTGGTCGTGAACCCGAGCTCTGCCACGGCGTTGTACGGACGAGGCATCGTGAAAATGCGCACTGGGGATGTGAAGGGCGGCACGCAGGACGCCGAAACCGCCGCCGCCTTGCGCCCCCGCGTGGCCGGCGAGATGGCGGCGCGCGGCGTGAAGCCCTAATCGTCATCGGGGTCGAGGCCGCCTACAATAGGCAGGTCATCTCGTGAGCCCTTCGCCGACCATCCAGTATTCCTCGATCCTTTCATCAAGCTTTCGCGGGAGATCGCCGGATCCGCTTCGCTTTCTGGAAGCCCTTGCTCAACGCGGAAATCTTGTACCGTTTTTTCTCGGCCGGCAGCCCGCGATCCTGCTGAACCGTCCCGACTACGTCGGCGCGGTGCTGGTGTCGTGCGAGCCGAAGTTTCAGAAAGGGGACGCAACGCGGCGCGCGCGGAGGCTGCTCGGCGATGGACTGCTGACGGCGGCCGCCGACCTCAATAAAGAGCGCCGGAAAATCATCCAACCCGTATTCGCGCGCCAGCATCTGGAGGCGTGTGCCGCGGTCATCGTCGCCCGTGCGCGGGAGATGTGCGGACGCTGGAACGGCGAAGAAATCGTGGACGTCACGCACGCGCTCGCGACGCTCACGTTCGGCATCGTTGGCGAGACGATCATTGGCGCGCAGGCCGCGGACGAGTTCGACGAGGTCCGGAGCGCGGTGTCCGAGGCCACCGCGTCACTCGATCCGCTGATGACGCTCGTCGCGCCGCTCACGCGAGTTCGCCGCGCGCGTGCGCGCCTTCGCGGCGCCGTCGAGCGCCTGCTGCGGCGCGCGTCGGACGGCGCGCAGAAGGGCAGCATGCTCGCGCTGCTCGACGCGCACGAACCCGAGAGCGGCATGCCGTCGCCGCAGCGTGTGGATGACGTGCTCACGCTCCTGCTGGCCGGGCACGACACGATTACGAGCGCGCTCACCTGGGCGCTGGCGTTGTTGTCACAGCATCCAGCGTGTGCACTGGCCATGCGGCATGAATTGGACTCGGTGCTCGGCAGCCGCGACGCCACGGCAGACGACGTGCCGCGGCTCGTCTACACGCGCGCGGTGCTTGCTGAAGCGCTGCGGATGTATCCGCCCGCGTGGGTTCTCGCGCGTCAGGCGGTCGAGCCGCATGAGTTCGAAGAAGGGACGGTTCCGTCGGGAGCTGTCGTGCTGGTGAGTCAATACCTGCTGCACCGCGATGCGCGTTACTTCGCTCGCCCCGGGACGTTCGATCCTGCCCGATGGCTGACGCACGACCGGCCGGACATCCCGCGCTTCGCGTTTTTTCCTTTCGGCGCGGGATCGCGATCGTGTATCGGCGAATCGTTCGCGTGGATGGAAGGGGTGCTTCTGCTGGCGACCGTCTGCCGTCAGTGGCGGCTGCGTCTCGAGAACGACGTTTTTCCGGCGGTCGAGCCGCGCATCACGCTGCGGCCGCGCGGCCACGTCCGGATGCGCGCGTTCTCCTAGTTCTTGTTGGCGATATATCCGCGCCGCGCGCGGACGCGCAGCTCCGGGTTCGTGGTGCGAACGCGGATGCTGCGATACGTGCCGTCGGGCGGGCGGGGCGTGTGGTAACCGAGCACGTACTGGCTGTTCAGCTCTTCGGCGATCCGCGCCGTGGCCGCGTCCAGCTCGGCTGTTTCATGGACGAGGGACGTGTTTCCACCGCTGCCGCCGGTGATCTCGTTCAACGCGCCGACGTTGACCGTCTCGTTGATCGCGCGCCTGGCCGGCGGATCGAGCGCGATGGCGTAGACGAACGCATCGCTTCGGACCAGCGCCGCTCGCACTTCGCGCAGCGTGGCGTCGCTGGCCGTGTCGGCGCCGTCGGAAATGATCAGCACCGAAGCGCGATGTTTCGTCCGCGTGTTCATCATCGGCAGCGTCGTCAGCACGGCGTCGTACAGCGCCGTCGATCCTGTCGGGCGTAACAAGTCCATCGCTTTCCTGACGACGTCGGGGGTCTGGGTCCAACTGGTGACCGGAATCGGCGCGTGGTTGAACGCGACGATTGAGAACTCGTCGTTTTCGTCCAGCAGATCGAAGAGAAAACGTTCGACAGCCATCCGCGCGTCAATCAGGCGCTGGCCGAACATGCTGTCGCTCACGTCGAGCAGCACCGCAAGGCTCACCGGCACGCGCTCGTTGCTGAATTGCGTGATGTCCTGCCACTCGCTGTTTTCGTAGATTTCAAAGGCTTCGCGGGGAAGCCCGGTCACGAGGTGGCCGTCGCGATCGACGACGGTTGCCGTGACGCTGATCAGGTCCACGCCGGATTTGAACCGGGGCGACCGCTCCTGCGCGGACAGCGTCAGCGCCCCGAGCAGGAGGATGACGATCGGCCATCGACGATCGGCCATCGTCCATCGTCGATCGTCCATCGTCCATCGTCGATCGTCTTTACTCATCGCAGCACACGGAAGGCGATGAGGGTTTTCTCGGTGCCGGCGGTCTGCTCGACAACGTAGTCGCCGGCGGCGAGCGGGGCGAGCGCGACCTGGGAGGTCCGCCAGCGAGATCCGTCCGCATCCTGGCGAATCGCCGCGGCGACGGGAATCGCCAGCGCGTTTCCGGCGCGGTCGAGCAGCTGCGCGGTGCCCGCGTCGCTCGACGTTGTGGGCACCTCGACGGTGAGACGCTCGGTCCTGTGGAAGCGGATATCCGCGGTCGGCATCGGTTGATTGCCGGTTGTGATGCCGCGCCGCACGAACAGCGCGCCGTTCGAAGCAGGCGCCGCCGGCACCACGACGCGGACCGATTCCATGGCCGCCAGCGCGGAGGTGCCTTTCGCGCGAAGCTGCACTTGATATTCGCCCGGTGAAAGCGGCGCGCTCGATCCCAGCGCGAACCGCACGCTGCGGGTGCCGGGCGCAATCGGGATTCGCTCGGTTGCGATCGTCTGTCCCGTGTTGTCGATGACGAGTGCGTCGGCCTGTCCGCCCTCGCTCCAGTCGTGGCGGCCCGTTGCGGCCGGCACCTCGGCGACTCCCCAAATCCTGGCGGTGCCCGAAGACAAGTAACCGGTTGCGACCTGAAGCCGCAGGGGCCGCTCACGCGAGACGATCCCGAGCGCCGAGAGCGAACGCTCGACAGCTTTGGCGTGGACGTCGACCGGTTTCGCGAGCGCGGTGGCGGCTTCGCGCGCCTTGGCTTCGTCGCCTCGTGTCGCCGCGAGATAACCGTCCCGCGCGCGCACCTGCACGCCGGGACGCTTCACACGCACGCTGAGGCGATGGAACTTGCCGTCGAGCTCGCGCGTGGAATAGAACCCGAGCAGGTAATACGAGCTGAGGTCGTCGGTGATCCGGCGGATGCCTGCAGAGAGATCGCCCGTTTGCACTATCGCGATGCCGTCGGTGACCTCCGCCATCGTCCGAAGAGAGTCGTTGCGGGCTTTCAGCCGCCGGGAATCTTCTTCGAGGCCGATTATCGGATTGAACTTGCCGACCCCGGCGACGGGGACGATGTTCTCGTCGAACACGACGAGGCCTCGGGGATCGATCGTGTAAAACGAGGTGTTGCCCGCGTTCGCCTGACGCAGAATGTGCAGGAAGCGGGAGTCGTTCTGCAGCATGCTCAGCGACTGGCGATCCAGCTCGCATTTGCGCCGGTCAAGGCCCGGGGTGGAACTGCGATCCATGGTCCCAAGCCGGCCAGTGAGCCCGTCTACCCCAACAGGGGGGACAGGCTGCGGCGTCTTGTCATCGGTCAATGGACGGCGCAAGTTGGTGCTGTCGCCGTAGAGCCGCCATCCCTGGCTGATCGTGATGACCGCTTTCCGTTCCTCGCGTACGTATCGCAGATGCCGCACGAGCTCTTCCAGTGAATCGAGGGTTCGCACTTCGCGCCGCCGGAGGATCATCTCCTGAGCGATGCCGGCGTCGGGCGCCGCATCCAGCGGGCTCGTGGCCCGCTTGTCCCGGTTCTTCGTGACGTCGATCCCGGGATAACACAGGGCGTATTCCTCTTCCTCCGGTGAAATGCGCAGACGATGATCGCGCGCGCTCCACATGCTTTTCAGCATGTCCTCGATCGTCGTCGTCTTGCGCGTAAAGGTCAGGTCGCGGGCCTGCATCTCGGGCGTCATGATGGCGACGAGGTCGTCGCCGCCGATCATCTGGTTGAGCGCAGGAATCAGCGGACTCCTGACGTTGATGGCGGCGCCGAACTCGACGTGTTCGGTGTCGAGAAAGAGGATGAAGAGCCGCGCGCGGACATCCTGCGCCGCTTCGCGCATCTCAGAGACAGACGAGGGGTCGCGGCGCACCTCCTGCGATCGAGTCCCGCGCACGAGCACGTGCTCGAAGCGCTCGATCTTCTGCGGCACCCCCTCGTCGTGAATTTCGATTTCGTGTTCTTGCAGATCGGTGACCGGCTTGCCGCTGGCGGTGGGGTACATGTCCACGCGGATGTAGTTGACTTCCGTGCGGAACGGTTCGAGCGGCTGCGGAGGATCTTGTGCCGGAGCCCTCTCCTGAGCGACGCCGAAGGGGGTGGCGGCCAGGAGGAACCCAGCCGCCAACATCGGCCCGACCGGCACCCGACCGCGACCGAATGGCATGACGGACCAGTCTAGCGAATATCCACCGATCCCGATCCTGTTTTCACGCGAACCATGTTGCCGCCGCCCCTGACCGTGCCCTGGATGTGGTTGCGCCTGATTTGGCCCTGCACGGTGATGGGCTGCGATGTGGAAATGGACCCCGAACCTGTGCGCGCGTCGAGTGTGTAGGCCGCGTCGGCCGGCAGGTTCAAGATGACATCGCCCGAGCCGGTACTGACGACAACATCTCCACGAGTGCTCTGCGTCACCTCCACGTCGCCGCTTCCGGTTTGCGCACGAACTTCACCGCCAACCGACGCCGCGCGGATGTTGCCGCTGCCGGTCTGCGCCGAGAGGCTGCCCCCCGTGCGCTCGATGCGGATGTCGCCCGAGCCGGTCTGCGCGCGAATGGCGCCGTCCACGCTGCCGATCATCTGGTCGCCCGACCCGGTGCGCGCCTCGATCTGCGTGTTGGGCGGCACCACCAGCTCGTAGCTGATGCTGACGTTGTTGTATCGCCGGTCGCCCTGCGTGTCGCCGATTCTGATGACATTGCCCTCCTGAACGACGGGTGGCGCGCCTTCGATGACGCGCACGCGTTCGGCGGGGGTTTCATCGATGTCTCGGGACGGGCCGGCGCTGATGCGCCCGGTCAGTTGAACGCGGTCGACGGTGCCGACGCGAATCTGTATGTCGCCCGACCCCGTGCGCACGCTGAGATCGACCGGACCCTTGACGGTGAGCGTCCGCTCGAAGCTGCCCCGCGCGCGCGCGGCCTGGGCCGCCACGCTGATCACATCACAGCCCGCCAATGCAGTTACGCACGCCATCAGGGTCGTCAGCCGCAGGAACGTCTTCATCGAAACCTCCAGATGGGAGTTATACGCGCCAACCCGACCGTTGGTTGCGCGGGGTTTGACGATTTCCGCGTCCGGTCCGTTGCCTCTTGCGCTCCAACTACAGTTGTAGTAGATCTAATGACGGCTATAGGCGCATGGCAGATCCCAAGCTAACCAGGCTCGAATTACAGGTGATGGAGGCCTTGTGGTCGATGGGGCCCGCATCGGTCCGCGAAATTCTCGCGGCGTTTCCTGAAAAGGGGCGTCCCGCCTACACGACGGTGCAGACGATGGTCTACAGGCTGGAAGCGAAAAAGGCCATCAGGCGCATCAAGAAGGTGGGCAACGCGCACGTGTTCGAAGCCGCGATCACCCGCGCCGGCGCGCACCATCGGCTCATTGACGAACTGCTGGGATTTTTCGGAGGGAAATCGCTTCCGGTCATGGCGCGCCTCATCGAGACGGGAAAGCTCACGCTCGAAGATGTCAAAGAAGCGGAACAGTTGCTGAAAGACATGGAGAAAAAAGATGGACGCAGCCGTTGACCACATCTGGCAGTCCACGCTCGTCGCCGGAGCGGCTGGCGCGCTGACGCTCGTGTTCGCGACCAACGGCGCGGCGGTGCGCTATTGGATCTGGTTTGCCGCATCGATGAAGTTTCTCGTTCCGTTTGCGGTAGTCGGCGCGGCAACCGCGCGGCTGGCGGAGATCGTCGCCGTGCCGCTCGACGGCGGCGGTCAGGCCGCGCAGGCGCTCACGGTGATGTTCCAGTCCGCGGCGTTGCCGTCTGGCACCGGGGACCACGCGGCAATCTTCGCGTCGGTGTGGCTGCTGGGCGCGGTAACAGTTGCCGGATGGTGGACGGCGCAATGGTGGCGAGTCACGACGATGGCGCGCGGAGCAGAGACGATCGGCGGCGGTCCTGTTCACGACGCGCTCAGGCGTGCCGAACTGGCGCTTGGACTGAGGCGTCCGACGATGCTGGGATTGTCGCAGGGGACGCTGGAGCCGGGCGTCATCGGAATACGGCGTCCGATGCTGTTATGGCCCGCGCACCTGAGCGTTCTGGACGACAGGGAGGTGGAGACGATTGTCGCGCATGAAGCGGCGCACATCAGCCGGCGCGACAACGCGTGCGCATCGGCGCACGTGCTGGTCAGCACGCTGTTCTGGTTCCACCCGATGGTGTGGTGGATTGGCGCGCGGCTCGTGGACGAACGCGAGCGGGCATGCGACGAGCGCGTCCTCGCGTTGGGTGAGTCACCCGCGATCTACGCCGCAAGCATCCTGAAGACCTGCCGGCTCTGCGTTTCTTCGCCGCTCCCCACCGTGTCTGGCGTAACAGGAGGCAACTTGAAGCACCGCATCGCGCGCATCATGGCCAGCCAACCGTCGGCCGCGCTCGGCTTTGGAAAGAAGGTGCTGCTCGCCGGCGCCGCGTTGGCGCTCGGTGCCGCGACGATTGCCGCCGGTGCGCCGCAGGATGCGAATCGACAACCTGAACGGCCCGGCCGCAACGTAACGACGCCTCGATTGATCCGCGACGTGAAGCCCGTGTATCCGGCGCGCGCCATGGAGGAGAAAATTGAAGGCGAAGTTCTCTTGGAGTGCGTCGTCAAAGCTGATGGCACGGTGGGGAACATCAAGATAGTCAAAGCGCTGCATCCAGATCTGGACCAGGCTGCGAAAGACGCGGCCGCTCAGTGGGTGTTCGAGCCTGGCACCAAAGATGGGAAGCCGGTGGATGTGCTGGTGGCCATCACTATGGCGTTCACGCTGAAGGAGTAAAAATCGGGGTCGGGTGCGATTTTTACGTTTTACGTAAAAATCGCACCCGACCCCGATTTAATACGCGACGGCGTGGCGGCGGCAGAACGCTTCGAGCGCGCCGGTGTCCGGATCCACGAAGCTCACGCCCGCGCGGTAGGTCATCATCGATTTCGCCAGCTCGACGGTCGACCACGCGACGTGCGCGCTGAACCGCGTTTCCCCTTCGGTGTTTTGCAGCGTCACCCGCACGCTCTGCCTCGGCTGCACCCGCCAGGGCAGCACCAGCTGCGCGCCGGTCATCGAGAGATTCACCAGCCGGCTTTCCTCGCCATCGACGATCACGTCAACCTCGGGGCGAATCGCAAACCGCGGCGTGCCGCGGGTGCCGCAGTCGGCCAGCGGCTGCGACGCGGCGAGCAGCGCCATATCGTGGTGGGAAAGAAGGACCGGCAGATGCCCTTCGTCCTCACACAGGACGCGCACGTCCACTTCTCCCTGTTCTCTGACCCGCGACACGATCAGCGCGCCGCGCGCCGTCTTGACGATCGAATAATCGAGCGCGAGGAGCTTTGGCGGGCGTTCCGCGATGAGACGCAGCGCGCCGAGCGACTCCGACTCTGAAAATACGGCAATCGTCGGGTCGTGTTCGAGGCGCTTCTTCAACGCCATCGCATGACCGGATCCGGCAATGATGTATGCCGTTGGCGGTGCCGCTTCGAGTGGATGCAACACGTGTGTTCCTTCCGGCCGCCACAGCAATGTGCTTGCCGTCGCGGTTTCAGGCAGGAACTGCCACGTGCAGAGAGATTTAGGTGCGAGAGTGCATGGAAAGCTTCGGAATCCGCACTTACAATTCCTGCCGGATGAACCAGTATCGTAATCGTGACGCGTAGGCCATTCGGCAGCACGCCCGACGGTGCTCCCGTCGAGATTCTCACTTTTTCCGCGGGCGGTCTCGAGCTCGGCGTGATCACGTACGGCGCCATCATCGTGTCGCTCAGAGCACCCGGCGCGCGAGGCGCCCCGGCCAACGTTGTCCTCGGCTTCGACAGCCTCGAGCCCTACTTCGAGTCTCCTTATGTCGGCGCCGTCGTTGGGCGTTACGCCAACCGCATCGAGGGCGCGCGGTTTTCGATCGACGGCGTGGATCATCGCGTGACACCCAACGAGCCGCCGAATCATATCCATGGCGGGCGGCGGGGATTCGACAAGCGCCTGTGGCAGGCGGAAGCGTCGGGCGACGCTGCCGTCATTCTGCGGCGCCGAAGCGAGGCAGGCGAAGAGGGATATCCCGGAACCGTCGACGTGGAAGTCCGCTATCTGCTCGGCGAGCGCGGCGATCTGACGATCGAATACGAGGCGGCCGCCGATGCGCCGACACACGTCAATCTCACGCAACATTCATACTTCAACCTGCGCGGGATGGGAGACGTGCTGGGGCACGACCTTTCGATCAATGCGAACGCGTATCTGCCGGTGAACGAGCGCCTGATACCTGCCGGTGTCGCGCCGGTCGCCGGCACGCCCTTCGACTTTCGCGAGCCCTCCGCGATCGGCACGCGCATCGGCGACAATCACGAGCAACTGCGGCGCGGCGGCGGCTACGACCACACGTTCGTCCTGAGTCGGACTGGCGCGCCTCTTTCACTCGCAGCCCGGGCGAGCGAGCCGGTGAGCGGGCGCACCCTCGAAATCAGCACGACCGAGCCCGGGCTCCAGTTCTACTCGGGCCAGGCGGTGGGCCACCGCGGCTTCTGTCTCGAGCCGCAGCATTATCCGAATTCCCCCAACAGGCCCGAATTCCCCCCCACCCTTTTGCGGCCCGGCGAGCGCTACCGGTCGCGCACGCGATACACTTTTGGCAGGTAAATCATGCGCATACGAGTCTCGCACCTGAAGGATCGAAAGCAGCGCCGCGAAAAATTCGCGATGCTCACGGCGTACGACGCGACGATGGCGCGCCTGCTCGAACGCGCCGGGGTCGACGTGCTGCTGGTCGGCGACTCTGTGGCGACGGCCGTGCTCGGCTACGACACGACGCTCCCCGTGACGCTCGACGTGATGGTGCACCACACGGCGGCCGTGGTGCGGGGAACGGAACGTGCGCTCGTCATCGCAGACATGCCGTTCCTGACCTATCAGATCACTCCGTCGGAAGCGGTGCGCAATGCCGGCCGGCTGCTCAAAGACGCCGGCGCCGCCGCCGTCAAGATCGAAGGCGGCCGTTCGGTGACCGAGGTCGTCCGCCGCCTCGTCGACGTCGGCATCCCCGTGATGGGCCATCTCGGCGTGCTGCCCCAGTCGGTGAACCAGCAGAGCGGCTACCGCCAGCGGGGGCAGGACCCGCGCGAAGCCGACATGATCACGAGCGACGCGCTCGCCCTGCAGGACGCCGGCGCGTTTGCCATCGTGCTCGAGGCGATACCAGCCGCGCTCGCCGCGAAACTGACCGGCGAGCTCGCGATTCCGACCGTCGGCATTGGCGCCGGTCCGGACTGCGACGGACAGGTGCTGGTCAGCACGGACCTGCTGGGACTTCACGACAAGATCCCGCCGTTCGCCAGGAAATACGCCGACCTCTCCGAGACCATCGTCAACGCCGCCCGCGCCTTCATCGAAGACGTGCGGACGGGCGCGTCCACGTCGCCGGCCGTGTCTAACACCGGAGAACGTACGTAGTGTCCGGCTTCCCGCCTCCGCCAAAGGCTACGGCGGGGACCCAACCCGTGACCATCGACGCGTGCTCGAACTGATTCACACGATCGACGCGCTCCGCGCGCGATTCGCGACGGCCGGCAATGCCGCGCGCCTGGGGTTCGTGCCTACCATGGGGGCGCTCCACGACGGGCACGCCACGCTCATTCGACGCGCGCGCGCCGAATGCGACCTCGTTGCCGTGAGCATTTTCGTCAACCCGCTGCAGTTCAACAACCAGGACGATCTGGCGCGGTATCCGCGCACGCTCGAAGCGGACGTGGCCATCTGCCGCGAGCTCGGCGTCGATGTGGTGTTTGCCCCTTCCGCCGCCGAGATCTATCCGCGGGCACTGGAGTGCACCGTCGAGGTGGGCCGCCTTGCCGATCACCTGTGCGGCAAGTTCCGCCCAGGCCACTTCCGCGGCGTCGCCACGGTCGTGTTGAAGCTGTTTCAGATGGTTCAGCCTCATCGCGCCTACTTCGGCCAGAAGGACGCGCAGCAGCTCGCCATCATCAAGCGGCTCACCGCCGACTTCAACCTTCCTCTCGACATCGTCGACGTGCCCACCGTGAGAGAGGCCGACGGTCTCGCCATGAGCTCGCGCAACAGGCGGCTCGGCGCGGAGGAACGGCGTCTCGCCCCGAGCCTGTATCACGCGCTGGTCGGCGCACGGGATCAGATTTCAAGGGGCGAGCGCACTGTCGACGTCATTCGTGCGAATGCCGCCGCGCGTATTCCCGCCGCCGACGGCGTGACGCTCGAATATCTCGAAATCGTGGATCCCGACACGATGCAGCCGCTGGAGGAGGTGACTGGTCCGGTCCGGATTGCCGGCGCTGTATGGATCGGGAAGACGCGTTTAATCGACAACGTATACGCGGAGCCCGCCCCGCCGGTTGTGCGGAGCGCCGGAAAGAACGATGTGGATGCGCTTGTCAAGGTGATCAACGACGCCTTCATCGTCGAAACTTTTTCAAGATTGGAGAACGGACGAGCGCGGACGAGATCGTCGAGCTCATGGACAGCGGCGGGGAGTTTCTCGCGGCGGAAAGCGCTGATGGAAACATGGCCGGCTGCATCTACCTCCAGTGCGAGCGGCGAGCGCGCCTACTTCGGCATGTTATCCATCGATCCCGCGCGGCAGGGGAGAGGCCTCGGCCGCCGGTTGATCGCCGAAGTCGAGTCGCGGGCACGCGAGCGCGGGCTGCCGGTTCATGGACATCCACATCATTGACCTGCGCACCGAATTGCCCCCGTATTACAGAAAACTGGGCTACGTGGAGTCGGGAGAACTCCCGTTTCTCCGACCCAAGCCTTGCTAGCAGACCCTGCCACTTCATCGTGATGACGAAACTGCTCGGTACGTAACTTGCTGTTTGAAAGGGCGTGAGAGTCCGGATTACTCGCGAGTCTCGCGGTGTCGTTGACGGGATATCCCTGAGTTACTTCCGCGCGGGCGCGACCTACGACGTCTCCACACAACTGGCCGAATACCTTGTCGCAGAGGGGTTTGCGGCGATAGAGATGCGCCAGAGCCAGCGCTCCACCCGCCCGCGGGCTCGCGAGCGCCGGCGCTCGGGCTTTCGTTAGCCGGTCACTTCCGGCGGGCGCCCGAACGACCACTGGCTGACGTTCCACGAACACTGACCGGGGTTCAGACCACGCAGTGTCCACTCGGCGGGACGCTCCCTTCTCATGGAATATAGTGTCCAGCAAGGATGGTGTCCGCCCCCGTTGCGTCCAGTGACGCGCTTGTCGTCTTCGGCATAACCGGCGATCTCGCCTACAAGAAGATCTTTCCCGCGCTGTACGCGCTCGTCACTCGCCGACAGCTCCAGGTGCCGATCGTCGGCGTGGGACGCACGCCGATGAGCCGGGAGGAGCTGCTCGATCGCATGCGCAGCAGCCTGACCGAACGCGGCGCGGTGGATGAGGCAGGGTTCCAGGCGCTTGCCGTCGCTGCTGCGGTATGTCTCGGGCGATTACGCCGATCTCGAGACCTTCACCCAGATTCGGCAGGCGCTCGGCGACGCGCGGCGGCCGATGTTTTATCTCGCCATCCCGCCAAGCGCCTTTCCAACGATCGTGAAGCATCTCTCGCGCGCGGGCTGCACATCGGGCGCGCGCGTGGTCATCGAGAAGCCGTTCGGACGCGATCTCGAATCGGCGCAATCGCTGAACGCGACGCTGCACCAGGCGTTCGCCGAAGACGCGATCTTCCGGATCGATCACTACCTGGGCAAAGAGGCCGTCCAGAATCTTCTGTATTTCAGGTTTGCCAACGCGTTTCTCGAGCCGATCTGGAACCGGCAGTACGTCGAGAGCGTGCACATCACGATGGCCGAGTCGTTCGGCGTCGAAGGGCGCGGCGGCTTTTACGAAGAGACCGGGGTCGTCCGGGACGTCGTGCAGAACCATCTGCTGCAGATCGTCGGCTACCTCGCGATGGAGCCTCCATCTTCGGCCTGGCGTGAGGCGCTGCGCGACGAACAGGCCAAGGTGCTCCGCACCATTCGGCCGCTCTCGCCGGCGGAGATCGTCCTCGGCCAGTTTCGCGGCTATCGCGACCAGGCAGGAGTGAACAAGCAGTCGAACGTGCCGACCTATGCGGCCCTCCATCTGTTCGTCGACTCGTGGCGGTGGCAGGGCGTGCCGTTTCACGTCACCGCGGGCAAATGCCTCAACACGACGCGCACCGAGGTGCTGGTGAAGCTCAAGCCGGCTCCCAATGTCGTGTTTGCCGAGCCCTCGCATTCCGACGGAAACCATGTGCGCTTCACGCTGTCGCCGCAGGTGAGTATCGCGGTGGGCGCGCGCGCCAAGCGCCCGGGCGAAGGCATGTTCGGCGAGCCGGTCGAGCTCGTCGGTAATGGAGAACCAGTCCGAGGACCGCCTCGACGCGTACGAACGGCTCATCGGCGACGCGATCGAAGGAGACCCGACGTTGTTCGCGCGCCAGGATGCGGTCGAAGCCGCGTGGGCGATTGTTGATCCCGTGCTCGAACACAAGCTTCCGTTGTATTCCTACGAATGCGGCAGCGGCGGGCCGGCCGAAGCCAAACGCCTGGTCGGCGCCGGCTGGGCCAGCTGAACCGAGCAATCGAAATGACGCTGCCCGAGATCTTCGTCGGCGATCTGGTCGAGCTCCAGCGCGCGTGCGTCCGCGAAGTTGAAGACGCCGTGCGCACGGCGATCGCCACGCGCGGGCGGGCGCTTGCCGCGCTGCCCGGCGGATCGGTCGCGCAGGCGTTTTTTCCCGCGCTCGCGGAAAGCGCGGCCGACTGGACGCGCACCGAGGTGTTCTGGATCGACGAACGCGCCGTCCCTCCCCGCCATCCCGATTCCAATTACGGGCTCGCCGCGTCGCTGCTGCTCCTTCCGGCAGGTGTGCCCGAGCCGCGCATTCATCGGCTGCCCGCGGAGCTGCCCGATCTCGAGCAAGCCGCGCGGCGCGCATCCGACGAGCTGAAGTCAATCGCCGGCGATCCGCCGATGCTCGATCTCGTGCTGGCCGGCGTCGGAGAGGACGGCCACGTCGCGTCGATTTTTTGTTCGGACGTTCGGCACGCCGCTCGCCGCGGCGTCCGGTCCGGTGGTGCCCGTCTACGACGCGCCCAAACGTCCCGCGTGCCGGCTCACCATGACGCTGCCGGTGTTGAGCTCTGCCCGCCGCGTCATCGTCGCGGCCTTCGGCCGATCGAAAGCCGCCGTCGTTCGCGACGCGATTCAGCAGTCAGGCGCCGCGACGCCGGTGGCCGAGCTTCTGCGCCGTACGGCGCGTCCGCAGTTGCTGCTCGATCGCGATGCCGCAGAGTTGTTATCACGTAGTCGAGTACGTCGTAGTCGAGTACGTAGTGTCCGGCTTTAGCCGGACTGCGAGGGAGGATTCCATGAGCATTGGTTTCACGCGGCAACTGGTCTTGACGGGCGCTCTGAGTGTCGCGCTCGCATCGTGCGGCGGATCGCCGGAGCCTGCGCAGCCCGCGCAGCCTGCGTCGCCGCCCCCGGCCGCCGCGGCAACGCCGTCTACACCGCCGGCGGTCAAGGCGGGCTGGACGGTGCAGGACATGCGCACACCCGAAAGTGCGTATCTGGACGAGGGGTCTGGATGGTTGTTCGTGTCGCAGATTGACGGTCAACCGAACGGCAGAGACGGCAAAGGGCGCATCTCGAAGCTCGGCCTCGACGGAACCGTCGTGACCGCGGACTGGTTTACGGCGCTGAACGCGCCGAAGGGCCTGCGCAGCTTCGGCGGCGTGCTGTGGACGGCGGATCTCGACGAAGTGATCGGCATCGACATCGCCACGGCCAAAGAAACGGCGCGCATCAAGATCGACGGCGCGCAGTTCCTCAACGACGTTGCGGCCGGCGCCGACGGCACGATTTACGTGTCGGACATGCTGGCCAGCAAAATTTACGCGATGAAAGACGGCAAGGCGTCGGTGTTCGCGGAAGGGGAGCAGCTCGAGTACCCCAACGGCCTTTTCGTCGACGGCGAGCGGCTGATCGTTGGCGGCTGGGGCAAGCCCGAAGCGGACTTCAGCACCAAGGTGCCTGGCCGCCTCTACATGCTCGATCTGAAGACGAAGCAGAAGACGCTGATCACCAAGCAGCCGCTCGGCAACATCGACGGCGTCGAACAGGAAGCGCGCGGCGGATTCCTGGTGACCGACTACCTGGCGGGCAAGGTGATTCAGGTGACGCCGACCGGCGAATCACACCGTGGTGCGCACCTTCAAGCCGGGTCTTGCCGATCACACGTTCCTCTACGCCCAGGGTGATGTGCTGATCGTCCCGCACATGAACGAGAACACGGTCGGGGCGTACGACATCGGCGCTGACATGAAGTAACCGAGAAGACCGATAGGCCATTAGGGATTAGCCGGTAGGATTAGGGACTAGTTCTGCTACGGTGTCACACTACTATTGGCTACTCCAGCTACCGTGCTACTGGCTATTTCCCGCGTAAGTAATCCGGTAAATCACGCCAGCCGTATCGTCCGACAGCAACATCGAACCATCAGGCAGCACTTCCAGATCGACAGGGCGGCCCCACCGCTGCCGGCCCTCGAGCCAGCCTTCGGCAAACGGCGTGTAGCTCACCACCTTGTTGCCGTCGAGCCTTGCCACGCTCACACGCGTGCCCGTGTGAGGAATGCCGGGACTGCGGTTCCACGAGCCGTGCTCCGCGATGAAGATCTGGTTGCGGTACTGCTGCGGAAACTGCGATCCCGTGTAGAAGCGCATGCCGAGGGCGCCCGCGTGCGGCGCGAGGCGCTGCGCCGGCGGCTCGAATCCGCTGCACGGCCTCTTCGCCCCGAATTCCGGGTCCGAGATCGTCCCTTCGTGGCAGAACGGATAGCCGAAGTGCAGTCCCGCCTTCGCCGCGCGGTTCAGCTCGTCGCCGGGCGTGTTGTCGCCGAGGTTGTCGCGGCCGTTGTCGGTGAACCACATCTCGCGGGTTGTCGGGTGCCAGTCGAAGCCGACCGTGTTGCGCACGCCGCGCGCGACGATCTCCATTCCCGAACCGTCCGGCCGCATGCGCCAGATCGTGTTGTACGGATCGCCGCGATCGCACACGTTGCACGGGGCGCCCACCGGCACGTACAGCATGCCGTCGGGCCCGAAGCGGATGAACTTCCACCCGTGGTGCCGATCGCTCGGAAACTTGTCGGTGACGACGGCCGGCTGTCCCGCTGCTTCGAGCTTCGACTCGATGTTGTCGAAGCGCAGCACGCGGTTGATCTCGGCGACGTACAGCGTGCCGTCCTTGAACGCCACGCCGTTCGGCATGTTGCGCAGCCCGCTGATGATGGTGATGACGCGGTCGGCCTTGCCGTCTTTGTTCTGATCCTGAAGCGCGTAGACGTTGCCGGCGTTCCACGTGCCGACGAAGATCGTTCCGCCGGGGCTCTGCGCGATCGATCGCGCGTTGGCCACGCCGTCGGCCCACACGGAAATCTGGAATCCTGGCGGCAGCTTGATCTTCTCCAGCTGCACCTTGCTCTGACCGAACGTTGTCGAGCCCGCAACAGCGGCGGCGAGCGCGGCCGCCATCATCACTTTTTTCAACACATACCCTCCTGCAGAGTGCGTAATCGCCTGTTCGGGACAATTATGCATTTTATCCGTGCGGCCCGGCGCGCGCACCCTCGCCAACCGCGGGGACGGGACATACAATACGCGGAAGGAGACACCGATGCCCCGCACTCTCACCTTTGCCGCACTTCTCGTGATGCTGTCGCTCGCCAACGCGTCCGCTCAGCAGCCCGCATGCGCCGGCGCAGCCGGGAAAGCCGGCGACTCGCCCACATATCCAACACCTGCTCCGGCTCCGAATCCGCCCGCCGATGCCGCTCCCGCGCCTCAGCGCGGCGTGCTTGGCCCCGCGCAGGGCTTCACCGGCAACACGACGACGCTCGACACGACGGGCTACACAATCGGGCGGCGGGTGTTCGCGGCGGGATCGCGGAATGCGACGTGGCACATGCACACGGCGGGACAGCTGGTGTTTGGCGAAGAAGGACGCGGCCGCCTGCAGATTCAGGGGCAGCCCATTAAAGAGCTCGGCGTCGGCGACAGCGCGTTCATTCCCGGCGGCACGTTCCACTGGCACGGCGCGGCGCCGAATCAGAACTTCACCATGATGTTCATCACGATGGGCGCCAGCAAGACGTCCCAGGGGGAGCCCGTTACCGAGGCGATCTATCTCGGAAAGTAGTGTCCGGCTTCAGCCGGACCACGCCGCGGCGCGCAAATTGCTTCGGCCGGACCGGAGCGTGATGAATGGCCGGACTCGAATTGCCAGATCTCTGCGCGCACATCGATCGTCTGACGCTGCTCTGCAAGCGCCTGGAGAAAGTCGCAGTCGGACGACCAGCGCTATCGAGAGCTCGAAAAACAGATCCGCAACGAAACAGACGCGCTTCACGCCGTGATTAGCCGCATGCGGCCATCACCACAGCACCGAACGCTGCCTGCTCCCAACCGATAATCGAATTGCGGCGGGTTATTGCGACGAGGGCGAAGAGCTCGCGGGATGGGTGTCGACTAATTCCGCCCAGCCTTCTTTGATCAGCATCGAGGCCACGGCTTCGGAGACGACGAGCTGCGCGCCAATTTCGGCGCGTGATAAATCCACTCCGTTGAGCACCGGAGCGAGCTTGCGAATCAAGCGGATGCGTTGCACGGAGGTTCATGCTAGCCGAAAGTCTTGAGCCGTGGAAGATGACGAATTTCCGACACTCCCTCTGTATTCGAACGATGCAGGTCAGCCGCTAGTTCTCTTCGGGAGGTTCGTCGTCGGGCCGGCGGGTGAGAAAAAATGGGAACGGGGGAGGCGCCCATGGGTATTTCGTCGTCCGCGGCATCGCCGGCATTTCGGCTATCGCGCGGGCGATTTGCGCCTTGATCCGCGCCGCCTCGAACGGCGAGCCCGGTTTTTCCTTCGGCGGCGTCCATTCGTCGGCGACGATGGCCCACATGAACTGGGCTTCGGTGTTCTTGAACGCCTTACGCAGCAGCGCTTCGCCTGTCGCGCCGAGTTTCTCGAGCGCTCTGTTGGCGCGGCCGTTCTTGATGACCGCCCTCGCCTCGATCCGCTTCACCCCGATGGCAAACGCGAATTCGGTCACGAGGCGCGCCGCCTCTTCGAACAGGCCGGTGCCCCAGAACGACGGCGCCAGCGCGAAACCCCATTCGGCAATTTGAAACGACGAATCGAGCGCGCGAAGCTGGAACAGGCCGATCGGCTGCTGAAGGCCGTTGGGCACGATGGCGAAACACACGCACTTCGCCTGCTCGCGCTCGCGCCGCGCCCACTCGATGAACCCTTCGAACTGCGTAAGCGACGCGGGCGGTGTATAGAGGTATTGATTGACCTGCGGGTCGCTGAACAGCTCCAGCAGAGCTGCCGCATCCGCTGCCTCGACCTCGCGAATTTTAATCGAGGGGCCGCTGAGGAACGGGACATGTGTCCACCAATCGGGCGGATCGAGGTCAATCATTGGACGAAGCCAGTAAATGAAAAGCAACCGGCGGGCCAATGATTTTGGCGAAATTTTGCCTGCTGACTCATCTTGGGACAGTTGAACTTGGAACACATTATCGGCCCGATGAATTTGGTATGGAGTTAAATACCGATTCCATGTCTTCCCGGAGCCGTTGCGGAAATGTGCATTTCCGCGACGTTACAGCGCGAGCGACAGCGCGAACTGATTCTCCGCGTCCACCGCAATCATCTTCGGCTGCACCGGCTCGTCGGTGAGCGCGAAGGCGGCGACGATAATGCGAGTCGCCCGGAAGGAAGTGGCGCGCGGCGGCGCCGTTGAGGACGATCTCGCCGGCACCCGCTGCCAGGGGGATAGCGTAGGTCTCGATGCGCATGCCGTTGTTCACGTTCCACACCGACACCTGTTCGCCGGGGATGATATCCACCATCTCCATGAGCGTCTGATCGATGCCGATGCTGCCGATGTAGTCGACGTCTGCCGCGGTGACGGTGGCATGATGAATTTTCGATTTGCAGATGGTCCGGAGTTTCATGCGTGTTTCCGTTCTTCCTCGTATTGCCCGTGGAGCTGCACCGGCGCGTGCGCGGGGCGGATGCGCAGGTTGATGATCTCCACGAAGATCGAGAAGCCCATGGCGAAGTAGATGTAGCCCTTTGGAATGTGGAAGCCAAGGCCGTCGGCGACCAGCGCGAGGCCGATCATCAGCAGGAACGACAGCGCCAGCACCTTGACAGTGGGATGTCGCATCACGAAATCGCCAATCGCCCTGGCCGAGAACATCATGATGGCGACGGCGACGACGACCGCGGTAATCATGATCGCGACCGAATTGGCCATGCCGACCGCGGTGATGACCGAATCGAGCGAAAAGATGATGTCGAGCAGCATGATTTGCCCGATGACCGCGCCGAACGACGGCACCACCCTCGCCGCGCCGTGCCCTTCGTGCCCTTCCAGCTTGTCGTGGATTTCCACCGTCGCTTTCCACAGCAGGAAGAGGCCGCCGGCAATGAGAATGAGATCGCGTCCGGAAAACCCATGGCCAAACGCGGTGAACAGCGGCTGCGTGAGCCGCATGATCCATGTCAGCGACAGGAGCAGGAGGATGCGCATCCCCATCGCGCCGGCGAGGCCGATCGTGCGGGCTCGCGGCTGCTGATCCGCCGGCAGCTTGCCGACCAGAATCGAAATGAAGATGACGTTGTCTACCCCGAGAACGACTTCCAGAAAGGTGAGTGTGACCAGCGCGATCAGCCCGTCGGCTGTGAGCAGAGCGTCCATGCGCTAACACGTTATCACGGGGCTGGCGTGAGCCGGTTGGCGCGCGCCGTGCGCATGTCCGGTAGAGGAGGCCGCATGGCTTTGAAAGCGCTCTGCATCGGCATCAACGATTACCCGGGGACCGGCAGCGATTTGCACGGCTGCGTCAACGACGCGAACGACTGGGCGGGCGAGCTGCGGCGGCGGGGGTTCGACGTCGGCCTGCTGCTCGACAAGGCAGCGACGGGCGCGGAGATGCGCAAGCGCATCGGCGGGCTGATTGCCGGCGCGGCGAGCGGCGACACGGTGGTCGTGCAGTTTTCCGGGCACGGGTCGTTCGTGCCCGATCGCGATGGCGACGAGCCCGACGGCACCGACGAATGCCTGTGCCCGAGCGATCTGCATCGCGGCTACATCACCGACGACGAGCTGTTCGAGCTGTTTTTGGCTAAAGCCACCGGCGTGGACGTGGTGATGATTTCCGATTCGTGCCATTCCGGCACGATCGCGAAATTCGCGCCGGTCACCACCCCGCCAGCGGTGCCAGGACGCCCGAAAGGGGAGCGCCGGGTCCGGTTCCTTCCTCCCGCGTCGTTTCTCACTCCGCGCGCGCTCGAGCCGCTCGGCGCCCGTCACGCCGTACGCAAGGCGAGCGCGCCGGGCAGGCACGCGGCGCTGACGCTGGCCGGGTGCCGCGACGCGGAGTTCAGTTATGACGCATTTTTTCGCGGACGCGCGAACGGCGCGTTTACGTATGTGGCGCTCGAGGCGCTGAAAGCGCTGCCGGCGGGCGCGACGTACCGTCAGTGGTACGACGCGATCCGCCGGCGGCTCCCTTCGAGTGAGTATCCACAGACGCCCAACCTGTATGGCTCGCGGGCGTCGAAAGACCGGCCGATCTTCGTAGGCGGTACTTAAACCGCCTGACCCTTCGACTTCCGGCGGCGTCGAAGGTACAGCGTGGTGAGGCCGGATCCGAGCAACATCATCGACGCCGGCTCGGGCACCGCGAACACCTCGTCGTCGGTTCCCTGCACGCCGACGGTGAAGCCGTTCCAGTATTCGTTGGTGAGGCTTCTCCACACGAGGCTGACGAACCCGGAGACCGGGTTGGCGATCGTTTCAGAGAACGCGAGCGTCTGATTGCCCGCGAACTGCAGCGCGATGATGTCGGTGCCGGTCGGCACGTTGTCGACGGCGGCACTGGTATATGGCGAGTTGCCCACGGGTGTGCGAGGCGTCCAGTAATCAATGCCGCCGCTGCCGTCTTGGAAAAAACCGATGCCCTGCGGGTTGTTGAGACGTTTTCCTTTGAAATATCAAAGTAAAGTTACAGGCAGGAATACGCGACAAGGCATCAATTTCACAGAACTGATGTTTCAGTATTGACATTCCGATTCTCATTTGGGAGTCTTGCGCCATTCCATGCGCGGTGCCTCGCGGGACATCGTTGGCCTTGCCGATCGGGCCTATCTCTCCATTCGGGAAGAGATCTTGCGCGGCCGTCTGCGGCCTGGAGCGCCACTGTCGCGCCGCCGCCTCGCGCGCGAGCTGGGCATGAGCGTCGTGCCGGTCGCCGACGCGTTGCGCCGGCTGGAGGAGGCGGGCCTGGTCGAGAGCCGGCTGCGCGCGGGAACGCGGGTGCGCGTGCCCACGGAAAATGATGTCAGGGAGCTCTACGAGCTCCGCGAAGCGCTCGAATCCCAATCGGCGCGGCTCTTTACACAGCGCGCAACGCCGCGGCAGCGGCTCGATCTGCGGCGCCACGCCGAGCAGGTCGACGTGCTCTTCAACCGGCTCGCGACAGGCGGCGACGACGCCGATTTCAGGTTCGTGGTGAACACGCATCATGTGCAGTTGCACATGATGATCGCCGAGCACGCCGCCAGCAGCCTGCTCATGGACATGATCGATCGTCATCACGTCCTGATTCTCAACTGGATGTTCGACATCGCGGGCCGGCGCACGCCTTTGCCCGCCGGATTCCACTCGCGACTGGCGGATGCGCTGGTGTCGGGGGACGCCGACAAGGCGGATGCCGCCATGCGGGCGCACGTGCGGTACGGACTCAACGAGATATCCAGTCAGATTCGCGAGCTGGCCGCGTCCGAATGGCGCGAGCGGCCCGCGCGGAAGGTGCGTTAGACGCTCAGGAGGCCTACCCATCATTCGTCAGGAGGAGTCGCCATGAAACGGAGCATGCGGTTGCCGCTTCTGCTGTTCGTGTTTGCTGCCTTCGCAGCACCCGTCCTCACCCAGGAATTTCGCGCGACCGTCACCGGACGCATCGTTGATCCGGACGGCCTGGCCATGCCCGGGGTCACCGTGACCGTCACCAACGCGGGTACCAACGAAGTGGCGTCGGTGGTGACCAACAGCGAAGGCGTGTATTCGCTGCCGTTTCTTCGGCCCGGCAACTACAGCGTGTCCGCGGAACTCGAAGGGTTCCGCAAGCACACGCAGGAAAGCGTGGCGCTGCAGGTTGGCCAGACGCAGACGCTCAACATCACGCTGCAGGTCGGGTTGCGCACCGAGGTGGTGACGGTCACGGGAGAAGCGCCGCTGCTCGAGACGGCCAACGCCGACCGCGGCATGATCATCGACAACCTTCGCGTGACCGAGCTGCCGCTGAACGCGCGCAATCCGTTCATGCTCTCGTATCTGTCGCCTGGGATCACCTACAACGGCCCCGCCATTTATCAGCGGCCGTTCGACAACGGCGCCATCGCCGACTGGTCGATCAACGGCGGGCAGAACCGCAACAACGAGTTCCTTCTGGACGGCGCGCCGAACAATGCGATTCAGGGCGGCAACAACATCGCCTATGTGCCACCTGTGGATGCGGTGCAGGAATTCAAGATCGTCACCAACAGCTACGACGCGCAATACGGCCGCACTGCGGGCGGCGTGATCAACGTGTCGCTGAAGTCGGGCACCAACAACCTGCACGGCACCATCTACGAGTTCATGCGCCGCAAGGCGTTCGACTCGAACGAGTATTTTTTCAAGCTGAACAATCGCGAGAAACCCAATCACAAGCTGGATCAGTACGGCTTCCAGATTGACGGTCCGGTGCGCATCCCGGGGATGTACGACGGGCGGAACCGCACGTTTTTCATGTTCAACTACGAAGGCTACAAGGAGCTGACGCCGAATCCGGCCACCTACACGGTGCCCGACGCGGCGCAGTTGAGCGGCGACTTCAGCAACCTGCGCGACGCGCAGGGACGCCTTGTCACCATCTACGATCCGAACACCGGGCGGCTCGAAAACGGCCAGTGGGTGAGAGACCCATTCCCCGGCAACCGGATTCCGGAGAATCGAATTCACCCGGTCGCTCGCACGATGAGGCAGTACTTCCCGCAGCCCAACCAGCCGGCGCCCGCGGGCAACGATCCGTGGCGCAACAATTTCCTGTTTGCGCCCAACCTGGCCACCGACGACTTCCACAACATCGCGACCAAGGCCGATCAGAACATCAGCCAGGCGACGCGCATGTTTTTCCGCTACGCGTACAACAAACGCACCGAGACACGTTACACCAACGGCCTCACCAGCGGTCCGGCGCAGGACGGACAGCTGCCGCTGTGGCGCATCAATCACACGGGCGTCGCCGACTGGGTGCGTGTGGCCAGTTCGACGCTCGTCTTCAACGTGCGCGGTGGTCTCAACCAGTACCTCGAGCTGGCGCGCTCGGATCCGGGGCTGGGATTCAATCCGGCCGAGCTGGGCTTCTCGCCATCGCTCGTCAGCCAGCTGCCGAACCAGGTGTTTCCGCGGCTCAATTTCTTTACCCGGACGACGGCGACGCTGCCGACGCCGGCCGGCGTGGAGGAGTACCGCCAGCTTGGGCGCAACAGCCGCAACCGGGAAACGACGACGGGCCTGAGCCTGCAGCCGAACTTCACCTGGACCAGGAGCAGCCACAGCGTGCGCGGCGGCCTCGACATGCGGATGACGTGGTACACCAATGCGCGGCACAACAACCTGTTCGTGCTCAACTTCGATCGGCGTTTCACGCAGCGGCAGTTCAACCAGGACGATGCCCTCAGCGGCAACGCCATCGCCTCGTTCCTTCTGGGTGCCGTCAGCGGCGGCGTGATCGACAACAACTTCTACCCGACGCTGCGGTGGGATTACTACGCGCCCTGGTTCCAGGACGACTGGCGTGTCACCGATCAGCTGACGCTGAACCTCGGCGTTCGCTGGGATCTCAACACGCCGGTGTTCGAAGAAGAACACAGGCTGAACCACGGCTTCGACATCGCCGCGATCAACCCGGTGTCGGCGCGCCTGCCGGGTTACACCGTGCGCGGCGGACTCGGGTTCGTCGACGTCGACGGTAACCCGCAGTACCCGTATCAGTTCGATAAGAGCAACATCCAGCCGCGCCTCGGCTTCGCCTACGCCATCAACGACCGCACCATCGCGCGCGGCGGCTACGGCCTCTATTACGTGAACGTCGTCAGCACCTCTGCGTCGAACGGGTTCGGCGTCAACTCATTTCCGATCACCTCCCTCGACGGCGATCGCACGTCAACCTATCCGTTGACGAACCCGTTCCCCGGCGGGCTGCTGGAAGCGCCTGGAACGTCTCTTGGCCTCGAGACGTTCCTCGGCCGCAACCCGAGCTTCTCGAATACCGACTTCGTCAACCCCTACGTGCATCAGTTCTCCCTCGGCGTGCAGCGGCTGCTGCCGTGGCAGACGACAGTCGAGCTGAGCTACGTGGGGAGCCGCACCAGGGAGATGCAGAACCGGTGGGGCGGCTTCAACGAGCCGCCGCTCTCGCTGCGCGATCGCTGCGATCCGACCAAGGGCGGCTCGCCGGCGTTCTGCAACGAGCTGCTGCCGAACCCGTTTTTCAACGTCACCGGATTTGAAGGCACGACGCGGTTCACCAGCCCGACCCTCTCGCGCTACGAGCTGAGCCGCCCGTATCCGCAGTTCGGGCCGATTACCGAGTTCGACCGCAACGACGGCCGCATCTGGTACAACTCGCTGCAGACCACCGTGAACAAACGGATGTCGAGCGGTGTGTCGCTGAACGGTACCTACACATGGTCGAAGATGGAGGAGGAAAACGGCGGCGACAACATCATCGGCGGCAACAACACCACGAACCCTCTGATTTCGGAGGTCGATCGATTCGTTCAGCGTTCGCTTTTCGAGAGCGATCGGCGCCATCGCGTGACGATTTCCGGCGTCTATCTGCTGCCGTTCGGCCGCGAGGCGAAGTACATGAGCGACGCAGGCCCGCTGCTCAATGCGGTGGTCGGCGGATGGGAAATGGCCGGCATGTGGCTGTTCAACACGGGGCGTCCGTGGGGGCTGCCGCAGAACGTCATCTACGACGGCAATGCGAAGATCGAGGATGTCGACTTCAACGATCCGCGGGTGATTCGCGCCGTGCGGCCCTGCGTCGCCCAGATGAACGACGCCGGCGTGGTCGGCCCCCTGCAGGCGTTCTCGGTTGCGGCCGGCTGCACAGCGCCCAACTTCATCATCAAGCCGACCTACACGGGCGCGTACGTGAACTTCCGCGACAACGAGATTACGCGCCCGCCGTTCTACCAGTTCGACATGAACTTCGCGAAGTCGTTCCACTTCACCAACAGCATACGGCTGCAGGTGCGGCTGGAGATTTACAACATCCTCAACCAGGCGATCTACGACGAGCGGCAATACGAGAACAACCCGACGAACGCGTTGTTCGGAACCATCGACAGATCAGTCATCCGGCAGTCGAACTTCCCCAGATACGGGCAGCTCGGACTGAAACTGATTTTCTGACGAAGCTGTACCGTGTGCCTTCGTGTCTTGGTGGTCCGTTCGGGCGGGGTCCGGCGCGTTCCGGGCTCCGCCTCCTTTTCATCATCCTTCTCTGCGCCTCAGTCGGCGCTGCCGACGCGGCTCGCGAGATCACCTGGGACGGGATCGCGCCCGCGCTTCAGCCGCTTCTCGCCAGGCACGGCTTCGCGGCGGAGAACTTCACCAGCCGAATCAAGGAACTGCGGCAGCGTAACCTGCAGCGTGTTGGCGAAGGCGATCGCGATCACCTGATTTATTACGCGCTGCAGTCGCGCGCGTTCACGGCGCTGCCGCCGATCGAGCCGGCGCGCAGCGCACAGGAATTTCTCGCGGCCGGCACCGTGGGGTCGGAGGCTGCGGCGCGCCTCGAGGCGTTCGCTGCGGCTGCGAGCACGCGTCGTGAATACGGCACGAGAATGGCGATCTTCCGGCAGATGCTGGCGCGCGAGAAGCTCGATCTGCGCGTCGAATACGCGCGCGCGATGACGTTTGCTGCGCCGAGCGGGGCCCAATATCAAGAGCGCGGGCTCAGCACCGATACCGCCGTAGACGTGGGCTACGCGGTCTACCTGGCATTAGGTGCGCTGCGCAGCCTCGACCCGCAGCGCCGGGTTCGCCGCGTGCTGATCGTCGGCCCCGGGATGGACCTCGCGCCGCGGACCGGCTTCGTGGAAAGCGAGCCGCCGCAGAGTTATCAGCCCTATGCCGTAATCGACGCGCTGCTGGCAACCGGCCTCTCGGACCGCAACGTACTCAGCATCACCGCCGCCGACATCAACCCGCGCGTCATCGACTGGCTGAACCGCACGAAAGACCTTCGCCCGACGCCGAATGTTGAGAGCGCCATCAGGAAATGGGGTCGGGTGCAATTAGCGGACGGCTATCGGGACTACATCTCCCGGCTTGGCCGGACCCTCGCGCAGGGGGGTGCGAAAGACATCATCGCGGCGGTCGCAGACATCACCGTCGAGCACCTCGACGTGCGCTACGATCTTGTCGTCGTCACGAACGTGTTCCCGTATCTGTCGGACCCGGAGCTGCTTCTGGCGGTCGCGAACATCAGCCGCATGCTGAACCAGGGCGGCATCCTGATTCACAACGAGCCGCGGCCGGCGCTGGCGGACGCGCTGCTCGCGCTCCGCATGCCGCTGCTGCAGTCGCGCTCGGGCGTGATCGCGACAACAGACCATGGCACACCCCTCTACGACGCGGTGTGGATGCACGAGGTGACGGAAATACGCTAACCTCTCGGCGTCTCCCAGGTAACACGTGAGGTGAGCTGATGAGCAGCATCCTGCAGGATCTCCGGTTCGCCGCTCGCCGCCTCGTGAGAGATCGCCGCTTCACGTTTGCCGCCGTCGCGGCGCTGGCGCTGGGCATCGGCGCGACCAGCGCCGTGTTCACCATCGTCAACGCCGTCCTGCTTCGCAGCCTCCCGTTCGACGATCCCGATCGCATCATGATGATTGGGACGCGCGACGCACAGGGACGGCAGTTCGGCGTGTCGGAGCCCGACTTCGAGGATTGGCGGCGCGCGACGCGCACGTTCTCCGGAATTTCGCTGCTGCAGATGGGGCCGGTCAACGTCAGCGCCGACGATCGCCAGCCGGATCAGTACGACGGCGTCTACATTTCGTGGAACGGCTTGTCGCTGATCGGCGCGCAGCCGGTGGTCGGCCGCGGCTTCGCGCTCGAAGACGATCGCCCCGGCGCCCCGCCGGTCATGCTGCTGAGCTACACGGTCTGGCAGAGCCGCTACGGAGGCGATCGCTCGATGATTGGCAAGACGATTCGCGCGAACTCGGAGCCTGCCACGATTGTCGGCGTCATGCCGCCGGGCGTGCAGTTTCCGTTCAACTCCGAAGTCTGGCTGCCCCTGGCGCAGAGACCCACCGCACAAACGCGCGGCGGACGCGCGGGACGGCTCCTGATGTCGTTCGGCCGCCTCGCCGACGGCATGACGATCGAACAGGCGCGCAGCGAGATGTCCGGCATCACCGAGCAGCTCGCCGGACAGTTTCCGGACACCAACAAAGGGATCACGTCGGACGTGACGCGGTTCTCCGAGCAGGTGGTTGGCAGTCAGTTGCGTGTGCTCTTCTGGTCGCTGATGGGCGCGGTCGCCTTCGTCCTGCTCATCGCCTGCGCCAATGTCGCCAACCTGCTTCTGGCGCGCGCGGCCGATCGCTCGCGCGAGATGGCGGTGCGCGTCTCGATTGGCGCCACGCGGTGGCGCATCGTCCGGCAGCTGCTCGTCGAGAGCGTGCTGCTGGCATTCGTCGCGGGCATAGCCGGCCTGGGCCTGGCCTATGCCGGAGTCAGATGGTTCGACGCGAACACCTCGGACATCGGCAAGCCCTACTGGATGGTGTTCACCATGGATCCGTCTGTGTTCGCGTTCTTCGCCGCTGTCTGCCTGGCGACCGGCATCCTGTTCGGTCTGGCGCCGGCGATCTATGTCTCACGCACGAGCGTCAGCGAAGTGATGAAAGACGGCGGACGCGCGGGATCGGCGGGGATGCGCGCGCGGCGTTGGACGACCGCGCTGATTGTGACCGAGCTGACCCTCACGCTGGTGCTGCTGTCGGGCGCGGGGCTCATGATTCGCAGCTTCATGAACCTGTACAACATGGACATCGGCATCGACACGTCGCGGCTGGTGGTGATGCAGCTGATCTTTCCGACACGAACCTATACGAGCCTCGAATCGCGCGCGCTGTTCCTGCAGCGGCTCGACGAGCGGCTCAGCGGAATCAGCGCCATCGAAGGCGCCAGCACGACCAACTACCTGCCGTTCAGCGGCGCGTCGCAGCGGCGCTTCGAGATAGACGGGCGCGCTGACATGACCGGGGAGCAGCGGCCTCTGGTGGGCATGGTGGCCGTCGGCGGGAAATATTTCGACGCGCTGGGCGTGCGCATGGTGAGCGGCCGGGCGTTCGGCGCCAACGACGGCGAGCCCGGACGGGAGGCGATGGTCATCAACCAGCGGCTGGCGGAGATGCATTTCCGCGGAGAAAATCCCGTTGGTAAGCGCATCCGGTTGATTAACGAGGGGAACGTCCCCGGAGCGCCCCCGTTCTACCAGGCCACTGTCGTCGGGGTGTCGCCGACCATCAGGCAGCGCGGCCAGGACCGCGATCCGGATCCTGTCGTGTACATCACCCACTCGCAGAACGCGCTCATGGCGATGAGCGCGCAACTCATCGTTCGCGCGCGGACAGACCCCGCGGCGATGACGGCGCTGCTGCGTCAGGAAATCTCGGCGATGGACCCTGACGTGCCGGTGACCAACATCCGCATGATGGACGACATCCTCGCGCGCAACCGCTGGCCGCAGCGCACGTTCGGGACCATGTTCCTCGCCTTCGCCGTCATCGCGATCGTTCTGGCGGCGGTGGGGCTCTACAGCGTGACGTCGTACTCCGTCGCGCAGCGGACGCAGGAGATCGGCATCCGGATGGCGCTTGGCGCCGAAGGAGAGCAGGTACGCTGGCTGATTCTGAGGCGGGGCATGGCAGAGCTCGCGGCCGGATTGTGTCTCGGTATTGCGGCCGCGCTGGGCACGGGCCGGCTGCTGCAAGGGATGCTCGTCGGCACCGGCCCCGCGGATCCCCTGACGCTCGTGTCGATCACCGTCTTGCTCATCGCGGTCGCCGTGACCGCCTGTATCTGGCCCGCACGCCGCGCGACGCGGCTCGATCCGGTAAAGGCGCTGCGATACGAATAGCTCAACTCTGCAACGCGCGGGAAAGAAGCATCAACCGCACCTTTTCCAGCAGCTCTTTGGTGGTGAATGGTTTCTGCAGGAAGGCCAGGCCCCGCTCGAGAATGCCGTCCTCGTCGGCGATCACGTGGGCGTAGCCAGACATATACAACACACTCGTCTGCGGATAGAGGATTGAGATCCGACGCCCGAGCTCGCGGCCATCCATGCCCGGCATGATGACGTCCGTCACTATCAGATCGACCCCCGGCGTTCGCGCCAGCACGGAAAGCGCATCGTCGGCATCGTCGGCCGTCAGAACTGTGTACCCATGCCGTGCCAGCACTTCCCGCGTCACCGCGCGAACCTCGGGTTGATCTTCGACGAGCAGGATCGTCTCAGTGCCGAGGAGTTCCGCCGGTGCCGCGGCCGCCTCGCCATCCGCTGGCTCGTCCGCGGTTTCCGGCACGTACACGCGGAATTCGGTCCCGCGGCCGGGCTCGGACTCTACGGTGATGAAGCCGCGGCTTTGCGTCACAATGCCGTAGACGGTCGCGAGCCCCAGTCCAGTACCTTTCCCCAACGTCTTGGTGGTGAAAAAGGGTTCGAAAAGATGAGAGCGGACGTTCTCGTCCATGCCCGTACCCGTATCGCGGACGGTAATACACACGTACCGTCCGGCTCTCGAGCCGGGATTCTGCATGACGAACACCTGATCGACGTCGGCATTCGAGGTTTCGACCCACAACGTTCCGCCCGCCGGCATCGCATCCCGCGCATTGACCGACAGGTTCATCACCACCTGTTCAATCTGTCCCTTGTCGGCGCACACGCGCCATATCGACGGCGGCAGCACGGCAACCAGTTCGATGTGTTCGCCGAGGAGGCGGCGCATCATTGATTGCATGTCGGCGACAATCTGGCTCAGATCGAGGACCCGTGGCTCGAGCATCTGACGCCTGCCGAAAGCGAGGAGCTGTCGTGTGAGTGAGCTGGCGCTCTGAGCCGCTTTGAGAATTTCGCCGACGTCGTGCCGGACGGCTTCGGACCCCTCGTCGGATTCGAGAATCAGCTCGCTGAACCCCGCGATTGCCGTCAGCAGGTTGTTGAAGTCGTGGGCGACGCCGCCGGCGAGCTGGCCGATGGCGTCCATTTTCTGTGACTGCCTCAGGTGATCCTCGAGGATGCGCCGCCGCGTCACGTCGCGATCGACGCCAAACACGAACACCGCCCGGCCATCGCCGTTCCGGCGCACGCGCGCCGTGCTCTCGATCCAGTGCTCGGAGCCGTCCGGCCAGACGACGCGATATTCCTTGGTTCGTTCCACGCCGCCTTCGATCAAACGCTGGAACTCGTCGACGACGTTCGCGCGGTCGTCGGGGTGGACGTTCTTCAGGAACGAATCGAGCGTCTTCGGAAAGTGCGCGCGGGGCAGGCCGTGAATCACTTCCATCGTGTTCGACCATTCGATGGTGTCGGCGTCGAGGTCCTGTTCCCACATGCCGATGCCGGCCGCGCTCAGAATGAACTCGCGGCGCTCGGCATCTTCCCGCAGCCTGGCCGCGCTATCGCGCAGCAGCGCGTCTTCGCGCTGCACCTGGGCGGTGAAGCGGCGATCGACGACAGCGGTGACGAGCGCCAGCCCGAGCACCATGAACGTGACGCCGATGATGCCCAGCGTGCCCAGCGCCGAAATGCTGACGGCGCGCGAAAGATCCACCGCCGCCTGCGGCGCGGGCGTAAACGACGCGGCGGCCATGCCGGTGTAATGCATGACGGGGATGGCGAGCCCCATGACGATGGCGCTGTTCGCGCGGCGCCACGTGAACTGGCTGACGTCGTCGCGCAGGTGGAATGTGAGCCACAACGCGACGAATGAAATGACAATCGCCAGGGCGATCGACAGCCCGACGAGTCCCGACGAGTAGTGCGGCGTTGCCGTCAGCCGCATGGCGGCCATGCCGATGTAGTGCATGCTGGCAATGCCGCTTCCCATGAACACGCTTCCCGCCGCGGCGCGGAAGAGACCCATGGTGGGCCGGCTGGTGACGAAGAGCGCGACAGCCGAAGCGACGATGGCGGCGACGAGGGACGCGGCGACGGTGGGCCAGTGATATTGCACCGGCACCGGCAGCCTGAAGGCAAGCATACCGAGGTAGTGCATCGACCAGATGCCCGTGCCCATGGCGATGGCGCCGCCCGTGAGCCATGCGGTGCGCGGCCGCCCGGCGGCCACTTTTACCCTGCCGGCGAGATCGAGCGCGACGTAAGCCGCGAGGATGGCGATGATGACCGAGAGAACGACGAGAGCGTGGTCGTGAGAGCCCGTCCAATGGCCGGCGTGAGGGGACATCGCATCCTGGTTATCGGTCCCTTCGCCGGACCTCGTTACTACTCCGCTCTCAACGCCGTCAACGGATCCACCCGCGTGGCTTTCCGCGCTGGAATATAGGTAGCGAGCAGAGCAATCGCCACCAGCGGCAGCCCCACGACGATGTAGCCCAGCGGGTCGCGCGGGTCGACGTCGTTGAGCGCCTCCGCCGTGATGGTCACCAGCGCCGCCGTGCCTGCCGCGCCGATGAGCAGCCCAATCGTCATCGGCACGCTTCCGCGCGCGACGATCATCCCGAGAATCGTCGCCGGCCTCGCGCCGAGAGCCATCCGGAGGCCAATCTCCCGCGTGCGCTGGCTGACGGAAAACGACACGAGGCCGTACACGCCGGCCGCCGCCAGCAGCAGAGCGACGATGGCAAAGACGATGAGCATGCCGGTGAAGAGATATGTTCCGCCGAGATCTTCGACGAGCACGCGCTGCATGCTCCGCACGTCATACACGGGCTGCGTCCTGTCGAGCTGAGCGATTTCGGCGCGGATCGCGGGCGCCAGCTGGACTGGATCTCCGCCCGCGCTTCGCACGACGAATCCGGCAAACCGCCCCGTGCGCCAGGAGCTGGGCACGTAGATCTGGGGCGTCGGCCCCGACCCGACGTTCTGGTTCCGCACATCGCCCGCGATGCCGACAATCTCGAGCCATTCGTCCGCTGCGTCGCGGAACGCGATGTGCTGGCCGATCGGATCCTGATTCGGCCAATACCGCCGCGCCGCTTCCTGGCTTACGAGAGCAACGCGCGCCGCATCGTTCACATCGGTAGGAGCGATCCCGCGGCCCCGGATAATCGAAATCCGCATCGTCTTCAGGTAGTCGGCGCTGACGCCGGCGCGTGCGGCGCGCGGCTGCGACTCGGGCTGCGGCGCCGGCACGCCTTGAATGAGGAACTCAACGGCCGTTTCCCTGTCGGCCACCGGCACGTGAGTGGTCGTGCCCGCCGAGACGACACCCGGAACGGCCTGAATGCGCTCGAGCGCACGTGAGTAGAAATCATGCACGTTGGGCGGCTCGCCGTAGCTGGCCTCCGCCAGGTTCATGCGCATGGTCAGCAGCCGATCGGCATCGAACCCCCGCTCGAGATAGTGGAGCCTCCAGGTTGTCCGGCCGATCAGGCCCACCTGCGTCATCAGCACGAGCGCGAGCGCAATCTGCGCGACGACAAGTCCTTCGCGCAGGCGGCGGCCGCCGGTGGACTCGGCTCCCCGATTGCCCTGGCGCAACTCGTCCATGTCGGGCTTCGACATGCGAAGCGCGGGCAGCAGCGCAAATCCAAGCGGCGCGAGCAGGATGAGAACGATGCCGGCCGCAAGGACTCGGACGTTCACCGTCATGTCGCTGAAGCCGTCGATGGCGTTGCCGGCAAAACGAAGCCCGCTGACGCCCCACCACGCGAGCATCAGACCCACCGCGCCGGCGGCCGCCGAGATGACAAAGCTTTCGACCATCAGTTGACGTATCTGGCTCATCCGGCTGGCGCCAAGCGCCGCGCGCACGGCCAGCTCGCGTCGGCGGGTCGCGGCGTGGGCGAGGATGATGCTCGACACGTTCGCGCACGCGATGCACACCACCATGAACCCGATCGCCGAGAGCAGCCCCATGACCGCATTGATGTTGGCGCCCAGCAGCTCGATGAACGGACGCACGACCACGCCGGTCTTCGCGTTCGTGCGCGGATGGTCTGTCTGCAGGCGGCTGGCGATGGCGGCGAGATCGGCCTCGGCCTGCTCGAGCGGCACGCCCGGCTTCACCCGGCCGGTGACGTAGAGCCGCCGGTCGTCTCGCTCGGCGCGCTCGCGATCGAGCACGATGGGCACGAAGACGTCCATCGATTTGAAAATGCCTCTGTTCACGTTGGGCGGCAGCACGCCGACGACGGTGTGCGGCCTGCCGTCGATGGTGAGCGCCTTGCCGACGACGTCGGGCGCCGACGACAACTGGCGCTGCCAGAACGGGTGGGTGAGGACGACGGCCTGGTTGCGGCCGGCGAGGCCTTCTTCCGGGATGAACGTGCGCCCCATCTGGGGCACGATGCCCCAGACGTTCAGCAGATTGTGCGTGACCTGCGCCGTCGAGATGCGCGCCGGCGTGTCCGTGCCGGTGAGGATGGCGCTCTGAATCGTGAACGCGGCAAATTCCTCGAACGTGTTCGCGCCTTCGGTCCAGTCGACGAGGTCGGGGATCGACACGCCCGTCCGCGCCAGCCCATCGGCGACGCCTGCCCGCGACCGCTCGGGCCGGGGGTCGGTGGACGCGACGAACGCCAGCCGGTCGGCGCGCACCACCGGGACGAAGTGCCACACCATGTCGATGGTGCTGGCAATGACGATGGCGGCGGCCATGGCGATGGCGAGGGTGGCGACGACGAGGCCGGTAGCGCCCGGGGTGCGGACGAACGCGCGCAGGGCATGTTTCAGCTCGTGCATGTGGGTTGGTTCATCAAGACACCTGCCAATCGGAAGCGGGAAAATCGGCCCATCGCAGCCCGGTCGGGCATCGGCGCGTTCGAATCCGGGATTGCGCGTGCCACGCACGCTCCGTGTACGTGGTGTCCGGCTTTAGCGGGACTGCGAACTCGACCGCGTCGTTCGGCAGGAATGGTGCCAGTGGTGTATAGACAGCCTCACACGTCAACTGTAAGCGCACGAGCAGGTTCAACGCGAAGCGCGCGGCGTGCGGGCACCACGCAGGCGAGGAGGCAGACACCCATCATCAGCACGCAGTAGCCTGCAATCAGCGCAGCCTCCCGGCCGGTGGGCATGCTGTTGAAGAGCGCCAAGAACGTTGCCGCCACCAGGATTCCGCCAACGACGACGCCGAATCCCACCTGCGCGAGTGGCCGCCGAAGGATCACGGCGATGACGCGACGCCGATCGGCGCCGAGCGCCACGCGAAGTCCGATCTCGCGGGTCCGTGTGGAGACGGTATAGGCCATTACGGCGTAGATCGCTGTGAGCGACAGCAGCAGCGCGATCGCACTCAACACGGCCAGTGAGCGCGACAGGTATTGGGATTCGAGCCATCCGCTCGCTCCCACAGCATCGAGCGGCACGAGCTCATTGAGCTGCAGTGTCGGATCGACTTCGCTCGCGACGGTCCGAAGACGAGCGGCGAACGACGCCGGGCTCTCTCTCAGGCGTATCGCGATTCGAAGCGGCGACGGCTTGTCCGCGGAGACCGGATGATAGAGTCCCGCGCCGTGGCCATCGCGTCCCACCATGCCGAGATCCCGCACGACACCGACGATCTCGAGCCACGGACCGGGCGCCTGCGTGTCGTTTGCTGGAGCGCGACGGATCCGGCGACCAATCGGATTCTGGCCGCCGAGCACATCGTTCGCGAACGATTGATTGACGATCACGACTCCGGGCTGCGAAGCGAGGTCGGCGGCGGTAAAGCGTCGACCTGCGATCATCGCTGCCCCGAGCACGTCGAAGAAATCGAGCGCCACCGAAGCCGACGACGGCTCGAGCTTTTTACGGGCCGTGCCGCGGGCAGCGTCGCCCTCGACCTCGATCCGCCATCCAGGGTGAGAAGTGCCCGGCAGTCGATCGGCAAAGGTCAGTCCGACGACTGCAGGTTCTGCGCTCACACGCCGCTCCATCTCCGCATACGTTGCGCGTACGCGCGACCGGAAGGCCTGCTCGCTCGCATCGAGTGGCACGCCGGGCACCAGCTCCCGATCGAACTCGAGCACCGCCGAGAGATATTCGTGCGCCGCGAAGCCAACGTCTCGTGTCTGCCCCCCGATGACGACGCGATGGAAGAAGAACGCTGCCGCCGGAAACATCAGCGTGACCGCGACCTGCAGCGCAATGACCGCGGACCACACACCGCCGAACCGTAGGCCGCCGCCTCTCGCCGTCGACTGACGAAGCCGCGCTTGGAGCCCGGGGCCGGTGACGTTTAGCGCAGGAAATACACCGATGATGACAGCACTCAGAATCGTCAGCCCCCCGGCATACATCGCTGTCGTCGCGGAGAGCGTGTTGCCCATCCAGAAGGGAAGCGGCCTGCCCGAGTCCGCTTCGAGCATCGCCAGCAACGATCCGAGCCCGACACGAGCCGCAATGAGCCCGACGCCAACGGCTAGAGTTGCGAGAACGAGCGCCTCGACGAAGAGCTGCAAGACGATGCGGGCCCGTCCGGCGCCGAGCGCACTCCGTACGGCGATTTCGGTCTCGCGCGTGGCGGCGCGGGCGAACATCAGGAGCGCCACGTTGGCGGAGACGAGCAGAAGCAGCATCACGAGGAACGTGTTCCCGAGCGCGAGTCCGATCTGAATGTCTCCGGGGTCGAATGCCAACCAGCTGAACGGCACGAGCTGAGGCCGCAGTTGCGCATGGGTCTCGGGCAAATCACGCGCGGTCCGATCGCCGACTACGCTTAGCTCCGCCTGCGCTTGCGCCCTGGACGCGTCGCTGGCAAGTCGTCCGAACACCAAGAGGTCCCGACCGCCGATCGGTGCGGAATCGCCGGCAGCTTCGCTGAGCGGGACCCAGAGGCCCTGCGCCGCGGGAAAGACGAAGTCCCTGGGCATCACGCCCACAACCGTCGTCTTCTCGCGGCCGAGTCGAACGATTCGGCCGATTACCCGAGGGTTGCTGGAGAATCGCCGCATCCACAACTCGTAGCCGATGATGATGACCGATGGCGCACCCGGGTTCTCGTCGGCCTCGACGAAGGTACGGCCCAGGAGCGGCGGAACCCGGGTCACGTGAAATGCAGACGCGGTTACAGCCGCCACTGACACGCTCTCGGCTCCACCGTCGTCTGTGATGAGGTTCTGGCGAAACACGCTGGCCGCGCTCACGTCCCGCACTCTTGTGAGCGAGTCGCGCCACGCGACAAAGTCGGCGGCAGTCGTCAGCGCGACACGGTTCCGCGAGGTGTCCCAGTTCCTGAGACCCACGATCAGCGAGCCCTCGTCCAACGGCAACGAAGGGTTGACGAGCTGCGTCCGGACCTCGAAGCCGGCCACACCGGCGGCAATGCCGAAGGCCATGGCGGCACAGCTGACGACCGTCAGCCACGGGTATCTGGCCAGCAGACGGGCGGCGAGCTTCACGTCGAGCGCGAATCCGCCCAGCCAGGCGAGCCCGCGGCCGTCGCGCAGCGCCTCCTTGTGCCTCTCGACGCCGCCAAACGCGACCATAGCCTGGCGGCGCGCCTCTTCTAGTGTGAGGTCCTTGGCTTGCATCAGGTGTTCGGCCTCCATCTCGATGTGAAGGTGGAACTCGCGGTTCATCCGCGACTCCGCATCCTGCCCGCCGAACAGCAGGCGCAGACGCGTGCGCATGGCGTCAGGCCATTTCATACCCATCCTCACGTCGTGCGCAGCACCGCGTCCAGCGCGGCGGCGAATCTCTTCCAGTTCTCCACTTCCCTGCCCAGCGCACGGCGGCCGGCCGCCGTGATCCGGTAGTAGCGAGCCTGGCGGTTGTTGCCGGTCACCCCCCAGTCGCTCGTAATCAGGCCGTCTTTCTCGAGACGCTGGAGGGCGGGATAGAGCGAGCCCTGGTTCATCGCGAACTCGCCGTCGGACATCTGCTGCACCCGCTGACTGATGCCCCAGCCGTGCATCACCGATAGCGAGAGCGTCTTCAGGATGAGGAGGTCGAGCGAGCCGCGCAGGGCATCGACGGGTGGGCGTGGCATCTGTCGCGATCGGGAGAAGCTTGCATCGCGCTTCTGTCGCTGTCAAGAGGAGACGCGGTCCCGCGCGGCGCCTTACGCGCCGTTCCCAGAGGACCGTCCGCCAAGCAGCAGTCGGCGTAGCGCGCGCAGATCGTTCAATAGCCGGCTGGTCTTGGCCAGGTGATCTTCGAGCTGATTGAGCTTGTAACCAACCAGCCGGAGCGCATCGAGGCGCCGGCCGGCTGGTTCGCCCGTCGCGGCAATGTCTTCAGCAAGGCCGGCCTTTACGACTTCCACCTGGCCGGCGAGGAGCGTCACGTACTCGTGCGCGCCTTCGATGCTGTCGAAAGGTGTCTGGATCATCGCAGCCTGACCGTGTGTTCGTGCATGAGCCATGACAGCGCCCCACGCAAGTCGTAGACCAACCCTTGAGGCAGGTGTGTACGCAAAAATCGGCCGTTTTTCTTCGATCCGGCTGTTGGGCGCTCACAAAATCGTTCGTCCGGAAGAATCTTGTCCGTCTTGACAGAAGCTGACTTCGAACACCATCGCAACGCTTCGGCGAGACTCGCCGTAGCCTTGGCGAAGACGGTTAGCCGGACCTGTACGAATATCCGGCCTCAGCCGGAGTACAGCCGGCCTTTCGCGGTGTTAAGCTCGGTGACGTATGAAACGTGCCGAACGCCTCCTTCCCGCTCTGGCTTGCGTCGGCGTGCTGGCGCTCGGCCTGTCGACGGCCGCGCAGCAGCCCACCTTCCGCTCGGGCTCGCGCGTCGTCCCGGCTTTCGTCACCGTCACGGACGCCAACAACCGCCTGGTGACCGATCTGACGCGCGAAGACTTCGAGATACTCGACAACGGCAAGCCGCAGGAATTGACGGTGTTCGACAACGAAGTTCGACCGTTCACCGCCGTGATGATGCTCGACACGAGCGTCAGCATGACGGACCGCTTGAAGGATCTGTACGCCGCGGCCGAGCAGTTCCTGCTGCGCCTGCTGCCGCACGACAAGGCGAAGGTCGGCGCATTCAACGACAAGATCGAATTCGCCTCGGATTTCAGCAGCAACCGCAGCAGCCTGATCAGCACGCTTGAAGCACCTGGACTTCGGCAACGAGACGCGGCTGTACGACGCCGTGCACGCCAGCCTCGATGCGCTGGAAAACGTCGATGGCCGCAAGGTGGTGCTGCTGTTCACTGACGGCGCCGATTACGGCAGCCGGCTCAAGTCGGGCACGGCGATGGAGCGCGCGCGCAACGGCGAGGTGATGATCTACGGCGTGGGGCTCGAAACCGAGTTCTTCAACGGCGCGCAGGTGGTGCGCAGCAAGCCCGACTCCATCCTCAACAGATTCGCCATGGAAACCGGAGGCGGCTTTTTCGATCTCAAGAAGGACGCCGACTTGAACTCGTCGTTCACGCGCATCGCGCAGGAGCTGCGCAGCCAGTATCTGCTCGGCTTCAGCCCGGCCGTGCTCGACGGCAAGGTGCACAAGCTCGACGTGCGCGTGAAGCGGATGGGTCTCAAGGCGCGGACGCGCCGAAGCTATGTGGCGTCGGCTGAGACCACGCGGACGGAGTAATTCCTATCGGCCGACGATCAGCTTGACGCCGGCCGTCGAGCCCCGAGATTCGTTTCGCCGTATTCGCTCGCGACACCATGGTCGGTGACCGGCTACTTTCGCGCCACGGAGAACCCCGTTCACACCACTGTGTGGCCGGACGCCAGAATCTATTCGTACGCCAGCTTCGATCGGGAGCGCGCGTATGGGCTCGAGACAAAAATCGTCCTGCCGCGGCTGGCCAAGTACCGGCATCGAAAATATCACCGACAATGTGTACGTGATCGGGCGCGAAGGGGAATTTTCGCCGGCACCAT
>CAWKKU010000006.1:0-252712 GCA_963850295.1 Vicinamibacterales bacterium | reverse complement strand
CTTCCGGCTCGATGAGGTATTCCATCTCGCGATCGAACTCGAGATCGTCCTCGGTCGGCTGCGGCGGAGCCGGCGGCGGCGGCGGCTCGTCCGCGCGGGATGCGCACGTGTCTGTAGTACTCGAAGCCCGTGCCCGCCGGAATGAGCCGGCCCATCGTCACGTTTTCCTTCAAGCCGCGCAGGTAGTCGACGCGGCCCGAGATCGACGCTTCGGTGAGCACGCGCGTCGTTTCCTGGAACGACGCGGCCGAGATGAACGAGTCGGTCGAGAGCGAAGCCTTGGTGATGCCGAGCAGCAGCGGCCGGCCGGTTGCCGGACGTCCGCCGTCGGACAGCACGCGCTCGTTCTCTTCGAGGAAGCGGAACTTGTCCACCTGCTCGTCGATCAGGAACTCCGTGTCGCCGACATCTTCGATCTTCACCCACCGCATCATCTGCCGCGAGATGACCTCGATGTGCTTGTCGTTGATGTTGACGCCCTGCAGCCGGTAGACCTCCTGGATTTCGTTGACGAGGTACTTCTGCAGTTCCTTCTCGCCAAGGACGTTCAGGATGTCGTGCGGATTGCTCGGGCCGTCCATCAGCGGCTCGCCGGCGCGGACGCGCTCGCCTTCCTGGACGTTCACGTGCACGCCGCGCGGGAGCGAATATTCACGCGGCTCCGCGCCCGGCTCGTCCGGAACGATCATGATCTTGCGCTGACCCTTCACCACGGCGCCGTGCTTGACGATGCCGTCGATTTCCGAGATGACGGCGGTCTCGCGCGGCTTGCGCGCCTCGAAGAGCTCGACCACGCGCGGCAGACCGCCCGTGATGTCCTTCGTCTTCGTGGTTTCGCGCGGAATCTTCGCGAGCACGTCGCCCGCGAACACCGTCTCACCGTCGCTCACCATCAAGTGCGAGTGCGACGGCATGTGGTACTTCCGCGACACCTTCGACGTCGGATGGCCCTGCCCGTCGAGCGTCCGGATTTCGATCGCCGGCTGCTTCTTCTCGTCCGGCGAGTCCATGATGATCAAACGCGACAGACCGGTGACTTCGTCGACTTCTTCGTGGACGGTCAACCCCTCGAGGATGTCCTTGAAGCGCACCTGACCCGGCTCTTCGGTGAGGATCGAGAAGGTATACGGATCCCACTCGACCAGCACCTGGCCCGGCTCGATCTGCTGCCCGTCGTGCACGCGCAGCTTCGCGCCATACACGATCGGATAGCGCTCGCGGTCGCGCCCCTTCGGATCCTGCACCACCAGCGATCCGGCGCGGTTCATGACGACGAGCGTGCCGTCCTTCGCCTCGACCGCCTGGATGCTCTGGAAGCGCACCGTGCCCGCGTTCTTCGCTTCGACCGTCGACTGCTCGGAGACGCGCGACGCCGTGCCGCCGATGTGGAACGTCCGCATCGTCAACTGCGTGCCGGGCTCGCCGATCGACTGCGCGGCGATGACGCCGACCGCCGATCCGAGCTCGACCAGCATTCCCGTCGCGAGGTCGCGTCCGTAGCACTTCGCGCAGACGCCGCGCCGCGACGCGCAGGTGAGCACCGAGCGCATCTTCACTTTTTCGATGCCCGCATCCTGAATCGCCGAGGCGAGCTCCTCGTCGATCTCCTTGTTCGCCTCGATGATGACGTCGCCGCTGAACGGATCGATCAGCTTCTCGAGCGTCACCCGGCCGATGATGCGATCGCGCAGTGGCTCGATGACCTCGCCGCTCTCGACGATCGCCCGCGCCTCGATGCCGTCGAGCGTTCCGCAATCGGGCTCCGAGATGATGACGTCCTGCGCGACGTCCACCAGACGCCGCGTCAGGTATCCCGAGTCCGCCGTCTTCAACGCCGTATCCGCAAGGCCCTTGCGCGCGCCGTGCGTCGAGATGAAGTACTGCAGAACGGTCAGCCCTTCACGGAAGTTCGAGGTGATCGGCGTCTCGATGATTTCGCCCGACGGCTTCGCCATCAATCCGCGCATGCCGGCCAGCTGCCGGATCTGCTGTTTCGATCCGCGCGCGCCCGAGTCGGCCATGATGTAGACCGGGTTGAAGTTGCGGCCCGACTGCTCAGTCTCCTGCATTTCACTGAACATCTCGTCGGCGATCTTCTCGGTGACGTCCGACCAGATGGCGATGACCTTGTTATAGCGCTCGCCGTTGGTGATCGCGCCTTCGAGGATACTGCTGCTCGACCTTGATGACCTCGTCGCGCGCGCGCGCCACGAGCACCGGCTTCTCGGCCGGGATGATCAGGTCGTCGATGCCAATCGACAGGCCCGACCGCGTCGCATAGGTGAAGCCGAGCTGCTTGAGGCTGTCGAGCATCTCGACGGTCTTCTCGAGACCGTAGCGCAGATAACAGGACTGCACGAGCTGCTGCAGCCCCTTCTTCTTCAACAGGCCGTTGACGAACGGCATCCCCTTCGGAATCGCGTCGTTGAGGATGACGCGGCCGACGGTCGTGTTGATGATCTTGTTGGTGACGTTCTGGACCTCGGTGTGAATGACCGCCTGGTCATCACGCGCCGTCGTCATGTCCTGCAGCTCGCCCGAGTAGCGCAGGCGAATCGGCGACAGCGTCTCGAGCTCACCGGCTTCGAGCGCGATGACCACGTCTTCGGTGTTGCCGAACGCGCGCCCCTCACCTTTCGCGCCGGGCTTTGCCTTGGTCAGGTAGTAGCAACCCAGGACGATGTCCTGCGACGGCACCGCAATCGGCGCGCCGTTGGACGGCGACAGGATGTTGTTCGACGACAGCATCAGCACCGAGGCCTCGATCTGCGCCTCGGGTGACAGCGGAATGTGCACCGCCATCTGGTCGCCGTCGAAGTCCGCGTTGAACGCGGTGCAGACCAGCGGATGGATCCGGATGGCCTTGCCTTCGACCAGCACCGGCTCGAACGCCTGGATGCCGAGGCGATGGAGCGTCGGCGCGCGGTTGAGCAGAACCGGGTGCTCCTTGATGACCTCTTCGAGGATGTCCCACACTTCCGGCTTCTGCTGCTCGACCATCTCCTTCGCCTGCTTGATGGTCGCCACCAGCCCGCGCTCTTCGAGCTTGTTGTAGATGAACGGCTTGAACAGCTCGAGCGCCATCTTCTTCGGCAGCCCGCACTGATGCAGCTTCAGTTCCGGACCGACCACGATGACCGAACGGCCCGAGTAATCCACGCGCTTGCCGAGCAGGTTCTGACGAAACCGCCCCTGCTTGCCCTTCAACGTATCGGACAGCGACTTGAGCGGACGGTTGTTCGCCCCGCGCAGCACACGGCCGCGGCGGCCGTTGTCGAACAGCGCATCGACCGCTTCCTGAAGCATGCGCTTCTCGTTGCGGATGATGACGTCCGGCGCCTTCAGCTCCATGAGCTTCTTCAACCGGTTGTTGCGGTTGATGACGCGGCGATACAGATCGTTGAGATCCGAGGTCGCGAACCGTCCGCCGTCGAGCGGCACCAGCGGACGCAGTTCCGGCGGAATGACCGGGATGACGTCCAGAATCATCCATTCCGGCCGGTTCGTCGACTTGCGGAACGAATCGACGACCTTCAGCCGCTTGGCGAACTTGAGCTTCTTCTGCACCGACGCTTCCGAGCGCATCTTCGTGCGCAGCTCTTCGGCCAGCTTGTCGACGTTGACGCGCCTGAGCAGCTCCTTGATCGCCTCGGCGCCCATCTGGGCGCGGAACTTGTGGCCCCACTCTTCGCGCGCCTTGCGGTACTGCTCTTCGCTGAGCAGCTGGTTCTGCTGCAGGTCGCTGTCGAGCGGATCGACGACGACGTAGGCTTCGAAGTAGAGCACCCGCTCCAGCTCGCGCAGCGAGATGTCGAGCAGGTGGCCGATGCGGCTCGGCAGCCCCTTGAAGAACCACACGTGGCTCACCGGCGTGGCCAGCGTGATGTGGCCGAGGCGCTCGCGGCGCACTTTCGCCTGCGTGACCTCGACGCCGCACTTGTCGCAGATGACGCCGCGGTGCTTCATGCGTTTGTACTTGCCGCAGAGACACTCCCAGTCGGTGATCGGTCCGAAGATCTTCGCGCAGAACAAGCCATCCCGTTCCGGCTTGAAGGTGCGGTAGTTGATCGTCTCGGGCTTGGTGACCTCGCCGTGCGACCACGACATGATCTTTTCCGGCGACGCCAGGCTGATCCGGATCGCGTCGAAGTCGGACGTCAGCGAGCCACGATCGTGAAATGACGGTCTCATATTTACACCTCCTCCAGCGCCGGGGCAGGCAGCGCTGCTGCCGGCTCAGGGAGTTTCTTCTTGGTCTTGAGCAGCTCGACGTCGAGACACAGCGACTGCAGCTCGCGGATGAGCACGTTGAACGATTCCGGCAGCCCCGCCGTGAACGAGGCGTCGCCCTTGACGATCGCCTCGTAAATCTTCGCCCGGCCGGTGACGTCGTCCGACTTCGCGGTGAGGAGCTCCTGGAGGATGTGCGCCGAGCCGTACGCCTCGAGCGCCCAGACTTCCATTTCTCCGAACCGCTGACCGCCGAACTGCGCCTTGCCGCCCAGCGGCTGCTGGGTGATGAGCGAGTAGGGCCCGATCGACCGCGCGTGGATCTTGTCGTCGACCAGGTGCGAGAGCTTCAACATGTAGATGAAGCCCACGGTCACGTCCTGCTCGAACTCCATGCCGGTCATGCCGTCGTAGAGCTTCGTCTTGCCCGATTTCGGCAGCCCGGCCTGATCGAGCCAGCTCTTGATCTCCGGCTCCGTCGCGCCGTCGAATACCGGCGTGGCGAAGTAGAGGCCCAGGGCGTGCGCGGCCCAGCCGAGGTGCGTCTCGAGAATCTGTCCGACGTTCATACGCGAGGGAACGCCGAGCGGATTCAGGACGATCTCCACCGGCGTGCCGTCCGGCAGATGCGGCATGTCTTCTTCGGGAAGAATGCGCGCGATGACGCCCTTGTTGCCGTGGCGGCCGGCCATCTTGTCGCCGACCGACAGCTTGCGCTTCATCGCCACGTACACCTTGACGAGCTTGATGACGCCCGGAGGCAGCTCGTCGCCGCGGCGAATCTTCTCTTTCTTCTCCTCGAACTGCTGCCGGGTGACTTCCACCCGCCGTTCGGTCTGCTCCTCGAGCGCGCGCAGGTCGTCCTCGAGCCGCGGATCGTCCGCCTGAATCTTCAGGCGCACCATCGCGTCGTAGGGCATGTCCTGCAGCACCTCCGGGGCGAGCACGGTGCCCTTCTTGAGCATCCGCTCGCGGCCGTACTCGTCGAACAGATCGCTGCGCAGCGTCTGGCCGGTCAGCATCTGAACGACGCGCTTCTTGACTTCGTCGTGCAGGATGCGGATTTCGTCCTGCAGGTTCTTCTCCATCATGTCGAGCTCTTCGGCCTCGATGGCCTTGGCTCGATCGTCTTTCTCGATCCCTTTGCGCGAGAAGATCTTCACGCCGACGATGATCCCCTCGATGCCCGGGGGGCAGATGAGGGAGGCGTCGCGGACGTCGCCGGCCTTCTCGCCGAAGATCGCGCGGAGCAGCTTTTCTTCCGGCGTCAGCTGGGTCTCCCCTTTCGGGGTGACCTTGCCGACCAGAATGTCGCCCGGCTTCACGTAGGCGCCGATGCGGATGATGCCGCTCTCGTCGAGATCGCGCAGGAACGTTTCCGACACGTTCGGAATGTCCCTGGTGATTTCTTCCGGACCGAGCTTGGTGTCGCGGGCTTCGATTTCGAACTCCTCGATGTGGATGGAGGTGTAGTAATCGTCCTTCACCATCCGCTCCGACACCAGGATCGCGTCTTCGAAGTTGTAGCCGCGCCATGGCATGAACGCGACCAGCACGTTGCGGCCGAGCGCGAGCTCGCCCAGCTCCGTGCAGGGACCGTCGGCCATGACCTGGCCCTTGTGCACCTTCTGCCCGACACGCACGATCGGCTTCTGGCTGATGCACGTGTTCTGGTTCGAGCGCTTGAACTTCGTCAGGTTGTAGATGTCGGCGCCCATCTCCTTGCTGACCGTCGGATCTTCGCTCTCGCCTTCGACGCGAACGACGATGCGGAGCGAGTCGACGTAGTCGATGGTGCCGGCGCGCCGCGCGACGACCACCGCACCCGAGTCGCGGGCGGTGATGTGCTCCATGCCCGTACCGACGAAGGGCGCCCGCGCCCTCAGCAGCGGCACGGCCTGGCGCTGCATGTTCGATCCCATCAGCGCGCGGTTGGCGTCGTCGTTCTCGAGGAACGGAATCAGCGAGGCCGCCACGGAGACGAGCTGCTTCGGCGACACGTCGATGAACTGCACGCTCTCGCGCGGGGCCAGGATGAAGTTGCCCGCCTGCCGGCAGTTGACGCGCTCGCCGACGAACCGCCCCTGCTCGCTGATTTCGGCGTTCGCCTGCGCGATGACGTACTGATCTTCCTCCCACGCCGAGAGGTAGAACGAGTGCGGCTCGAATTCGGCGGCGCGCTTCTTGCGGCTCTTCGACGTGGCGTTCTCTTCGATGACTTCGCTGACCTCGACGATCTCGCCGGTCTTGAACTTCGTGCCCCCGCCGTTGGTGATGAGCACGAAGTCGGCGACGTGGCCGTCTTTCACTTTCCGGTACGGCGACTCGATGAATCCGAACTCGTTGATGCGCGCGTAGCACGACAGCGACGAGATCAAGCCGATGTTCGGACCTTCCGGCGTCTCAATCGGGCAGATGCGCCCGTAATGCGTCGGATGGACGTCGCGCACCTCGAACCCGGCGCGCTCGCGCGAGAGGCCGCCGGGACCGAGCGCCGACAGACGCCGCTTGTGGGTGATTTCCGACAGCGGGTTGGTCTGATCCATGAACTGCGACAGCTGCGACGACCCGAAGAACTCGCGAATCGCGGCCATCACCGGCTTCGCGTTGATCAGGTCGTGCGGCATGGCGGTCGCCATTTCCTGGTAGACCGACATCTTTTCCTTGATCGCGCGCTCCATGCGCACCAGGCCGATGCGGAACTGGTTCTCGAGCAGCTCGCCGACCGACCGCACGCGGCGGTTGCCGAGGTGATCGATGTCGTCCACGTTCACCGGGTTCCGGCGCAGCTTCAACAGGTATTTGATGACCTCGTAGAAGTCCTGCGGGTGCAGGATCTTCTCGTCGAGCGGCGTGTTGAGGCCGAGCTTGGTGTTCAGCTTCAGGCGGCCGACGCGCGAGAAATCGTACTTCTGCGGGTTGAAGAACATGTTCTCGAAGAGCGACCGCGAGCTGTCGAGCGTCGGGGGATCGCCCGGACGCAGACGGCGGTAGATCTCGATGAGCGACTCCTCGTGGGTGTGAATCGGGTCTTTCTTCAGCGTCGCGGAGATGATCGGCCCGACCTCGTCCTTCTCGGGGAAGAACACCTCGATGCGGTCGATGTTGTTCTCCTGCGTCATCGAAATCACGCGCGGCGTGATCTCCTCGTTGGCCTCGAGAATGACCTCGCCGGTCGCCGGATTGACGATATCGGACGCGGCGTAGGCGCCCTCGAGCTCGGCGTCCGAGATCTCGATCGCTTCGACGTTGGCCTTGCGCAGCGCCGCGATGGCGGACGCGGAGATCTTCTTCCCCGCGTGGATGGTGAGGTCGGATTTCGGAATCGAGATGTCCTTGGCGGCGCGCAGCCCGACGAGGCTCTCGCTCACCGCCCAGAACTTCGAGTCCTTCCGCATGTAGATCTTCTCGACCGTGTAGAAGGTCCGGATGATCTCGTCGTGCCCGCGCAGGCCGAGCGCGCGGAGGAAGACCGTCGCCAGGAACTTCCTCTTCCGGTCGATGCGGACGTAGAGCAGGTTCTTGGCGTCGTATTCGAACTCCACCCAGGACCCGCGATACGGGATGATCTGCGCGACGAACAAGGTCTTGTCTTCGGAGTGGAAGAACGCGCCGGGCGAGCGGTGGAGCTGCGAGACGATGACGCGCTCCGTGCCGTTGATGATGAAGGTGCCGTTCTCCGTCATCAGCGGAATGTCGCCGAAATAGACCTCCTGCTCCTTGATGTCGCGGATGGTCTTGGCGCCCGTTTCCGGGTCCTTGTTCCACACCACCAGGCGGATGGTGACCTTGAGCGGCACCGCGAACGTCATACCGCGCTCCTGGCATTCGTCCACGTCGTACTTCAGCTTGAGGGCCACCGTGTTGCCGCAGATGTCGCAGGCGTCGCCTTCGACGATGTTCGGGCGGCCGCAACGCGAGCACAGGACTTCGCGATCGCCGTACGGATCGGCGATCAGCACGTTGCCGCAGCCGGCGCACGGCTTCCGCAGGTGGTGCAGTCCCTGCAGCTTGCCGCACTTGCACTCCCAGTTGCCGATGGAGTACTCGATGAACTCGAGCGACGAGTTCTCGCGGAAATCGCTGATCGGAAACACCGACTTGAACACCGACTGCAGTCCCGCGTCTTCGCGCTCGGACGCCAGCCGGTTCATCTGCAGAAAACGTTCGTATGACTTCTTCTGAATCTCGATCAGGTTCGGAATCGGAACCGTGGTCTTGATCTTCGAAAAGTCGATCCGCTCGCGGTAGACGTTTTTAGGAAGGCTGTACATTTATATAAACTCCCGGACTACGGGTTTCGGGCTCGGGATTCATTCACAAACGAGCCGTAAACACCCATGCCGAAGCGGTAGCCGGAAAATGAGGCTCGGGGACTCCGGCGTCTGGCCGAATCCCCAATCCCGAATCCCCAATCCCGTGCCAGCGACAGATCTACTTGATTTCGACTTTCGCGCCGACTTCGTCGAATTTCTTGCGGATCGCTTCCGCCTCGTCCTTGTTGACGGCCTCTTTGAGGACCTTGGGAACGGCCTCGACGAGGTCCTTGGCTTCCTTCAATCCGAGGCTGGTGACTTCGCGGACGACCTTGATGATGTTGATCTTCTTGTCGGCCGGGAAGCTGACGAGGGAGACGTTGAAATCGGTCTTCTCTTCCGCCGGCGCCGCCGCCGCCGCGCCGCCGCCGCCGCCCGGCATGGCCATCGGCATGGCCGCCGCGGCCGACACGCCGAGCTCCGATTCGAGGCGCTTCACGAGCTGCGAGAGCTCGAGCACGCTCATGTTCTTGACGTAATCGACGAACTGGTCCTGAGTCACTTCGGCCATTGCTGTTCTTCCTTTTTTAGATTGCGGTGGGGCCCCACCCCCACCGCCTGTGCCTTCGCGGCCTTCCGGCCGCTCGGCTTTGGTTGTCGCATCGTTCTGCTTCAGTGCAACGCTCGGCACGCGTCGCTGTGCTAATCCCGAATCCCTAGTCCCGAATCCCTAGGCCTCACCTTTTTTGCGTTCGTATGCCGCAGCACACTGACAAAGTCCCGTGGCGCGGCGTTGAGCACGCTGACCAGCTGCACCATCGGCGCGTTCAGCAGGAACAGCAGCTTCGCGTACAGCTCGGGCTTACCCGGCAGCGAGGCGAGATCGGTCACCTCGGCGGCCTTGATCGCCCTCCCCTGCACCACCGCCGCCTTGATCTTCAACGACGGCGCGGTCTTCGCGAACGTCGTGAGGGTCTTGGCGAGCGCGACGGGGTCTTTGTCCGTGTAGGCAATCGCGGTCGTGCCGGCGAAGTGCTCGGTGAGGCCTTCGAATGACGGTGCCCTTGATCGCGCGCTTGGCGATGGTGTTCTTGACGACCTTGTAGGTCGCCTTGGCCTTGCGCAGCTCGCGGCGCAGGTCGGTCACCTGCGGAACGTTCAGCCCTTTGTAGTCGACGAGAATTGCGCTGTCCGTGCCCTTGAGATCGCTCTCGAGCTGGGTCAGCTCTTCCTGTTTTGCCGCTCGTGTGACTGCCATTAATGTTTCACCGCTACGTCGTGGTGCACCGTATCGATGCGGATGCCAGGTCCCATCGTCGATGACAGCGTGACGCTCTTGAGGTACTTGCCCTTCGCCGCAGCCGGCTTGGCTTTCACGATGCTGTCGACCAGCGCGTGCGTGTTGGCGATGAGCGACTCGGGCGCAAACGACGTCTTGCCCACCGGCGCGTGGATGATGCCGGTCTTGTCGACGCGGAACTCCACCTTGCCGGCCTTGATTTCCTTGACGGCGTTGGCAATCTCGAACGTGACGGTACCGGTCTTCGGATTCGGCATCAGGCCGCGCGGCCCGAGCACCTTGCCGAGCCGGCCGACGGCGCGCATCATGTCGGGCGTGGCGACGACGGCGTCGAAGTCCATCCAGCCGCCGTTGATCCGGTCGACCACTTCTTCGCCGGCGACGTGATCGGCGCCGGCGTCCTGCGCTTCCTTCTGTTTTTCGCCTCCGGCGATGACGAGCACTTTCTTGCTCTTGCCCAGCCCGTGCGGCAGTACGACGGTGCCGCGCACCATCTGATCGGCGTGTTTCGGATCGACGCCGAGGCGCGCGGTCAGCTCAACGGTCTCATCGAACTTCGCGAATTTGACTTTCTGGAGCAGGGGGATTGCATCCTCGATCGTGAGCGGATGCTCGGGAACCTGCTTCTTGGCGGCTTCGAACTTCTTACCCAACTTCTACCTCCTGTGGTGCAAACGGGCTAGGAGCCCTCCCACTTTACTTAGATCGCCGCGGGGCCCCACCCCCGCGGCCTGTATCTCGCGACCGTTGGTCGCTCGACCGTGCTTGCAGCGACGTTCTGCTTAGTGGGACACGTGTCGCTGATCTAATCCCTGATTCAACCCTAATCCCTAATCCCTAATCCCTAATCACCAATCCCTACTGGACTACATCAAGGCCCATCGAGCGCGCCGTGCCGGCGACCGTCTTGATGGCCGCTTCGAGCGATTCCGCGTTGAGGTCGGGCATCTTGATCTTGGCGATTTCTTCCACCTGCTTCGCGGTGATCGTGCCCACCTTGTTCTTGTTCGGCTCGGCGGATCCCTTGGCGATATTGGCCGCCCGCTTCAGCAGAATCGACGCCGGCGGCGTCTTGGTGATGAACGAATACGACCGGTCGGCGTAGATCGTGACGACGGCCGGGATGATCAAGCCTTCCTGGCCGGCGGTCTTCGCGTTGAAGTTCTTGCAGAAGTCCATGATATTGACGCCGTGCGGGCCGAGCGCGGTTCCCACCGGCGGCGCGGGCGTGGCTTTGCCCGCCGCAATCTGGAGCTTCACCATTGCCTGTACTTTCTTCGCCATAATTCTTTTGACACAGGAGGCTAGGAGAATAGGAGAAATCTTTTTGAAAGAATTCCGAACTCCTGATCTCCTGATCTCCTGTTAAATCTTCTCCACTTGTAAGAAATCCAATTCGACGGGCGTCGAGCGGCCGAAGATCGTCACCATCACCTTCAGCGTGTTCTTGTCGAGGTTCACCTCATCGACAATGCCGTTGAAGCTGGTGAACGGGCCTTCGTTGATCCGCACCTGCTCGCCCTTCTCGAACATGTACTTCGGCTTCGGCTTCTCAGCCGCTTCCTTCACCTGATCGAGAATCTGTTCGACCTCTTCTTTGGTCAACGGGGTCGGCTTCACGCCGGCGCCGACGAAACCGGTGACCTTCGGCGTGTTCTTCACCACGTGCCACGCGTTGTCGGACATGTTCATCTCGACAAGGATGTAGCCCGGGAAAAACCGCTTCGGGGTCACGACCTTGCGCCCCGCGCGCATCTCCACGACGTCTTCGGTGGGGATCAGAATCTCGCCGATCTCATCCTGCAGCCCGTACGCCTGTACGCGCTGCCCGAGAGACTCAGCGACCTTCTTCTCGAACCCTGAATAGGTGTGGACGATGTACCACTGTTTCGTGCTTACGTCTGTCATGCTCACCATCGCCGCGACAACTACGAACTGAACCGCTGGAACAGCCAGAAAACAGCCCGGTCCAGAATCAAATCCACGACCCAGAGAAACGTGCCGAGCACGATCGAAAAGAGGATGACGACGATGGTTGCGGCGTAGACCTCTTTTTTCGAAGGCCACGTCACGCGCTTCAGCTCGTTCCGGACCTCGGTGAGGAACACCCGCCCGCGATTCCACCAGCCGCTGACGTTCTCCCGCGCTTCGCCGATGTTTTCACTGACCACGTTCGATGCCATGCACTCTCAATTCCGCGGTTCCAGGTTCACCGTCTCTACTGTTGGCAGGCCAGGAGGGTCTCGAACCCCCAGCCCCCGGTTTTGGAGACCGGTGCTCTACCAATTGAGCTACTGGCCTGTTTTCGTCGACAGTCGACGGTCGATAGTCTCCAGTCGACAGTCCAGTCGTCGGCTGCGTGCCGACTGTGGACTAGAGACTGTTGACTGTAGACCGTCGACTGACACCCTTACTTAGTCTCCTTATGCCCCGTGTGCTTCCTGCAGTGCCTGCAGTACTTGCTGAACTCGAGGCGCTCGGACGACTTCTTCCGGTTCTTCGTCGTGCTGTAATTCCGGCGCTTACATTCCGTGCACGCCAGAGAAATGATGTCTCGCATCGACTACTCCACGATTTCCGTGATCGTGCCGGCGCCCACCGTGCGGCCGCCTTCGCGAATCGCGAATCGCGAGCCCTTTTCAATGGCGACCGGCGTAATCAACTCGCCGTTGATGTCGGTGTTGTCGCCGGGCATCACCATTTCCACCCCTTCGGGCAGATGCAGCGATCCGGTCACGTCGGTCGTCCGGATGTAAAACTGCGGACGGTATCCGTTGAAGAACGGCGTATGACGTCCGCCCTCTTCCTTCGAGAGCACGTAGACGGTCGCCTTGAACTTCGTGTGCGGCGTGATCGATCCGCCCTTGGCAAGGACCTGACCGCGCTCGACTTCTTCTTTCTCAGTGCTGCGGAGCAGGACGCCGACGTTGTCGCCAGCCGTGCCCTCGTCGAGCAGCTTGCGGAACATCTCGACGCCGGTCACGATCTTTTTCTTGGTCGGGCCGAAGCCGATGATTTCGATTTCCTCGCCCACCTTCACCTTGCCGCGCTCGATGCGGCCGGTGACGACGGTGCCGCGGCCAGAGATCGAGAACACGTCTTCGATCGGCATCAGGAACGGCTTGTCGACTTCGCGCTGCGGCATCGGAATGTAGTTGTCGAGCGCATCCATCAGCGCGAGAACGCCTTCGGCGCCGCCCGGCTCACCCTTGAGCGCCTTGAGCGCCGAGAGTCGAACGACAGGCAGGTCGTCGCCCGGGAAGCCGTAGCCTTTCAGGAGCTCGCGCACTTCGAGCTCGACGAGGTCGAGCAGCTCGGGGTCGTCAACCGCGTCGACCTTGTTGAGCGCGACCACGAGATAGGGCACGTTGACCTGGCGGGCGAGCAGCACGTGCTCGCGGGTCTGCGGCATCGGGCCGTCGGTGGCCGACACGACCAGGATCGCGCCGTCCATCTGCGCGGCACCCGTGATCATGTTCTTGATGTAGTCGGCGTGGCCCGGGCAGTCGACGTGCGCGTAGTGGCGCTTGGGCGTCGAATATTCGACGTGGCTCGTCGCGATCGTCAGAATTTTCGTCTCGTCGCGGCGGCCCTGCGACTCGGACGCTTTCGCGACCTCGTCGTACGGGACGAACTTCGCCCAGCCCTTGTCGGCCGAGACTTTCGTCAGCGCCGCGGTCAGAGTGGTCTTGCCGTGGTCGATGTGACCGATAGTGCCTACGTTGACGTGTGGCTTTGAACGATCAAATTTTTCTTTCGCCATGCCTGAGTTTCTCCGTTGCTGTTGTCGTGTGTATCGCTCTACTCGTCCGCCTTCGCGCGTGGCGCGTCGGCGAAACAGCCTTCGCTGGCTTGCCCAGACGAAGCCCGCGCAAGCGGGCGAAGTCTGGAGCCGATGACCAGGATTGAACTGGTGACCTCGTCCTTACCAAGGACGCGCTCTGCCAACTGAGCTACATCGGCCTTCGCCGCTTCGCGGCTCCGGCCGACAAGTCGGCACCGCCGTCCTGCGGCCTACAGTTCCTCAAATGGCTTGCCAACCGTAGCCCGCCAACAAAGCCTCGCGGGCGAAGGTTGGAGCGGGAGACGGGGATCGAACCCGCGACCAACAGCTTGGAAGGCTGTGACTCTACCACTGAGTTACTCCCGCCTACGCGCCTCGCACCGCTTCGCGCCCTCTCGGCGCTCCGGCGGGTAAACCCGCTTCCGCGCTGTCCTCCACCCAAGCCCCGATCAAGCTTTCGCCAAGCATCAAAGTTGGCTTGCCATCCGAAGCTCGTCTCATTCCAGCGAGCGAAGGATGGTGGGGAGGGGAGGGTTCGAACCTCCGTAGCCCGAAGGCGGCAGGTTTACAGCCTGCTGCGATTGACCGCTCTGCCACCTCCCCAAAAAATTTTTGGCTGCTGATTCCTGCAGACCGACTGCTACACCCTCTAAAGTGCCCGCCTATCTTGAGGCCGAGTTGTGGCGGCCGCGTCTAGCCACATGGAGCTGGCGAAGGGATTTGAACCCCCGACCGGCTGATTACAAATCAGCTGCTCTACCGGGCTGAGCTACGCCAGCCAGACAAAAAGCTGAGTTTAGCACAAGGTGTGCCACGGAGTGAAGCAACTAGCTCGAGCGCTGGCGCACCGCTTCGAACAGGACGACACCGGCTGCCACCGACACATTCAGGCTATCTACGTGTCCTTTCATAGGGATAGCGGCCAGCATATCGCATCGTTCGCGCACCAGGCGGCGCAGCCCCGTGCCCTCGGCGCCGAGGACAAGGGCGGTGGGAAGCGTGAAATCCATTTTATCGTACGTTGCCGGCGCGTCGCCCGCAAGCCCGATCGTCCAGATGCCGGCTTCCTTCAAGTCTTCGACGGCGCGGGCGACGTTGACAACGTCGGCAATCTTCACGTGCGCAAGCGCGCCCGCCGACGCTTTGCCCGCCGCTCCGCTCAATGACGCCGAATGTCGCGTCTGACGCACGACGCCATGCGCGCCCGCTGCATCGGCGCTGCGCAGCACCGCCCCGAAGTTGTGCGGATCTTCGACGCCGTCGAGCACGACAATCAGCGCCGGCGGATTGCCGCGGCATCCGCGATCAGATCGTCCAGCTCGTACACACGCCGTTCGGCGACCTCGGCGACGACCCCTTGATGCGACGATCCGCCAGACTCGCGATCGAGTTCTTCATCCGACACGCGGCGCACGGGGACGCTCGATTGTTCCGCGAGCGCGAGCAACTGCAGCAGGCGCTGATCTTTCCGCCGCCCCGCACGCATCGACACGACGCGCCCCGCCTTCAACGCTTCGGTGACGGCGTTAATGCCGTAGATGAGCATGGTACTGACTGATCTACTGATCTAGTGATCTGATCTAAGACGTTCGCGAAATTCCGCGCGCGCTCGCGCGCGCCGGCAATCGGCCGAAACCCTGCCGCCGGATCGAGGTCGGCGCCCCGCTCCATTGCGGGGACGATCAGATCGAGCTCCGGACCATCGCCGGCGCCGGTGAGCGCAATCCTGATCGGATGGAACAGCGCACGTCCCTTTAGACTCGTTTTCTGCTTGACGCGATCCGCAACCGCGCGAAATACCTGCTTGTCGGCCAATCGCGGTGCCGCGTCCAGCTCGTCTGCGAGCGCGGCGATCACCTGGCGCGCCCCGCCTTCGGCAACTTCGCCGCGAATGCCTTCGTCGTTCAGGGCATCCGCAGGCGCGAACTCGAAGAGCTGGCGCAGCCGCTCCGGCACCTGCTCGAGACGGTCGACGGAGGTGTTGAAGATAGGCACCAGGCTCGACAGGTACGCAAATGCCTCGGGCCGAAGCCGCCCGGCAATGAAGCCGGCGCGCTCCAGATACGGAATCGACAGGCGCGCGAGACGCCCGGGATCCGCTTCTTTCAGGTAATGCCGGTTCACCCAGGCGAGCTTCTCTTCGTCGAACACGCTGGCGCTGTGGCCCACGTCGCTCAGTGAAAACCGCCGTGCCATGTCCGAGAGCGGCATGAGCTCCTGCCCGGCGGCGCTGTCGGGCGAGGCGGCTCTGCCGGATCCGCCCGGCGACCAGCTCAGCAGCGCCAGGTAATTCAGCAGCGCTTCGGGCAGATATCCCTTTTCGCGAAACTGGTCCACCGACACCGCGCCGTGGCGCTTCGACAGCTTCGTGTGATCGGGCCCGAGCACCATCGCGACATGCGCAAACTCGGGCAGGCTGAATTCCAGGGCCTCGTAAATCAGGATCTGCCGCGGGGTATTCGAGATGTGATCTTCCCCCCGCACCACATGGGTCACCCCCATCAACCCATCGTCCACGACGACGGCGAAGTTGTAGGCGGGATAGCCGTCAGATCGCAGCAGCACCTGATCGCCGATGACATCGGTGTGAAAGCGGATTTCACCGCGCACGAGATCCTGAAAGACGATGTCGCGGCCGGCCGGCGTGCGGAACCTGACTGCGGCTGGCTCGCCGCCCTGCACACGGCGGCGGGCTTCGGCCGGATCGATGGCGGCGCACCGGCCCGAATATTTCGGCGGCAGGCTGGCCGCGAGGGCCGCGGTGCGCTCTGCCTCGAGCTGCCCGGGCGTGCAGAAGCAGTAATACGCCTTGCCTTGCTCCAGCAGCACCCGCGCGCGCGACTGGTATTTCCCGAGGCGCTCCGACGATCGATACGGCCCGACAGGACCTTCGACGTCCGGGCCTTCGTCCCAGTCGAGGCCGAGCCAGCGGAGATCTTCTAAAATTGTCGCGTCCGACTCCGCCGTCGAGCGATCGGTATCGGTGTCTTCGATGCGGAGAATGAACGTGCCGTGAGCGCCACGCGCAAGCAGCCAGTTGAACAGGGCCGTGCGCACGTTCCCGACGTGCAGGTGGCCGGAGGGGCTGGGGGCGAATCGGACGCGCATGGGCCTGGAGGCTCAGGGCTGAGGGCTGAGCGCCAAGAGGGCGACGGCATGCACGGCAATCGCCTCGTTGCGACCGAGCGCATCGACGCGTTCGTTGGTCTTACCCTTCACGCCGACAGCCGATATGTCGACACCGAGTGCCTGCGCGAGGTTCGCGCGCATCTGGGGAACGTGCGGCGCGATCTTTGGCCGTTCGGCGATGATCGTCGGCATCGACGTTCACCACCGCATAGCCGGCCGCGCGCACGATTGCCGCGGCGCCTTTCAGCAATTCGATGCTGTTCGCATCCTTCCATTTCACGTCGGTATCGGGAAAATGCTGGCCGATGTCGCCCGCCGCCGCCGCGCCGAGAATGGCGTCGGTCACCGCATGACACAACACGTCCGCGTCGGAGTGGCCCGCGAGACCAGTTTCATGCGGAATCGTCACGCCACCGATGACGAGCGGTCTGCCCGGCTCGAGACGATGCAGGTCATAACCGGTCCCGATGCGCGGGATTCCCCTAATCCCCAATCCCAACTCCCCAATCCCAGTGAGTGCTTTTGAGAACTTGAGGTCCTGCGCCGTCGTGATTTTGATATTGCCGTCTTCTCCGTCAACCAGCCGGATCGAGTGGCCGGCCTGCTCCGCGAGCGATGCTTCATCAGTAGCCGTCCCGAGCGCCTGGCGTCCGAGCTCGATGGCCTCTTCGAGCACCTGCCGGCTGAACGCCTGCGGCGTCTGCGCGAGATAGATCGACTCGCGCGCGATCGTCCGCGCGACGATTCTCATACCGGGAGCGGCGGTGGCTTCTTTCACCGTGTCGCTCGCGGGAACCGCCGCGATAGCCGCCCCGCCCTTTGCCGCCGCGTCGATCACCCGCGAGAAGAGATCTGCGGTTGCGAACGGCCGCGCGGCGTCGTGAATCACGACGACACTGGCGTTGGGGGAGACGTGCGCAAACGCGTTGGCCACCGAATCCTGCCGCCGGAATCCCCCATCGACGATGCGCACGGGCTTTCTGCCCGAGATCAGGTACGGCGGCGGTGATGCGGCGAGATCGCGAGGAAGCGCCACGACAATTTCATCGATGCGTTCATGGGACTCGACCAGATCGAAGCTGCGCTGAAGGATGGTGCGATCGCCAACTGTCAGCAGCTGCTTCGGAATATCAGACCCGAGCCTGGTTCCGCGCCCCCCGGCTGCAAGGATGGCCGACACGAACATGGGCGGATTATATGGGATTGGGGATTAGGGATTGGGGATTGGGGATTGGGGATGCGTGTAGGTTTCAGCCGCGGCTTTTTTTCTGGCGATAGCGCGTACCGGCCGCAGTCAACAACGCCGTTCCCAGCAGCGTCATCGTTGCCGGTTCAGGAACCGCCTGCGCTCCGACCGTCGTCACACTGACCGACAGGTTGTCCATCGCCCACGATTCGTCGTTCAGGGGCTGATTGCCCTGGCCGAAAATGAAAAACTCGATGATTGCCGTGGATCCGGTGTGCGCGAAATTCGCAAACCTCGGGTCGGCGCCCAGATTGTAGGCGCTGTCGGTAAAGAAGCTGCCGGGACCTTCGAAGCCGAGATCGACGTGGCGCGCAAGCTCGACGCCGGGAGGCGGCACGTAGCTTTGAATCTGGTTCGGAAGCGCATTGGCGAACGATTCGCTGAAGAGGGTCGCGCCGTCGAACACGATCTTGAAGAAGTCGCCGGCCGGGAAAGTGACCGGTTCCGTCGAGCGAGTCGATCGCCGCGAATAGGAATTCGAGCGTGATGGTGTCGTGCGCCGGCAGCCCTGTCAGCGTCAGCGTCACCGTATTCCCCGTCGGGCTCCGCAGAAACGACCCGCCAAATTGGTTACCGGCCGGGCCGAGTCCGGCATATCCCTGAACTCCCGTCAGCGCCGCGGCCCCAGGAGAAATCTCCGGTGCCAGAGCGCCGTCGAAATCAGTCGAAAATACAGGTATCGGCGCAGCGATTGAAGCGTGCGCATTCAGGACCATAAGCAGTGCGGCAAGAGCGCAAACGCGTTTTCGCATGGCGGCGAAATTTGCAATTAAGGGGCCAACGAGGAACCGCAAACGATCGTGTGAGTCGTGCGCCGTGTCAGCGGGCTCGACGACTAAAGGCGCCACCGCAGGCGATTAGCCTGCGGTCAATTGACGCGAGTGCCACTCCACACACCGGTGAGCGTTGAACCGTCGAGACCAATGACGCGGCCACTGACGGTGGTCGAGCTCGTGAAGATCGCGACCCACAAAATTCTCGGCGTGCCGTCGGTGACAATCGCCAGCACACCTGGCTGCGGAATCCACCAGAAGCCAGTGCCTCCGCCAGCATCCACCATGGTGCCGTCCGCCAGCAACGCGAAGCGGCCGGTTCCCTTGGTGCCGTCGCTCAGGCCGAAGGTCGTATTCAGAATCAGAACCGAGGCCGGCCACGCCGATTCGTACGCGCCGGCATCACATCCCGCCCCGACTGGGCGGCCCTGACCTCGCTGATCCACCGCTCCAACCGGCGGAGCCGCGCATACAACGGGATCGCCGGCATCAATCGCCGGGCTTCCGGGCAGCAGCGCGTGCGTGCGGGTGGTGCCGCCGTTTGCCGCAAGCAGTCCGAGCAGCGGGTTCGTATTCACCTTATCGCCCGGTTGGACGAACGAGCACGTATTCCCCGATTCCACGTTCGATCCGAGCGACGTGATGGCGCTGGTGATGACTCCGCAACCGGAGCCGGCCGGACTTGAATTGAACGCGACGATCGTGCTGCCGATCGAGGTGACCGCGAACCCGTTGAATGGCGCCGCCAGTACGCCGCCACCGAGCGCGGCGGCTCGTGTTGCCGGTGATCGTCGCATTGAGCACCGTCATGTCGCCGGTTTTTCCGTTCAACGCAGCGTTCATGAGCCCGCCTCCAAGTCCGCTGATTGGATGCCCGGTGCCGAGCGCGTCATTGCCGCTGATCGTCGAATTCGCGATGATCGGTTGTGCCGCCGAGTCCGTAAACTCCGCCGCCATTGCCGACTTGAAATCCGGTGCCGGCCGCCGAGTTGCCGCTTATCTCGCTGCGCGTGATCGTCAGACGCAACTCATTGGACCCGCCGAGGTCGAAGCCGCTGCTGATGCCGCCGCCATTGACCGCGCTGTTGCCGGTGATGACGGAGCGATCCACGGTCACTCTCGCAACCCCGGTGAAGACCCCTCTGAAGAAACTATTCTGAATCCCGCCGCCCAGGCCCCGCGTGTGGTCCGGGCCCGACGCGATATTTCCGCTGATGATCGCCCCTGTGATCGTCGCGGCTGCGATGCGCCCGGACGAAGCGGCATTGTCCAGGCCGGCGCCGCCAATGCCTTCCGTCAGATTGTTCGGTGATCTCGCCGCCGACGACGTTCAATGTCGCGTTGCCTGCGGCCGCATGATTGGCGATGCCGCCGCCGCGGCCTGCGTCTCCTGTGCTGCGATTCGACGTCGACCACCGTCTGCTCGAGCGTGAGCGTTCCGATATCGTTGCGCAGCCCGCCGCCGCCGCTCACGGCGACGATTGTTCTGAACGCGGCTGTTCGCGAATGGTCAGGCTGGCGAAATTGCTGAGCCCTCCCCCGTTCGTGCCCGATCGGTTCGCATCGATGATGCTCGTGACGATTGTGGCGGTGCCAGCGTTCAGCAGCGCCCCGCCGCCGAGTCCCGTCCCATCGCTGTTGGCGAATCCGCCGCGCAGCGTGACGTTATTCAGCGTGAGAACCCCGCTCGGCAGCACCGCCATGAGACGGAACGGCGGCGTCCCGTCGGCGCTGGAGCGCTCGATGATTGCGCCATGGCCGTTCACGATGATCCCGGCAGTGACCTGCGGCAATCCGGTGCCATCGTCCAGAGTACTGAGCGGGACGTTGATCGTGTAAACCGCCGCCGGGCTGAGCTCGATGGTGGTAGGGCTGGACCCGGCCGCGCAATCCGGATGAACGGCGGCGGAGGCGTTGGCGTTGTGAATGGCTTCGGCGAGGGAGCAGAGGCCGTCGGCGGCAACTCCCGGCGCTGTCGTCGTGACGACGATAACGCCAGCCGCCTCAACGGTGGGCGCGCCGACCAGAACGGAGATCGCCACACCGGCGCACACGGCCAGTCTTCCTGAAACGCGCATTTCAGCCCCCGTATACCTTAATTCAAACCCGACCGTACGACTGCTTCGATTTTTGCGGCCAGGCTGCGCGCGTCGGCAATGGTTGGGTTGTCGATGCGCGCCGTAGGGATGGGAGGATGCACCTGCAGCGCGACGTGTCCCGGGCACGTCATGAGCCGGCCCTTGGTCATCACATGCACGGTGCCCTGGACGGTGACGGGCACTATCGTCAGTCCGGCTTCCAGGGCGAGCAGGAAACTGCCGGCTTTGAACCTGCCGACGGCCCCGTCTCTACTCCTCGTCCCTTCGGGAAAGATGATCAGCGAGATGCGGTCGGCGACCAGACTGCCGCCACCGCTTCAATATGCCCGACCGATCGGGATTGCTCCGGTCAACCAGCAGATGCCCTGCCCGCGTCAGATGCCAGCCGAGAAACGGAAATCTTCCGAGCGATTCCTTGGCGATGATGCGCAGCTGAAACGGGAGCGACGCGAAGATGACCGGGATGTCGTAGATGCTCTGATGATTCGACACGAACACGTACGTTTCTCCGGCGCTGACCCGGTCGAGTCCGCTGACGCGAACGTCGACGCCGGTCGTCGAGAGAATCATCCACGACCATGCGCGCGCGCACCAGTGCGCCGCGCGCCCCCGCTTATCGAAAAACGTCGACAGGATCGAAAGAGTGCCGAGGACGACGGTGTAGACCGAGATGGCGGGAATGAGGAAGAAGACCGTGCGGAACCAATGGAATGGCGGGAGCAATGGTGCGTCAGTTCCGCGCGCGTCGGCCGCTTTCTCTGTCGATCGGCGTCGGATGCACGTTGGCATCGATGAAGCGACCGAAGATCATCTTGCCGGCAGTCGTCTGCAGCACGCTCGTGACGACGACGTCGATGGTCTTTCCGATCATCGAGCGCGCGTTATCGACGACGACCATGGTGCCGTCGTCGAGATAGGCGACGCCCTGGTTGTACTCCTTGCCTTCCTTCAGAATGAACACCTTCATCGTTTCGCCCGGCAGCACCACGGGCTTCAGCGAGTTGGCGAGCTCGTTGATGTTCAGGACGTCCACGCCGCGCAGCTGGGCGACTTTGTTGAGATTGAAATCGTTCGTGACGATCTTTCCCTGCAGCGAGCGGGCCAGCTCGATGAGCTTGAGGTCCACCTCTTTGACATCGGGAAAGTCGGCGTCGGAAATGATGACGTCGACGCCGGCCATTTTCTGGATGCGCTGCAGGATGTCGAGACCGCGCCGGCCGCGGTTGCGGCGGAGCGAGTCGGCGGAATCGGCAATCTGCTGCAGCTCCTTGAGCACGAACTGCGGCACGACGAGCGTGCCGTCGACGAAGCCCGTCTCGCAGATGTCGGCAATGCGGCCGTCGATGATCACGCTGGTATCGAGAATCCGGTAGCGCCGCTGCAACTGCGATTGCGGGCGGAACAAGCCGCTGATGCGTTCCGGCTCGAGCCACTCACCCGACTTCGCACCGAGCACGAGGCCGATGTACGGCAGTGCCAGGAGGATGAGCGTGTGAAGAAAAATCACGCCGAGGTTGTCGTCGTTCGCCCAGAAATGGGCGTCGCCGATCAGCCGGGCAAGCAGAAGTCCGACCGTGCCGCCAATGAGCGCCCCGATGATGTTGGCGAGCGGAGTCTGCCGGAGCTTCCCTTCGAGGAAGACGACGAGCCCGGCTATGCCGATGCCGAACGACCACATTGAGGAGCGGATTGGCACCGAGCGGCCGAAGCAGGAACGCGCAGTACGCGATCAGTGCGACGAATGCGGCACGCGCTGGGAGGTCCCACCTCATGGAGCCGTCATTGTAGTAGCGCTTGCAAAGCCTCGTCCACTGTCCGCACGCCTATCAGCTCGCATCCTTCGGGTCTGTCCGATTTTGGAAGATCGGCGCTCGCCAGCGGCACAATACACCGTTCAAATCCCATCCGGGCTGCTTCACGCACGCGGAGCCCGGGTTGGGCGATCGCGCGCACCTCGCCGCCGAGTCCCACTTCCCCGAAAACCGCGGTGCTCGATCCGACCGGACGGTTTCTGACGCTCGACGCCACGGCTGCGACCACGCCCAGATCTGCAGCCGGCTCGTCGACGTTCATGCCACCGGCAACGTTGACATACACGTCGTCGCCAAGCAGATTGAGTCCCGGCGCGCTTTTCCATCACCGCCAGCAGCAACGAGAGACGCTGCTGATCGATGCCGCTGGCCATGCGCCGGGCGTTGCCGAAGGTGCTGCTCGTGACCAGCGCCTGCACCTCGACGAGGATTGGCCGCGATCCTTCGATGCAGGCGAGCACCGCCGAACCGGGCTTGCCGATCGAGCGCTCGGCGAGAAACATCTGCGAGGGATTCGGCACTTCGCGAAGGCCCGTGCTCGTCATCTCGAACACCCCCAGCTCGCTTGCGGCCCCGAATCTGTTCTTGAACGCGCGCACGACGCGGTGGGCATGATGCCGCTCCCCCTCGAAGTACAGAACCGTGTCGACGACGTGCTCCAGCGCTTTCGGACCCGCGAGATTGCCGTCTTTCGTCACATGGCCCACGAGCACGATCGGAACATTGCGGCCCTTGGCGGCAAACAACAGGTGGGTCGCGACCTCACGCACCTGGCCGATGCTGCCCGGAGCCGATTGAAACCGCGCGGAAAATATCGTCTGAATCGAATCGACGACGACGAGCGAGGGCTTGAGCCGCTCGATCTCCTCGAGAATTCTTTCGAGGCATGTTTCGGCGAGCAGATACAGGGGCGAGCGATCGACCGAGAGGCGCTCACCGCGAAGCTTGATCTGATGTTCGGATTCCTCACCGGAGCTGTAGAGCACTGGACCGGTTGTGCGCGCCACGTGCGCCGCTACCTGGAGCAGCAGCGTGGACTTGCCGATGCCCGGCTCGCCGCCGAGGAGCACGAGGGCGCCCGGCACGATACCGCCACCCAGCACGCGATCGAACTCCGCGACGCCTGACGAAATTCGCGGCGCATCGGATGTCTGGATGTCGCTGTAGAGTTTCGCCGCCGCCCCACCCGATACCAGGCTGTAGCGGTGATTCGCCGCGGCGGGCGCCGTCTGAGGTGCGGGCTGCTCTTCGACAAGCGAGTTCCACGCGCCGCAGTCCGGACACCGCCCGAGCCATTTCTGCTGCTGCCCACCACATTCCTGGCAGACGAAGACGGTCTTGGGAGACTTCACGGGTCGATATGTTACATCGTCAGTCAGTAGCCAATAGCCAGTAGCCAATAGTCCTGAGGCTCGTAGCCGACGCGCTGTACGTCAGTGTCCGGCTTTAGCCGGACACCGCTTGTCGCCGGTAGCAGGTAGCCGGTGTCTAACTTCGCTCCGGCTTTAGCCGAACGTCCAGCCAGCAGCCGAGCAATCACGGAATACACGTTGGCAGCTCAACTCGCGATACTACGTACCTGCTACTACCTCGTGCAACGGCTACCGCCTACCGGCTCTTGGCTACCCGCCTCAGGACTATCGGCTACTGGCTACCGGCAACTGGCTAGGGGAGCCCCAATCAGCAGGCGATTTTTGGGCGTGATCTCGGAGGGAATGGTCTGAGTCCAGATGCGATAGCCTTTGCCGGCGAGGCGTGTGGCGCGCACGATGTCGATGGCGGCCGCACCGTCGATCCATCCCGACACTCCTCCATCGTCACCTGCATCGAGATCGTGGCAGCACGGAAGAACCGCGATACGCGCGCGCGAATCCGACGCGCGCTCGAGGATCCGGTCGGTCAACGACCCGCATGCGTGGCTCGACACCACGACATCTGTCTCGAGGATCTCGACCTCGTCCAACGTGCCGTCAACGAATGTGATGCGTCCCGCGAGCCGCGGCCATCCTCCGACGAGCACGTCGTGCAGCTTTGCCGTCGAGGGCGGCAGCGTCTTGTCGACGACGAGCGCGGCCGGAGACGTATTGTCGAGCACGAGCATGACGTGCGCGAGCAGTCCGTGTCCGCCGCCGAAGTCGAGCACGCGGCTGCCGCGGAACAGGCGGCGAACGCGGCGCGCCATCTCCCACGCTTCGTACAACTCCTTGCGCGGCAGGCATCCCGCCTGACAGACAGTGCGGCCGAGGCGATCGAATAGCGTGTCACCCGGAAAGCGCTCGACATCGCGGCTGGTCAGACGTCCGCGCGAACCTTGGGAGAACATTCGTTGCTGGTGAGTAGTCATCAATAAATCCGCTCGATGCGAGTTCCGACCCGGCACAGCACTTCGTAGGGATTGGTGCCGATCGCGGCGGAGATTTCCCTGACGTCGATGCGATCGTCGTCCTGCGAGCCGATGATGGTCACCTCGTCGCCGGTCTCGACCTTCACGTCAGCAACATCGACGGTAATCATGTCCATGTTGACGGCGCCGACAATAGGCGCGCGTTTGCCGCGTATCAGCACGGAGCAGCTGCCCGCCATCCGCCTGTCGAGCCCGTCGGCATAACCGGCGGGGACGACGGCGATCCGGCCAGGCTTCGGCACCGTCCATCGCGCGCCGTAGCCGACGATCTCGCCGGCGCGGACGCCCTTCACCGCCACGACCCGGCTGCGCAGCGACATGACCGGCCGCAGCGGAATCGTCGAGGCGAGAGGCGGCGGAACGACGCCGTACATCATGAGTCCCGGGCGCACGAGGTCGTACCAGACCCGCGAGTCGCGCAGCGTGGCTGCGCTGTTCGCGGCATGGCGCAGTCGAGGGGTGATGCCCAGCGGTGGAAGCCGGGTGAGGACGTTCTCGAAACGTTCACGCTGCGTCTGAAACAGCGGGTAGTCGGGATCCTCGGCGGTCGCGAAATGTGTGTAGACCCCGACGATGTCGAGATTGCCGCCCGCGGTCAGCTCGGGCAGCGTGAATTCCAGGTTGTCGTGGCGAAAGCCCAGGCGGTTCATGCCGGTATCGATCTTGAGGTGACAACGCAGCCTGACGCGGTGTCTGGCGGCGGCCGCCTGGAGCGAGCGTCCGGCGCCGGGCGTGGAGATGGTCGGCGTCAGGTGATGCTCGAACACGCCATCCACGTCGCTCACACCGAGCGCACCGAACACCAGAACCTCGGCGGTGATGCCCGACCGTCGAAGCGTGATTGCCTCTTCGATATCGGCGCACGCGAGAATCGTCGCGCCCGCCTCCTGCAGCGCCAGGCCGATCGCCGGTGCGCCATGGCCGTAGGCATTGGCCTTCACCACCGCGATGATGCCGGGCGATCCAGAGGCCGGGTTGTTGGCGAGGAACGAGCTGATGGCGCGAAAGTTCGACTGCAGAGCGGACAGATCGATATGGGCGAACGTGCAGCGTGTGGACATTACTTAGCTCGCGCGGGGCCCACCGCCGCGCGCGCGCCGGAGCTCACGCTCCGGATCTTGATACGGTCGACGATCTGCTTATTCAACGGCGGGATTCGAGATTGCCGAAACGCGTTTCCGATTTCATGAACGCCAGCCGCACCTGTCCCGTCGGTCCGTTCCGCTGCTTCGCGATGTTGACTTCGGCGATGTTCTCGTCCTCCGGCTTCACGTCCGGATATTGATCGGGACGGAACAGCAGCATGACGACGTCCGCGTCCTGCTCGAGCGCGCCGGATTCGCGCAGGTCCGAGAGCATGGGCCGGTGGTCCGATCGCGACTCGGGAGCGCGGCTCAGCTGCGAGAGGATGATGACCGGGACGTTCAGCTCCTTCGCCAGCATCTTGAGCGATCGCGAGATCGAGGCGAGCTCGAGGGTGCGGTTTTCATAACGGCCGCGCCCCTGCATCAGCTGAATGTAATCGATGATGAGGAGGTCGAGTCCGTGCTCCGCCATCAGCCGCCTCGACTTCGCGCGCATCTCGAGGACGGTGATCCCCGGCGTGTCGTCGATGAACACCTTCGCCTCGCTCAGGGTGCCGAGGGCGTGCGAGAGGCGCCCCCAGTCGCTCTCGACGAGGAACCCGGTTCGCAGCCGGTGGCTGTCGATGCGGGCCTCGGAGGTGAGCATGCGGATGAACAGCTGCTCCTTCGACATTTCCAGGCTGAAGATGCCGACCGTGCGCCCCGTCTTCGTGCCCACGTGCTGCGCGATGTTGAGCACCAGCGCGGTCTTTCCCACCGAAGGGCGCGCCGCGATGATGACCAGGTCTCCTGATTGAAATCCGGCGGTCAACTCGTCGAGGTCGGTGAACCCCGAGGGCACGCCGGTGATCAGCTGCTTGCGTTCGTGCGCGAGCTCGATCGCGGCGAAGCTCGCGTGCGCTAGCTGCCGCATCGACGTGAACCCGGCGCGCACGCGGTCTTCGGCGATGGCGAAGATCGCCTGTTCGGCCTCGTCGAGAATCTGGTTCGGCTCCTCTTCCGCCTCGTAGGCGGTGGCGAGGATCTTGTTCGATGCGAAGATGAGATTCCGGAGGGTCGACTTCTCGCGCACGATGCGCGCGTAGTATTCGATGTTGGTGGCGTGCGGCAGGCCGTCGACGAGCGCCGCGATGTACGCGGGCCCGCCGACCTCGTCCAGCTCTCCCGAGCGGGAGAGCTCTTCCTTGAGCGTGATGAAGTCGATCGCGTTCCCGCGCTCGCTGAGCTGGATCATCTTTTCGAAGATCCGCCTGTGCGCGTCGCGATAGAAATCGCGCGGGGTGAGAACCTCGGCAGCCTGATTGAACGCTTCGTTGTGGATCAGGACGGCCCCGAGCACCGAACGCTCGGCTTCGAGGTTATGCGGGAGCGTCCGATCGACTGCGACCGCTTCGGCCATTGGCTAATCCCGAATCCCCATCCCCAATCCCTAGGGTTGTGCCGGCGGCGCTTGTGTCTTCAACTCCGCCGGAGCAACCTCGGGTTTGCCTTCGGCAACAACCTTGACAGGCAGCTGGACGACGACCTCGCGGTGCAGCCTTACCGGCACCGTCTGCTCGCCGAGCTTCTTGATCGGCTCACGCAGCCCGATCTTGCGCTTGTCGATGTCGAAGCCCTTCTGCGTCAGAGAATCGGCGATGTCGGCCGACGTCACCGAGCCATACAGCGCTTCGGTTTCGCCGACCCGGCGCGAGATGACCACCTCCAGGCCGCTCATCCGCGACGCGATCGCCGACGCGGCGTCTTTTTCTTCCGCTTCTTTCGCGTCGAGCTTGACGCGCTCGCGCTCAACCTGCTTCAAGTTGCCCGGGGTCGCGACGAGCGCCAGCTTGCGCGGCAGCAGATAGTTGCGGGCGTAGCCGTCGGCGACCTTCACCACCTCGCCGCGCTGTCCGACGTTTTCGACGTGATCTCTCAGAATGACTTCCATAAGTTCCCTTTAGTCCGGCTAAAGCCGGACACTACGTACTACTCGGTTACGTAAGGAATCAACGCGAGCTGACGCGCGCGCTTGATTGCCGTGTGCAGCTTCCGCTGGTGCGTCGCACAGGTGCCCGAAATGCGCCGGGGAAGAATCTTTCCGCGCTCCGGCACGAAGGGTCCCAGCAGCTTCACGTCTTTGTAGTTGATGTCGTCGATTTTGTCCGCGCAGAACTTGCAGACCTTGCGCCGGCGGAACAGCGTGCGCTTCTTGTCGTCCTTCTTGTCGCCGCCGCGTCCGCCGCGGCTGTCCGATGAGCGTCCTCGTCCTTCGCGCATGATTAGATTCCCTCCTCAACGTCGCCAACAAACCGGTCGTCGTCATCATCCGTCCGCTGCGGGCCCTCGCCCGGCTGCCGGTCCGGCGGCAGGCCGCGAGCCACACGCCGGCGCTGCGAGTCTTCCTTGCGGAGCGTGCGCGCGCGCTCGATGACGCGGTTCTCCTCGTCGATGCGAACCGTCAGATGACGAATCACCTGGTCGCTGACGCGGAGGCGGCGGTCGATTTCTTTCATCAGCTCGCCCGAGCCGGTAATCACCTCGAGCACATAGGTGCCTTCCTTGTGGGGACCGATTTCGTAGGCGAGCTTGCGGCGGCCCCAGTTGTCGGTCTTGTCGAGGATGCCCGAATAACGGCCCACGATCTCTTCGACCTGGGTGTGGAGATCCGCGATCTGCTGGTCTGTCGCGTCTGAGGAAATGACGTAGATGAGCTCGGTACTGCCTGGATTGAGTGGACTGACTCACATATTCTCCTTCTGGACTCCCGTCTGGGAGGTCACGCTCTGCGTGACAAGAAGTTGTCAGGCGTTATGCCTGGTCTTCATTTGCGGCTGGTGCCGCGTTGTAGCGATTCATCGCAGCGAGGATGTTCTCGTTCACGAACATCTCCGCCGCATCCGCCGCCTTCTTCACCGCTTCGTCGATCAGCGGCTGCTCGTCCGGAGCAAACCGGCCGAGCACGTGATTCCTGAGCCCGCCCGCCTGCCGTCCGACGCCGATGCGCAGCCTCGGAAATTCCTCGGTGCCGAGCTCCTCGATGATCGACTTCAGCCCGTTGTGCCCGCCGGCCGATCCGCTTGCCCTGATGCGCAACCGTCCCAGGGGAAGATCCGCATCATCGGAGATGACCAGCAAATCGGATGGCGCCAGCTTGTGAAACGACGCAAGCTCGCGCACCGCCCATCCGCTCAGATTCATGAACGTAATCGGCTTGGCCAGCAGAAGGCCGCCGCCGACGTCCGCAATCTTCGCGGCCTTCGCCTTCCACTTCGCGTGGTTCTTGAAGGCCGTGCGATGCCGCCCCGCGAGCTCGTCGAGGACGTCGAACCCGACGTTATGCCGCGTCCGCTCGTACTCGCTGCCGGGATTGCCGAGACCAACGATCAGCTTCAGCGCCAACCCGCCTCCGCGGCCCCCATCCCCAATCCCTGATCCCTAATCCCTCGTGGGAACTTACTTCTTGTCCTTCTTGCCGGCCGGAGCGGGCGCGGCCTCGGCGCCTTCCTCGTCCTTCTTGCCCTTCTTGATGACCTCGGGCTCGGCCGGCGCCGCAGCCGCACCCGCCGCGGCCACTTCGGTGCCCGGAGCCGGCGTCTCTTCGACCTTCGGAATGATGACGTGCATGAGCATCATTTCAGGATCGCTGAGCGCCTTCCATTTTGCGTTCGTGGCGAGGTCCTTCACGCGAACGCTCTGACCGACCATGAGCTCGGTGGTGTCGACCACGATGTTGTTGGGAATATCGGCCGGCAACACCTCGATTTCGATCTGGCGATGAACGATGTCGAGGACGCCGCCCTGCTGTTTGACGCCTTTCGGCTCGCCGTGCGCGACGACGGTCACCTGCACGCGGATGAGCTTGTCCATCGCGACGCGGTAGAAATCGGCGTGGAGCAATTCGTGGGTGATCGGATCGAGCTGGTATTCCTTGACGAGGACGCGCGCGCCGCCGCTGCCGGGCAGATTCAGCGCGATCAGCGTGTTGGCGCCCTGCTCGGTACGCAGGATGCGCGACAGTATTTTCGGGTCGACCGCGATCGGCTTGCCCCCCTCTTTGCCGCCATACACGACGGCGGGAATGCGGCCGGTTGCGCGCAGACGCCGCGCTTCGTTTTTGCCTCTGTCACTACGTTCAACTGCGTCCAGAACGGCTTCCATAATCCAATCTCGCTTTCCTAATCCCTAATCCCCGATCCTGAATCCCTAAACAAATAGCGAAGACACCGACGACTCGTCGTGAATGCTCCGAATCGCCTGGGCCAGCAGCTTGGCAACCGACAGCGACACGATCTTGCTGTGTTTGGCGCGCTCGCCGCTCAGCGGGATCGTGTTGGTCACGATCAGCTTCTCGATCGGCGCCTTGTCGATGCGCTCGAGGGCCGGTCCCGATAGCACGCCGTGCACCGCGCACGCCAGCACGCGGGAGGCGCCCTCGGCTTTGAGCGCGCTCGCCGCCTTCACGATCGTTCCCGCCGTGTCGATGATGTCGTCCTGGATGATGCACGTCCGGCCGGACACATCGCCGACCACGTTCATCACTTCAGCCGTGCCGTCATCGCTGCGCCGCTTGTCCACGACCGCCAGCTCTCCGCCCAGCCGCTTCGCGTAAGCCCGGGCGCGTTCGGCGCCCCCCGCATCGGGCGTCACGATCGTCAGGTTCGGAAAATTCTGCCGCGCCAGAAAATCGATGATCACCGGCGCCGCGAACAGGTGATCGACCGGAATATCAAAGAACCCCTGGATCTGCGCCTTGTGCAGATCCATCGTGAGCACGCGATCCACGCCCGACGCGCTGAGGATGTTGGCGACGAGCTTCGCGGAAATCGGCACCCGCGGCTTGTCCTTGCGATCCTGGCGCGCGTATCCGTAATACGGGATCACCGCGGTAATCCGCGCCGCTGACGATCGACGAAACGCGTCGATCATGATCAGCATTTCCATGATGTGTTCGTCCACCGGCGCGCACGTCGGCTGGACGATGAACACATCGGTGCCGCGGATGTTTTCGTCGATCTGAAACGAAACTTCGGTATCCGGGAATCGTCTCAGCCGGCACTGCCCGATCGGCAGGCCGAGATGCTGCGCGATCTCGCGGGCCAGCTCGGGATGCGCACTCCCCGAAAACAGTTTCAGCTCGCCGTACCCTGCAGGTCTGTCCATGTGTTAGATGTCCACCCAACGCGAATACCGCGTCTGGGCACCCGGGGCACTCCGCCTCTCTCTTAGAGCACGGCCCGCCAGCCGTAGCTCGCACGATCCTGCGGCCCGCCTTCGCGAAAGGCTACGGCGGGCAGCCTCCGCGTGAACGGCGAGCGGAGGCTGGCTGGGGCGGGTGGATTCGAACCACCGAATACGGGATCCAAAGTCCCGCGCCTTACCGCTTGGCCACGCCCCAATAATCTACTCAGCGCGCATTTTCGAGGAAGTCCTTAAGGCGTGGCTCGACCACCGCAAGCGCAAACGGAGATTTTAGACGATTGAAGGACCACCCGGCAAGTTTCGGGACTTTCGTCGCGGGAGGAACCGGGCCGCGAAGGCCGTCATCCCTCCCCTTTTCAGCGCCTTTGCCGTGAGGATCGCCGCTTGTGCCGACCGGAACACCCCGAATACCGCCGAGCCGCTTCCCGACATGGCCGCCAGCACCGCGCCGCGGTCGTCCAGCACCTTTTTCAATCGCCCGACCTCTCGATGGCGCTCCATGACCGGCCCCTCGAGGTCGTTCACCAAGGGGTTGCCCGGGAAAAACAGGGGTCGGGTGTGTGGAAATTCGGGGTCGGGTGTGATTTTACGATTTACGTAAAAATCACACCCGACCCCGAATTTCGACCCCGGTTTTTCGCGTCGCTTCTGGTCCAGCCATCCGTAGGCGTCCTTGGTGGTGACGCCGAATGCCGGCACGGCCACCACCACCGGCCAGCGCGGCAAATCTTCGAGCGCATACACTTCATCTCCGCGCCCCAGTCCCAACGCCGTACCGCCGATGAAAAAGTACGGCACGTCGGAGCCGAGCTCGGCGGCGACCGCATACAACTGCTCGTCGCTGACCGGCAGCTTCCACAAACCTCGCAGGCCGAGCAGCGCGGCGGCGGCGTTGCTGCTGCCGCCCCCCAGACCCGCCCGCACCGGGATCCTCTTTTCAAGCGTAATGACGATGTCGCGCGGGTCGCCGTCGCGTCCCGCGGCCTGCCACAGCCGCGCCGCGGCCTTCCAGACGATGTTCGTCCTGTCTGTCGGAACGCCCGGCGTGTCGCAGCGGATTTCCATGGGCCCGCGGCGCGGGGCGCAGGTGACCCGATCGTAGAGATCGACGGCCTGGAAAATCGTCTGCAGCTCGTGAAAGCCGTCGGCACGCCTGTCTTTCACGCGGAGCGACAGGTTGATCTTGGCGAAAGCGCGGACGGTGATCGGGCGCATCGATCTGCGGTTATCGTCCGAGCGCCCCGGCCTGCCGCAGCTCGTCCAGCGACATCGGCATCACACCCTCTGGAATCTTGAGCGCCACGAGCTGATCCCGCGGCAGGCTTCCGTTCACCTCGACCTGGGCCAGCCCGACCGCGAGATCGAGATCTTTGCCGCGCAGCACAACGCGCGACGGCCGCCCTCCGGCAAATGCGGGGTAGTCAATCTCCAGGCCCTCATGACGTCCCGCCACGGTACGCCAGGACCCTCCCTCGCGACGTAGATACATCGTTCCTCCGGACGCGAGCTCGACGGCGAGCCAGTCGGGCCCGAATGCCCGCGCGGAGACAGCCTTCGCGCCCGACCGTACGCAGCCGGCAAGCATCGCCCGCAGGTCGTCGGGCTCGAGCCTCACGCCGATGAGCGCGTGCAGAATCTCTTCCGGCGGAGCGTTGGCCACCACGCGACGATCGCGCGAGAGCAGGAGGGTGCCTCGCTCGCCATCGGCGACCAGGATGAACACCGGGGCCCCGAACGGCGCGACACCTTCGAGGCGCAGCGCGCCGGGCGCGATGCCGCTCAACACGCGGCCGCGCAGCCGCTGGCCACCAGCCCGGCCGGACACGCTCAGCTCTGCCTGAAAATTATTGACCGCCTGGCACGCGGCCCGGGCTTCCGCGTAAGGCTGCGCGAAGTCGGCCGCCGGCGTTCCAGTCCCGCCCGGCAGCGTCACGCGCGGAGTTCCGCACGCCGTCAAGCCGATCGTGAGGAAGACGACTATCGCGAAGAGCGGGAGCTTACTTCTGCCGGCCAAGCTTCTGGCGCGCCGATCTGATCTTGTCTTCGATGTCCGACCGCGACACCTCGTCTCCGTCGCCGTCGAGCGCTTTCTGCCAGGCATCGATCGCTTCCTGATAGAGACCGCGCTTGTTGAGCACTTCGCCGAGGTGATCTTGAATCACCGACACGGCGGGAAGCTGCTTGGCCGCCTCTCTCATCGGCGCCTCCGCGAGTTCGGCGCGATTCTGCTTGTAGTACGCCCAGCCCAGGCTGTCGAGATAGGCCCCGTTGCCGGGCTCGATCTGCAGCGCGCGCTCGACGAGCGACACCGCTTCGTCGAGCTTCTGACCGCGTTCGGCGAGCATGTAACCGAGCGAGTTGAGCGCGTTGGCGTTCTTCGGGTCGTCGGCAATCATCTGACGGAAGACCGACTCCGCTTCGTTGTACTTCCGCGCGCGCTCGAGTGTGGACGCGAGCGACAGCTTGACTCCCGGCTCTTTTGGGTATTTCGTGACCGCCGCCTGCAGCGTGCGAATGGCGTCTTCACCTTTGCCGCCGTTCTGCTGCGACTGCGCGAGGCGCACGTCCACCAGCGGATCGTTCGGCGACAAGGCGCGCGCGTCCCTCAACAGGGCAACGGCCTTGTCGTGCTGGCGGAGCTTTTCGTAGGCAGTGGCGAGGTCGAAATACAGGTCGCGGAACGTATCGCTCCTCATGTCGGCCGCGTCCGCCGCCTTGAGGCGCGCGGTGACGATCGGCTCGAGAAAGGCGACGATTTTCTGATGCTCATTCTGGTCGAGCAGAATCTGCCCGAGCTGGCTCGGACCGATGAGCGCGCGTGGATCGAGCGCAATCAAACGGCGCGCCGTCACCTCGGCAGCCGCGTAGTCGCGCGTGCGCCGCTGCGCCTCCGACAGCAGATAGAGCGCGCGCTGATTGCGTGAGTTGCCCGCGGCGCCCTGCTCGAGTACCTCGCGAGCCTGCCGCGCGTCTCCCGTGTTCAAAAGAGCGGTCGCCCACTGGGATCGCAGCGGGAGGCTTTGCGGCCGCTCTTCGACCGCGCCCTGGTAGGCGCGAGCCGCATCGCGCCAGCGGCCGGCATCCTGATACACCTGCCCGAGAGCGCTGTACAGCTCCGGAGCGTCCTGCACGGATTTTTCGAGCAGCGCAATCGCATCTTCGTCGCGATCGGTGGCCTGATACGCTTCGGCGAGCAGCGCGACGGCTTCGACCTGTTCGGGCTGTTCGTTCACGAACGGCGCGAGCATCGCGACGGCCTTGTCGTGCTGATCGTTGGCCAGGTACAACCGCCCGAGAATCATCGGCACGGCTGGATGCGAGTTGCGGCTGGCCTTTTCCAGATTCGCGATGGCGCGCTGCGTGTAGGTGCGGCGATCGGCCTCGGGCACCGTCGGCATCTCCGACATGCGCGCGTAGAGGCTGCCGAGAATCCAGTTGGCTTCCGGGTTGGTGGGACTCGCCTTCACCGCGCGCTCTCCGGCCGCGATGGCGTCGACGGGACGATTCATCCGGACGTAGAGCTCGGCGAGCGCGGCAGGAATTTCAGCAGACTGCGGATCCAGCCGCTCCGCGCGCTCATAGGCAGCGCTCGCGCCGGCACTGTCGCCCTGGCCTTCGAGCTGCAGCCCCATCATGAACTCGTAATAAGCGGCACCCGGTCGATCCGGCGGCGATGGTTTCGTCTGGGCGAGCGCGGTTGAAACCATGCTCAGCACCGCTGCAGCGACGAAAATTGCGTTGCGCATCAGGGTATCGATTGTAACCTTTCTGCTATAGTTTGGGGCATCCACCCGGAGGAGTGTTGTCCATGCCGCTCGATGCTGAACTCCTGGAAATTCTGGCCTGCCCGAACTGCAAGACACCGGTCGTTCTCGTGCACAACGGAGCCGGATTGAAATGCAACACGTGTCATCGTGTCTACCCGATCAAAGATGACATCCCAGTAATGCTTATCGACGAGGCCACGATCGAAAAATAGCTCCCTGCCGCTCCAAGCCGATGATCGCTGCAACCACGGCCGAGCGACCAACGGTCGCGCCCTTCGACAAGCTCAGGGCGTCCTGAGCGGAGCCGAAGGACGAGGTACAGGCCATGGGGCGGGGCCCCATGGCCATCTAAGAAATGAACATCCTGCTGGTCCGGCTCAGATTGATAGGGGATGTCGTCTTCACGACACCGGCGATCAGAGCCCTCCGTCGACATTATCCGGACGCCCGCATCACCTATATCGTCGAAGAAGACGCCGCCGCCGTCGTACGCCACAACCCGCACCTCGACGAGGTCATTGTGGTGAAAAGCCCGCGGGCACGGGGGCGGCTGCTCTCGGATCTCGCGCTCATCAGACGTCTGAGACGCGAGCGATACGATCTCGCCATCGATTTCCATGGCGGGCCGCGCAGCTCGTTGATGACGTGGCTGAGCGGAGCGCCGCGGCGCATCGGCTACGAGGTGCCCGGCCGCAGCTGGATGTATACGACGAAAGTGCCTCGCCCCCGCGTGCTGCGGCCGAGGCATTCGGTCGTGAGCCAGTGGGACGTGCTCCTGCCGCTCGGGATCGCGCCGCCGGATCCCGAGAGCGACGCCACTGAAATGGCCGCCGATCCTGCAGCTGGTGCCGCTGTCTCGCGGCGGCTCGCGGCGGCGGACGTCCGCCCCGACAACCCCATCGTCGTCGTGCACGTGAGCGCGGGGAATCCTTTCCGAAGATGGCCGGCAGCGTCGTTTGTCGAGCTGGTGTGCCGGCTGGCGGCGATCGACGCGAAGCGCCGTATCATTCTCACGTCAGGGCCGTCGGATGCCGCGGCTGCAGCGCTCATCGCGCGTGATGCGCGCGCGAGGCTCGAGCCGGCACGGAGGGCGGCCGTCGTGGAATGCGGCGAATTCAACCTTGCGGAACTGCGCGCGCTCGCGGACAGAGCGGCTGTCTATATCGGCGGCGACAGCGGGCCGATGCATATCGCAGGCACAACGGGGGTACCGGTCGTCGGTCTTTACGGGCCTACACTTGCGGTGCGGTCGCAACCGTTCAGAAGCGCCGCGCTCGTGCATGCCGCGGCTGAAGTGGAGGGGCTCGCGTGCCGGCCGTGCGATCAGCGGCGGTGCGCGCCGGGTGACTTCCGGTGCCTCACAGGGATTTCGGCGGCTGATGTTGCCGCGCTCGTGGAGAGGGTGATCAGGTCTTCATGAAAGACTGGTGTGCGCGTATCGGTTATGGCAGTCTGCTCGGCTTCGTGGCCGCGCTCCAATTTTCGATCGCGGCAGCCAATATCTTTCTGGCGCTCGCGCTGCTCATGTGGGTGGCGCATACCGTCTCCACCCGGCGCCTGGAGGTGCCGCGGTTCTTCTATCCTCTCGCCGCATATGCCACGCTCACGCTGATGTCGGCTGCGTTTTCGGACGACCCCAACGCCAGCTTCGTGGACTCGAAACAGCTCGTGCTGTTTCTCGTCGTCCCGATGGTGTACGAGTTCGCGCGAGGGACGAAAGCGCCGTTGGTGGTCCAGGTCATCATTACCGTCGGAGCGGTGAGCGCGCTGTTCGGCATTTTCCAGTTCGGCGTGCTTCAGTACGACAACCTCGGCCAGCGTCCGCACGGCACGCTCAATCACTACATGACCTATTCGGGCGTGCTGATGCTGGTGACGTGCGCGGCGGCGGCGCGCATCCTGTTTTCGCGCGATCGCCTGTGGCCGTCGCTCATGATGCCGGCACTGCTGGTCATCCTCGGTCTCACGTTCACGCGCAGCGCGCTGGTCGGGGCGTGCGCGGGAATCGCGTTCCTCCTGCTGTTGAAGGACCTGCGGCTGATGGCGGTCATGCCCGTGCTCGCCGCGCTGTTCTTCGCGCTGGCCCCGCCGCAGGTGACCGGCCGCGTCATGTCGATGTTCGACGCGCGCGATCCGACGCGCCTGGATCGTGTGGCGATGCTGAAAGTCGGCGCGAAGATGGTGCAGGCCCATCCGCTCGCCGGCGTAGGACCCGCGCGCGTGGGCGAACGCTATCGCGATTTCGATTCAAGCGAGCCTGCCCGGCCCGTGCCGCACCTGCACAACGTGCCGATGCAGATCGCCGCCGAGCGCGGCCTTCCCGCGTTAATCGTGTGGCTCGCTACGATCGCGATTCTCGCCGCCGACATGATCCGCCGGCTGAAGCACCCCGACACCCGCTTTCTCGCCGCGGCCGCTCTCGGCTGCATGGTCGCGATGGTCGCCGCCGGGATGGCTGAGTACAACTTCGGCGACTCGGAGTTTCTGATGCTATTCCTCGTTCTGATGACGCTCCCGTACGCGGCCGGGCAGAATCTAAAATCTACAGAATCTAAAATCTCAATGCATTTCAGATTTCAGATTTCAGATTGTAGTTCCAGCTTCAGCTCAGTGCCGAAAGTGTCTCTTCCCGGTGAAAACCATCGCAATCCCGTGTTCGTCGGCGGCCGCGATCACCTCGCTGTCCCGCACTGAACCGCCGGGCTGCACGACCGCCGTTGCGCCTGCATCGGCGAGCGCCTCGAGCCCGTCGCGGAATGGAAAGAATGCGTCCGACGCGGCCACGGAACCCGCGAGCGGATTTTTTGCTTCCGATTTTCCAGCCTTCATCACCGCCACCTGAACGGCATCGACGCGGCTCATCTGCCCGGCGCCAACGGCGAGCGTACGTGAGGCATTCGTGAAAATCACCGCGTTCGACTTCACGTGAGCGCACACGCGCCATGCGAACCGCAGCGCGCCCCATTCCTCCTCGGTGGGCGCGCGCTTGGTCACGACTTTGCCGCCGGCGGCCTCGAATGCCTGCCGGTTCCAGGGCTCGCGGGCCTCGATGACCTCGTCCCGTTGCTGAACCAGCACGGCGCCGAGGATCGAGCGCATCTCGCGCCGGCTCGACGGATCCGCTGGCGCCGCGAGGTCGGCGATGACGACCCGCATGTTCCCTTTCGTCGCCAGAATCGTCCGTGCATCGTCCTCGACCCCTGGCGCCACGACAGCTTCGATGAACGTCGCCACCAGCGTCCGGGCGGTGGCGACGTCGATCGGACGATTCAGCCCGACGATGCCGCCAAACGCGGCGATCGAATCGGCGTCCCTCGCGCGTAGGTAGGCCTCGTCGACGGTGGCGCCAATTGCCGCCCCGCACGGGTTCGTGTGTTTGATGACCGCCGCGGCCGGCTCGGTGAACTCCAGCGCGATGCGCGCCGCCGAATCCACGTCCAGGAGGTTGGTGAACGAGAGTTCCTTTCCCTGGAGCACCTGCGCCGATGCCAGCCCGAAACCCTCGCCTGCCGCATACCACGCAGCCGGCTGGTGCGGGTTCTCCCCGTAGCGGAGCTCCTTAATCTTCCTGAGGTTCAGCGTCAGTTTCGGCGGCGTCACGATGGCCGGCACGCGGCGCACGAAGTCGCCGCCGTCCCCGGAAAACTCCTCGAGGGTTGCGGCGATCGCCGTGTCGTAGGCCGCCGTGTGGTCGAACGCCTTCCGGGCAAGACGAAACCGGAACTCCAGCGACGGCCCGCCCTCACGGTCGAGCTCGGCAAGCACGGCGTTGTAGTCGCCCGGATCCACGACCACCAGCACGTCGCGGAAATTCTTGGCTGCCGACCTCACCATGCTGGGCCCACCGATGTCGATTTCCTCGACGAGCGCGTCGAATCGGACGCCGGGCTTCGCGGCCGTCTTGACGAACGGATAGAGGTTGACGACGACGATATCGATGGGAGTGATGCCGTGCCCGCTGATGGTGGCCATGTCGTCGGCGCGGCTGCGCCGGGCGAGGATGCCGCCGTGAACAGCCGGGTGCAGAGTCTTGACCCGGCCATCCATGATTTCCGGAAACCCGGTGACCGCGCTGATGCCGGCTGTAGCCACTCCGGCCTGTTGGAGAGCCCGGGCGGTGCCGCCGGTTGACACAATTTCATAGCCCTTGGCTGACAGCGCCCGGGCAAAAGGGATCAGGTCGGCCTTCTCGGAGACGCTCAGCAGTGCTCTTGGCATCGTTACACGCAGTTGACGGAACTGTGACAACTCATTATTATTTTCGCGGCGCTGGCGAGGATAGCGCCGTCAACGGAAGGCCGCACCGTTGCGGTCTTTTTTTTTGAGTTCGCGGTACTCGCGCCGCACGTAAGTAAGGAAGAGAAACGATGCGTATCACAGGCAAGGTCAAGTGGTTCAACAACGCCAAGGGTTATGGGTTCATCGAACGCGAAGGCGGCAGCGACGTCTTCGTGCACTACTCCGCTATTCAGGGCGCCGGCTTCCGGTCCCTGGAAGAGGGGCAGGCCGTCGAGTTCGAAATCGTTGACGGACCCAAAGGACCACAGGCCGGTAACGTCACCAAGGCCTAACCCGCAACATCAGCCTGGCCCCCAGTTTTCCGGGGGCCAGGCGACCTTGCCTCATTTCGCATCCTTCGATCCCTTCAGACCTCTCGCCGTGAAGTTCAGCTTTCCATCTTTCACCGATACCCGGAACGCCACTTCCGGAGCGCCGTCCTTCTTCAGCTTCGACACCTGCGAGGTGACCAGTTCGGTGAACTTGCTGAAGGGGATACTCTGCTCGCCGAGCCGCTCCCTGGCGTCGCGCAGGCTTTCGTAGAGATCCTGCAGCTTGTCCATCTCCTTCGCCGGATCCTTGAACGCGGCGACGAACAGGATCTTGTCTTCCACCGGTTTCGCCGCTGGCTTCGGCGGCTCGCCGCCGGCAGGCGGCTTGCGGACAAACGGCCCAGGGCGCCCCTCTTCGCGCGCGCGCAGGCCGCGGTCCCACAGATCGATGAACGCCGAAAACCGCGCCTGAATCGTGTGGAATCTGAACCGATCGCCGTAGTTCTGGATATAGCTCCGGTCGAGACGCTTGACGATGGCGTCGACACGCGTGCGCGTTTCCCACGGCGGACGCGGCAGCCGTCCGGAGAAATACATGTTGTACTCCCCTTCCAGCTTGCGCAGCTCGCTTTCGAGAATCTGCAGCTCGCGTTCGATGTCTTTTGCTTCGGCCACTTACCTGGGAATCAGAAACCAGATCAAAGGAAGCCACAGCTCGCGGGCGTACGGCACGGGCCGATCGTCGATGAGCACTTCACATGCGTCGAAACGACCGACGAGCTCGAACAGGTCGCGCAGCTTCGTGGCATCCGAGGGCCAGAAACGCGCGCGGTGGCGCAGCGCCGCGCCTGTGCCGGTTTCGCGGTACTCCGCCGATGCCTTGGCGAGCTCGATGGCGCGCGCGTAATCGGGCGTGTCGAGCACGGGGAACACCAAGGTCACCGAAAACGGCCGTTGCGGCGCGCCGAAGAGCTCGGTATGGAGATCCGGATCGAGCCTCGCGATCTCTTCATCGCTCAGCTGTTCCGGCAGCTCGACGTACGGCCAGAACCGCTCCCGCGGACGGTAACGAGGCGGATTCGTCTCGGACAGGAGTGGCTCGTGTTTCGACTCAGGCGGCATGACGGAAAGCGTCCAAATGTTATCGCCTTCCATGCTCCAGCGCAAAACGCCGGCCGAATAGGAACGACGAGCGGCGCAAAAGCAAACCGCCACGACGCGGTGACGCAGCTTCACGGACGCCGAACCCACGAACCCACGAACCCACGAACTCACGAACCTACGAACCTACGAACCAACTACGAACCTACGAACCTACGAACCTACGAACCTACGTATAATTTTAGAGATGCGGTACCTCGTTACAGCGCGGGTGAAGCCCGGCCGCGAAAAGGCTCTCGCTGACGCGATCGAAAACGGCACCCTCGGCGCCGGCTCGATCGCCGGCGGCGAATATCTCCGCAACATGGAGTGCGCGAGGCTCGTACGCGACGGCTCCGTGAAGTGGGTCGAGGTCTGCTACTGCCGAACGCCGCTCGAAGAGGAACGGCCCTATTGGGAGGAATATTTCGATCTCGTCAAGGTGCAGGACGCGCACGCGCGCTCACGCTGCAAGGACTTGAACGGCGAAGAGCCCTGGGCGTGTTCGGAGTGTGACTGTACCGAAAAGCTGGAAGCGCGGCTCTCGGACTGGGGACCGCTATTTCTCGCCAGTCGGGATTAGGGATCCGGGATTCGGGATTAGCTGACGAATTCGTGCCGCACTAGGCCGAACAGGTGCCACAAGCATCGCCGAGCGATCGAAGATCGCGAGGTACAGGTCGTGGGGGTGGGGCCCCACGACAAACTAGAGGATGGTCGCGATCGATTGGACGGCCAGTTCGAGAATGCGGGCCGGCAACACGCCGAGATAGAACGTTGCGATGAGCGGAACGCCGAGGGCGACGAGCGACGCGAACGACGGGTTCGTCACCGTTCCCGGCGCGGTGCTGTCGGACATGTACATCATCACCACAACGCGCAGGTAGAAGAACACCGACACCACGCTCGTCAGCACGCCGATCACCGCCAGCCCGTAATGACCGGCGTTGACGGCGGCGGCGAAGAGATACCATTTGCCGATGAAGCCCGCCGTCGGCGGAAACCCGCCAAGCGACAGCAGGAAAATCGTCATGACGAACGCCAGCAGCGGCTGCCTGCTCGCCAGGCCCGCATAGTCGCTCAAATCGTCGTTGTTCCGATCGCTCGTCGCGATGAGCGCCGTCACACCGAACGCGCCTACCGAGGTCAGCGCGTAGACGAGAAGATAGAACAGCGCCGCGCCTTTGCCTGTATCGTTGCCCGCCGCCATCGCCATCAACAGATATCCGGCGTGCGCGATGCTCGAATACGCGAGCATCCTTCGTACGTTCCGCTGTGCGACTCCAGCAACGACCCCGACGATCATCGAGGCGGCCGACAACATCCAGATGACCGGCTCCCATTGCGGCTGCAGGCCGCTGAACGACGACATGAACACCCGCACGAACGCCGCGAACGCGGCCGCCTTGACGCCCGCCGACATGAACGCGGTGACGACCGGCGGAGCCCCCTCGTACGCGTCGGGGGTCCACATGTGAAACGGCACGGCCGACACCTTGAACGCAAAGCCGACGAGCAGAAGACCGAGCGCGACGTAGGTCAGCAGCTCGTTGCCGGCGCTGACACGCGACGTCACCCGGACCACTTCGTCGAGCCGCGTCGTGCCGGCGATACCGTAGGTAAACGCGATGCCATACAAGAAGAACGAGCTCGAGAACCCGCCCAGCAGGAAATATTTGAACGCCGCTTCCGCTCCCGGCCTGGACTCGCGCCGGATCGCCGTCAAGATGTAAACCGCCAGCGACATGATTTCGAGCGCGATGAAGATGACGAGGAGATCCGTGGCCGTCGCCATGAGCATCATGCCGCCGAGGCCGAACAGCATGAGCGCGTAATATTCGCCCTCGTTGATGCCGTCGCGCGGAATCACCTGCGACGACAGCGCGACGGTCAGAATGCCGACCGCCACGAGCACGAGGGTGACGAAGAGCCCGAAGTTGTCCGCGCTCACGACCCCGAAGCTCTCCGCGTTGCGATTCCACAGCAGCACGGCCGTCACGCCGGCGGTTGCGAGCACGCCCAAGGCGATGCCCTCCATCGGCATCTTCTCGCCTGGAGCGCGGAACGCTTCGGCGAGCATCACGAGGATGCCCCCGAACCAGACGCACACGAGCGGGACAATCGCTAAGTACTCTGTCATCGAGTGCCACTCATGATTGGGGATTGGGGATCGGGGATTTGGGATTTGAGCAGCGACGCGGGAACACGTCGCGCGTCCGACCTAATCCCCAGTCCCCACTCCCAAATCCCGGCCGGGGAACTTACCGTTTGCCCTTCATTCCGTCGGACCTGCTCGACCAGCCGCGCCACCGAAGGTTCCATCGGCTTCAGGAACGCCATCGGGAACACACCCATGGCGATGGCCACCGCCACCGCCGGCCACAACGTGAAGCGCTCTCGCACCGTCATGTCCGGCAGCGTCGCGTTTTTCTCGTTCGTCACCGGGCCGTAGTTCACACGCTGGAACATCCACAACATGTACACGGCGGACAGGAGCACGCCAGTCGCGGCGAATGCCGCCAGGCGCGGATTCCAGCGGAACGCACCGAGCAGGATCAGCAGCTCGCCGACGAAGCCGTTGAGCCCCGGCAGGCCGATGGAGGCGAGCGTGATCAGCAGGAATGCCGACGTGAGCTTCGGCAGCACGTTCTTGAGACCGCCGAACTCGGCGATCAGCCGCGTGTGCCGCCGGTCGGACAACATGCCGACGATCAGGAACAGCGCGCCAGTACTCACGCCATGCGCGAGCATCTGATACACCGCGCCCTGCACGCCCTGCACGTTCATCGCCGAAATGCCGAGCGCGACGAAGCCGAGATGGCTCACGCTCGAATACGCGACGAGCTTCTTCAGATCGGGCTGCACCATCGCCACGAGCGCGCCGTAGATGATGCCGATCACGGCCGCGACGCCAAGGTAGGGCGCGAAGTAGAGCGCGGCGTCCGGGAACAACGGAAACGCAAAGCGCACGAGGCCGTACGTGCCCATCTTGAGCAGCACGCCGGCAAGAATGACCGAGCCCGCGGTCGGCGCCTGGACGTGAGCGTCGGGCAGCCACGTATGGAACGGAAACAGCGGCACCTTGATGGCAAACGCGAGGGCAAATGCCAGGAAACCCCAGAACTGCAGCCCCATCGGAATGGGCAGCTCGTACAGCCGCAGCACGTCGAAGATCGGCGTGCCTCCCTGTCCCGCGTAATAGCCGAGCGCCAGGATGGCGACCAGCATCAGCACGCTGCCGGCCATCGTGTAGAGCATGAACTTGATGGCGGCATAGACGCGGTTGTCGTAGCCCCAGATCCCGATGAGGAAGTACATCGGGATGAGCATCGCGTCCCAGAACACGTAGAACAGGAACAAGTCGAGCGCGATGAACACGCCGACCATCGCCGCCTCGAGCGCGAGCACGAACATCACGAACGTCTTCACGCGCGTGTGAATCGACTCCCAGGACGACAACAACGCCAGCGGCGTCAGGAATCCCGTCAGCACGACGAGAAACAGACTGATGCCGTCGATGCCGACGTAATATTCGACGCCAAACGCCGGAATCCAGGCTCGGCGCTCGACGAACTGGAAATCGGCGGTTGTGGGATCGAAGCCCGCCCACAGCGCCAGCGTGAGGCCGAACACGACCAGCGACGTCGCCAGCGCGACGCTTTGAATAGCACGCTCGCGCTCGCGGCCGATCAGCGCAACGGCCGCAATGCCGCAAAGCGGAACGAGCAGCAGCAGGGTAAGCAACGGCACCATCAGCGAATCGTCAACTCCACAGGTAATACCCCAGGATCAACACCGCCCCGAGGAGCACCGACACCGCGTAGGCGCGCATCGATCCGGTTTGTACATGGCGCAGCGCCGAGCCGGTTTCGGCAACGACCCGTCCGGCCCCGTTGACGGCGCCGTCTATCAATCGTGCGTCGGCCTTCCACAGGACGGTCTCGGACATGGCGCGAATCGGCTGTACGAATGCCGCGTCGTACAACTCATCCACGTAGCCCTTGTTCACCAGGAAGTTGTAAGCGCCGGGGAATCTCGCGGCGAGCGCGCCGGGCAGATCGGGCCGCTGCAGATACAACATCCGGGCGATCAAGATGCCGGCGACGGCAATCGCCGACGACACCAGCATCAGCATCAACTCGACGCCGTGATCGGCGTGCGCCGCGTGAGCGGGCACGCCTTCCGCAACCGGCACATGCAGGCTGGGCTCGAGAAAGTGCTCGAGAAAAGCCGACCCGTGCAGCGCGGCCGGGACGTTCAGGTAGCCGGCGAGCACCGAGCCAGCGGCGAGCACGATGAGCGGAATGGCCATCGGCATCGGCGCGTCGTGCAGGTGCGATCCATGATGCCCATGTGCGGCGGCGTGATCGGCGTCGGGGGCGTGGCGCCGCGTGCCGTGGAACGCGAGAAAGACCAGGCGAAACATGTAAAAGGCCGTCATCAGCGACGTGATGGCGCCTACGACCCACAGGAGGACATGACCGCTGGCAAACGTGCGGTAGAGGATTTCGTCCTTGCTGAAGAAGCCGGCCAGGCCCGGCACGCCGGCGATCGCCAGCGCGCCAATCAGAAACGTCCAGTAGGTGATCGGCAGATCCTTCTTGAGACCGCCCATGTGACGCAGGTCCTGCTCACCGGCGAGCGCGTGAATGACCGCACCCGACCCCAAAAACAGCAGCGCCTTGAAAAACGCGTGCGTGAAGAGATGGAAGATGCCGGCGGCGTAGGCGCCCACTCCCATCGCCATGAACATGTAGCCCAGCTGCGAGACGGTCGAATACGCGAGCACCCGTTTGATGTCGTTCTGCACCATGCCGATCGCGCCCGCCCACAGCGCGGTCACAGTGCCGACAATCGCGACGATGCTCAATACTTCAGGGGCGTGCGCAAACAGTACCGCGTTGCGCCCGATCAGATACACGCCGGCGGTCACCATGGTCGCGGCATGAATGAGGGCGGAGACGGGCGTCGGGCCTTCCATCGCGTCCGGCAACCAGAGGTAGAGCGGAATTTGCGCAGACTTGCCGGTCGCACCGATGAAGAGCAGCAGCGCGATGGTGGAGATGACGCCGAAGGAGGTCTCGGCGGGCATGCCGGCCACGGTTCCGTTCAGCTCGGTGAAGTTGACGGTGCCGAAATATGAAAACGCCAGCAGCACGCCCAGGATGAAAGCGACGTCGCCGATGCGGTTGACGATGAACGCCTTCTTGCCCGCGTCGGAGGCCGACCGTTTCTGGTACCAGAAGCCAATCAGCAGATACGAACACAGGCCGACGCCTTCCCAGCCGACGAACAACACGAGAAAATTGTCGCCAAGCACGAGCAGGAGCATGAAGGCGGCGAAGAGATTCAGATACGCGAAGTAGCGCGCGTATTCGCGCGGCTCTTCTTCGGTCATGTACGCCGTCGAATACACGTGAATCAGGAAGCCGATGCCGGTCACCACGAGGATCATCAGCGCCGATAACGGATCGAGCCTCAGGGCCAGCGGCACCTGGAAATCGGCGGAGCCAATCCACGTGAAGACCACCTGTGTGATCGCGTGTCCCGTCTCGGGCAGCGACACCAGGGCTGCGTACCGCCATCACCGATACGGCGAAAGCCGCGAGCATCGTCAGCGAGGCAATCGCGCCCGCGGCCTTCTTCGGCAGCCGGCGGGCGCCGAACGTGTTGACGAGGAACCCGGCAAACGGAAGAAGCGGAACCCAGATGAGCATCGGGTCAGCCTCTCAGCTGCCGGAACGCATCCGGGTTCAAGGTTTCGGCATGCCGGAAGAGGGCGATGACCAGGGCGAGGCCGACCGTGGCTTCGGCGGCGGCGACGGTGATGACGAAAAACACGATGATTTGCCCGTCGGATGAGCCGAGAAACTGTCCGAACGCGATGAACGACAGGTTGACGGCGTTCAACATGACTTCGAGCGACAGCAGCACGGTGATGAGGTTGCGCCTGAGCAGCACGCCGGCAATGCCGATCGTGAACAGGATGCCGGAAAGAATGAGGTAATGCTGCAGCTCAGCCATTGCGCGCCTTCCGGGCGGCAAGCGTAATCGCGCCGACCATCGCCACCAGGATCAGGATGGACGTCGCTTCGAAGGCGAACGCGTACTCCCGGAATAGGCGCTCCCCGACTTCGGCCACCGAGTAGGACCGGCGCGCCTGACCTTCGGCGATTATCGAAACCGACGCGAGCGTGCGGGACCGAGTGAGCGCCCACGCGAGCTCGGCGGCGAACGCCACCGCCAGCAGGGCTCCGATGACCCGCAACGCTCCCGACTCGAGCAGCCTGGCCCGCAACGTCTCTTCGCGCGGCGCATTGAGCAGCATCACGACGAACAGGAACAGCACCATGATCGCGCCGGCATACACGATGATCTGAATAACGGCGACGAATGGCGCATCCAGCAGGACGTACAACCCGGCGAGCCCGATGAACGATCCGATTAGCAGGAGAACGCTGTAGACGGGATTGGACTGCACCACGACGAGGAGCGTCGTGCCGACGGCGATGGCCGCGAACAGGTAGAAGAGGATCAGGTTAAAGCTCAAAGTAGAGGACCCCGGCAGCCGTCACGAGCAGGTTGATCACCGAAAGCGGAAGGAGAAACTTCCACCCGAACGCCATGAGCTGGTCGTAACGATATCGCGGCAGGGTCCAGCGCATCCAGATGTAGAAGAACAGCAGGAAGCTGAGCTTGAGCAGGAACCAGATCCAGCCGAGCGACTCCGGCAGGAACGGGCCGTTCCAACCGCCGAGATAGAGGTTGCTGGCGATGGCCGACACCGTGACCATGTTGATGTACTCCGCGAGAAAGAACATCGCGAAGCTCATGCTGCTGTATTCGGTGTGGTATCCGGCGACGAGCTCCTGTTCCGCTTCGGGAAAATCGAACGGCGCGCGGTTCGTTTCGGCAACGCCTGCCGTCATGAAGATGAAGAAGCCAATGGGCTGGAGCCACACGAACCAGCGCGACATGTCGAGGAGCCCGCCCGATTGCGCCTCGACGATGCCCCGGATCGACATCGTCCCCGCGAGCACGAGCACCGCTGCGAGCGCCATGCCGTAGGACAGCTCGTAGCTGATCATCTGCGCCGATGAGCGGAGCGCGCCGAGCAGCGAATATTTGCTGTTCGAGCTCCAGCCGGCGAGCACGATGCCATACACGCCCATCGACGTGACGGCGAACACCCACAAGATGGCAACGTTGACGTCGGCAACCTGGAGCGGCACGGGCTGATCGAGGAGGCCGAACAAGGTCGTCTCGGCGCCGAAGGGCACGACCGCAAACGCTGTGAACGCGGTTGCCGCAGAAATGATCGGCGCGAGCGCGAACAGAATCGGATCCGCGGCTTTGGGCCGCGTGTCCTCTTTCATCGCGAGCTTGATGATGTCGGCGAGCGGCTGCAGCAGGCCCCAGGGTCCGACCAGCGTCGGACCCATGCGCTGCTGAATCCTGGCGGCGACTTTTCGCTCGACGTACACCATCACGGCGGCGGAAATCTGCAATCCGACAAACACGAAGAGCAGAATGGCGAGCTGGGTGATGGCGACGGGCGTTAGAAAGTCCACAGTCTACAGTCCACAGTCGATAGTCGACAGTCCATATCCGGACTCTAATGTGAATGCGCCGGGGCCGCGTGGCGCCGGCGCCATGGCGCGGGAACCGTGCAGCGTCCCTCGCGCACGTGCGCCTCGTATTCGGCCCTGAAATTTTTCAGCGTCGTCAGTGCGGGGGTCGCCGCCGCGTCACCGAACGCACAGAGCGTTTTCCCTGCGATCAGACCGGCGACGTTTTCGAGCAGGGCGAGATCTTTCATCTCCCCTTCACCGCGCTCGATCTTCTCGAGGATGTTCAGCACCCATTGCGTGCCCTCGCGGCACGGCGTGCACTTTCCGCAGGATTCGTGGCGATAGAACCGCAGCAGGTTCTCCGCCAGCCACACCATGCACGTCGTGTCGTCGAGCACGATGATGCCCGCCGACCCGAGCAGCGATCCCGCCTTCGCGATGCCGTCGAAACTCGCTTCGACGTCGAGCTGATCGGGAAGCAGAATCGGCACCGACGACCCGCCGGGAATCACCGCTTTCAGCGCACGTCCATCCCGCACACCGCCGGCGACGCCGTAGATGAGCTCGCGAAGCGTGATTTTCATCGACGCTTCGTAGACCCCCGGCTTCTGCACATGTCCGCTGACGCAGTAGAGCTTCGGCCCGCCGTTCTTCTCGGGACCGAGCGCCGCATACGATTCGGCGCCGTGGCGGATGATCCCGGGCACGTTGCAGAGCGTCTCGACGTTGTTGACGGCAGTCGGCGCGCCGTACAGGCCTGCGCTCGCCGGAAACGGCGGCTTCAGCCGCGGCTGCGCGCGCTTGCCTTCGAGCGATTCGAGCAGCGCGGTCTCCTCGCCCGCTTCGTAGGCGCCGGCGCCGCGATGAATGTGGATGTCGCAGTCGAAGCCGAGCCCCATCACGTTCTTGCCGACGTACCCCTTGCTGTACGCCTCTTCGAGCTGCCGCTCCATGATCTCCTGCACATGGAAGAACTCACCGCGGATGTAGATGTAAGCGACCTTCGCGCCAATCGCGTGACACGCGATCAGACAACCCTCGAACAGCAGATGGGGGTTGCGCTCCATCAACAAGTGGTCCTTGAACGTGCCGGGCTCGCTCTCGTCGGCGTTGCAGACGATGTATTTGGGCTTCGGCGTGTCCTTCACCACGAACTGCCACTTCATGCCGGTCGGAAATCCCGCGCCGCCGCGTCCTTTCAACCCGGCGGCCTTCACGACGTCGACGACCTGCTCTGGCTTCATCGCCAGCGCCGCGCGCAGTCCTTCGTAGCCGCTGTTCTTCAGATAGAAGTCGAGCGTATGGGCTCGAGGCTCGTGAACAAATTTCGTCAGTATTGGTTCCACGTTCAAGGTTCCTGGTTCCGCGTTCCGGTTCCACGTTCGGGGTTCTGATGATGACAGCCGGTCAGGGCTTCCTCGCCGCGCGCGCGCAGATCGTCGGCGAGTTTGCGCGCGTCTTCGGGAGCCAGACACTCGTGCCAGCCGTCGTTCACCATCACCAGCGGGGCGCGATCGCATGCGCCAAGACATTCGACTTCCATGAGCGTGAATGTGCCTGACGGGTCGGTGCCGTTGGGCCCGGTCCCCAACGCGTCCATCAGTTCCTCGGTGACGCGCTCGGCGCCGCGGAGCGCACATGGCAGCGTCCGGCATACCTGGACGACGAACTTCCCGGTGGGTTGCGTGTAGAACATCGTGTAAAACGACACGACGTCCTCCACTTCGGCCGCAGTGCACCCGATCACGGCCGCCACGTGATGAATTGCGCTCAGCGACACGTATCCGAGCTGCCGCTGTGCCAGATACAGCGCCGGCAAAATCGCCGAGCGGCGACCGACCGGGGTCTCGGGATACCGCTTCGCGATGATTTCCAGACGGTCGCGATTTTCCGGCGTATAGGCGAACACCTGCCCGTCGTCGGCAGGCAACCGGCGCTTCGAGCGGTGCAGCTCGCGATAGTCGATGCTTGCGGATGAAAAGTCATTATTTAATCCGCATGGGGCCCCCCCTCCACCCCCATGCGCTGCCGTCGCTCACGCTCCGGATCTTGAACGCGTCGATCATCTGCTCAGCCCCATCGGTCACCTGTCCACATCTCCCATGACGACGTCTATCGATCCGATGACGGCGATGACGTCGGCGATAAGGCCGCCGATGATCAATTTCGGCAGCGCCTGGCACGCAAGCAGAGACGGCGAGCGCGCCTTCAGACGCCACGGACGATTCGTGCCGTCCGCCACCACATAGAACCCCTGCTCGCCGCGCGGCCCCTCGATCGGCACGTACGCATTGCCCGCCGGCACCGTGAACCCCTGCGAGTAGATCAGAAAGTGCTGAATCAGCGCTTCCATTTCCGTGTACACGCGATCTTTGGGCGGCGGCACTACGGTGGGCGCGTCTGCCGCGAAAACTCCGGCGGGCGAAATTCTCGCGAGCGCCTGGCGGCAAATCTTGACGCTCTCCTTCATCTCCGCGATCCGGATGCGATAGCGCTCGTAGACGTCCCCCTCGCTTCCGAGCGGAACGTCGAACTCGAACGTCTCGTAGCCGCCGTAGGGAAACGCCTTGCGGACGTCGTAGTTCCAGCCCGAGGCGCGGGCAATCGGCCCCGTCAGGCAGTAATCGACGCAATCCTGCGCCGACAGCTTGCCGACGCCCTGGGCTGCGCTTCCTGTAGATGTCGTTCTTCGTCAGCAGCCCTTCGTATTCGCTGAGCTTGGCCGGAAAACTGTCGAGAAACTGCGTGACGACTTCGTGGAAGCCCCGCGGCAAGTCTTCGCGAAGGCCGCCAACCCTGATGTAGCTCGGAAACAGTCGGAATCCGGCAATCCGCTCGTTGATGTCGAGCAGCAGCTCGCGCTCGCGGAAGCAATAGAGCATCACGGAGATGGCGCCGAGTTCCATCGCGTGGGTTCCGAGCCATACCAGATGGCTGTTGATCCGCTGCAGCTCCACGAGCAGCACGCGGATCCACTTCACGCGTTCGGGCATCTCGAGCCCGAGCAGCTTTTCGACCGACAGACTGTACCCGTACGCGTTGGACTGCGCGCTCAGATAGTCCATGCGCTCCACGAGCGGAATGACCTGCTGAAACTTCTTCTGTTCGGCGGTCTTCTCGATGCCGGTGTGCAGATAGCCGATAGTCGGCGCGGCCGACACGACCGTCTCGCCGTCGAGCTCCAGCACGAGACGCAGCACTCCGTGCGTGCTGGGGTGCTGGGGCCCCATGTTGACGGTCATCGTTTCGGTGCGGATTTCAGGCATTCGCTGCTCGGCCAGGGATACGAAAAATCAGAGACCGGGATTTGCGCCAGCGAGCTGGCGTTCGATGAGGTCGCAGACCGCGTGAATCAGGGAGCGGTGCACTTCCTGAACCCGGGGTGTGAGAGTGTGGGGCACGTTCACGTGCACGTCCGCCGCCGCCCCGATCGGACCGCCGCCGCCTCCGGTAAATGCCACTGTTTTCAGGCCGCGGGCGCGCGCCGTGTTCAGGCCCGCAATCACGTTCGGCGATGTACCGCTCGTCGAAATCGCGACAGCTACGTCTCCGGCCCGCCCGAGCGCCTCGATCTGCCGCGCGAACACGCGATCGAATCCATAGTCGTTGGCGATTGCCGTCGTCGCGCTGCTGTCGGTGGTCAACGCGATCGCCGCAAGGGCCTCGCGCTCGCGCAGGAAGCGGCCGACGAGCTCGCACGCCATATGCTGTGCGTCCGCGGCGCTGCCGCCGTTACCGAAAATCAACACCTTCGCTCCATTCCGAAACGCCGCCTGCATCACATCCGCAGCGGCCATCACCGCCTCAACCGATTCGCGCGCTGCCTGCTCGTGGAGCCGGGCGGTTTCGCGCAGCGCGTCGGCGACCGACTGTTCGAGGCCGGCGCTCATCAAAATCCGGCTTTTCCGGGCGCATCCCCGCGCGCGGCCTTATCGCGTGCCAGATTGGCGCGAAACTCCTCCTCGGTCACCTGAAGCGGCTCGTCAGCTCTGGGCCGCAGGCGGACTTGAACAGGAAAATCCTTGCGGAGCGGATATCCTTCCCATTCCTCCGGCATCAGCAGGCGCCGAAGATCGCCGTGGTCTTCGAACACGATCCCGAACATGTCCCACGTCTCGCGCTCCAGCCACCCTGCACCGGACCACACGCTCTGCACCGTTGGCAGCCTGGCCGAGTTGCCTTCGAGGAGAACTTTCACGCGAAGCCGGTCGGTCATCGAGGACAGGTGATAGACCACCTCGTAACGCGGCTCGCGAGGCCACCAGTCCACCGCAGTGATGTCGGCAAGCAGGACTGTACTGGAGGCCGGGGCCGTTGCGCAGGGTCCGGCACACTTCGACCAGTTGCGAGGCCGCGACACGGATAGTCGGCTGGTCGTTCGACAGCACTTCTTCGACCGGCACATCCGGCAGCGCCGCGCGCAGGACTTCCATCATGCGCGCTGGCTCTCGATCTTTTTCTGCAGCTGAACGATGCCGTAGATGAGCGATTCGGGACGCGGTGGGCATCCGGGGACGAACACGTCGACGGGGACGATCTGATCCACGCCTTGAACGATGGCGTAGTTGTCGAACACGCCGCCGACCGACGCGCACGCGCCCATGGAGATGACCCACTTCGGCTCGGGCATCTGGTCGTACACGCGCCGCAGCGCGGGCGCCATTTTTCGCGACAGCCGCCCCGCGACAATCATCAGGTCGGACTGCCGCGGCGAGCCGCGGAACACCTCCGCGCCGAACCTGGCGATGTCGAACCGCGAGCAGCTCATCGCCATCATCTCGATGGCGCAGCACGCCAGGCCGAACGTGACCGGCCAGATGGACGACCGGCGCGCCCACTGCACCATCTTCTCAACGGTGGTCGTCAGCAGCGGCAGTTCGTCGAGCGCCTGCTGCCCGCTCACGATTCCAGACGCTGGACGATGGACGATCGACGATGGACGATCGACGATGGACGATCGACGATCTAGGTTTGGGTCCAATCCAACGCACCTTTCTTCCAGACGTAGACGTATCCCGCGCACAGCACGAGGGTGAACAGGACGACCTGCACGTAACCGCTCCAGCCCAGCGACCGCAGCGCGAGTGCCCACGGATAAAGGAATGCGACTTCGATGTCGAACAGCAGAAAGATCATGGCGATCAGGTAAAACCGGATCGACTGCCGTTCCCTGGCGTCTCCGACGGCGGGCATGCCGCATTCGTAGGGAGCCAGTTTTTCAGGGGTGGGATTTTTCGGACCCAGGAGTCTGCCGAGCACCACCGAGACGCCGCCGAATGAAATCGCGGCGAGCGTCAACATCAGGATTAACAGCCAGTTGTCTATCATTAGTCGCGGGGGCCCCTCGCCCCGCTCCAGTTCGCTTGTGAAGGTTTTCGCAAGCGTCAGCTCATGCTATCGAAATCGGGGGGTTCACACAACAATGCTCGGGGGCCGGGTGTGATTTTCGAGCGGGCCCGAACATCACACCCGACCGGATTCGGAGACGCGGGCTGTCTGCGATGCCTAGTGCGGGCGCGGCTCCGAGCGCCTTCAGCTGGCGATCGAGCTCGGCCAGCGCGTTGTTGAGCTGCTGGCGTCGTGCAGTGTGGGTTGTGGTCTCGAGCTGGCGGCTCAGCTCGGTATAGGCCAGTCGCAACGATTCCGCGCGCCTGAGCTGTTCCGGGTCGTAATCCACGTGGCGGCGCGCTCGGCGAGCGCGTTCCTCTTCCCGTTCGTCCATGCGCTCCTGAATGCGGTTCTGCGCGTCGATAAGTCCTTCACCTGCGTCTGCCATCGCACACCTGCTTGTCTAAGCAGCCTTTCGCTGCCTGCTACCACTAATAGGGGGAGTACCGGCCTGGCTCGCTGCTAATTGCGCGATATGCACTCGTGTCGGCGCGCCGGCGGCTACGCCGATTATAGTACGATTACGCGATGGCCGCAGTCTCCTCTTTCGATGTCACCTCCACGGTCGATCTCCAGGAGGTGGACAATGCCATCAACCAGGCGCGCAAGGAAATCGTCCAGCGCTACGATTTCAAAGGATCGACCGCCTCAATCGACTTCAACAAGGCCGACAATACCCTCACGCTCGCGGCGGAGGACCAGATGAAGATCAACGCCGTCTGGGACATCTTGCAGACGCGTCTGGTCCGCCGCAACGTGCCGGTCAAGAACCTGAAGCTCGGCGACATCGAAGCCGCGGCCGGCTCGAGCGTGCGGCGGGTCATCACCCTGCAGCAGGGCATCTCCGGGGATGCCGCGCGCGACATCATGAAGTTCCTCAAGGATCAGAAGCTGAAAAAGGTGCAGGCGAGCATCCAGGGAGACCAGCTGCGGATCTCGTCGGCCTCCAAGGACGAGCTGCAGGACGTCATCCGCGTGCTGCGCGGCCATGATTTCGGCATCGCGCTCCAATTCGGAAACTACCGCTAACCGCTCTATCTGCACGGTTTCGCTTTCAGATTCGGCCGCGACGTGTGCCGTTCCGGGACAGATTGCCGTCTCCATGTCGTCGCTCTAACGGCCATATAGTCCTTTTAACTCAGTGAGATAAGGACCCCCTCCCCATCCGGCACCTATCCTGCTCCGTCCTACAGGATTTTCCATTACTGGGAAGGACTCTCAATGATGCGCAGACTCTTGTTTCTAATCCTGATGCTGGCGGCGCTGCTGCCCGTCAGGGCTTATACGCAGGGCGTTCAGACTGGAACGCTCACGGGCACGGTGAAGGCGACCGACGGTGTCTCGATTCCCGAGGCGGCTGTCGTTGTCACCTCCCCGGCATTGCAGGGGGCGCGCGCGGTTCTGACGGACGTGAACGGCATCTATTCGATTCCGAGTCTGCCGCCGGGCACGTACACCATTCGAGTATCGAAAGAGGGCTTGAGCCCAGCCGAGCTCACCGCGCCGCTTCCGCTTGGCGCGACCGCCTCGGTTGACGTCATGCTGTCGGTCGCTGCGATTTCGGAGACCGTGCTCGTCGAAGGCGTCACGCCGCCGGCGGTCACCTCGACTCAGGCGAGCGCGAACATCGCGGCCGCCGACGTCAACGTTCTTCCGATGGGCCGCACGCCATACCTGATTTCCGAGCTGATGCCCGGCCTGACGACCAACACGCCGAATGCGAACCAGCTGACGATCTCGGGTGCGTTCGCCTACGACAACGTGTTTCTCGTCGATGGCGTGGATGTGAACGACAACCTGCTGGGCTCGATGAACGACTTGTATATCGAAGACGCCATCGGCGAAGTGCAGGTGCTGACGTCGGGAATCACCGCGGAGTACGGGCGCTTCTCGGGCGGCGTCATCAACATTCTGACCAAGAGCGGCAGCAACCTGTTCGGCGGCAGCTACCGGACGACGTTTGCGCGCCCTTCGTGGTCGAACGAAACCCCGTTCGAACGGACGAACAACATCGAACGCGGCAAACCAACGCCGGCAAACCCGTATCTGACGAACAAGCTGTCGCACGTCAACGAGTTCACCGCGGGCGGACCGCTCGCGAAAGATCGCGTGTGGTTCTTCGCCGCGGGCCGGTTCGAAAACTCATCGACCTTCGGGACCATGCCGGCGACGGCAGTGGCCTACACGAAGACCAATGACAGCAACCGTTACGAAGGGAAGCTGACGGGCACGCTCGCGCAGGGCCACACCCTCCAGGGCAGCTTCATCGACAACCGGGTGCAGCGCGCCAACGAGCCGGTGCTGTCGTTCAGCATCGATCGTGCGGCGCTGATCTCGCCGACGATTCCGAACCGTCTTGGGGTCGCCAATTACAACGCCGCGCTCACGCAGCGCATGTTGTTCTCGGCGCAATATTCGCAGAAATATTTCGCAACCGAAGGAGTCGGCGGCACGTCGACGAACATCCTGGACTCGCCGTTTCTGACCCGTACGGGGACGCAATACCAGTACAACGCGCCGTATTTCGACGCGAGCGATCCGGAACAGCGGAACAACCGGCAGATGACGGCCAGCGTCACCTACTTTGCCGCGGATCGCCGCTTCGGCAGTCACGAGGTGAAGGGGGGCGTGGAGCGCTTCATCGATACGCGCGTCGGCGCGAACGCGCAGAGCTCGACGGGCTACGTGTTCATGTCCGACATCAAGTTCGCCGGCGGCGTGCCGGTCCTCGACGCGGATGGCCATCCGGTTCCGCTCTTCCAGACCAACGTGTCACGCGTGCAGCGCTGGATTCCCCATCGCGGCGCCGAATTCAACATGGCCACGACGTCGGCGTATGTGCAGGATCGCTGGATGGTCTCGCCCAAGCTGACGTTCAATCTCGGCTTGCGCTTCGAACATGCGTCGAGCGAGGCGACCGACGGGCCCCAGTCGCCCGGCGTGTCGCGCGTCGTGCCGCGCCTCGGCGCAGCCTACGATCTGACAGGGGACGGCCAGACCGTCCTGCAGGCGACCTTCTCGCAATATTCGGGCAAGTACAACGCGGTGCAGTTCTCGCGGAACACGAGCGTCGGCAATTCCGACCGCTACACGATGGTCTACACGGGACCGGCGGGGGAAGGGCGCACCTTTGCTCCCGGGTTCGATCTGAGCAACTACAACGGCGTGGTGTCGGGCACGTTTCCGACGCTGAACGTGCAGTTCGCCGACGATCTGTCGTCGCCGGTCACGAGCGAATACACGGTCGGTGCGGCGCGCACGTTCCGCCACGGGTTCGCGAAGGTCGTGTTCGTCGATCGCAAGACCTCGAACTTCATCGAAGAGTTCATCCTCCTCGCCAACGGCAAGACGCCGATCGTTGTCGACGGCGCAACCCTTGGCCAGGTCGATAACATCGTCTACGACAACAGCGACGAAATGACGCGCGAGTATCGCGCGCTGCAGTTCATGGGATCGCGGCGAGTGATGAACGGGTTGTCACTGAACGGTCATTGGACGCTGCAGCTCGAGAATCACGGCAACTTCGAAGGCGAATCGCCGAATCCGACCGGCTCGGTGTTCGGCGACTACCCCGAGATGCTGTCGCTGGAGCGCAGCGCGCCGTATGGCCGGCTCGACGACTTCCAGCGCAACAAAGTGCGCGTGTGGGCCGACTACAACGCCAGCCTCGGGCGGTACGGCTCGTTTACGGTGGCGCCGATCTACCGCTACAACTCGGGACGGACTTACAGCCTCGTCCTGAACAATCAGCCGCTGACCCCGGTGCAGCAGGCGATGAATCCTGGCTACGCGGGCACTCCGGTTCAGCAGGTGTTTTTCGGGGAGCGCGGCTCGCAGTCGTTCGAGGGCTTCTCGCTGATGGACGTCGCGGTCACCTACCGCGTGCCGGTGTGGCGTTCGGCTCAGCCCTGGATCAAATTCGAAGCGTTCAACGTCCTGAACAACCAGAAATTGATCGCCTGGGACACGACGATCACCGCCGACGCGTCGAGCCCGCGAGACGCGTTCGGGCTGCCGACCGGCTACGTCGAGGGCCCGCGTTTCGGACAAGCCACGGCGAACTCCCACTACCCCGCACCGCGCCCGGGCACGGACGGCGGGAGGATGTTCGACTTCGCCATAGGTTTTAGATTCTGACGCGTAGTGAACCTGAATCTAAGATTGAGATTAAGATCTAAGATCTGGACTCGAGAATTCAGATCCTAATCTTCAGATCCGTACATTCTAGATTCCGCGATCCCCGGTATCATTCGCGTAAGTGGATCGCTCCTCTGCCCTGGTTGCGCTGGGCATTTTCTGCAGCCGTCTCACCGGATTCATCCGCCAGCGCGTGTTCGCGCATTACTTCGGGCTGCAATCGGACTCCGCCGACGCGTTCATGGCGGCATTCCGCATCCCGAACTTCCTGCAGAACCTGTTTGGTGAAGGCGCACTTTCCGCGTCGTTCATCCCGGTCTACGCATCGCTCGTCGCGCGCGACGAGCGGCAGCAGGCCGAAAAGCTCGCTGGCGCCGTATTCGCGCTCCTGGCGGCCGTGACAGCCGCACTCGTGGTCGTCGGAGTGGCCGCTACGCCGCTTCTCGTCGCGCTCATCGCGCCGGGATTCCGCGGCGAAAAACGTGACCTCACGATTTCGATCGTGCGCATCCTCTTCCCGGGCGCCGGACTGCTCGTGCTGTCGGCGTGGTGCCTGGGAATTCTCAACAGCCATCGCCGCTTTCTGCTCTCGTACATCGCTCCGGTCATCTGGAACGTGTCGATGATCGTGACGCTGCTCTGGTGGGGCGGCGTCACGCCGCTTCCCCGGCTGGCAGTCGTCCTGGCGTGGGGCGCTGTCGCAGGCAGCACGCTGCAGATGCTGGTGCAGCTGCCCTCGGTGCTGCGGCTGGTTCCGGGCCTCAGACCGCGCCTCGAATGGTCGAGCCATATGCGGACAATCGTGGCGAACTTCGCGCCAGTTTTCGTCAGCCGCGGTGTCGTGCAGATCAGTGCGTATATCGACGAAATGATTGCAAGCCTGCTTCCGACCGGGGCGGTCACGGGCCTCGCGAGCGCGCAGTTGCTGTATACGTTGCCCGTCAGCTTGTTCGGCCTCTCGGTGTCCGCCGCGGCTCTGCCCGCGATGTCGGGTGCCGCGAGCCTCGAGGCGCTCGATGTCGTGCGCGAGCGCGTCAACACGGGCCTGAAACAGATCGCATTTTTTGTCGTTCCGTCCGCGATGGCGTTCTTCGCGCTGGGTGATGTCGTCGCCGCGGCGCTGTTTCAAACGGGCCGCTTCACCTATCGCGACGCGGTATACGTGTGGGCGATTCTGGCGGGCTCATCGATTGGCCTGCTGGCGACAACGCTGGGCCGCCTGTACTCGTCGAGCTACTACGCGCTGCGCGATACACGCACGCCCTTGCGCTACGCGATGGTGCACGTCGCCATCGCCACGGCGCTGGGTTATGTCGCCGCGATCGTCGTGCCTCCATGGCTCGGCATCGATCCAATGTGGGGAACCGTCGGATTGACCGCCGCCGCCAGCCTCGGCGGCTGGGTCGAGCTGATGTTGCTGCGGCGCCGGCTCAACACGCGCATCGGCCACACCGGTCTTCCGGTTGCGCTGAGCGTGCGCCTTTGGTCGGCGGCCGCGATTGCCGCGGCCGGTCGCCTGGGCCGTAAAGCTCGCACTTGCCGCCGCTTCACCCGATCGCAAATGCCGCGCTCATCCTCGGGCCTTTCGGAGCTGTGTACCTGGGATTGACGATGGTCTTCGGGGTGATGGATGAAAAAATAAGAAGGCGGATCTTCGCGACGGTAAAACAAAACAGGAGAAGGAGAGAACGGGAGGTTTTCTTCCAAAACCAATTTCTCCCCTTCTCCCATTCTCCTGTTTTTTTGCCTAGCGATAGCCGTACTGCACCGCGAGCTGCCGGTTGCGCTCGGCCTGCTTGAAGTGACTCGCGGAAGCCATATACGACACATACGACGCGAATGCGATCCGCTCCACCCAGCTCAGCACTTTGAACATCGTTCGGTGCTGCGGATATTTCTCGGCGAGAACCCGCTCGAAGATGTTCGTCGCCGCATTATTGATGAGGGATTCCTGCAGATGCAGCAGGGCCATCCGCCTGATTTGCCTGTTCCCATCGGCGTAGCTCACCGGGATGTCGTTCGGGCGTCCGCTCACCGTAAATCGATGATTCTGTTCGACCCAGCCGTTTCGAAAGAGCGTCTGTGACGAGTCCCAGTCCCTCTTCATGGACGTGTACGCAAGCGTCGCGGGCGCGTAGGTCGTCGGATCGAAGACAACGGCCTTTGTGACGTCCCAGAAAAAATTCGAATCGCTCTGGTCCTGCGCCGATGCTGCAACCGGCGTCAGAATCATGATCGACAGCAGTAACCAACGGGTGATCGCTCGCATATGTTCTCCTGCCCATGGAGTTAGCAAGCGGGGTGCCGTGATTTATGTACGCCTTTGCTACAACCTGAGGTGACTCAATGGCCGTAAGTGCCGGAACGGATCACTTACAAAGGTAAAGATGGCCGGGCGGCCAATACATGCATGTAAGAATGACCGGCGGGCATACAAATGACCATCGAGGAATTTCGCCTCATCAGTGAGTAAAAATGAGCTCCCTGCGGGACTGTCTCAGGGACTACGGGCGCTCTGGGAGGACGCCCGGGGCAACTGGAGCGCAGCCCACTCCATCGTCCAGGATCTGCATGACCCGACCGGATCGTGGATACACGCGTATCTGCACAGAAAAGAAGGCGATTTCGGGAATGCCGGCTATTGGTACCGCAAGGCTGGCCAGCCCAATCCGCATGACACCCTCGAAGAGGAGTGGGAACGGATTGTGATAGCTCTTCTGTAGTCGCTACGCAGGCTTGGCGCCCGGCTGTCCGTCCTCGACGACAAACGACGCCCGGGTTCTGATGGGGGCGTCAGGGCGGCTGACAAATTCAACGACCCGGAAGTCGGCGCGGAGCTCTTTCGGTTTCAGGTCGAAGCGCACGTATCCTCGCTGATCGTTGGCGAAGCGGACGCACGGATTTTCCGACACTATCGCTTTCATCAGCGGCGACATGTCCGAGCCGTCGCCGGCCGACGTGATGGACGTGCCCACGAACTCCGTCGCCACGATCGGACTCTTCTCGTCCTCCACGTTCAGCCGAATATCGTTGACCCAGTTGTTGTGAACGTCGCCTGCGAGCGTGACGGGATTCGACGGCTTGCGTTCGCCGAGAAATCGCAGCATTCGCGCGCGGCTCTGCTCGTAGCCATCCCACTTGTCCATCGAATATCTGCGCTCGGGCCCGGAAATCGATCCAGCCTTGCCATCGGAATCTGCTGGGCAAGCAGGTTCCATCCGGCGCGCGAGCGGTTGAGGCGATCGATGAGCCACTTTTCCTGAGGCGCCCCGAGCATCGTCGCACGGGGATCGTTTACCGCTGGACAGACGGGCTGCACGTTGTCGCCGCAGGGTTGATCGGTGCGGTACTGCCGCGTATCGAGCATCGAGAAGCTCGCGAGCGTGCCGTAGGTGAACGGCCGATAGAGCTGCAGCAGCGCGCCGCGCGGGATGGAGCTTCTGCGCAGCGGCATGTGCTCGTAGAACGCCTTGTAACCGGCCGCCCGGCGAACCGCGAACTGCTCCACGGGCGCACCAGCTTCCTGATGAAGCCCTGCGTAGTTGTTGTCTACTTCGTGATCGTCCCAGACAACGAGGAATGGAAACAGCGCGTGGACCGCCTGAAGCGCGGGATCGCCGCGATATTGCGCGTAACGGTTACGGTAGTCGTCGACCGTCATCAATTCGCCGCCGACATGTTTGCGGACGAAGTTATCGCGCCCAGGATTTTCGTAGATGTAGTCGCCCAGGTGCATGACGAAGTCCAGATCTTCGTCCGCCATGTGCGTGAAGGCGGTAAACAGTCCGGCCTCGTAATGCTGGCACGACGCAATCGCAAATCGAAGGCGATCCACCGGCGACTGCGCGCGCGGAAACGTTCGAGTGCGGCCCACGGGACTGAGCTCGTTGCCGACGCGGAACTGATACCAGTACCAGCGATGCGGCTCGAGGCCGGACACCTCGACGTGAACGGAATGTCCCCACTCCGGCAACGCGAAAGTCCTGCCCGACTGGACGACGTGCGCGAGCCGATCGTCCGAGGCGATCTGCCACTGCACCTCGATCCGCCGCGGCGGCATGCCCCCGCCGTTGAGCGGGTCGAGAGCAAGCCGGGTCCACAAGACGATGCCATCAGGGGTTGGATCGCCCGAGCAGACGCCCAGCGTAAACGGCGATGTGGACAGCTTGGGGTTCTGGAGCGGCTGCGCCGCGGACAGCAGACCTCGCGACGAGGCCGCATACATGGCAAGGCCGCTGAGAAGAAACGCGCGTCGGTCGAGCATCACGCCCTCCGGCGGGCGATCTTAGCGCATCAGGCCATCCGTGTTGCCAGAGACTCGCGCACGTTGGCGGTCAATTCATACGACCGCAGGCGCGCCGCGTGATCGTGGATTTGCGCGACGACGATCAGCTCATCGGCTGCTGTCCTTCCGATGAACGCTTCCAGCCCGCTCCGCACTTCGCCGAATGACCCGACAATCGACGCCGACAGCGTCTGATCCAATTCCCACCGCTCATGCGGCGAGAGCGCCTCGATGGCCTTGGTGTCCGGCGGTGGCAGCGGCCCGGGTGTCCCCCGCCGCAGGTTGATGAACGCCTGCTGATGGGAGGTGAAGAGCCGCCTGGCCTCTTCCGTAGTCTCAGCCGCAACGACGTTCACGCCGAGCATCACGTGAGGGCGCGCGAGCTGATCCGACGGGCGGAACCGGTTCCGGTAAAGCGTTATGGCGTCGTGCATCAACGCGGGTGCGAAATGGGAGGCGAATCCGTACGGCAGTCCGAGCTCGGCGGCGAGTTGCGCGCCGAAGAGGCTCGATCCGAGTATCCAGATCGGCACGTCGAGCCCTTCTCCGGGAATGGCTCTCACCCGCTGGCCCGGCAACTTCTTGAAGTAGCTGATGAGCTCGAGCACATCCGCCGGAAACGTATCGCCGGCGGCCGGGTTGCGCCGCAGCGCACGGGCCGTCATTTGATCGGATCCCGGCGCGCGGCCGAGCGCAAGATCGATGCGGCCGGGAAAAAGCGCGGCGAGCGTGCCGAACTGCTCCGCGACGACGAGCGGCGGATGGTTCGGAAGCATGATGCCGCCTGCGCCCACCCGAATCCTCGACGTGCGATCGGCGACCGCGCAGATCACGACGGCAGTCGCCGCGCTGGCGACCGACGGAATGTTATGGTGCTCGGCGAGCCAGTAGCGGAGATACCCCCACGCTTCGGCATGCCCCGCGAGATCGATCGTGTTGCGCAACGCCTGTCCGGCGTCGCCGCCCTCCACGATCGGCGACAGATCGAGTACGGAAAACGGAATCATGGCGTCCCTGAAACCATTATGGCTATGATGTGTGGATGCTGCATGCACTGTTTACGACGACCGAAGGCAACTTCAAGATCCGTTTATTCGACAACGACGTACCGAACACCGTCGCCAATTTCGCGGGCCTGGCGGAAGGCACGAAAGAGTTCACGGACCCGAAAACCGGACAGAAAACGAACGCGGCCGTTTTTCGACGGCCTCATCTTTCATCGCGTGATCGAGGGGTTCATGATCCAGGGCGGCGACCCGCTTGGTACTGGAACGGGCGGCCCGGGCTACAAGTTCGCCGACGAGTTCAGCCCCAAGCTCCGCCACACGAAAGGCGGATTGCTCTCGATGGCCAATGCCGGCCCGAACACCAACGGCAGCCAGTTTTTCATCACGCTCGCGCCGACGCCGTGGCTCGACAACAAGCACAGCATCTTCGGCGAGGTGGTCGAGGGGATGGACGTGGTGGAGAAGATCGGCAAGACCCCCACCAGCAAACCTGGCGACCGTCCGCTGAAGCCGATCGCCATCCAGAGTGTGACGATTCGAACGAACCTAACAAAATGCGAACAGGAGTTCAGGAGATTAGGAGAATTCTTTTTTAGAAATTCCTCCTGACCTCCTGGTCTCCTGTTGAATTTCGTGGGAGACCCGACCTACCGATCGGGCCGCGCGTATTCAATCGCCCACTGCTTCAGCGCGGGGTTGGTCAGCCCGAGTTGCGCGGCTTCGGCTTCGGCGCGTTCGACCTCCCACTTGTCGACGACGATCCGCTTGATCAGCCACATCGCCGACGCGCGATTGGCGCTGGCGCAGTGGATGAACGCGGGTGCGGCCTCGTTCGACGAAATCACCTTCACGAACGCGTCCGCCGCCTTGGGATCGGGCTTCGCGCCGTTGAATGGCACGTGGTAATAGCGGAGGCCGGCCGCCTCCGCCGCGGCTCTGTGCTTTTCGATGTCGGCGCCGGGCTCCTGCGCCTCGCGAAGGTTGATGACCGAGACGAAACCCATTTTCTTGATCTCGGGCATCGCATCGGCGGTGATCGCACCGGCGCAGGCCACAGTCGTGTCCACGCGCGCGAAATTCTTGATGCCGTCGCGCGTCTCTTTTGTCACCTGCTGAGCGAATGTGCCCGCCGGAGCCGACAGGGCGATCGTCATGAGAGCGATGGATGTAAATCTCATGCCTATAGGCTACACGAAGTGGCAGATGAGGATTCGCGGAAGGATGGGCATGGTTCGCCGCAGCTGTAATATTCATACATTATGAACATATTTCACGACGCCGACCGCCGGGATATCATGTCGCTCCATGTCTGTACAGTTCAGTCAGTTTGCTTCGTCTGTCGGCGTCGAAAGCGCGTTCAGCGTGCTCGCCATCGCCAAGCGTCTCATGGCGGCCGGCAAGGACGTGATCGAGCTCGAAATCGGCGATAGCCCTTTCTCCACCCCGTCGCGCGCTATCGAAGCGGGTGTGCAGGCGATCCGCGACGGCCACAGCCGCTACGGCCCGTCGCTCGGCATCATGGAGTTCCGCACCGCGGCGGCAGAATACGTCAATCGCGAGTACAGCCTGTCGGTGACCGGCGAAAATGTCGTGGCCGGGCCGGGCGCCAAGAACTTCGAGCAGCTGTTCTGCGAGGCGTTCCTCAATCCTGGCGATGGCGTGCTGGTCTTCAGCCCGCACTTCCCGACGTATCCGCCAAACATCTTCCGCCGCAACGCGCGCGTCGTGCTCTCGGAACTGAAAGCGTCGAACGACTTCCGCCCGAACATCGAAGATGTGCGCAGGTTCCTGTCGACCGACAAGTCGCCGCGGGCGATCTTCCTGAACAGTCCGCACAACCCCACCGGCGGCGTGGCGACGTTCGACGATCTCAAGGCGCTCGCCGACGCCGTGCGCGGCAAAGACGTCGCGGTGTTCAGCGACGAGCCGTACGACCGGATGGTCTGGCGCGGGAGGCATCACTCGCTGCTCGAGCTGCCCGGCATGCTCGATCAGACGGTGGCGGCCTACACCTTCAGCAAGTCGTTCAGCATGAGCGGATGGCGGCTCGGCTTTGCCGTGAGCAGCCCGCCAATCATCGACGTGTTCGGCAAGCTGACGAACAGCGCGCTGTCGTGCGTGCCGCCGTTTACCCAGATGGCCGGCGTCGCCGCCATGCGCGAAGAGCTGCCCTACCGCGACGCGAAGATGAAGGAGTTCCAGAAGAAGGTCGAGCTGCTCGTGGCCGGCATGAACAAGATCGACGGCGTATCCTGCCTCATGCCCGGCGGCACGTTCTACGTGTTCCCGTCCGTCGCGGCGGTTTGCAACCGGCTCGGCATCACCTCACACGGGCTGGCGCTGTATCTGCTCGAAGGCGCCGACGACAAACGCGGCGTCGCATGTCTGGGAGGTGAATGTTTCGGCGAGGCCGGGCGGGGTTTCCTGCGGCTGAGCTGCGCACAGCCGGACGAGCGGATCGCCGAGGCATTTGCGTTCATGGCGGATGCCTTCACGCGCAAGGAGCGCGTCGACGCGTACCTGAAAGCGAAGCCCGAGCACCGGCTGACGGAGCGCTACGAAGAGAGCGCGTCGCCAATCGGCAAAATGGCAGGCGCGTAGCGACCACCTTACTGGCTACTGGCTGGCAAGCTAATGGCCAGCGTTTGCCGCCGCAACCGCCTTCATGTCTATGCCGATGCGCTTCAACAGCGTCTCGAACCCTGGCTTGTCCACCGATTTGGAATACGCTTCGTCGGGCGCGACCAGCTTCTTCGAGACGAGCTCGAACAACGCGTCGTTGAGGCTCACCATACCGATCGCCTTGTTCACCTGCATCAGCGACGGAATCTGAAACGTCTTGCCTTCGCGGATGAGGTTGCTGACCGCGCCGTTGGCGATGAGCACCTCGAGCGCCGCCACGCGGCCGCCCCCAATCTTGCGGCACAACGTCTGCGCGATGACGCCCCGCAGCGATTCGGACAGCATGATGCGGATCTGCGCCTGGCGGTCTGACGGGAACTGATCGATGATGCGATCGACAGTCGACGCCGCCGTCGTCGTGTGCAGCGTGCCGAACACCAGGTGTCCCGTCTCCGCTGTCTCGATGGCAATGGCCACGGTTTCGAGATCGCGCAGCTCTCCGACCAGCAGAATGTCCGGATCCTCTCGCAGCGCGGCGCGCAGCGCGGCTTTGAACGACGCCGTGTGCGTGCGCACTTCGCGCTGATTGATCAGGCACTTCTGGTTGGGGTGCACGAACTCGATCGGATCTTCGATCGTGATGATGTGCTCGTCGCGGTTCCGGTTGATGTAATCGATCATCGCGCAGAGCGTCGTCGACTTGCCCGACCCGGTTGGACCGGTGACCAGCACGAGCCCTTTGTTGAGCTTGCAGAGATTCAGAATGTGCTGCGACAACCCGAGCTTGTCAGCGGTGAGAATCTGACTGGGAATGACGCGGAACACCGCGCCCCGCCCCTTGCGATCGGCGAAGACGTTGGCGCGGAATCGCGCCAGGCCTGGAATTTCGTAGGCAAAGTCGGTGTCGTGATTCTGTGCGAACTCCTCGCGGTTCGTCGGCGGCATGATCGGCTCGAGCAGGCGCTTCAGGTATTCGTCGGTCAGTTCGGGCATGGTGGGATCGAGCGCCTGAATGCGCCCGTCCTTGCGCACCAGCGCCGGCGAGCCGACGCACAAGTGCAAATCGGATGCGCCGAGCTGGCACATCGCGTGAAACAGCCGGTCAATCGGCGAACCGGATGACGGCTGCGCCTGAGCGGGCTCTGCTGCGGCAGCGAGACTCATGATGCTGGGATCTCCTCTTCGAGTTCGACGATGTGCCGGACATTGATAAGGTAGGTTGCGTATTCGGATTCGAGGTACCGGAACGTCTCCGGCCCGCGCGCAAAATCGCTCAGGCGATCGCGCCCCTGCGGCCGGTGCACGCGAACCGCTCCGCGCAAGCGGACGCCGTTGGACAGCAGCATCGCGACGGTACGCACGACCGCGACGTCGTAGCCGGGATCAGCCTGCAGCTCGCCGCGGCTTCCCAACTCCACCACCACGACATGGTCGCGGTTGTAGAGGCTGGTGGACGAACCTGACGCCCGCGCCACTTCAAACGGAAAGAACCCCGATTCGTCGTTGAGCACTTCCTTGACGCTCTCCAACCCCGTGTGCGTCCGGCTGCCAACCGACACGAAGATCCAGCCGCGCACCGCCATGCCGCTGGTGAGCATGAGAGTCGCTTCAGCCCGCGCCTTCTCGACGCGGAATTCGGAACGCGAGGGTCCACCGAAAGCGGACGGATATCCAGACACGCGCGCGCTTTGGTGCAATCCGACTGCCACGGCTGGCGGCACGCGATGCACACAAACGCGCGGTTTTGCCTATGAAAAATTGAGGAATGCGAGGCTGCGCGGCGTATGCGATGTGCAAACCTCGCACACGCCGCACAGATATGTACTACGGCTGCGGCACGGCACGCCGGAAGTTGACGGTCACCGTCATCGTCACCTCGACGGGCGTGCAGTTCAGCATTGTTTCCGTGTACCTCCACTCGCGTACTGCCGCGATGGCCGATTGGGCAAGGTCAGGCTGAGCATCGCCGATGAGCTTGACGTCGGCCACATGGCCGTCGATACCAATGAGCGCTTCCATCTGGACCGTTCCCTCGCTCCAGGTGCCGCGCAGCGTTGAGGGGTAGTACGGGTAGGCATCGCGAATCTTGCGCGGAGGCATGATGCGTCCTCCTTCTGGCACGGCCACACATTCCCTTTTGGCCGGGTTGACTACCTTTCCGACATTTGGTGTATCGCGGACCGGCTGATCCTGCTCGCTGTCGGGCGCGAACTTGAGCGTGACTGTCTCCTGCAATTTACCGAGTTTGAGCGAAACGTTTCTGTGAAGACTCTTCCCGGCCATCGACACCGCGTCCTTGACGTCCTGAAACCCGATGGCCCGCGCGCCAAGGACGTAATCGCCGACAGGTAACCCCACGAACTCAAAATTTCCGTCGGCGTTGGACTTCACTTCATATTTCGACTGACGCGCTTCGTTCGCAAGCGTCACGGTGACACCCTGGACACCGCGGCCGTGTTCGTCGGTCGCTCGACCGGTGAGACTCGCAAACCCGCTTTGCGCCGCAGCCACGGCGGTTGCCGCTGCGAGCAGCGCTACAAAAATTCCGATACGGGTCGCCCGGCTGATTGATTGATCGATCGCGCTGTTCGTTCAACATGGCTCGAACTCTCCTTTCAAGACTCGATGGCCGCGCCATTGCGGGCGCGGGAAGCCAGGTGTGCCGCCGCGCGTTCAGCGCGCGGGCAAGATCGATGAGGTGCGTGGCGTAGTCCGTTCCAGGCACACCACGGCGCATGACTTCGTCGTCACACGCGTGTTCGCTCTCGAGGCGCAGCCGCCTGCAGGCGATCCACAGAAGCGGGTTGAACCAGTAGAAAGCGCGCAGCAGCTCCGCCGACAGCTGCACGATCCAGTCGCCTCGATAAATGTGTGCAAGTTCGTGCGACAGGACGACGCGGGCGCGCGCTTCCGTCCAGGCGCCGGCGTCGGCGGGAAGGATCACTCTGGGCCGAACGAGGCCCCACGTAACGAGAAGCGATGCATGATCGCTCTGCAGAATGGTTACAGGACGCCGCAGGCCGTAATCGCGCGCAATTTCGTCTGTAAGATCGCGCCAGCGGCCGGCGGTAATCACCCGCGCACGTGAGGCCAGCCACGACAGTCGAAGAAGCCCGATGAGGAGCACGGCCAATCCCGTCAGCGCGCCAGCGAGCCACATCATTTCGAGCGTGGCAGGCACATCGAGCCCGCTCCACCACGAATCCGAAGGCGCAGGTGGCGGGGCGGCCTTGATGCTCGTGCTCGCAGACGGCTGTCGGCGCGGCGCTGCCGGGGCAGCTGAAGAGTCAGACAGCGTCTCGTCATGAGCGAATGCCGCCGGCCTGGCAAATGGCACGCTCCACGACGGCACGAGCGCGCCGAGAAGCGGTGTCGCCGCTGCGCATGCAACACCCACCGCCAGTACCCAATGCCGGAGTGCCGCGGAGCGCTTCCGCATCACCAGCGCCAGGGCGAACGTGGCCACGACGATTAATGACATTTTCATCGGCTGCCTTCCTTCTTTGCCTTCTCAATCAGTTCACCGATGCGATCGAGCTCCTCGTCCGATAACTTCGCGCCTTCACCGCCCAGCACCGCGGCAACCACCTGCTCGGCGGAACCATCGAAAAACGTGTCTACGAGATGCCGAAGCGCGGACTTGCGCGCCGCCCTCCGGGGAACCGCCGGCATGTACACGTAGCGCAATCCTTCTTCCTCGTGCGCGACGTGTCCTTTTTCCTCGAGGATGCGCAGCTGCGTCCGAACCGTCGAATAGTGCGGATCGCCGGACAGGTCCTGCATCACCTCGTTGGCGGTCGCGCGGCCGCGCTTGTAGAGGATGTCCATGATCTGGCGCTCGCGACGCGTGAGGCCGGGCTGGTCGTTTCCGGATTTGGGAGTCATGTTAGTTTTTTAACACTACTGCTAGATAAATAACATGTCAAGCGGGAATCCGGATCGGTCATTGCACTATGGATCTGGACCGTTAAATCCAACCCACGTCCGTGTCATACCGGACAGAGACAGGAGCGTCCCTATGCAGTCCCATTACTTTCCCCGCGATCGGTCATCGACTCAGGCGCTGTCCCTCGCGCTCGGGTGTTTCAGCATCGCCGTCGGTGCGGCCAAGCTCATCGCGCCGCGCCGGGTCGCCGGTTTGATTGGCGTTGCAGCAGATGACGGAACGACCAATGTTCTTCGAGCGTACGGTGCTCGGGAACTGGCCACCGGTATCGGCATCGTCGCCGATCCCAGCGACGCCACGTGGCTTTGGTCGCGGGTGGGCGGCGATGCGCTCGACCTGGTATCGCTCGGTGCCGCAGCGTCCGACGACCGCACCGCACGCGCGCCCTTGTCGCTGGCGGCGATGGCAGTACTCGGCGTCACCGTATTGGATGTGTTTGTCGCAAGCCGGACCGGCAAAACCCGCGGAACAGCGGGGAGGTCTGTTTCGAACGAGCAGGCGACGACCGTAAAAGTGCCTATTGAAGACGCGGAAGCCGCGTGGGTCGAGTGGTGCGCGTCGGGACGATCGCCGCTCAAGGGCGATTACGCGGTCCGCTTCGAGCTCGCGCCAGGCGCTCGCGGCACGGAAGTACATCTGGCGGGACGCGACAGCAAGAGCGAGCTTCGAGAAGAGCTGCGGCGATTCAAGCAGATGGTCGAGGCAGGCGAAATCGTCGAGTCCGACGGCCCGGGTCTCTGGCGGCCTGCGCAGCCACGCCGCGAAGCGGGCTCCACGGGGAACGTGACGGAGGTGCGACGATGAGAGCCAACACCTGGCATGGGACGAAATCGGTGCGGGTCGAAGACGTGCCCGAACCGAAGATCATCAATTCGCGGGATGCCATCGTTCGTATCACGAGTACGGCGGTGTGCGGATCGGATCTTCACCTCTACAACGGGTTCATCCCCTCCATGAAGCGGGGCGACGTGCTCGGCCACGAATTCATGGGCGAAGTCGTCGAAGTCGGCCGGGGCGTAGACAACCTGAAAATCGGTGACCGCGTCGTTGTTCCCTTCCCGATCGCCTGCGGCCGTTGCGAGCAATGCGACCGCGAAAATTTCTCGCTGTGCGAAAACTCGAATCCGAACGCATGGATGGCGGAAAAGATGTGGGGATATTCACCCTGCGGGATTTTCGGCTATTCCCACATGCTCGGGGGCTATGCCGGCGGGCAGGCGGAATACGCCCGCGTGCCGTTCGCCGATGTGGGTCCGCTCAAGGTGCCCGAAGAACTGACCGATGAGCAAGTGTTGTTCCTTTCGGATATCTTTCCGACCGGCTACATGGCGGCGGAGGCCTGTGAGATTCAACCAGGCGATGTCGTCGCGGTGTGGGGCTGCGGCCCGGTGGGGCAATTTGCGATTGCCAGCGCCTATCTGCTCGGCGCTGAGCGGGTGATTGCCATCGATCGGTTCCCGTATCGGCTCCAGATGGCCCGCGACCGGGCGGGAGCGACAGACACCATCAACTACGAGGAACTGGACGTTCGGGAAGCGCTCGACACGCTCACCGGCGGCCGCGGACCGGACGCCTGCATCGACGCGGTCGGCATGGAAGGGCACGCGCCTGGGGTAGCAGGAGCCTACGACACGGTAAAAACGACGCTGATGCTCGAAACCGATCGCCCCGTCGCATTGAGGCAGGCGATTCTTTCGTGCCGCAGCGGCGGCACCGTCTCTGTCGCCGGCGTGTACGGGGGCTTCATCGACAAATTTCCGATGGGCGCCGTGGTCAATCGCGCCCTGACCATCCGTTCAGGTCAGACCCACGTGCACCGCTATATGCGGCCGCTGCTCAAGCGGATCACAGACGGACAGATCGACCCAAGCTTCGTCGTGACTCATCGCATGACGCTGGACGAAGCGCCCGCGGCCTACAGCATGTTCAATGACAAACGGGATGACTGCCTGAAGGTGGTGCTGAAGCCCTGAGCAAAACACGGGGACTGGGGATTGGGGACTAGAGCTAATCCCAAATCCCTAGTCCCCAATCCCTAGTCCCAAATCCCTGCACCCAGCACCCGGTTACAGCTTCTCCTTGACCCCTTCAGAGATGCTCTGCAGGGTGTCGCCGGTACGGCTGTCTTTGTTTTCCTTCACGGCCAGATCGCCAATCGAAACGATGCCGATAAGGCGATCGTTTTCCACGACCGGAAGGCGGCGAACCTGATACTCGCTCATCAATTCGCTGGCTTCGCGCGTCGACATCTCGGGCTCCGCGCAGACCACGCCTTCGGTCGCGATCGCGCGCACCGGACTGTTCAGCGAGCCGCCCTCGGCAACCACGCGCACCACGATATCGCGATCGGTGACCATCGCGAGGACACGGCCGTTGTCGACGACTGGAACCGCGCCCGTATCTTCCGACTGCATGACACGCGCGGCGGCCTGGATGGTATCGTCCGGCGACACCGTGCGGGGATTTGGAGTCATCACATCGCGAATCTTCATAGCTTCACTCTCCTGTACGGCTGCATACGCAAGATCCCGGCCGTACCAGACTAGTGAAGCGCGTAGACCGCAAGCATCTCCATTCCATGAAGCGCGATGTATTGCTTGCCGCCAACCATGTACGTCATCGGGCCGGCCGCGGAAATGTGACCGAGATTCACCTGGTGAAGCAGCCGGCCCGTTTTTCCGTCGAGCACCAGCAGGCCGCCATCGCCAGGCAGGAACACCAGCCCGGAGGCGGTTGAAAGGACGCCGGGCTCTCCGCCCGGGTTGGGGATATCCCAGACTTTTCTGGCGTCGAACGGATCCATCGCCCGGATGTATTGTCCCGTTGCATAACCTCTTCTGGAGCTCCGCGAGCGCTGCGCGGGCGTTTTCAGATGCGGTGCCGCCGCCGAACCAGCGGTTTCCTCTCGCACCGAGCGGATCGTGATGCGATGTGTATATCTGACACGTATCGCCAACTCGCACGTAAAACAGCCGCGTGACCGGGTTGTACGACACGGCGTGAAAATTCGCCCCGCCGCCGCCGCCCGGGCAGGCGGCAATCCCCTCCCGCGTCGCGATCGATCCAGGATCGACGATCGGCTTGCCGTCGGCGGCGAAGCCTTTGACCCACGTCACCTTCGTGGACAGATTTCCTGTCTTGAGGACCTGGCCGGTGACGCGATCCAGGACATAAAAAATCCCGTTGCGGTCGCCGTGAAACAGCAGCTTGCGCGGTTTCCCCTCCCACACTTCGTCGGCAAGCACCATCGGCTGCACCGCGTCCCAGTCGTGGGTGTCGTGAGGTGTGAACTGGTAATACCACTTCAGTCTGCCGGTCTTCGCTTCGAGGGCAACGACGCTCGATGTATACAAGTTGTCGCCAAGGCGTTCTTCGCCGGCGAAATCAGGACACGGGTTGCCAATCGCCCAATAGATCAGATCGAGCTCGGGATCGGTACGAGCCCGGCATCCACGTTGCGCCGCATCCATGTTCGAGCGCCTGACCGATCCACGTTTCAGAGCCCGGCTCTCCGCGTTTCGGAATCGTGTAGAAGCGCCACACCCGCTCGCCGGTCGAGGCGCGGTACGCGTCGAGAAAACCGCGCGCGCCTTCCTCTCCGCCCGCAACACCGACGACCATGAGATCGCCGACGGGCAGCGGCGGAGACGTCGCGCTGTAGGACTCGAGATACGAGCCCATCTCCGCTTCCCACACACGCTGTCCGGTAAACCGGTTGAACCCGAGCACGTGCGCATGATCGGTCACCATGAAGACACGATCGCCGGCAATCGTCGCGCCGCGGTTCACGCCAATCCCCGCCTCGCTGACGATTCCGTCGTGGCGCGGCTCGGTGTAGGACCACAGCTGCCGGCCGGTTGTCGCGTCGAGCGCAAACAGCTGATTCCATCCGGTGATGTACATGATGCCGTCGGCGACGACCGGTGTGGCCTGCGGACGGGAGTCGGACATCGGAAACATCCATACCGGCGCAAGTCGATGCACGTTCCCGGCGTTGATCTGATCGAGCGTGCTGTAACGGCTGCCGCTATACGACCCGTCGTAGAACAGCCAGTCGCGTTTCGGCGCGATCGGTTTTTCGCGATACGCCATGCCGTCGCGCGAAAGCAGCGTGAGCTTCGTGTTGCCGCGTTCGAGCAGCACAGCCGACGTGAGCGACTGGCCGAGAAGGATGCCCGTGCGCGAGCTTCCGCCGGCCATCTTGATGGTGACGGGAGTGGTGTCGCCGATTCCAGGCGCGGCCGGCCGCGGCTCTGATGGGGGAAACGACTCCGGCGGCGGGCCTGGAAGACGGCTGCCCGTATATCCGCCGGTGGCCATGGCCGGATTCGTCCCGGCAAGCCGCCGGATCTCACCGAGCAGCTGCCGAAGTTCCCCGTCGGGCATCTGCACCGGGACGCCGTGATGCCCGTTGCTGATGATGTCGGAAATTTCCTTGTCGACGTGGAACCTGACATAGGTGAGAATCCCCGGCGCGTTCGCGCCTGTCATGTCCGCGCCGTGGCAGCCGGCGCAGCGGCGCTCGTAAACCGGCGCGCTCTGTGGCTGCGCGGATTGCGCCGAGAGCAGCATCATCGAACCCACGAACAACGCACCAAAGGACGTCACGAGCTTGGGCATAAGAGGTGACAAGTGAAAAGTGAAAAGTGGAAAGTGAAAAGTTGAAAGTTAGCGGAAACGGACTTCGTAGGTGCGGCCGGCCTCGAGAGCCATCGTGCTTCCGTCGGCCTGTTCACGAAATGGCACCGCAACATCGCCTGAGCGAACCGATTCGACCGACGTCCCGGGCGGAAGCCGCAGCTTCCGCATTCCGCTCGCCGCCGGCCGCAGGGTGACGGCCGTGAGTTTGCCGCCCGCCCAGCGGGCATCCACCGTGACAGCTCCGCGGGCGCGAAGGCCGGTGAAGCTTCCGCCGGCCCATGCGCGCGGCACTGCCGGCAGCACGTGGATGGCGCCGTCGTGGCTCTGCAGCAGCATCTCGGCGACGCCCGCGGTGCCGCCGAAGTTGCCGTCGATTTGAAACGGCGGATGCAGGTCCCACAGATTCGGCAGCGTCGATTTCGCGAGCAACGCCTGGTAGTTGGCGTAGGCCTGCTCTCCATCCTGCAGGCGCGCCCAGAAGTTGATGATCCACGCGCGGCTCCAGCCGGTGTGGCCGCCGCCGTTCGCCAGCCGGCGCTCGATCGTTTTTCGCGCCGCCCGCGCCAGTTCCGGCGTTCCGTTCACCGTAATCTGATCGCTCGGATGCAGCGCGAACAGCTGTGAAATATGGCGATGGCCGGGATCCGGCTCGTCGTAGTCGTCTGCCCACTCCTGAATCTGCCCGTGTTTGCCGATGACCGGAGCCGGAATGCGCGCGAGCGCGGCGGCCAGCTGTTTGCGCAATTCAGGATCGCGCTCGAGGATCTCGCCGGCGCGGATGACCTGCGTGAACAGGCCGCTGATGATCTGATGATCCATCGACGGCCCCATCGAGAGAATCCCCACCTGACCGTTCGGCAGGCGATAGCGATTTTCTGGCGACACCGACGGCCCGCTGACGAGGCGGCCGGGGACGCGCGGATCGTCGACGAGGTAGTCGAGAAAGAACTCCGCGGCTTCTTTCATCACCGGAAACGCCCTGGCCAGAAACGCCCGGTCGGGGTTGAAGAGATAGTGCTCCCACAAATGCTGCGTCAGCCAGGCCGCGCCGGTCGGCCACAATCCGGAGCGCGGACGATCGCCAGGTGTGGTGAAGCCCCAGATGTCGGATATGTGATGGGCGACGAACCCGCGGGCGCCGTAATGAATCCGGGCCGTCTTTCTTCCCGGCTCGCGCAGCGACTCCAGGTAGTCGAACAACGGCTGATGGAGCTCGGCGAGATTGGTCACCTCGGCGGGCCAGTAGTTCATCTGCAGATTGATATTCAGGTGGTAGTCGCTGTCCCACGGCGGGAACATGCTGTCGTTCCAGAGCCCCTGCAGATTCGCAGGCAGCCCGCCCGGACGGCTGCTGGCAATGAGCAGATAGCGCCCGAACTGAAAATACAACGCCTCGAGCCCGGGATCGGTCTCCCCTTTTTGCACCCGCTCCAGCCGCTCATCGGTGGGCATCTCCGACAACGAGTTTCGTGTCTTCGTGCCTTCGTGGTTAGAGCTTGGTGTCGTCGTGTCTTCGTGGTTCGCGAGGGTCAGTTCCACGCGGCGGAAGAACTTCTGGTGATCGGCGACGTGTTCCGCCTTGAGCTTTTCGTAGGGAGTGGCGGCGGCTGACGCGAGCGCGCGCTCGACTGCGGCGCGATGATCGGTGCCGCGATAGCTCGTTGCCGCGGCCAGAATGTAGGTGATCGCGTTGGCGCCATCAGCGTAGATGCGCTCGGGATACGCCTCGAGCGTTCCGCCGTCTGCGACGATCTTGACCGACGCGAGGAAGTGAAGGCCTTTGCCCGCGGCGAGCGCCCCCACGAGGTTCAACCGATCGCGGCCATGCACCTCGGTCGTCGCGTCCTGCTGACGATCGATCCAGCTCGACACGGTGATCTTGCCTGGCGCGTCGGCCGAGACCCGCATGACCAGCGCTTGAGCCGGATGGCTGACGAACACTTCGCGCGTATAGCGCACTCCGCCAAGCCGGTAAGTGAGGCGCGCGATGGCCGAATCGATGTCGAGCTCCAGCCGGTATTCAGTTGGCGCTCCCTCGTGCTCGAACGTCAGGCGTAGATCCCCGAGTGTCTGGTACGACTCGAGCCTGAACGGGCGCCCCATCGAGTGTTTTTCCGCCACGGCGTACGCTTCGACCGGCAATCCGGCAAACAGCAGACGCCGGACTTCGGCGAGGTGTTCGAGGGCGTCGGGATTGTTGGTGTCGCGAGGACCGCCCATCCACAACGTGTTTTCGTTCAGCTGAATACGCTCGCCGTTCACGTTGCCGAACACCATCGCGCCCAGCCGCCCGTTGCCGAGCGGCAGGGCCTGATTCCACTCGCGCGCCGGGTGTGTATAAAAAAGAGCGTTCGCCGCGGACTGCTGCGCCGCAGCCTGCGACGCCAGCGCGCATGACCACAGCAACCCGGTAGCCAGTGAATTTCGCAAGCACGTTTCTTCCCTTTTCCTTTTTCCTATTTCGTTCTTCGTTTTTCGTTTTTCCCTCTACTTTTTACTTTCCACCTTCACCCGCGGTAACGCCCGCGTTGCGCCCGTGGAAATGCCGCCATCGACGAGCAGCGTCTGTCCCGTCACGTATTCGCTCGCGTCGGAGGCGAGAAACACGACAGGCCCCTCGAGATCGCCGGGCTTGCCCGGCCGCCGCATCGGAATGCGATCGATCAGATAGGCCACCCACTCGGGATCTTCGTACATCACCTTGTTCTGCTCGGTCTTGAACCAGCCCGGCGCCAGGCAATTCACCGTGATGCCATGTGGTCCCCAGTCATCCGCAAGGCTCATCGTCAGCTGACGGATCCCCCCGCGGCTCGCGCCGTAGGGCCCGAGACCCGCGTACCCCATGACCGACGTCACCGAACCTATATTGATGATGCGGCCCCGGCCGTGGGGGATCATCTCCCTCGCCACCGACTGCGCGACGAAAAACGCTCCGCGCAGGTTCGTGTCGAGAATCAGGTTCCAGTCGTCCCATGTGACATCGACGGCGGGCTTGCGCACGTTGCAACCGGCATTGTTCACGAGGATGTCGATGCGCGGATACGCCTTCGCCGCGTCGCTCACCATGCGCCGTATGCTGCCCTCGTCGCGCACGTCGAGGGCCAGAGGAACGGCGCGCCGCCCCATCGTTTCGATCTCGCGCTCGAATGCTTTCAGCGAGTCGATCGTGCGGCTCGTGATCACCAGGTCGGCACCGGCCCGCGCCAGCGCGCGCGCGAACGTCTGTCCGAGTCCGCGGCTCGCGCCGGTGACAATCGCCACTTTTCCCGTCAGGTCGAACTGATTCATGGTTGAAGGATGACTTTCATGAGGCTCTTGTCGCCGCTATGAAGGCGTTCGAACAACCCGGCGGCGTCCTCGAGGGGTGCGGTGAGGCTGACGAGCGGATCGACGTCGACCGCGCCGCGGGCCAGCAGATCGATGCATGCCGGAATCTCGCCGTTCGAAGCGCACGAGCCCAGCACCGAAATCTCACGCGACACGACTTCCTGCAGCGGCAGCTCCACTCGCGGAGACAGATTCCCGACGAGCACAACCGTGCCGCCCTTGCGCACGCAGCGGATCGACGTCATGCACGGTGTCGGAGTGGCCGACAACTTCATACGACGCATCGGCGCCCTTGCCGCCCGTCAGCTGCCGGACGGCCGCCGGAACGTCGCCCGCTTTCGGATTCAGCGTATGCGTCGCGCCCATACGTTTCGCGAGGGCGAGTTTCTGCTCGTCGAGGTCAACCGCAACGATGCTCCGGCACCCTTTTTCCCGCAGCACCTGGATCACGAGCACGCCGATCATGCCCGAGCCGACGACGACAACCGTGTCGTCCGCCTTTGGGACGTACCGGCTCACGGCGTGAACGGCAATCGACACGGCCTCGATGAGCGCGGCCCGCTCGAAGGGAAGCGTGTCGGGCAACTTGTAGAGAATGCGCGCCGGCACCGACACGTATTCGGCGAAAGCCCCGTGGCGCCGGTAATCGCCGCACGACACGCCGAGGACTGTGCGGTTGTCGCAGAGGTTGATGTTTCCGCTGCGGCAGAAGTCGCATTTGCCGCACGACACGGTCGAGTCGAACGTGACCCGATCTCCGGGTTTGAATCCCTCGACGGCGCGCCCGGCGCGCTCAATCACTCCGGCCGCCTCGTGCCCCATGACGAGCGGCGGAATGCGGCGGCCGGTCGATCCGTCGTAACCGTGAATGTCGCTGCCGCAGATGCCGCACGCTTTCACGCGAACGAGGACTTCGTCATCGCCGAATTCTGGCGTCGGCATGTCGACAACGGAGAGCTTCTTGTATTCGGAAAGTAGGAGTGCCTTCATATGGTTCCGGGTTCCAGTTCCAGGTTCCAGGTTTCGTCAGCGCAGAAATCGCTGCACTATCTGATCGTAAACGGTATAGATCGCAAGTGAGCCGAACAACAGCGTGGACCACACGAGGGTCGCCGTCCTGAACGTGCTGATGCGGATGGCGGCGGGCAACTCGCGCCGGTTCAGCGCAATCAGCATCATCGAATAGAGGAACATGATCACGCCGCCAGTCGACGCCGAGATCACCAACAGCGTAATCGGCTGAGAGAGCCCCACGAGCAGGATCGTGCAGCCGAGCCCGACCATTCCCCACACCAGCCAGAAATACATGCGGCTTTCCGACATCCGCGACTTGGGAAGATACGTCGTCTTCAGGATGTCTGCCGCGAGCCGGCTCGTGTAGTCGATGATGCCCATCGCCGAGCCGAAGAGCGAAAACGCGCCGATGGCGAGGAACAGCACGCCAAACCAGCGACCGGCAACCGCCTCCATTCTCTCCGCCTCGATACGAAGAAACGAGACGTTGTTCGGCAGGTTCGGCTCGCCGAACAGCATCGAATGGGACAGCATCGAGGTAAAGCTGATGGTGATGATCGTGACGAGGACGAAGCTGAACACCTGCTCGACGTTCGCGAACCGCCACCAGCTGTTCCAGCGTGCCATGTTGGCCGGTGTCGGCTCGAAAATGTAGCTCGACACGGTCGGCGCTGCCGTGACCGTGCCCGTAATCGGGCTCACGAGCTTCGGCACGTATTGCCCCATGCCGAAACCTTTGTCGCGAATCCAGTTGCTCTGACACAGGTTCTGCCCGCCGCCCGATCCCGCGAAGGCAATCGCGCCGAAGATCAACGCAATGCTGAGACCTTCGGGGATCCTGCCGAAGCTGAGCAAACCAGCTGGCATCGCGGTCCACGACTCACGCTCGACCGCAAACACCATTCCGAGCACGACGAGAATCAGGACGGCCGCCACCTTCACGAAGATCAACCGCTCGAGCGCGACATAAATGACCGGCGCGAACGTCAGGGAAAAGCCGATTACGAGAAGACTGACGATCGCCACCGTCGTCGCGCTGCCGCCGAACAGATACGTCGCGAGCGTCGCCGAACTGATCGCCCATCCAGGCCAGAGGTTCGCGAAATACACGAGCGCGGCGAAGACAAGGCCCCAGTGTTTCCAGAAGCGATTGAATCCGGTTACTGCCGTCTCGCCAGTCGCGAGCGTGTATCGCTCGACTTCCATGTTCAGGAAGAACTGCGTGACGACGCCGACGAGCGCGCCCCATAGAAGGATGAGACCGACCTGGGATGCGATGAACGGCCACAACACGAATTCCCCTGACGACAGGCCGACGCCGCCGGCGACGATGCCGGGACCGACAAGCCGCCAGTAGTTCCGCGGCGGATCCGGCAAATCCCGGACCTCGCGGACCGGGAGTCCCTCGCCGCGCTCGTCGGCTACTCGTGCGGCTTCATCCACAGCTGGCATTACGCCTCCAGGAACCGGTACAAATGGTTTGATAACAGACTGCTCATTCTATACTTGCAGCACCGAACAACTACATGGAGGGCCAGCCTTGCTCGAGACCGTCCCCAAGAGGGTGAACGCCGTGGAGACGTCGCCAACGCCCGAGTCGAACTTCGGGCGATGGATGGCGCTCGCGGCCGCACTGCTCGGGATGGATGTTCGACGGCTTCGAGATGGGGCTGTTTCCGCTGATTGGCGGACCGGCGCTCGCGGATCTGCTCGGTCCTGCCTCCGCGGCTCAGGCCACGCAGTGGTTCGGAGCGATCATCGCCGTCTTCCTCGTCGGCGCCGCAACGGGCGGTGTGTTCTTCGGCTGGCTCGGCGACCGTATCGGGCGCGTTCGCGCCATGTCGCTCAGCATCTTCACGTATGCGGTGTTCACCGGTCTCTGCGGATTTGCCACCGAGGCGTGGCATATCGCGGCGCTCCGCTTCGTCGCCTCTCTGGGTATGGGCGGCGAGTGGTCGCTCGGCGTCGCGCTGGTCAACGAAATCTGGCCCAACAAGTCGCGGGCGCTCATCGCCGGGCTCATCGGCGCTGCCGCGAACCTCGGATTCCTCATGGTCGGCGTGCTGAGCATCGGTCTGCACCGGTTCATCGGCGCGGTCGAAGGGCTCCTGCTCGGAATTGGCATGCCTGAGCCGGTCGTGAGCCGGCTGCTGGCGAATTCCGGATGGCGCTTCCTGATGATCAGCGGAGCGCTGCCGGCACTTCTCGTGTTTTTCATCAGGCTCTTCGTGCCCGAATCGAAGAAGTGGGAGCACGAGCGGGCCCGCGGCGCGACATCTCACTGGTCGAACGTCGATCTCGTCGGCGTCACGGTGGGCTGCCTCGCGTCGATCCTCATCATCTGGAGCTGGTCGCCGGCTGGCGTCGGGGCTGCGCCTGCGGCGATCTTCACGATCGTTCGGAATCGCGGCGGCGTTGTGGGGGTTTCTCTTCCCGGTGCGCCGTTATCTGTCGCGCGCCATCGCTGCCGGATCGCTCGCGCCTCATCAGGAGCGCATCGTCATCCGTCACATGCTCCTGGGCGCGGCGCTCGCGGGCGTTGCGCTGCTCGGCACGTGGGGCTCCATTCAATGGGCGCCGCGCTGGGCATTTCAGCTCGAGCCCGACCCGCAGAGGTTCTCGAGGGAATACACGCAGATCTCGTCGGCGCTGGGCGCGATCGTCTTCCCGATTCTGGCAGGTGTGTTCGCCGGACGATTTGGCAGGCGCATCACGTATGCCGCGCTCTGCGTCGGGTCGATCCTCTCGTGCCTCTTTCTTTACCAGGCGAACGATCGATTCGACAGTTCCTTCCTCGTGTCGATTTTCCTGGCAGGGGGCATCACCGCCGCCTTCTACGGATTTTTTCCGCTGTATCTTCCCGAGCTCTTCCCCACCGTCGTGCGTGCGACGGGCCAGGGATTTTCATACAACTTCGGCCGGATCCTCGCTGCCGTCGGCGGCCTGCAAACCGCCACGTTGATGGGAATGTTCGGCGGCAGCTTTCCGATGGCCGGATCGGTGCTCACCGTGTTTTATCTGGTGGGTCTCGTCATCATCTGGCTGGGACCGGAGACGAAGGGCAAGGCGTTGCCGGAATGAAACTAGCCAGTAGCCGGTAGCCAGTAGCCGATAGTCCTGAGGCTGGTAGCCTGTACGTAGTGTCCGAGCTTTAGCCAGGACCTCAGCATTCGCCCTGTAGCCGACGAACATGCAGACGTCACACCATAAGCTCTGGCTCGTAAGTCGCAGCGCTTGGTCGTGGTCGCAGGCGCGCACGATCAGGATTGACGCCGCCGACGCGGCGCGCTTGCAGCTTCGCATCGAGAGCTCGAACTGGCCGGCCTGGCGATTGTGGATCTTGCTCCCGCAGTGGTGCGAGTCGCGCCGGCGGGCAGCCGTGTCTGTGCAGCGGTCGTGAGCCTAGCGCGCGTGCATGCCGATGAGAGCACGGCGTGGCGGTAGCGATGAGTTCGAAAGCCGCGCGGATTCGTGCGGCCATGAGCAGCATCCGCTAGCACATCGTCCGGTTATCTCCTGCTCCCGGGCGATCGATCAGACTGCCGCGTTCATCGCCCATCAACAATCCGGACACTACGTTGACGAACGCCGATTGAGACCGCCTCTAATCTCCTGATCTCCTGTTTGCATTTCCGTATTTTCCGGAATTCAATCAACCGACTCCGCGTTGATCTCGATGACGTTTCGATCGGGATCCAGAATGTGGATCTGCGGATAGCCGGTGACGCTGGCCGTGTTGACGCGCATCGAGCGGCCGGGCTCGTCGTTGGTGGCGCGGAGGCCTTTCGATTCGAGGTGAGCGAGCGCCGCACGGAAGCTCTTGACCCGCAGTGCGAAATGCCCGTCCTCCAACGTCACCCCTTTGCCCGCACGCAGCGTCGGATCCCTGGAGACGATCAGGTGCACTTCCTGATTCCCGACCCGATACCATGCACCGTCGAACGGAAACGCCGGCCTCGGTATTTCCTCGAGGCCAAGCACGCCGCCGTAGAAAGCCTTCGCGCGCGCGAGATCGGTGACCGACACGGCGACGTGATGCAGGACTTCAAATTCCATCGATGTCATTGATGAGCGCCTTGAGGTTTCGTCCGCAGATGACGCTTCCCGCGAACTTGTCGCCGTTGGGACCTTTCCAGTGGGTTTCGAGGCTGATCGTTCCGCGATAGCCATCCCGCGCAAGCGCCGCGAGCTGCCCGCGCCAGCCCACCGCCATTTCGCCGAGCGGACCGAACACCGGCACGTGATCGCGCACCTCGCAGTCCTTCGCGTGGACGTGAGCAATACGTGAGACGGGAACCATTCCATACCCGTCGGGATATGCCTTCTCGCCCGCCACCAGGGCGTTCGCCGGATCCCAGATCACCTGCAGCGCAGGATGCTCGACGGCCTCGAGAAGCCGCGCTGTTTCGGCGCCGGTTGCGATGTTGCACGCGTGCTCGTTTTCGATGCCGATGACGAGCCCGCGGTCCGCCGCCTGCTCTGCGAGCCCGCGCAGCGCTGCAGGCAACACGATCGAAGCAGCTATCGGGATCGACAGTGCGCCAGTAGGAAAACACGCGCACGATGCGCGCACCCGTGCGCTCCGCAATCTCGAACGCACGCCTCGCGAGCCGCGGCTGATCGTCGAAGCCGAACGCCGAGCTGAACATGTCCTGCTGAATGTGAGGAGCGATAGGCGGCGCGTCGGGCAGCGCGCACTTCAGCACCGGAGAAGCAATCGACACCACGCGCATACCCCGCGCTTCGATACGGCGGCGCAGGTCGTCTACCTCGTCATCCGTGTGCTCGATGATGTTCCTGCCGTTGACGACACGCAGCTCGGCGAACGTCATGCCGAGCGCGGCCATCGCGTCGAGCGCACGGTCGAGGCTCTCTGGGGAGAATTCGTCGGTAACCGCGCCGATCTCGAAAACGGCCACCGACGCCTCTCCTTACTTGATGTGCGCCGGCTCGAGCCGCGGCGAAAGCAAGTGCACCATCAGCAGCGCCACCAGATACGCGGACGCGGCGATGATGAACACGGGCAGATAACTTCCGGTGTACTGGAGAACGGCGGCTGTGACCTTGGCGATCAGCATGCCGCCGATCGCGCCCGCCGTTCCGCCGAACCCGACCACAGAGCCGATGGCCTGCTTGGGGAACATATCGGAGGTCAGCGTATACACGTTGGCCGACCAGCCCTGATGCGCGGCTGCGGCCAATCCAATCAGGCCGACCGCGACCCAGAGATTGCTCGTCCCCGCCGCAAACACGATCGGCGTCACCGCGAGCGCACACGTGAGCATCGCCGTCTTGCGCGCGGCGTTTACCGTCCAGCCGCGTTTGATCAGCGTCGACGACAGCCACCCGCCACCGACACTGCCGACGTCGCCGATCAGATAAATGATCACGATCGGCGGCCCCATCGTCGTCAGGCTGAGCCCGTGGTTCCGGTAAAGGAAATCGGGAATCCAGAAGAGATAGAGCCACCACACCGGGTCGGTCATGAACTTCGCGACAGCAAACGTCCATGCCTGGCGATGAGGAAGAATTGTTGCCCACGACATCTTGGTCGTGGGTTCAGGAGGATCGCTGCGGATATAGGCGAGCTCGGCCTGGCTGACGCTCTTGTGCTCCTCCGGCGATCGATACGAGACCCACCATAACCCGAGCCAGATGAAACCAATCGCGCCGGTGGCGATGAAGGCCCACTCCCATCCCCACGTCAGCGTGATGACGGGGACGATCAACGGCGTGAGCAGGGCGCCGATATTCGTGCCCGCATTGAAAATACCGGTCGCGAGCGCGCGCTCTTTACGGGGGAACCACTCAGCGACAGTCTTCACCGCGCCAGGAAAATTCCCCGCCTCGCCGAGTCCGAGAGCAAATCTCGCTCCCATGAATCCGGCAACCGACGCGCTGTAGGTGAGCCCGAACATCGCCAGCATGGCGGCGACCGTGCCGCCGAAATACAAGACCCACGCGTGGGCCATCGCCGCGACGCTCCAGACGACGATCGCAATCGCGAACCCTATGCGCGTGCCGAGGCTGTCCATCAACCGGCCCGCAAAAAGGAACCCGATCGCGTACGCGAGCTGGAACGAGAAGACGATATCGCCGTAGTCGAGCTCGCTCCAGCCGTACTGCTGCTGCAGCGTCGGCTTGAGGATGCCGATGACCTGCCGGTCGATGTAGTTGATGACCGACGCAAAAAACAGCAGCCCGCACACATACCAGCGGTAATAACCCGCTTTCGCCGCGGTGGCGACGCCCGCGGCGGCGACAGGGTGCGCGGACGCTGGTGCCTGAATGCTCATGGGGGCCATTATCGTCCAAGCCAGCCGCCGTCTACGACCAATACGTGACCGCTCACGTAGTCCGAGGCTCGCGACGAAAGAAAAACGACAGCCCCGGCGAGGTCTTCAGGCTGGCCCCATCGCCCCGCCGGAATTCGCTCGCCGATCTGGCGGCTTCGCACCGGATCGGCCTGTAAAGCGTCGTGTTGTCGGTGTTCATGTATCCCGGCGCGATGGCGTTGACGTTGATGCGGCGGCTCAGCCCATTCATTGGCAAATGCTTTTGTTAGTTGCGCCACCCCGCCTTTCGCCGCCGCGTAGCCCGGAACCGTGATGCCGCCCTGAAACGACAGCAGCGAAGCGATGTTCACGATCTTCCCGCCGTCTCCGCGCTCGAGCATGTGCGCCCCGACCGCGCGGGTCAGGCGAAACACGCTAGAGAGATTCACCTCGATCACTTCGTCCCAATATTCGTCGGGATGTTCCGCAGCCGGCTTTCGAAGAATCGTTCCGGCGTTGTTCACGAGTATGTCGATGCGCCCGAAGACCTTCAGCACCTCAGGAACGAGACGCGCCGTCTCTTCGCGCTTCGCCAGGTTCGCCGTAAAGCTGTGGGCGCGCCGCCCCTTTGCGGCGATCGCGGATTCGGTCGTTGACGGCGGCCGTTCACTCGCATGAAGCGCGACGTCGGCACCAGCGTCCGCAAGCGCGTGCGCCATGGCCGCGCCGAGCCCGCGCGACGCGCCGGTCACCAGGGCTATCTTGCCGGACAGATCGAACAGGCCGCTCACCGTTTTTCAGTGCTCGCGGGGCCCCACCCCCGCTCGCTCTCGCTCGGCGGCTCCGCGCCTCGCTCGGGCCGCGGGCGCTTCAGAAAGTCCTCGCGGCGCGGCGTGAAGACATCGACCAGCACGACTTCCTCGTCCAGCATCGTCGCGCCATGCGGAAGATGCGGTGGAAAGTGCAATACGTCGCCTGCCGAACACACGCGCTCGACGCCGTCCACGATGTACAACACCTTGCCGCGCTCGACGAGCGTCATCTGCTCGTGCTCATGCGTGTGCACGGCAGTAACCACCCGCGGCTGAATCTTGAGCCGGCAGACCATCAGCTTCTCGCCGACCACCATCTGCCGCTCAATGCCTTCGCCCACCTGCTCTGACGGGATCGAGTCCCAGTTCATTTCTTCCCCTTGTCGAGGCCGGAACCTCCCGCCGCAAACTCCGGCTGCACGTTGACGACGCCGAATAGCCGATCTTCGTCTTCGCGATTCGCCGCCATGAACCAGAGAAAGTTGATGGGACCACCGGGCGCGGCGACGTTGGGGTGATACCCCGCCGGCATGAGCACGACATCGCCTTCGCGGACGATCGTGGCGACCTCGGGATCGGTTCTATTCGTGTAGACGAGCTGAACGCCAAACGCCGGCGCGGGCATGTCGATGTAAAGATAGGCCTCTTCGGCAAGCACCGCGTGTTCGTGCGGAGGCCACGAGGTCCAGTTGCCGGGCTGGCTGAACGTCACGCCCGCCATCAGCCTCCCCGCTTCGACGTTTTTGCCGATGAGGATATTCAGCTCGCGCTGGGCTCCGGGACCGCCCGTGGCGAAGTGCAGCCCGGGGTCTTTCTGAACGTCGGCGAACGCCACGAAATGTACTGGATGACGTTTGACGACCGGCGACGAGATCTCGGCGATATCGCAACCCTCCGCGCCCGGCGTCACTTCGATCGCCGCGTCGCGCGGTACGTACAGTGCGTCGTATCGGCTCAGGTTGTACGACTTGCCTTCGGTTTTGACGAGGGCCGCGCCTTTCATGCCGATGAGGCTCGTCTCTCGATCTTTTGTCTCGAATCTCACGGGTGGGTCGCCCGCATCCAGAATGATGCGGCCATAGTGAAGATGCCGTGCCGCGGTGCGGCCGGGCTCCACGTGCATCGTCCGTCCCTTCGCCGACGCGGTATTGCGAACGATGCAGCTGTCTGTCGTGATCGCCTGGATATTCATATGTTGTCGACTTTACCGCTGTACGCGGCCCGATGCGTCCCCCTTCGCGAGGCGATCCACTTCGGCCACCGATACGCGATTGAAATCTCCGGGGATTGATTGTTTGAGCGCGCTTGCCGCCACGGCGAACCGCAGCGATGCTTCCGGATTCCTGCCGGTGACCAGTCCGTAGATCAGGCCGCCGGCAAAGCTGTCTCCCCCGCCTATTCGATCCACCAGGCGGACGTCGTAACGCTGGCTGCGGATGAAGGTGCCGGCGTTGTTGTCCCACAACACGGCGCTCCAGCCGTTATCGCTGGCAGAGATGCTCTCGCGCAAGGTTATGGCGACGAGCGGCGAGCCGAACTCGGCCGACACGCGCTGCGCGACGGCTTTGTACGCCTCGACATCGAGCTGCCCCGATGTGACGTCGGTGTGGGGCACGTCGAGGCCGAGCACGGACTGAATGTCTTCCTCGTTGGCGATCACGAGATCGACGTAGGCCATCAGCGGACGCATGATTTTCTGCGCCTGCGCCTCGGACCAGAGCTTTTTCCGGAAGTTCAAGTCGACGGAGACTTTCACCCCGGCTTTCTTCGCCGCTTCGAGCGATTCGCGCGTGGCGGCAGCACCGCGGTCCCCCAGCGCCGGAGTGATACCCGTCACGTGAAACCAGTCGGCGCCGGTGAAGATCTTCTGCCAGTCCACCATCCCCGGCTCGATCTCGCTGATGGCGGAGCGCGCGCGATCGTAAATGACGTTCGAGGCGCGCTGACTGGCGCCCGCTTCCGCGAAATAGATTCCGATGCGATCGCCGCCCCGCACGATGAAGTCGGTTTTCACCCCTTCGGCGCGCAACGCGCGCACCGCGGCTTCGCCGATGTCGTGTTTCGGCAGCCTCGTCACGTAGTAGCTGTCGAGCCCGAAGTTGGCGAGCGCGACGGCGACGTTTGCCTCTCCTCCGCCGAACGTCGCGGCGAACGCGGGCGACTGAAGAAACCGCTCGAATCCCGGCGGGCTGAGCCGCAGCATGATCTCGCCGAATGTCACTATCTTTGGCATGGGTGATTGTTGGTTGAATGATTAGCTGGATCGGGCGGCGGCGATATTGGCAATGATCCGGCGCGCGTTGGCCTCGAGCACGTCGAATTGTTTCGCGGCGATAGCTTTCGTATCGACGAGCGCCGACCCGACGCCCACGGCAACCGCGCCTGCCTTCAACCACTCGCCCACGTTGTCGATCGACACGCCTCCCGTCGGCATCAACTTCACGTGCGGCAGCGGTCCCCTGATGTCCTTGAGATAGCCGGGGCCGACGGAGGTCGCGGGGAATACTTTCACGACGTCGGCGCCCAGGTCCCAGGCCGTCAGAATTTCGGTTGGCGTGAAACAGCCGGGCATCACGGGAATACCGTCTTCGTGCGCGGCTTTTATCACCTCGGGCCTCAGCACCGGGCTCACGAGGAACTGCGCCCCCGCTTCGGCCGCGCGATGGGCTGTGTCGGCGTCGACGACCGTGCCGGCGCCGAGGAGAAAGTCGTCCGGCAGCGTCGGCGCGATCTGGGCGATCAATTCGATCGCTCGCGGGACGGTCATCGTCACCTCGAGTGCCTTCAGCCGCCCCGGGCAAGCGCTTCCACTACCTGACCAAGCGCCGCGGGATCCTGCATCCGGATGATGCCCACGACGCCGCCTTTTTCGACCTCGCTGACGATTTCTGATCGGGATTTTTTTTCTCATAACCTCGGAATGGACAGACCGCCGTCGACGTTCACGACGGTTCCTGTTGAATATGCGATGTCGCCTCGAACGAGTGCGGCGACGGCGCGCCCCACGTCTTCCGGCTGGCCCCAGCGGCCCTCGGGAATCAGCCCTTCGGCAATCCGCTTGTCGTACATCTCCTTGACGCCGGCCGTCATGTCGGTGGCGATCACGCCGGGCCGCACTTCGTACACCGGGATGTGCTCGGCGGCGAGCCGTGGAGCGAATAACTTTGCCGTCATGGAGAGGCCGGCTTTACTCACGCAATATTCGCCTCGCTGGGGGACGCCAGTTCCGCCGACACCGACGTCACGAATACTATCGCGCGTGCCCCCGGAGCTTTGGGTTGCTGCTCGACGAACAGCCTGGCGACCGCCTGCGTCAGAAAGTAAGGCCCGTAGAGGTTGGTACGCAGCACCTCATCGAAGCTCTCTTCGGTTGCCGCCAGCAAATCGGCGCGCACCCGCGGAGCGCGGCCGGCGTTGTTGACGAGCGCGTGCAGCGTGCCGAAATGCGCGACCACTGATGACAGGAGCCGGGAGCGATCGGCCGCACGGCCGATATCCGCGGCCAGTACTCCGCGCGGCCTCCGTCAGCGGCGAGCGTGGAAAGAACGTCGCCGATCTCTTCGCGCGATCGCAGGCCGCAAAGTGCCAGCGACCAGCCCTCGCGCGCAAGCGCGCGCGCGATCCCCAGACCGATTCCGCGCGTACCGCCGGTGACGAGAGCGACGCGCTCAGCCATGTTGCGCAGCCGACCTCGGAGTTTTGGGTTCGGGGCCGAAGAAGGTGTGGTACGTGCCGCCTTCCGCGAGCCGCTTTACGTAGAGCGCTGCCTCGCGGAGATGATAGTCGCCCCACATACTCGACTCGCCGCGCGGCACTCGCGAGCCGGACGGCACGTGATCCCAGCCGTTCGGCCGGTGATACACGGAATGCAGCAGCAGCCCCTGATGATTCGGGTCGCGGCTGAGATTGGTCCCGTCTCGCTGATCAATGTATCGAGGATGCGGAGTCCTGCCTGCTCGTAGCGTTCGCCTTGCCGCCTCGCCGCGCGATGAGGTGCGACAGTCGAAGGAGACCCTGGGCGGCAATCGCCGCAGCCGAGCTATCTACCGGCTGTGATCGTTGAAGGGATCGCCCGGCTCCGCACCCCATTCTCCGAGCGCCGCCAGCCCAGGCGCACCGGTATCCCAGTAGGGAACGCCATCGGCCGCGGCTGCATGCTCGATATAAAACTCACACGTCGCCACCGCCGCCTCGAAAATGGGGTCTGACCCCATTTTTACGTCTTTCGTAAATTGTTCGAGCTCGGCGGGGTCGATAGTGGCGAGAAACTCCAGCTGTTCGGCGAAGCCCAGCATCGCCCAGGCAAGGCCGCGCGTCCACGTCGAGAACGGCGAATATCCCTGCTGCGAGCTCGGTCCGCGATAGGTGCCGTTTCGCCGGGTTGAACAGGCTTTCATGCGCCGTGCGCCCGCGCACGTCGTACACGTCGCGGCCATTCCCGTGATAGACGCTGTAGGTCGCTGTCGCCATCGCGTGCTGCATCAGCCGATCGAGCAGATTGACTTTGACATCCTGATCTTCGAACAAACGATGTCCGAGCACGTGCGACAGCGCCAGCGCGCGCACCGTGCGGATCGTATCGACGAACAGCGAGTGGGCGCCGTTGAACGAATAGATGAACCCGCCGTCAGGAATCCTGGTCCACCGCACCGCCTGAACGGCGCCAGTTACTTTCAGTGCGAGGGTGTAGAAACGCAGCTCCCACGGGTCTGCCTCGAACCGTCCTTCGCGCGCGAGACGCCACAGATTGCCATAGGTGCTCACGTTGTTGAAGCCGTGATCGTGCACGCCGACGTGAGTGAGGTGCGGCGCCATCCGCTCGAGCGTCCGCGAACGGCCGAGCTCGAGAAACTCCCGATCGTCTGTCGCGTCGTACTGCAGCAGAGACGACCCGAATTGAAATCCCTGAGTCCACTCCGTCCAGCCGCGTGATTGGTAGACGCCTCCGGCGGTGAACACCGGGGCACCGTCCTCGGGACGCCAGGTATCGTTCAATCGACCGGATCTTCTGCGCCGAGAGGTCGAACATGCGGGTAATCGCCGGCACCAGCGCGGCTGCCGTGCGGGGATGGTCGATACGAATCATCGGGGCGTCAGATGATATTTCGGAAATTCGGGTCGGGTGTGATTTTTACGATTTTCGTAAAAATCACACCCGACCCCGATTTATTTCGACGCGAGTGCCGGTGCGGCACGAGCGGTAAATGGCATCGACGAGCTCGAGAGCCCGGTATCCTTCTTCGCCACCCACAAGCGGCGGACGGCCGCCGCGTATCGCGTCGCCGAAATCGAGGAACTGACGCTCGAACGACTCCACCGAGATCGCCATCGGATCGGACGCGCCCGAGGCAACCCCCGTCGACAACGGAGGCGGTTCCCCTTCGTCATCCTTAACATCCCACGTCGTCAACTGGTCGCCCGTGATGATGGCGCTGCCTTTCGTCCCGTGCACTTCAACCCGTTCGCTGTATCCGGGCCAGAGCGCGGTCGCCGCCTGAATCACGCCTGTCGCGCCGTTTTCGTATTGCATCACCGCGTTGACGAGATCTTCCGACTTGATCGCGTGCGCTGCGCCGAGCTGCCACATGCCCGACACCTCGCGCACCGGCCCGGCAAACCACAGCAGCAGATCAACCTGATGAATCGCCTGATTGATGAGCGCTCCCCCGCCTTCTACATCCCAGCTGCCCTTCACCGGCCGCGCGTAATATTCGTCGGACCTCCACCACTTCACGTACGCGTCGCACTGCAGCAGCTTGCCAAGGCGTTTCTGACTGATTGCCGACGACAAAAACGTGCTCGCGCGATCGAAACGGTGCTGGCTCACAACGCCCAGCACGATGCCAGCTTCGGCAGCCACGTCGATCATCTCGCGGGCCACGCCTACCGTGACCGCCATCGGCTTCTGCACCTGCACCGGTTTGCGGCTCGCGGCGCACGCGCGCACGACGTCGAGTCTGAAAGATGGAAAGGTGCAGACGTCGACCAAGTCCACTTCGGGATGACGGCAGACGTCTTCGTAGCGCTCCACAAATTCAGCGCCATGTTCGGCCGCGAAGCGGCGGCCCTTGTCCTGCGTCACGTTCGTGCAGGCGCGAACGGTGTAGCCGATGTTCTTGTACGCGCGCGCGTGCATGCCGGCGATGGCGCCGGTGCCGATGATGCCTACTCGCATTTTTTAGTTTGTGGCGGGGCCCCACCCCCGCCACCTGTATCTCGCGGCCTTCGGCCGCTCGACAATGGTTGCGACGCCTTGCTGCTTAGTGAGGAATGAAGCTTGGCTCATTTGATCTGTGCCAGTTCTTCCGGCGTCCAGGCGCGCTTGCGATCTTTCGTGGCAACGCGCACCTGCTGCACCGCGGCAGCGTCGATCGGCGATGCGGTCTGACCCCACGCCCTCCGCACATACGTAAGCACCGCCGCAATATCCTCGTCGCCGAGCGTTTCTCCGTGCGCCGGCATCAACCCCACCGGACCTTCCTTGCCGTGCAGCAGAACGCGGATGGGAATGCCTGGAGGACCGATCACGGCCGGCGCGCCTGCGATGTTCGGCGTTGCCCCTGGCTGCTCGCGCCCGTCGGCACCGTGACACCCTTCGCACAGGTTTTTGTAGATCTCCTGCCCCGCCGTGAATCGCTGCTGATCGACGGCGCTCAACGCCGCAGCTATCGGCGCCATGCCCGGCTTACCGGGCCATCCGATTCTTGCGAGCACTTTCGCCGCACGATCGGCAAGCGGTCCGGGCTGCGCAACCACAGCGATCAACGCCGGCTCCGCCTCGAGTTCGACAAACGGACCACCTGCTCGCGCAGGCGGCGTTGGAACGGCCGCGCCTTCGAGGGCGCCTGGAAACGCGCGCGCGCCGCCGGGCCCGCCTCGACCGCCGGGGCACTTTTCGCACGGCGCATTTGGATCGACCGCATTGCGCTCTGCGGTTCCCGGCATGGTCGCGCCGAGAAGCGCCACCTCTGCGCCGCTCAGCAGCGCGGACCGCTGCCAGGCCGCGCGCGATCCTTCGGCGACCCTCTGCATGAGCGCCTGCACGGGCGCGTTCTCCGCACCTCTGACGATCGTTGCGGCAAGCATCGTTATCGACGCCGCCCGTTGTGGAGTTTCGACGCCCGGCATCAGCAGGCGATCGAGGACGGCCAACTCGCTTCCGCGCAATCCACTCAGCGCCGCATCCATCGCGATGGGATCGTCTCCCACACGCTCGAGCAGAGCCGCAACCGCCGCTTCCTTTGCCTGACCCGGCATTTCGCCGAGCGTCGCGGCAAGCTGCCGGCGAACCGCCCAGTCCGTGTCTGCGACCAGCTTCAAGACGGCGCTCTGAATGGGGTGGTTCGGCTGCGCGAGCCATCGCTCAGCTAGCCTCAAGGCCGACACACGCACGTCGCGGTTTGCGTGCGTCAGCGCACGTGTGACGTCCGATACCTCGATAGCGTCGATCCCATCGAGGGTCCACAACGCCTTGATCAGCACCCGCGACTCTTTCGTTGTCTGCGCCAGGGCACGCACGGCGGGCGCAACCGATGTGTCTCCGCGCTCGACGAGCAACTGCTGCGCCATGTCGCGACGCCAGCCGTTTGGATGCGCCAGCAGGGGCACGAGATTCGCCGCGGGTCCTCGCGCAGGAAACGCGGACATGTCGCGGCGCGTGCTCTCGTGGACGATGCGATAGATGCGCCCGAAGTAGTTCGCTTCGTCCAGCTTGTGCGTGAGCACATAATCGCGCAGGTACTCCGTCATGTACCCCTTGTGCTGGATGATCCCGCGATACATGTCCACGACATAGAGCGTGCCGTCTGGAGCGATGGAGAGGTTGACGGGACGGAAGCGCTCGTCGGTGGACGCGAGAAATTCTCCCCGCACCTCGCGATACGCCTTCGACGCGGTGAGACCGTCTGCCGTTTCCGCAAGCTCGAAACGGCTTACGAGGTTGACCGTAGGATCGACGACAAACACGTTCCCGTACAACTCGGCAGGCAACCTGTCGCCGCGATAGACCATCGGCGTGCAGACAGACGTATATTTCGCGAGCGTCCCATCGGGCCGCAGAATGCCGTGCTGATACCCGCGATTGACGCCGCGGGTCGGCCGGATCGGCCACACCTCGTTCAGGTCGCCGTTTGGACCGGTCAGCGATTCATGGCTGCCGCGCGTGCGCAGCAGATTCGGGTGGCGCATGAAATAGCGGGCCGGAATCAGATCCACATGCAGCGCGGATTCGTTCGTATTCCTGAAAATCCGCCCGGCATCGTCCTGCGTGATTCCCCACTGCCCGCGCGACAGCGTCTTCAGGACCTCGAACGAACCCTTCCGTGGGCGCAGGTAGATGTCGATTTCAGATGTGTAGATATGATTGTCGAGCCCCCACATCAGGCTGTTCGCGTTGTGCTCGACGTTCGCTTCCTTACGCCCGTACTGATCCGTCACGAGCTCCTTGCGATCGGCACGGAGATCGCCGTTCGTATCCTGAAACAACCACAGGTTCGGCGGCTCTGCGACGAGCACGCCGCGGTCGAGTATCTTCAGCCATCGCGCCAGAACGAGCCCCTCCTGAAACACGGTGCGCTTGTCCATCCGTCCATCGGCATTGGTGTCTTCGAGCACGACAATCTTCCCGATCGCCGCGTGCTCGCCGCTGGCATTGATGTCGGGCATGTATCCGGGCATCTCGACCGCCCACAGGCGCCCCTCGCCATCCCAGTCGATCATGACCGGGTCCTGAATCAGCGGCTCGCTCGCAACGAGCTCGACGCGATACCCCGGCGGCATGTAGAACTTCTTGAGCGCTTCCTCGGGCGAAAGCGGCGGCGAATCTTCGGAAACCTTCTGCAGGCCCGGAGGCCACGAGCCGGTGACTTGCGCGATAGCCCACAGCCGCCGCGGCCAATACGAACAGCGCAATGACCTTAAATAAGCGCGGGGACATACGCGGATTATACTGAGCGGGCAGTTTGGGAAGTCGAAAGTCGAGAGTCCAAAGCCCGTCTGTAAAGTTACGGAGGCACTATGAGATTCACGCGGCGTGCGTTTGGAAAGCTCGCCATGGCGATCCCCGCTGCGGCCCTGGTCCCTGCGGCTCGCGTTGCCGCGCAGCGCTCGAAACCGAACTCGAAATTTGCCGGCGTGCAGGTCGGCATGAACGTCCCCTACAACTTCGGCGGCCGCGACATGAATGCCGACCAACTGCTCGATCACTGCCTCACGCTGAACGTGAGCGCCGTCGAGATGCGATCGCAGCCGGTCGAGGGCTTTCTTGGCTCGCCCGCCGCGAACGGTCAGAAGGTGTCTGCCGACGTCATGCGCGGCTGGCGCGAATCCGCAGTCGATGGGCCGCGTCGCGGCATTCCGAAAAAAATTCGAGGACGCCGGCGTGCTGATCGAGATCGTGAAATACGACGGCATCTACACGATGGCCGACGCGGAGGTCGATTACTGCTTCAAACTCGCCAAGGCGCTCGGCGCGCGCGCCATCTCATGCGAAATCGACGTCAACCACACGCAGCGTATCGGGACGTTCGCCGACAAGCACAAGCTGACGGTTGGATATCACGGCCACGCCGCGACGACGCCGTCTCATTGGGAATCCGCGTTCACGCAGGCGAAGTTCAACGGGGCGAACCTCGATCTCGGCCACTTCGTCGCCGGCAACAACACCTCGCCGATTCCGTTCATCAAACAACACCACGCGCGCATCACGCACGTGCACGTGAAAGATCGGAAGATGCAGGAGGGCCCCACCGTCCCGTTCGGCCAGGGTGACACGCCAATCAAAGAGGCGCTTCAGCTCATCCGCGACAACAAGTGGCCGATTCAGGCGACCGTCGAATTCGAATATCCCGTGCCCGCGGGCTCCGATCGCATGAAAGAGCTGGCTAAAACGATCGAATATTGCCGTAGCGCACTGCTGTCCTAAACCTTCAACAGGAGATCAGGAGGCTAGGAGTTTCCTTCGAAAGAACTTCTCCTAATCTCCTAAGCTTCTGTGAAGCTTTGAGATTCCCATGAGTTTCATTCACGACAATTTCCTGCTCGAGACGCAGGCCGCCGAGCGGCTGTTCCATACCTACGCCGCACATCAGCCGATCATCGACTATCACTGCCACCTGCCGCCGAAAGACGTGGCCGAGGACAGGCGGTTCGCCAATCTCTTCGAAATCTGGCTCGAAGGCGATCACTACAAGTGGCGGGCGATGCGCGCGAGCGGGATTCCCGAGCGCCTTTGCACTGGCGATGCCGACCCGCACGAGAAGTTTCTCGCATGGGCGGGAACCGTTCCCCAGTGCCTGCGCAATCCGCTGTATCACTGGACGCACCTCGAGCTGAAACGCTATTTCGGCATCGACGAGCTGCTCAACGAGGGTTCGGCCGACCGGATTTGGGCCGCGGCGAACGAGGCGCTGACATCACCGCAGCTCAGCGCAAGAGGCATTCTCGGCAAGTTCTGTGTGAAGGCGGTGTGCACCACCGACGATCCCGCGGATCCGCTGACGTATCACGAGCAGATCGCGGCGTCGGGTCTTGCGACGAAGATCTACCCGACCTTCCGCGCCGACCGCGTCATGGATCCGCATCAGCCGGACGTGTTCAATCCATGGGTCGATAAGCTGGCGAAGACCGCAAACGTCCACATCGCTCAGTTCAAGGATCTGCTCGACGCGCTCGGCAAACGGCATCAGGATTTCCACGATTTCGGCGGCCGCCTGTCTGATCACGGGCTCGATCAGGCATACGCTGCCGACTGCACCGACGCGCAGGCGACGGCGATCTTCGCCAAAGCGCGCGCCGGGAGCGCCGCGACGCCACAGGAACGTGAGGCGTTTGCCTCCTACATGATGGTGTTCTTCGGCCATCTCGACGCCGGGAAGGGCTGGACGAAGCAGCTGCACCTGGGAGCGCGGCGGAACGCGAACACCCGCGCGTTCCACACGATCGGACGCGATACAGGCTACGACTCGATTGGCGACCTTCCGCAGATCGACGCGCTCGGCCGCTATCTCGACAGGCTGGCGCGGGACAACGCGCTGCCGAAAACGATCCTGTACAACCTGAATCCCGCCGACAACTATGCGTTCGCGACGATGATCGGCAACTTCCAGGACGGCAGCAGCGCCGGGAAAATCCAGTTCGGCAGCGGCTGGTGGTTTCTCGATCAGAAGGAAGCGATGGAATGGCAGATGAACGCGCTGTCCAACAACGGGCTGCTCTCGCACTTCGTCGGCATGCTTACCGACTCGCGCTCGTTCATGTCGTATCCACGCCACGAATATTTCCGCCGGGTACTCTGCAATCTGCTCGGCCGTGAAATGGAGAGCGGAGAGCTGCCGAACGACGTGAAGCTGGTTGGGGAGCTGGTCGAGAAGGTCTGCTACAAGAACGCGGAGCGGTTCTTCGGACTGACACTATAACCACGAAGACATCACCACGAAGACACGAAAGCACGAACGCAAAGGATCCGCGCTCAGGCGGCCGCGAGCGCTGCGTCGAGCTCTCACCTCGTCCGGACTCAACCGAAACGTGGCGGCGCCGATCAGTTGATCGATCTGCGCGGGCTTTCGCGCACCGACGATCGTCGCCGTGATCGCAGGGTGCCTCAGCGTCCACGCAATCGCCACCTCGCCCGGAGTGCGGCCGTGTTTCTCGCCAACGGCACGGAGCCGCTCGACGATCGCCTGCGCCTTCGAGAACATCGGCTCCTGAAAGAACCGGCTTCCCCGCCGGAAGTCGTTCGCGGGCAGCGACGCGACCCGCTCACGCGTCATCGTTCCGGTGAGCAGCCCCGACTGCATCGGTGAATACGGAATCACGCCGATGTTGTGCTCCGGCGCAATAGGGCAGGAGATCCGCCTCGATCTCGGGTCGCAGCATCGAATACGGCGGCTGCAGGCTGGTCGGCGTCTCGATGCGCGAAATACGCTGCAGTTGCGCGACGTCGAAATTCGACACGCCGACGAAGGCGACCTTCCCTTCGTCTCTCAACGCAACATCGTGCTCCACGCTTCTTCGATGGTCCCCGGGTCGTGCCCTTCCGGACTCGCCGGCCACGCCGGCCAGTGAATCTGGTACAGATCGATGCGCTCCGTCTGCAGCCTCCGCAGGCTCTGCTCGACTTCCTGGCGAATCGATGAGTGCGCGCAGGCTGTGGAAGACATTTCGCTGCGTCATCCCAGACGAGACTGGACTTCGTGAACACATACGGCCGCGACTCGCGCGGCACGTCGCCAACGCTCGCCCGACCATTTCCTCGGAATGCCCGAGGCCGTACACGGCGGCCGTATCGATCCAGTTCAGACCGATGTCGACCGCATGCCGTATCGTCGCGATCGAATCGGCATCGTCCTGATGCCCCCAGCCGAACCGCCAGTCGCCGCCGATAGCCCACGCGCCGAGGCCGATAGGAGTGAGATCGAGAGTGGACTTACCGAGTTCTTGTTGGAAACGCCATATTTTCAATTGACTTTGCCGCATTTTTGCCAATCGTCGAGCGAATGAACTCAATTGCGTAATCGTGCCGGAAGGAGCGCTTGACGCTTCGCGTGCCTGGCACAACATCTGCTCGTTTTGAGCATGAGCATTCAAGCGGAAGAACTCAAGAAACGCACTTCGAATTTGCGGTCGCATCATCTGCTCGTGAGAGAGCTGCCATCCACTTCGAGGGGCGGCGGATTGGAGGACAACTCTTTGATGCAGGCACCTCAGTCGCAGCTAACTACCGCGCCGCGTGTAAGGCGCGCTCGCACGCCGAGTTTATCGCAAAGATCGGGATCGTCGTTGAAGAGGCCGACGAATCGGAGTTCTGGCTGGACCTGCTGGTCGCCGCGCAATCGTTCCTCTAAGAGGTAGCAGCCCATCGCGCCGAAGCGTCCGAGTTGAATGCGATTTTCACCGCATCGCATAAGACGGCCGCTTCGCACAGGCGCCAAACTGAGCGCGTGGCCGCGCGTCAATTGCCGATCGTCAATCGCAAATCTGGCAATGTCTACGTGATCTTGACCAGCTCCGAGATCTTGACGGCGCGCTTCTCTTCGATGCTCTTGCGCGCGGCGATGCCGGTGAGGCACGACATGGCGCCGGCTCGCGAGTCGGGTACCTTCATGTGTTCGGGCGCGGGAACCTGACGGAAAATCTGATCGCGGAGGAAATCGTCGCCGCCACCGTGTCCGCCTTCGCCCTTGGCGAAGGTCACGCGCCTGCGCAGGCCGAAGCTCTTCGTCACATACACTTCGGTCTCGTCCGCTTCCGGCTGTTCCCACGGCTGCCGCTCGTAGTCGCGCACATCGAGACGGCCGAGCTCGCCGTTGAACGCCACGCTGAAGCCCTCGTACGGCATATGCGCGTCCAGCGAATAGGCCATCGTCGCGCCGTTCGAATATTTCACGATCGCCTGCATGGAGTCGTAGATGTCGATGTCGTTCCGGTACACACACGCGTCGCGATAGTAATTGTCCACGTCTTCCGCGCCGGCGTACAGCCTGCATGCGCGTGGGATTGGTGTTCAGGTCGTAGTAGAACCGGCAGTCTTTCTTGTGCGGGCAGACGCGGCAGTTCGCGGCACGGAACGGGCCGTTCTTGCCGTACACCTGAAGCTGGCCGTTGGCCGTCACTTCGACAGGATCCGCGCCCAGCCACCAGTTGACGAGATCGAAATGGTGCGTCGCCTTGTGCACCCAGAGGCTCCCGCCGCCGTTCTTGTACGCGTGCCACCGGCGGAAATAGTCCGCGCCATGGTAGACGTCCAGGTACCACGCAAAGTCAACTGAAAGCACTTTGCCGATCTCGCCCGACATCAGGATTTCCTTCACGGCCCTGTGCTTCGGCGCGAACCGGTAGTTGAAGGTGACGATGATCTTCTTCTTGTTGCGCTTCTCGGCGTCGAGCACGGCCTGGCACTGCTTCTCGTCGATGACCATCGGCTTCTCGGTCATGACGTCGAAGCCGCGATCGAGCGCCCGGACGATGTACTGACTGTGGAAAGAGTCCTTTCGTCGTCACCATGACGATGTCGGGCTTGGTCTTGTCGAGCATCTCGTCGAAGTTGGTGAAGGTCGGGCAATCGACGCCCATCAGCGCCTTCGACGCTTCGACACGCTTCGGGTTGATGTCGGCCAGCCCGACGAACTGAATCGACGTCCGAATACCGTTCCCGGATCTGGCGCCCCCACATGCTGGTGGCGCGTTCTCCAGTGCCGATGATCGCGTAGCGCTTGCGGGCGGACGGTGCCTGCGCAAACGCGTCGGCGCCGAGCAGCGACGTGGCAGCCATGGCGCCGCCCGCGGTCTTCACGAAATCGCGCCGGTTCACGAAATTCTGATCGGACATTGGAGCCTCCGGTCCGGCCGAAGCCGGACGGTTCAGGTCCGGCTAAAGCCGGACACTACGTACTACTCAACGTTGGATTCTGGCGGAGCCGCCCTTCGCAAACGCCCGCACCTGGTCAACCGTCGCCATCGTCGTGTCGCCCGGAAACGTCGTGACGAGCGCGCCGTGCGCCCAACCCAGCTTCAACGCCTCCTCGGGCGTCTCGCCGGTCATCAAGCCATAGATCAGCCCCGACGCGAACCCGTCGCCGCCGCCAACCCTGTCGTGAACGTCGAGCTCGCACGTCGGCGCCACGTAGGCGCTGCCGGCTACCCACGCCACCGCGCTCCAGGTGTGGCGGTTCGTGGAATGCACCTCGCGCAGCGTCGTGGCGAGGACCTTGATCTGCGGATGACGGGAGACGACGTTGTCGATCATAGCGAGAAAGGCGTCGGAGTCCAGCCCCGACTTGGCCGCCACCTCCGGGCCCGGGATGCCCAGCCCTTTCTGCAGGTCTTCCTCGTTTCCCACGAGCACATCGACGTGTTTGACGATGCGCGACATCACGTCGAGCGCCCGCTTGTGTCCGCCCGAGGCCGACCACAACTTTTCCCGGTAGTTCAAATCGAACGAGACGATGGCGCCGTGGCTCTTCGCCGCCTGCATCGCTTCGACGATGAGCTCGGAGGTCGTCTCCGATAAGGCCGCGAAGATCCCGCCGCTGTGAAACCAGCGTACGCCGGAGCCGAAAATCGCACTCCAGTCGAAGTCGCCGGGCTTCAGCAGCGCGGCCGCTTCGTTGCTGCGGTTGTAGAACACGACCGGGGCGCGCACACCCTGTCCCCGATCGCTGTACACGGTCGCCATATTCGGCCCGCGGGCGCCGTCGTGCTTGAACCGCTTGTAGAACGTGCGCACGCCCATGGCGCGCACCCGCTCGTTGATGAGATCGCCGACCGGATATTCGACCATCGCGCTGGCGACCGCCGTGCGCATGCCGAAGCAGTCGGACAGATTCGCGGATGTATTGAACTCTCCCCCGCTCACGTGAACCGCGAGCGTGCTCGCCTTGTGAAACGGATAGACGCCGGAATCGAGGCGATGGACGAGCGCGCCCAATGACAGGAAATCGATCTCGCCCTTCGAAGGAATCTGGAGCGCGCTCGCTCATGCGGTTGCCCACTCGGTGTGAAAGACGCCGTCGCGATCGATGCGGCGATATGTATGTGCGCCGAAGAAATCCCGCTGTCCCTGGGTGAGATTCGCCGGCAGCCTCGCGCTGCGATACGCGTCGTAATACGCGAGCGACGAGCTCAATGCGGGCACCGGTATCCCCGCAGCAACGGCCGTCTGCACGACCTCGCGCAGCGCCTGTTGTCCCGACGCGAGCGCCCGCGAGAAAGTCTCGTCGAGCATCAGGTTGACGAGTGACGGGTTCCGGCTGAACGCGGCGCGGATGTCCGAGAGCAGCGCCGCGCGGATGATGCACCCGGCGCGCCAGATCCTCGCGACCTCGGCGAGATCGATGTCGTATTTGTATTCGGCCGACGCGAGGCGAAGCAGCGCCATACCCTGCGCGTACGAGGTGATTTTCGCGGCATACAGGGCCTGGCGGCAGGCCGATATGAGTTCATCGCGTGTGGCGGCAGCGACGGACGGGGCCGGCCCCTTCAGCACTTTGCTGGCGGCGACGCGCTCCGACTTCAACGCGGAGATCAGGCGCGCCTCCACGGCGGCGTTCACCGTCGGAATCGGCGCGCCGACGTCGAACGCATTCTGACTCATCCACTTTCCCGTCCCTTTCTGCTGTGCCTCGTCGAGGATGAGATCGACGACGTGTTTGCCGCTGTCCGCGTCGATGCGGGCGAGCACCTTGGCAGTGATCTCGATGAGATACGACTTGAGCTCGGTCTCGTTCCACTTCGCGAAGACCTCGCCGATTTCCGCGGCGGACATGCCGGCCGCCCGGCTGAGGACGTCGTAGACCTCGGCGATGAGCTGCATGTCGCCATATTCGATGCCGTTGTGAATCATCTTCACGTAGTGGCCGGCCCCGCGCGGGCCCATGTAGGCAACGCACGGGTCGCCGTCTTCGGCCTTTGCCGCCATCGCGCGAAGAACCGGCGCGAGGGCGTCCCATGCCTCGCGCGGTCCGCCGGGCATCATCGACGGCCCGCGCAGCGCACCTTCTTCTCCGCCAGACACGCCCATGCCCACGAAGCGCAAGCCCGCCGCGGCGAGCTCGTCCGCCCGCCTGTCGGTGTCCTTGAAATACGAGTTGCCGCCGTCAATCAGGATGTCCGACGGCTCGAGGTGGGGCCGAAGATGCGCGATGACGCTGTCGACGGCCGCACCGGCAGGCACCATCACGAGCACACGCCGGGGCCGCTCGAGAACAGCCATGAGCTTGTCGGGCGCGTTCGCGCTGCCGATTCCGGAATCCGCGGGCTGCCCCGCCGCAAACGCCTGTGTCTTCGCCTGGTCCAGGTCGTAGCCCGCGACAGGGAAGCCCCGGCTCGCGATGTTGCGCGCGAGGTTCGCGCCCATGACGCCGAGGCCTACGACACCGATCTTGTAAGTCATCGTTCTCCAGCCAGTAGCCAGTACAGCCGGAATAGCCGGTCAGCTCCTGGCCATTAGCTGGCCGCCGGCGGTTTTCCAATTCGGTACAACATTTCTCCCGCGCGCGGAATCACCAGCGTTTTGGGATCGCCTTCGTAGTCGCGCGCGTTCAAGTGCGCCGGATTCATGTAACCCAGATTGACGAGATCGCACCGCTCGCGCGGGATTCCCGTGGCAAGCGTCACATCGATGCGCGGCTCCTCGACGTCGGTCGGCGCGTCGTAGGTCCCGAGCCCTTTGACGTGCGTCGAGTGGGCAAGAATGCCGCCGGGGATATCTCCGGAAGCGGTCCCACTGCCCGAGAAAGTAATCGCGGCAGTGATAGCCGACCTCGTCGATCACCTTGCCGTGCACGCGGCTGACCTCGTCGACGTGCGGCGCGTAAACGATCACCTCGCCGCCGTCCGACACCACCGTTTCGCTCTTGTATACGCCCTTCGCGGCCGTCCACAAGTCGTCGTACATCGCCGGCATGATCGCGAGCACGCGGTCGTAGGGCTCGTCCACCCAGACGATGTGCCGGCGCGCCGAAAGCATTGCCGCCTGCCGCCATGCCGCGTGCACGTCGCCGCAGTACATACCGGCGATGCCGTCGTGCGTGACGACAACGGCCAGCAGAGACAGCGGCGTGTCGAGCAGCGCGGCCGCGCGATCGATGACGCCGCGCACGGCTGTGTCGATCGTGCCGAGCAAGGCCGTAGACGTGACGAGCGCGCCGAGCCAGTGCGTGAAGTGGATGATTTCCGGCGCGGCTATGCCCGGAAACAGATACTTCGTGCCTCCCGAAAACCCGGCGACTTCGTGAGGAAAGACCGGTCCGCAGATGAGCACATGATCGTATTCGGTGGCACGCCGGTTCAGCGCCACGGGTACGTCCTGACGCAAGCGCCCGCTCGTGATGTCGGCGATGTCGCGCGCGGGGATGGTCCCGAGGTGCGCGAACGTGGCGGGATCGTCCCACCGATGGTTGAAGATGTTGCTGGACCCCGCGCGGCCGTTGACGACGGGCCGGCCGACGAGCGCGCTGAGCTGCGCATCGTTCATCGGCGTGTGAGTTCCCAGCGCAACAAGATAGTCGAGCGCCGCGACCCGCCCGCCCAGCTCCCGCTCGAGCAGCTCGAACATCAGCGGCATCGGCATCGTGCGCGTGCCGTCGGGAATGAGCACCAGCACTCTGCGGCCGTCCACCGCAAGCGGCGCCAGCCCTTCGCGCGCAACGGCAGCGATCTGCTCCGGCGTCAGGTAGCCCTCGTCTACGCCCTGTCCAACCGTCATCAACGGAAGATCATAGTCAAAAACAGACGGCAATAACCACAGAGAGCACAGAGGTCACAGAGAAGAAATTCTTCTCAGTAACCCAAACCTGAACCCTATTCTGAACAGCCGCTCGTCAATCCCCTCGCGCCCGCTGTTCGCCGTGCTCGTGATAATCCCGAAGTTGGCGGCGTTCGACGCGTTCGCCGACGGGTTGGCGAAATGCGCCGTGTTGGTCAGGTTGAAGATTTCGAGGCGAAACTGGAGCGTCCGGGCAGCTGCCCAGCGCAAACTGCCGGAACACGCTCATGTCGAAGTTGGCGAAACCCGGCCCGCGCATGCTGTTGAAGCCGGCGGTGCCGAAGCGCCGTTCGGTGACGGGACGGAACGCCGTCGTGTCGAACCACGGATTGCCTGGTCCGATTCCGCCGAGGATCTCGACCGTGTCCTTCACCTGATCGGCCATCTGATTGCTGCCGTTCATGTCGAGCGACGTCGCCGCCGACTCGATCGTGAACGGAGACCCTGAATACGCGCTGAAGAGGCCGTTCACCTGCCAGCCGCCGAAGATCGCCGATGCGGCACCGCCGCTGTTCAGGAATGGCTTGTTCGTTCCGAACGGAAGCTCCGCGACAAACGACGCCTGGAAGTTGTGCGGGCGGTCCTGCGGCAGCAGCGCCTCGTTCAGCTCGAAATACTCCAGCGCCTGCACGCGAGGCGCCCCGTCGCTGAGGGTGTCGCAGCAGATACCAAACGCCTTCGACCACGTATACGCGACATTCATTTGAAAGCCCTGCGCCATCCGCCGCATCACCGACGTCTGCAGCGAATCGTAGTCGCTCCATCCCGGGTTGCTGAGAATGCCGGTCGCGCCCGTCCGGCCGAACCGCTGGAACAGCGGCCGTCCGGAGTTGCCCGCGCCGATCACCTGTCCGGCATTGGCGTCCATGATCTGGTTGATGTCGCGCTGCCGCGTCGCAACGTATCCGGCCTGTCCCGTGAACCCTCCGGGCAGCTCCGACTGCACGGTCACGTTCCACGAGTGGATGTATCCGCGCTTCGGCTGGTCCGGCAGCGCGCGTGCGCTGACGTTCAGCGGCACTGGAATCACGCCGCTGCTCACGTCGGGCACCGGCACGGCGGGAATACCGTCGCGGAGCCGTCCGGCAGCGCGCGAACGAGCTGGCCTGCGGCAGGCTCAACGAAATCGAAGACGGATAGTTGCCGAGCAGGTTGCGGACGAATGCGAGTGGATACGGGTCGTAGTTGATGCCGTAGCCGCCGCGAAGGACGATGTTGTCGCCCACTCGATAGGCGAGGCCGATGACGCGGCGACACGTTGCCGGGACCCATGTCGTAGCCGCAGTCGGCCGGCACCGACCCGAGGCCGCAAATGAGCATGGTATTGGTGTCGAGGTCGTAGCGCTCCATGCCGCGCGTCGTTCGCACGCCTACGGGGAAATAGTCGTAGCGAAGGCCGAGCGACGCGGTGAGGTTCGGCGTGGGCTGCCACTGATCCTTCGCGAAGAAGCTGAACTGCCAGTTTCGGCTCCGCGTGTATCCCTCTTCGAACGGGATGATGCTCTTCGACACGCCCGTCGGCAGACCGAGCAGGAACGAGGCGAAGGTGTTGAACTGGTTCACCGATGGACCGCCGGAGAGCGCCGTCGGGCCGCCCGCGAACGCGAACTGCCCCGAGCCGTTTCCGAGCTCGTGCCGGTTCATCGCCTGACGGACGATGTCGCCGCCGAAACGGAACGTGTGCGCCCCTCTCGTGTAGGTCGCGTTGCCGGTGTACTGCACCTGCCAGTTGTCGTCGATGTAGGGCGAATTGCCGCTGCCGGCATAGCCGATGTTCGAGTAGTTGGTGATCTCGAAGTGGGGCCACCCGCCGTACAGGCGGTCCGGACCGTTGGTTCCGGGAATGCCGAGGTAATCGAGACCGAGGTTCTCGTCGAGGCGATCCGGCTCGGAGAGCACTTCGATCGTCGTGATCCCCGCGTAGGTATCGATCAGGAAATTCGGCGAAAGCACGTACGAGCCGCTGCCCGTGAACGTGTACGTGTCACCGAGGCCGGTGCCCGCCTTCGCCGCCGTGTTGTTGACCGGCAGTCCGCCAAGCGTACCGAACATTGCCGGGTTCTTGAAGTTGTAGCCGAGCCAGCCGAGGCGCGCGGTCAGCCCGAGCCGATTCGTCGGGTTGTAGTTGATCTTCGCGTCGACATTGTGGCGATCGAACGTGTAATCGCCCGTCACGAAGTAGTTGTCGGTGAGGCCCGGCTGATTCGGCAGCGGCAAATCTTCGATCAACTTCAGCGCGATCGGCTCGAACCTGTCGCGCGGAATGACGTTGCCCGGAAATGCCGTGCGTCCCGCGCCGGTGGACGTGTTGCCGGTCGCCGGGTCGTAAATCGGCGTCGGCGAGGCGGAGAAATCGCCGTTGCGCATCGCCGCCGTCGGCACGGTGCCGAACCGCGATGCGAGCTGTTGGTCGAACGTGCCCTGGTAGCTGCCGAAGAAGAACAGTCTGTTCCGGACCAGCGGGCCGCCGAGCGTGCCGCCGAACTGGTTCTGCCGCGCCTCCGGCTTGTTCTGATTTGCCGGCAGGAAGTAGGGCCGCGACTTCATCGACTCGTTGTAGAAGTACTCGAACGCCGACCCATGCAGCTCGTTGGTGCCGCTCTTGATCAGCACGTTCGCCGACATGCCGCCCGAGAGTCCCTGATCCGCGTCGAACGTGCTCGTCGTCACACCGACCGATTCGATGGCTTCGAGCGCCGGCACATAGGCGGCCACGTGCGGCAGCCACAGGTTGTTCGAGATCGCGCCTTCGATACGAATCGCGTTCGCGTTGCGCGTCGTTCCATTCGAGCTGAACGCGAGGCCGCGTGCGGGGTTCACCGCCACCGAGTGCATGTTTTCGGGCGGCGAAATGCCCGGCACCGTGACGAAGAGGTTCTGATAGTTCCGGCCGACCGGCACCGGCAGGTTTTCGAGCTGCGTGGCAGGGATTTCGGCACGGACGTCGGCGCGGTCGGTTTGAAGAACGGCGACACCCGCGGTGACGGTTACGGTATCGGATAGCTGCCCAACCTCCAGAACGCTGCCCACTCGAACCACGCTGTCTTCACTGACCTCGACACCGGAAGTGACGAACTCCTTGAAGCCAGACAAGCTGACCCTCACCGAATACGAACCCGGAGGCAGCGTCGGCAGCGTCGCCAGACCCGTCTCGTTCGACACACCATTGCGGGTGAGGCCGGTGGCGGTCTGCGTGATCGTGACGTCGGCGCCGGGCACCGCACCGCCACTCTGATCGGTCACTTCCACGACAATCGAGCCATACCGCACCTGAGCGGCGGCTGGTGCAGCCAGAACGACGGCGCACAGGTATATAAAGAGGAGGGTGGAAGGACGAGTCACAGGCTGCATAGGATCTCCTGTAGATGTGAGGTTTTTGCGGTCAGTCCCTGTTGTAACTCAACTTTACCGTTAAAGTAAACTCGATTAGAATCGCCGTATCCAAATCTGAAAGGACGTGTGTCTCATGAACCGTCGAACTTTCACGAAGACTCTCCTGGCCGGAATGGGTGCAGCGGCGCTTCCGGAGTTTGCTCTGGCGCAGGCGTCCCCCAAACGCCTCAAGATCGGCATCACGATGCTGATCTGGGGCGCCGTTCCGCGCACGCCGGAGAACCTCGAGCCTTCGCTGAAAGACGCGAGCGAGCTCGGCTACCACAGTTTCGAGACGTTCGCGTCGATCCTCGAGGACTACGACAAGAAAGGCACGCTGGAGGCCCTGCTCGCCAAATATCCGATTCCGCTGAAGTCGGCGTTCGTCACCGTGAACGTGACCGATCCCGCGCAGCGGAAGGAGCAAATCGAGATGCTCCAGCGCTACGCGAAGGTCTTGAAGAAACACGGCGGCAGCTACATCGTGCAGTCGCCAAATGGCCCGCGCAAGGGCTATGTCTTCGCCGAGCACAAGGCCAACATCATTTCGGCCCTGAACGATTACGGCAAGGCGGTCAACGACATGGGCCTCGGCACCGGGTTGCACCAGCACACCGGGACAGCCGTGGAGACCCGTGAGGAGACCTACGAAGTCCTGAATGCGATCGACACGCGCTACATGCACTTCGCCCCCGACATCGGCCAGGCGCAGAAGGGCGGCACCGACGCGGCGCAGATGGTGAAGGACTTCGCGAAGATCATCGACCACATGCACTTGAAAGACTTCAGCGGCTGGGAACACATGGGCGGCTACACGCCGCTCGGCGAGGGCAAGGTCGACCTCAAGTCGGTCCTCGAGACGATGGAGAAGGCGAATCCGAACGCAAACATCATGCACGAGCTCGACGGCTCTGCGAACATGCCCTACACGCCGCGCCAGACCGCAGAGATCAGCAAGAAGTACTTGCAGACGCTCGGCTATACTTTCCGCTCATAATCCAGGACGCACCAGCATCCCGTGAATGCGAGCCTGTCGCATTCACGGGGTCACTTTCAGGCAAGCCTGCCGACAGGCCGTGCCAGGGACAACCATGAGACTCAAAGGCAAGAAAGCCCTCATCACCGGTGCGAGCCGCGGCATCGGCCGCGGCATCGCTGAAGTGTTCGCCGAAGAAGGTGCCGACGTCGCGGTGAACTACGTCGAAAGCGCAGCGCAGGCGGAAGAGGTGGCAAAGGCCGCCAAGGCCAAAGGCGTGAAGGCGATCGCCGTCAAGGGCGACGTGGCCAAGCGCGCTGACGTCGAATCGATGATCGACAAGGCGTGGAAAGAACTCGGCGGCCTCGACATCCTCGTCAACAACGCGGGAATCGAGACCATTGTCCCCTTCCTGGAGCTCACCGACGAGCAGTGGACGCGTCTGGTCGACGTCAACCTGCGCGGCGCGTGGTTGTGCTCTCAGGTGTTCTGCCGCAGAGCGCTTGCCGAGAAGCGCAAGGGCAGCATCGTGAACATCGGCTCGATTCAGGCGGCCAAAGTGCTGCCGGGGCGCACCCACTACGCCCCGACGAAGCTCGGGCTCGAGGCGCTGACGCGCAACATGTCGGCGGAGATGACGCCGCAGGGCATCCGCGTCAACTGCGTGCATCCCGGGCTGATCGACACCGACATGACCGCATGGGTCATGAAAAGCCCCGACATCCTTCCGCTCGTGCTGCAGCAGATCTCGCTCGGCCGCGCCGGCCAACCTCGCGAAATCGGCACGGTGACGGCATTTTTTGCCTCAGACGAGGCGAGCTACCTGACCGGCCAGTCCATACACGTGGATGGCGGATGGGAAGGTAAATAGCGATCGGGATTGGGGATTGGGGATTGGGGATTGGGGATTAGGAAATTCGCTGAATGGCAAACAGACCACGATTGATTGATTTGAGCATGGAAGTGTTTCAGGGGATGATGACCTATCCGAACGTCGCCAAACCGGTCATCGTCGAGATGGAAACCTACAGTCAGATGGCGAAGAGCGTCGGCACCGACAAATTCGGCGTGCATGAGATCACCAACCACTGCATGATCGTCACCGGCGATCACATCGGCACGCACATCGATTCGTGGGGTCACGTCGAATCCGACGGCGCCGCGCGCCGAGGGGATTCCCATCGAATATTGCTACGGCGACGGCGTGGTGCTCGACCTCACGCATAAAGCCGCCGGCGAGGAGATTACCGTCAGCGATATCGAAGAGGCGGAAAAGAAACTGGGCGGCTACAGAATCAAAGCACTCGACATCGTCCTGCTGCGCACGGACGCGGCAAAGAAGCGCCTCGACAAAGAGTACCTGAGCAACCACCCTGGCATGACCAAAGAGTCGGTGCATTACCTGCTGGATCGCGGCGTGAAGGTGATGGGCATCGACGCCATCGGCTTCGATCCGCCGGTCGCGAAGATGTTCGAGCGGAAGAAGTTCTGGGAGGCGCACCGCGTGATGCGCGAGCGCGAGTACCTACCATCTCGAGAATATGTGCAATCTCGACGAGATTCCGGCGCCGTATCACTCGTTCACGGTCAGCGTCCTGCCGGTGAAGTGGCGCGGCGCATCTGCCGCTCCCGTTCGCGCGGTGGCGATTCTGAACGAGTAACGAAGAACGAAGAACGAAGAACGAAAAAGGAATAACAATACCCCGCACTGAACAGATCACGTCGCAAACAACGCCGCGAGCGCTAGCGAGCGGTGGCAGGTCGTGGGGGTGGGGCCCCGCGACAATCAAGAAAAAGAGACTCATCATGAAGAGCCGCCACTATAAAACGGGCATCAGCATCCTCGCGCTCGGCAGCGTGCTCGCGATTGCGCAATACGCCCTTCACACCGCCACCTCGGCGCAATCGCGGCCGACGGTTCAGGCGCCGATGTATCAAGTGGATCCGTTCTGGCCGAAGCCGCTGCCGAACAGCTGGGTGATGGGATCGGTCGTCGGCCTCAGCGTCGACTCCCGCGATCACGTCTGGATCACCCATCGCGGCAACGTCGCCCCGAAAGAAGCGGGCATGGTCGCCGGCACCAACGGCATGCAGCAGCCGGGAGGCTCGCCCCCGCCCCAGCCGGGCGACAAGCGCCGTATTTCGGAGATCTGCTGCGACGTCGCGCCGCCGGTGCTCGAGTTCGACCCTGGCGGCAACCTCGTGTCGTCATGGGGTGGACCCGGAGCCGGCTACCAGTGGCCGACGTCGATGCACGGCGTCACCGTTGACGGCAAGGACAACGTCTGGCTCACCACGAATCAGGGGCATCAGATGTTGAAGTTCACGCGCCAGGGCAAGTTCCTGCTGCAGGTCGGCCGCGAAGGCCAGAGCAAGGGGAACACCGACACGGCCAACCTCAACCGCGCCGCCGAAGCGGAAGTCGACCTTGCCGCGAACGAGGTGTATGTGGCCGATGGCTACGGCAATCGCCGCGTCATCGTCTTCGACGCCGACACCGGCGCTTACAAACGTCATTGGGGGGCCTACGGCAACAAGCCGGACGATACCGACCCGGGCCCGTACGATCCTGCAGCGCCGCTGCCCAAAGTGTTTCGCACGGTGCATTGCGCGTCGATCGCCGCCGACGGACTCGTGTATGTCTGCGACCGCGCGAACAATCGCATCCAGGTCTTCAGGAAAGACGGCACGTTCGTCAAGGAGACGCAGGTCGCCAAGAACACGCTCGGCGACGGCGTCATCTTCGATATCGCCTTCTCGAACGACAAGCCGCAGCGGCATCTGTTCATTTCAGACGGCGCGAACCATCGCATCTGGACGCTGCTGCGTGATCCGCTGCAGGTCGTCAGCCACTTCGGCAGCGGCGGGCGCGGCCCCGGCCAGTTCTACGCGCCCCACAACGTGTCGCTCGACTCGAAGGGGAACATCTATACGGTCGAGACGTACGAGGGCAAGCGCCTGCAGAAATTCAATTACAAAGGGATCGGCGCGGTACCCGCGACGACGAACTGACGGCGATCGTCCATCGTCCATCGTCGCATCGTCCATCGTCCATCGTCCATCGTCGAATCTGGGAAGGCGCTGGTTACCAAACCGGCGCCTTTCGTGTTTGGAGGAGAGCCATGGCACACATGCCCGAGCTCGTGACGCGGCCAACGCCGCGGGCGGTCGTTGACGAGCATCTCGACGCGCTCAATCGGGGCGACTGGAACCGCCTGATGGCCCAGTACCCCGATGACGTGGAAATTTTCCTGCCGGCCGGCGTGGTTATTCGCGGGCGCGAGCAGGTTGGCGACGCGTTCCGGGGCATGACCGCCCCGTTCAAGGACGGCGGATTGCTTGGCGTGACATTCACTCCGGAACATGTGTTCACTGTCGGCGATACGGTGAACCTGCAATGGAGAGTCGATGCGGATTTTCTGACGAAACCGTACCGGGGCGCTGACGCATACATCACGCGGCACGGCCTGCTCGCGGCCCAGGTGAGCACGTTTAGCATGCAGGCCCTGAACGAAAATCGAAAAAGGTAAACCGAAAAATATACGCGTGATACGCGTGCTCTTTTCGTTCTTCGATGTTCGTTTTTCGCTACAGCGAGGCCTCTTATGCGTGATCGAGACAAAATTCTGGACCGGTTCTTTGGTGATGCGACGACGCCAATTGAGTGGAAAGACGAGGCCGAGAGGAATCTGCACTTCTGGCTGGACGATTTGCACTGCCCCCAGCCGATCTCGCCGATGTGGTTCGACATTGGTGGCTGGTGGCTGACGTGCAACTACATGTATCGCCGGTTCGGCGTGCCGTTCGGCAAGGACTGGGTCGCCAAGACGGTGAACGGCTACCTGTTGAGCGCCGTCGTGCCGCGGCCGGCCGCGGAAGAAGGCGAGTTGTGGTCGTACTACAACATGGTGATGCCGGTCTACGCCGACAAGTTCCTCGACTGGTGGAAGCGGCGGTATCTGCCGGAGATCCTGCGCAACTTCGAGTATCTCGACACGTTTCCGATGACCACCGCGTCGCTGCCCGAGCTGATGATTCTGCTCGAGGAGGCGATCGACATCCAGGAGCGCCACTGGCGTCTTCACTGGATGCTCAACCTGGCGCAGTTTCAGGCGTCAATCACCTTCGAGAGCGTCCTCATCCCGATGATTGGGGAACAGCACAAGCCCCTGATCGGCCGCATTCTGATTTCCGACGAAGATCGCAACTGGGACTCGGTCCGCGAGCTGTGGAAGCTGAAGAACACCGTGAAGCAGAGCGCCGCGCTGAAGCGCGCGTTCGACGACAACGACACCGCCGACGGAGTGATGAAGGCGCTCGAAGGATCCGACGAAGGACGCGGGCTGCTGAAACAGATCGACGACTACAAGAACGAATACGGCAACAAGTCGATGTACGCGCACGAATACATCTACGTGACCTGGCGCGAAAACCCCACGCCGATCGTCGAGGCGCTGCGCGGTTATCTGCTGTCGGACTACGACTACGAAAAAGACGTGCGTCAACTGCGCGACAACCGCGAGACGGCGATCAAGGAGATGTGGTCGCTGGTGCCGTCTACGACATCACAGGAAGACAGAGACAAACTGCAGACGGCTCTCGACCTCGCGCTGAAGATGACGCCGCTCACGCCCGACCATCATTTCTATATGGATCAGGGCACGTACGCGCGGATGCGTCTGGTGCTGATGGGCGTCGGCCGCAAGCTCGTCGAGCTTGGCGGCTTGAACCAGCCCGACGACATCATGTTCCTGAAGTACGACGAACTGCGGAAGCTCAGCGCCAACCTGTCCACGTTCGACGCGAAATCGATCGTCAAGCAGCGCCGCAAGGAGCGCGAGAAGGCGTTCGCGGCGCGCCCGCCTCTGTGGGCCGGCACGATTACCGACTGGTCGATGTACGGAGAACCATACAAACAGGTCCTGTGGGACTGGCCCGGCATCTACGAGCGATCCAAAGACGCGGCAAAGCAGCCGGCCGGATCGGTCAAAGGGCTTGGCGCCTCTGCCGGCGTGTTCGAAGGCGTCGCGCGGGTCGTCGACTCGGCCGACCAGTTCGATCAGGTCAAGAAGGGCGAGGTGCTCGTCTGCAAGATGACCAGCCCCTCGTGGGTCGTCCTCTTCACCAAAATCGGCGGGCTCGTGACCGACTCCGGCGGCGCGCTGTCGCATCCTGCCGTCGTGTCGCGCGAGTTCGGCATTCCAGCGGTGGTCGGCACGAGGACCGCGACACAGATGATCAAGACCGGGCAGCGTGTCAGGCTGAACGGCGCATCCGGACTCGTGGAGATCCTTGGCTGACGCGATTCTCTTCTTCGACGAGGCGCCTGCACAATCGACGGCTGTCGCCGGCGGAAAAGGCGCCAGCCTCAGCCGCCTCGCCGCGGCTGGTCTTCCCGTGCCTCCTGGCTTTGTCATCGGCGCCGACGCATTTCACGGGTTTCTCCAATCGTGCGGCGCGCTCGGTGTGATTCAGGAGATCACGGCAGGCCTCGACGTGGAGGACTCCGGTGCGATGGATCGCGCGGCGAGCGCGATACAAGACCGTATCGTCTCGGCGCCTCTTCCGCCGGCAGCTGATCGATCAAATCGGCGCCGCGTACGCGCGCCTCGCCGGCGGCGGCCTCGTCGCGGTCCGGTCGAGCGCGGTGTCCGAGGACGGCGCGGCAGCCAGCTTCGCCGGTCAGCAGGAGACCTACCTGAACGTGCACGGCATCGAGGATGTGCTTCGTCACGTGCAGGAATGCTGGGCGTCCTTCTTTTCGCCGCGCGCCCTGTTCTATCGCGCCCGGAAAGGCGTGCTCAGCGACACACGAATGGCTGTAGTGGTGCAGGAAATGGTGCAGGCCGACAAGAGCGGTGTCATGTTCACCGTCGATCCGATCCGCGGTCGATACGAATACATGATCATCGAAGGCGCGGCGGGGCTCGGCGAGGCGATCGTCTCGGGAGAAATTACGCCCGACCACTATGTCGTGTCGCGCGAAGACGGCTCGATCGAGGATCAGTACATTCCGGGCGGCGACGCCGCGCCCGTGTTGACGCCGAACGAATTGGAAGACCTGCGCACGCTGGGATTACGGCTCGAGCAGTTCTTTGGCTCGCCTCAGGATATCGAATGGTGCATCCGCGGCAACAAGGTGCTGCTGGTGCAGAGCCGGCCGATCACAACGCTGGCCCACCCGTAAACATGACACCGCCGCTCATCGACCGGGCCCGCCTGTGGGTGGAAGAGAACTACCCGTACAACCGGACCCATCTCGTCAAATCGCTCGAATGGCTCGATCGGATAGCGCCGGGCGCATCGGACGCTGTGCGTCTTGCGACGCTCACGCACGACATGGAGCGCGCCTTTGGCGGACCTGACGCCATTCCCATCGTGATGAACGATCGCGCCTACGAAAAGGCCCATTCCGATCGGAGCGCGCGCATCGTCGGAGAGTGGCTGGCCGCCAACGGAGCCACGCCGGAGCTCGTCGCCGACGTGGCGGCGCTGATTCGCGTTCACGAATGGGGCGGCTGGCCTGACGCCGACCTCGTTCAGGCCGCCGACAGCCTGAGCTTTCTCGAAACGAACGTCGACCTCATGATTGGATTCGTGCACAAGCGGCAAATATTCGAAGGACGATATCATCGCGAAGATCGACGCGATGTACGAGCGCATCGGCGTGCCGTCGGCGAAAGAGCTGGCACAGCCGCTGTGGCGCGACGCGACGCACCGCCTGGCCGCCCTGTGAAACCGTTCGAATATTTCCGCCCCGAATCGCTCGACGAGCTGCTGGCGCTGCTGAGCGCTCACGCCCCGCATGCCCGGCTGCTTGCGGGCGGAACCGATCTGATGGTGCGTGCGCGCAAAGGGATCGACGATCGCCTCGTCGTCGATCGACCTCAAGCGCGTGGCTGCACTGCGCGCGGACGTGACGCGCATCGACGACACGATCCGCATCGGCGCGCGCGCCGTCATCACGGACATCGTCGATGACGCGTCGATCAGACAGCACTTCCCCGCTCTCGTCGAAGCCGCGCTCGTCGTGGGATCGGTTCAGATCCGCAACCGCGCGACGCTTGCCGGGAACTTGTGCAATGCGTCACCGGCGGCAGACACCGCTCCGGCACTGCTGGCGTACGGCGCCGTCGTGAATGTGATTGGCAGAGACGGCTCGCGCTCGTTGCCGCTGGACGATTTCTTCACCGGTCCTGGCCGCACGGCTCTCCGGCAAGGCGAAGTCGTGGTGTCGGTGGATCTGCCGCTGCCGGCCGAACCAACAGCGGGCGCGTTCGAGCGCCTCACCCGCCGTCACGGCGTGGACCTGGCCATCGTCAATCTGTGCTGCGTGGTGCGGGAATCTGGAACGGCGAGATTTGCGTTCGGCGCCGTGGGCCCGCGGCCGATCCTGGTCGAGTGCCGCCGCGACACGTCGAGTCGAAGACATCGTGAGCCGCGCCACCCCGAGATCGGACCTTCGCGGCGGCGCCGACTATCGCATGGCCATGCTGCCGATCCTCGCGCGCCGCGCGTTGAAAAGAGCGACCGCGCGAATGGGGCGATGAAAGTCCGGCTTACCGTCAACGGCGCGCAGCATCGAATTGATGTCGCGCCACATCACAGCCTGCTCGACGTCATCCGAGATCAGCTGACGCTTACCGGGACGAAAGAGTGCTGCACCGAAGGCGAATGCGGCGCCTGCACCGTTCTCCTGAACGGCCGTGCGGTCAATTCGTGCCTTGTGCTTGCGGTGGAGTGCGATGGCGAAGCCGTTACGACGATCGAAGGGCTCGCCAGCCACGGGACGCTGGATCCCCTCCAGCAGGCGTTTGTCGACACTGGCGCGGTGCAGTGCGGGTTCTGCATTCCCGGGATGATCGTCGCAGCACGATATCTCCTCTCGATAAATCCCGACCCGAGCGAAGAGGAAATCAAGGACGGCCTCGCGGGCAACTTGTGCCGCTGCGCAGGCTATAGCCGCATCATCGCCGCGGTCGCGCTGGCAGCTGAACGGGAAAATGCAAACTGGATAATGCAAACAGGAGAACGGGAGAATAGGAGACTGTTCTTTCGACGCCGAGACGCCGAGGCCTCTTAATCTCCTGACCTCCTGTTCGTATTTTGTGGAACTGAAGGAGACTTTCTGAAAGGAACTACGCCAATCATCGGCTCCTCACTCCCGCGGCTCGGCGGCATCGAACGCGTCACCGGGGCGCAGCAATACACGGCGGACATCCGGGTGGACAACGCGCTGCACGTCAAGCTCGTGTCCCTTCTGTGCGCGCACGCCCGGATCGACGCCGTTCATACGGATGAGGCAGCCCGCGTGCCGGGCGTGCGGGGTATCTTCACGGCAGCCGATCTCCCTCAACCCGTTCCGCGTTACGGACCGGTTTCAACCGACCGCCCGATGCTGGCAACCGGAGAAACGAAGTTTTCCGGCGAGCCGGTGGCGGCGATCGTGGCCGACACCAAAGATGCGGCCGAACGTGCCGCGTTGCTCGTGCGGATCGACTTCGAGCAGCTGCCGGCCGTCCTGTCGGTCGAAGCCGCGTTGGACCCAGCGTCGCCTCTGGTGCAGGACCCATCGTTGCGCGGCAACGATCCGCTGGCGAATACCAACACGCTCCAACGCTGGGAGTTCGACTGGGGATCGATTGACGATAGCCGCCGCGGATCTCGTCATCGAGAGCGACTACGCGTTTCCGATGGTGACGCACTTCGCGATCGAGCCGCACGCGTTCCTTGCGGCTCCCGACTCGAATGGCGTCGTGGTCTGGACTCCGACGCAGCATCCTTACGTCCTTCAACGCGTCGTCGCGGCGGCGTTGAATCTGCCGATCGCGCGAGTGCGGATCGTGGCGCCCGATCCTGGCGGCGGCTTCGGCGGCAAAGGGTGGCCGAAGGTGGAACCGCTGATGGCGTGGCTTGCCCTGAAGCTGGGACGCCCCGTCCGTCTCGTGCTGACGCTCGAGGAGTCGTTTCAAGCATCGCGGCGCGCGTCCGCGCGCATCAAGGCACGCACTGGATTTTCAACCGGCGGCCGCATCGTCTTTCAAGACCTGCAGGCGGACTTTCTCCTCGGCGCGTACGCCGATATCGGCGGCCGCGTCGTGAGCAAGGCGAGCTATTCGGCATGCGGCCCGTATCGCGTGCCGAGCGCGCGGATTGTCGGCGCGCGCGCTGCTCTCGCACACCACGCCAAGCACTGCCTTTCGCGGCTTCGGCACGCCGCAGGCTTCGTGGGCCGTTGAATCACAGTTGAACGAAGCGGCCGAGAAGCTCGGCATCGACCCTGTCGAAATTCGGCGGCGCAATCTTCCGGCGAAAGGTGAAGCCTTCCGTCCGGACGACACGCCCGCCGACGGCGACTGGAATACCGCCCTGTCGAAGGCGGCCGCGGCCATCGGTTGGACGGCGCCGCTTCCGCCGAATCGCGGCCGCGGTATTTCGCTCGGGCTCAAGAGCTCCTCGACCGCATCGCGATCCACGGCGATCGTCCGGCTCCATTTCGACGGCAGCGCGTCCGTTCTCTGCGGCACGTCGGATATGGGGCAGGGAGCGCGCACGGTGCTGCTGCAGATCGCCGCGCAGGAGCTCGGCATCGCTCCCGATCGCATCGCCATCGTCATGGGCGACACGTCGGTCGTCCCGTACGACTCATCGACGTCGGCCAGCCGATCGACCGTATTCATGGGCAACGCGGTGATCGAGGCGTGCCACAACGTCAAACGGCAGCTCCGCGCGGCGGCGTCGGGAATTCCCGGCGCCGAGAACATGTCGGACGTCGAGCTGCTCAAAGCGTATTTCGGCCCTCCTCGGGGTGAGATCATCGGCGTCGGCGAAGCGGGCAACGCCTACGAGCCCGGGCATCCGCTCGGCGGCCGCGCGGCGTTCTGGGAGCTGATGTGCGCCGCCTGCGAAGTTGAAGTCGATCCCGAGACCGGCGAAGTCACGGTGCAGAAACTCTCGCTCGTGAGCGACGTCGGAAAGGCATTGAACCCGCAGCAGGTAGAAGCGCAGGACGAAGGCGCCGCGGTCATGGGGCTCGGCCACACGCTCATGGAACAGCTCGTGCTCGGCGAAGATGGCCGCATCCTCAACCTGGGATCGCTTGACTACCGGATTCCGTCCATCAAGGATGGGCCGCTCCATCTCGAGTCCACGCTGATCGAAAACGCGGATGGCCCCGGACCGTATGGCGCGAAGGGCGCCGGTGAAGGCGGAACGCTCGCAGTGGCCGCGGCGGTCGGCGCGGCGATCAACCAGGCGGCAGGCGTCAAGCTGCGCGAGCTGCCGCTCACGCCGGAAAAGATCTGGAGAGCGCGATGTGGCGTCTAGCTACCGGGTACTCGAGGCGATTTTCCCCGCTCTGGCGCAATGCTCCGCGATCGTGAAGTGGTTCTGCAGCGTCTTCGCGCCGATCACGTATGGATGCGGCTCGCCGGCCTGGCGCTTCGCGAGTCTCGCCATCTTGTCGTTCGAATCGTCCCAGCTCGGATGATTCGATAGAAACACATCCGCGCCGGCTTTTGCGGCGGCAGCGCGGAAGCGCTGCGCGGAATTGATGTAGGCGTCGAACCAGTACGACGCTGGCCGCTCCGGCGTTATCGTGAAATTGAATCCCGTTCCTCCCCAGAGCGCTGCGATGTGGGGTTTCCCGCCGTCCTTTACCGGAACCAGCGTAGACATCGTGCCTGGCGTGTGACCGAACGTGTGGACGAAGGTGAGTGTCGTGTCGCCGAGCGTCAACTGCTGGCCGTCTGCGACGACCATGTCGCGCTTGGGCTTCGGCCAGTTCTGAGTATTGCGCTCGAGCATCTCCCAATCGGGCGCGGTCAGGAGTACACGAGCGCCGAAACGCTCCTGCAGGTACCAGGCGCCGCCTGCGTGATCACGGTGCGCGTGGCTGACGACGACGTATTTGATTTGCGCGGGATCCAGTCCAAGTTTCTTCAGCCCGCCCACGACCTGTTCTTCAACCGAGTAGTCATAGATCGGGTCGATGATGATGATGCCCGCCGATGTGGTGACAGCCCACGCGGAGTATTCGCGCTCGCCGACGTAAAAGAGGTTGTCGAACACCTTGAGCGGTTCGCGCGCCCACTGTGAACGATCGGGTGTCGCCTGCGCACCCCGCGCCGGTTGACCCTGAGGTGCGGCCGGCGGCTGACCGCCGCGGCGCGCCGGTCCCGTCGCCCGGCTGAACGAGGCAGGCTCGCAGAGGTCGATGAGACGGGTCGGATTCGACGCCGCGAGAGTTTTCGCCGCCGCGACATGGGAATCGACAGTGTCTGCTCGATTGCGCGGACAGGGCAGCACTCGAGCAGCACGGCGAGAGATAGATGCCTCATACGATCTCCTCACAGGATTACCGGCTACCGGCTCCCGGCTACCAGCCACAGGACTATTGGCTACCGGCTACTGGCTACTGGCTAGCCTGGCCCGCAGCTTATACGAGACCGCGGATGGTGCCCCCGATGTCGAGGCTCGCGCCGGTGATGAACTTCGCCAGCGGCGACGCCAGAAACACCACCGCATGGGCAACGTCTTCAGGCTGGCCAATGCCCATCGGCAGCTGGCGATCTTCGAGGAATTTCTTCACCGACGCCTCCCGGTCGAGGCCGTAGTGCGTCATCAACTGATCGACGATGCCGCCGTCGCGGGTCCACATCCGGGACCAGATTGGACCGGGCAGGACGGTATTGACCCGCACCGTCGGCGTGTACTCCTTTGCAAGCGCCTTCGTGATGTAGAGCAAGCCGGCCTTGCACGCGCCGTAATCCATCAGCCCGGGCTCCGGCTGCTTGGCGAGATCGGATCCCGTGTTCACGACCGAACCCGACCCGCGCTCCGCCATTTTCGGGAGCATCGCGCGACAGATCCGCACGGTGCCCATCAGATTCACCTGAAACGATTGCGCCCACCTCTCGTCGGAAATCTGCGTAAAGGGGGTGGCATCGCCGACGCCGAGGTTGTTGATGAGGATGTCTGGCGCGCCGCCGAACGTCTGCAGCACGTGCGCGACGGCACGATCGACGCCCTCGGCGGTCGAAAGATTGGCGGCGATCGTGCCCTTCCATTTCGCCGATTTCTCCTTCAGCGCCGCCTCGTCCTGGTCGGCGACGACCACGACGGCGCCTTCACCGGACAGCAAGTCGGCAATCGCCTCACCGATGCCATGGGCGCCGGCCGAGACGAAGGCGGTCTGACCTTTCAACGCGTAATCCATAGTTGTGTGCCACGTGCATTGTAATTCCACTAACAGTTTCGTCGCGGGAGCGCCCGTCGAAGAGGTGTTTTTCCTCAGAAAAACCCCATTTTGGCGGAATAGCGCTTGCACTTTGCGGGTCACCGGCCCGTCTGCCCGATTGGCCTCCTTATATATGGATACAGCCGAATTGGTGAGCGATCGTCCGCTCGAGGTGCGCCAACAGGTGTTGCTCGCCGACGAAGGTGCGCACGCGTCGGCGGTCGTCCCGGTTTTCACATCGACGCTGTTCGTGAGCGCGTTCCTCCTGTTTCTCGTCCAGCCGATGGTTGCGAAGATGGTGCTGCCGCTGCTGGGAGGCTCACCGATGGTCTGGAACACCTGCATGGTGTTTTTCCAGATTGCGCTGTTGGTCGGTTACGCCTATGCGCACGCCGCGACGAAAAAGCTCAACGCGCCCGTGCAGGTGGCTGCGCACGTCGTGCTGGTGTTGCTCCCCTTCTCTGTACTTCCGTTTCTCATCCGTCCCGACTCCGCGCATCCGCCAGAAAATGCTCCGATCGCGTGGCTGCTCTTGCTCCTCGCGGCTGCGATCGGCTTACCCTTTCTCACCCTCGCCACGACTGCGTCGGTCCTCCAGCACTGGTTCTCGCGCACGAATCATCCGTCGGCACGCGATCCGTATTTCCTCTATGTCGCAAGCAACATCGGCAGCTTCATTGCGCTGATTGCGTATCCGACTGTCGTTGAACCATCTCTCTCGTTGCGCGATCAAAGCCGTTTCTGGACGGCCGGCTACACTGTTTTTGCGCTACTCCTCATCAGCTGCGCCGTCCTGGCATGGCGCGCAGGATTGAGCAAGACGCGAGCGACCGGAGCTGCGGTCAACACCGCACCCACCGACACCGGCCGGTTGACGATGAGCCGGCGCGCATCGTGGGTAGGACTTGCGTTCATTCCGTCCAGCCTCATGCTCGCGGTGACAACGTATCTGTCAACGGATGTTGGCGCCGTCCCGCTGTTGTGGATCGTCCCCCTGGGCCTGTATCTGATCACCTTCATCGCGGCGTTCAGCGCGAAATCGAGTGTGCTGCAGGGTGTCGCACAGAGGATGTTTCCCCTGCTGCTCGTTCCGCTTGCGATGCTGCTGAGCCTGCGTGCGACGAGCAACCTGGCGATCATGATCCCGCTCCACACCCTCACGTTCACCGCGGCCGCGCTCTTGTGCCACACGCGGCTCGCGCACGATCGCCCGGCACCGTCACACCTGACCGAATTTTATCTGTGGATCTCGTTCGGGGGCATGCTGGGCGGATTGTTCAACGGGCTTGCAGCGCCCCTCCTGTTCACCTGGATCCTCGAATATCCGCTCGTGCTGGTGGCGGCATGCGTCGTTCTGCCCGGGGCCATGTCACGGGCATCGCGCCGGGAGTTGACGCTCGACTTCGTCGTGCCGATCGGCGTCGGGGTGTTGACTGTGGCGGGAGCTCAGATCGCCCCGGCTCAAATGACGATGGCGCACGCCATAGCCGCCGTCCCTGCTCTCGTGGCCTTCGGAGCGCGGCGCCGTCCTTTACGTTTCGCGATGAGCATCGCCGCGCTGACATTCGGCGGCCTCGTGCTGGGTGCGGGGCAGGCTCTGTACGCGGAACGGACATTCTTCGGCATCTATCGCCTCCAGGACGACAAGGACGGCGAATACCGCGTTCTCTCGCATGGCACGACGCTGCACGGGATGCAAGCTCTCAAAGGCCCCGAACGCGGGGAGCCGCTCACCTATTACCATCGCGCCGGCCCGTTCGGTCAGGCGTTTGCGGGATTGTCGCAGGTTCGCGCTCCTCGAGAGGTCGCCGTGATCGGTCTCGGCGTCGGCTCCCTGGCCGCTTACGCCCAGCCCGGACAACGCTGGACATTCTACGAAATCGATGAGGCGGTCGAGCGTATCGCCCGGAACGCGAGATATTTCAGCTACATGGAGCGCTGCGGCGAACGGTGCCGCATCGTCATCGGTGATGGACGGCTATCGCTCGAGCGCGTTGCCGGAAATCAGTACCGACCTTCTCGTGCTCGATGCATTCAGCTCCGATTCGATTCCGATGCACCTTCTCACGAGCGAAGCATTGAGCTTGTATCGGAGAAGTCTGAAGCCGGGCGGTGTGATTCTGTTTCACATTTCGAATCGCCATCTGAATCTTGCTCCGATCGTCGGCCGGCTGGCGAAGGAACACCAGCTCATCGCTCTCGTCAATGCCGACCCGCGTGCGCCCGACTGGGGACCAAGCCGGGCGCCATCCATATGGGTGGCGATGGCGAACGACAACGATCACCTTGGCTCCATCGGTGCCGATTCGCGCTGGAAGCCGATCAACGTCCCGGAATCGACACCAGTCTGGCGTGATGATTTCTCGAATATCCTCAGCGCGGTTCAGTTCCGGTAAGGCTCGAGGCGGCCGCTAGGGCACGAGCTCGCGGATGACGCCGTCCCATTTGTTGAGGATGAAGAGGCGGCCGTCCGGGCCTTCGCCGAATCGGAGGTCGGCGCGCGCCGATGGCTTCTTCCCTTGCGCGACATTCTTCTCCTGCACGAGATCCAGCAGCTTTTTTGTCTGCCCCTTGTCGGTGAACACGATGCGGCGGATCGCGTCCTGGCCGCCGTTGGCAGGAAGCTTGTCGGCGTGCACGTAGAAGATCTCCCCTGACGGGTTGTCGCCGAAGAGCAGCAGGTTTGACAGCGGCTTCAGCCGGTTGTGCCGATAGACGTATCCCAGCGTGACGGCGGAACTATTCATCAGCAGCGGGTCGAGCTGCGCGAACTCGACGACGGGATACGTCACCGTCGGGTCGCTGCGCGGTGTATCGAGGCTCACTTCCTGGCCCGCCACGAATCTGTAGCTCCCTTCCCACACGCGCCACCCGAGATTCGCTCCCTTCGGCACGGTCGTCACTTCTTCGACGATGCCCTGGCCGATGTCGCCCATGTAGAACGTGCGGGTTTTGCTATCCCAGGTGAAACGCTGCGGGTTTCGCGCGCCGTAGGCGTAAATCTCCCCAAGCGTGTTCGGATCGCCATCGCTGACGAACGGGTTGTCTTTCGGAATGCCGTACTTGCCGTTCGCGCTGTTCTTGCCGAGCGGGTCGATGCGAAGGATCTTGCCGAAGGTGGAGCCGAGGTTTTGCGCGACGTTCATCGGATCGCCGCCGCTGCCGCCGTCGGCGTTGCCGGCATACAGCAGACCGTAGTCGGCGCTTCCCCGTTGCGCGGTCGGGTTGAAGCCGAGCTGCCCGCCGTTGTGATTCACGAACGGACGATGCCACCGCATGAGCTCGCGCGGCGCAACGCCATCATAGGTGGCCGCGGCGGGATTTTTCGCCGTCCATTCGAGAAGCACTGCATGGTGCGCGACCTTCGCGCCGGGTGGCGGTGTCCAGTCTGGCGTCGGCGTGACGTTGCTCGTATCGGTGTAGGTGTAGATCTTTCCGTAACCGGGCGCGCCCCGGCGATTGAAGTCGGGATGAAACGCGAAGCTCTGGAACCCCCGTTCGAAGTTCTGGAATTGCACCTGAAGGTTCCATCTGGGGTCCTGGTGATCCAAATACGGCGTCACCGTCTTTCCATCGCTGCTCACGGTGTAGAGCGCGCCGTGCATGTCGTTGACGAACATCCGCCGGGTCCCAGGCTCGTAGCTCATCAACATCGGCCGGGCGGTATTGACGCCCACGTCCGGCAGCGTCGCGAACTCGACGAAGTTGACCTTGATGGCACCTTCCTCGGCCGGAATCGGATTGGGGAACGGATCGCGCGTGCCGTTCGGCCCGAGCGGCGGTGGACCCTGACGTCCGCGGGCCGGTGCGGGAGCTGAAGGGGCTGGTGCCGGCGCCCCCTGCTGCGTTGGCGTCTGCGCGAACACCGCGCCCACCGCCACCGACATTACCGCCAACGCCTGGAGGATCGGCTTGATCACGGCTCGACGACCTCGTAGAAGTGACGGACACGGCTTTCGAGATTCGGAACGACCTTGCCGAGGATGTTCTCCTTGAAGGCATCCGTTGCCTGATGCGCCTTGTATCCGTCTTCATCGACGTACTGTTCGTACAACAGCAGCTTCCGCGGATCTTCGGGCGACTGATTCACCATGTAGAGCTTGCAGCCCGGTTCGGCTCGCGAAAGCGGGATCATCTTCTTCAGGATGTCGATGATTTCTTTGTCCTTGCCTTCTTTCGTGTAGTACTCCGCAGCAACGACGTACATGTTCATCTCCTCTCTATACGGTTCCGCAATATTCCAATGCCTTCGATTTCGAATTCCACCACGTCTCCCGGCTTGAGCCAGCGATCGAGCTCGAGACCGCTGCCTCCGGTCGTGGTGCCCGATCCCCATAACTCGCCGGGATAGATCGTCTCGCTCTGCGACACGTGCACGATGAGATCTTCAAACGAGAACTGCCGGCCGGCGGTCGTCGAGTCCGTCCAGGTCTCGCCGTTGATCTTCGCGGTCATGCGAAGGTTGCTCACGTCGAGCTCGTCCGCCGTGACCAGATACGGGCCGATTGTATTGCCCGTGTCGAAGTCCTTGCCCTTGCTCGGGCCCATGCCGAGCGGGCCTTCTTTCATCTGCTGATCCCGGGCGCTCCAATCGTTCCAGATGGTGTAGCCCGCGATGTAGCGGCGTGCGTCGGATTTGCTGATGTTCTTGCCGCGTCTTCCGATGACCACCGCGAGCTCGAGTTCGAAATCGAACTTCTCGCTGTATTTCGGCCATTCAATCACGTCCTCGGGACCCGAGACCGTGTCGGGATCCCCTTTATAGTACGCGGGCACTTCGTACCACACGGGCGGGATCGAGGGTCGGCCGAGCGCTTGACCAGCCTTCAGCATGTGTCCTTCGAACGTCAGAAAGTCGCGAATCACGCGCGGACGCGGCACGGGTGCGAGCAGTCTGACCTCTGAGGGCTTGTAGCGTGTGCGGGCGCCAAATGCGTCGGATGTCCTGGCGGACGGCTGCGATCGCCTGATCCGCGGCCTTGCGGCCAACCTCGCCGCAGCCGATGAACGCCACCATATCCGAGGGAAAGAGCATCCCGGCAAGGCGTTGCGCGTCGCATCCGGGATCGGCCGCATCGAGGTGTGCCGCGTATCCGGCCGCAAGATCAACCAGGTGACCATCGACGGCGGCACCAATGCGGCGCACAGGGCCGAGCGGTGTGGGTATCTCGAACGTCGCGAGTTTCATGAGCCCTACATCTTACTTCGGGCCCGTGACAGGACTGAAGTCCTGCCGTGCATTTACAGCAGCGCCCGAATCGACAGCGCGGTAAAGAACCCATAGAAGACCGCCATTGCCACGAGCACCACGCGGCGCCACATCGGCGGCCGGAGAGCGGGGGGCAACAGGCGGCAGTTCACATACAGCAAGTGTATCGAGGCGATGGTAAACACGACCGACGCCACGTTCGCCGCGAGCAGGATGAGCGTGATCGGCTGCGCGAGCCGCAACGCAAAGATTCCCCAGAGGCATACGAGCGCGAGCGCGCTGTAATACACGACACGCACATCTCCGCCCGTGGCCGTCCGGGCGCGACGGCTTCCGGTCCAGACGATGTCGGTGAGCGAGCGCACCATGCTCTCAATGATGTCGAGCTGCGTCTTGAAGAGGATCCAGGCCGCGAGAACGGCCACGAGACCGCCCAGGATTGCTCCCGCGCGCGATCCCACAGCCGACGCCAGCGCCGCCGCCATGCCTAATCCCTGGATGTTGGTCCCTTCCGGCAGCAGCGTGACGTAGAGAACCGCCGGCAGAACCATGCCGAGCAGCGCACCGGTAAAAAACACGCCCCATTGATCGGCGCGGACGATCCGCCACCAGCCGGTCCATCGGCGCATGTTGTCGCCCGTCGGCGTGAAGATGTAGCCGGTATGCGCGAGCTTCACCTTGTGGCCGCCGACCGCCGCCGGAATGTATCCAACCCGCTGCCCCATTCCGTATCCCTTGTCGCGCGCCCAGCTGGAGAGCGCGATGTTGACCATACCTCCCGCGCCCGAATACCCGGCGAGCGCCGCCAGCAGCTGAAAGTCGGCGTTTCGAGGGACGAAGCTGAACGTCCGATTCGGGAGATCGAAACCGGCCATGCCGACAAACGCCGCGGCCCAGACCGACAAAGGCACGAAGAACAGCGCAAGGGCAAGGAAGCCGCCCAGAATACAGACCACCATCACCCAGTTCAACAGTTCCAGCGTGCGCTCGATGCGGCGGCCCAGCGTCAAGAGTGCGATACAGAGAAGAAAGGTGCCGACACCGATCTGATAAATCGTCGCCGCGTCCTGGGGTGTCGCGATCCGTCCCGTCGCGAGGAAGAAGATCGCGCCCGCGGACAGACCGGCTGAATACGGCCAGCCAACCTGCAGCAAGTACATGCCGACGTAGAACCACGCCCAGAACGCGCGTCCGGGCTTCGTCCGCATGAAACCGGTGAATGCCGGCTCCCCCGTCGCCACCGTGTACCGCATCAGCTCCGTGTTGAAGATTGTCTGAAAGAACACGGCGACGAGCGTGATCCACAGCAGCGACAACCCGTAGCGGACGAACGCGGTAGGACCCAGCAGAAACTCTCCGCCCCCAAGGGACAGCCCCAGCACGATTACCCCCGGTCCAACGAAGGTGAGCCACTGCAAGCCGCGCGGCTGCGGCGCGTCCGGCAGTTCGGCGTGTGCCCATGGGTCGAGCCCGGTAAGCGTCTCGCTCAATCGGTCGCGCGTCATTGTGCATGATCGTGGGGACTTTGGCTGAGGCGTCTATCGTGTCGTGAAATCGGATGGTATGTCAAAAGGTGCCCGGTGCTGACGTTCTTCACACCACAGAGCTCACAGAGAGCACAGAGAAGACAAATGCATCTGCTGTGAATCTCTGAGTCCTCTGTGGTTCATCCAAGCATCAGGAATGGAAGCCTGTCCTCATCCGTTCGTTGGCGAAGCGGATCGCTTCGTCTACGGGCTGCCTGAGCAGACCATCGATGGCGAGCATCGCGATGCCGTGCACGGTCGCCCAGATGTATTGCGCCAGCTGCTGTGGATCGTCGGCCCGGACGCTTCCCTGCTTCTGAAGCGCGACGATCGCATCGACAAGCGTCTGAAACGCCGCGGCCCCTTCGACCGCAAGTTCGGTGTCGGGCGTCTCATCTTTCACGAAGCCGCCGAACATGACGCGGTAGTGCGACGGATGGTCGACGGCAAAGCGCACGTAGGCCGCCCCCATCGCCTCGAAGCCTTTGCGGCCGCCCCGGTGCGTTTTCCAGGCGTCCTCCAACCGCGCGCGGAGGGTCCGGAAGCCTTCGCTCGCAACCGCGGCGAGCAATGCCGATTTGTCGGCGAAATGGCGGTACAACGCCGTACGCGACACGCCCAGCTTCTCGCCCACCGCGCGGAGCGTCAGCGCGTCGACGCCGTCTTTCTGAATCGTATGAAGCGCCTGGCGCAGGAGGGCCCGGGACAGGTCGCCGTGGTGGTAGGACTGACGTTTCCGGGTCACCAGACCATGGTAATGGTGTATGTTGACAATGTCAACATAGTCCGCTATGTTTATGTTGACAGCGACAACATTGGCACGGCAAGGAGAAGACGCCATGAACAATACGCTCACCACACTGTGGAAGACGGACGCGAGGCTGACAGCCCTGGGGCTCCTCATGGTCGCCGTGCTTGGCGCGACGGCGGTAGCCCTCGTGGTCGATCCCCGCGTCATCGGCGGCGCACCGGCATGGCTCAAGCCGGCGAAATTCGCCGCCTCGATCGCGATCTACTGCCTCACGCTCGCGTGGGTCTTCACCTTCATCCCCGAGTGGCGGAGGACTCGCACGATCAGTGAGCTGGGTAACGACGGTGACGCTGCTGCTCGAGATCGTGATCATCGATCTTCAGGCATTCCGCGGCACCACGAGTCACTTCAACGTCGGCACGGTCCTCGACGGCGTGTTGTTCACCACCATGGGGCTCGCCATCGTCGTCCAGACGTTGTCGGCAATAGCTGTCGCCGTTGCCCTGTGGAGGCACTCATTTGCCGACCGGGCACTGGGCTGGGCCCTGCGGCTGGGCATGACACTGACAATCGTCGGTGCGCTGTCCGGCGGATTGATGACCCGGCCCACTGCGGCACAGCTCGAAGGCGCGCGGGCCGGCCACCGCATGACGATTGCGGGGGCACATACCGTGGGAGCTCCGGACGGCGGACCAGGATTGCCTGGCACGGGGTGGAGCGTCGAACACGGTGATCTCCGCGTCGCACACTTCATCGGCCTTCATGCCCTGCAGTTGATCCCGCTCCTCGGGGTGATGTTCGCCGGCCGGCGACGGCACGAGGCGCGGCGGGTGCGTTTGGTGCTGGCGATATCGGCGAGCTACGGGACGCTCTTCGTGCTGTTGCTGTGGCAGGCGGTGCGCGGGCAATCCGTGATCGCCCCGGATGCGAGGACGCTCGGCACGTTCGCGGCGTGGGCAGTGCTGTCAGCCACGGGCATCTGGGCTGCGGCAGGGCGATCCGAGCCGGCACGCGTCAACGCGGTCGTTTATTGAGGAGGTAGTCATGGCACCAGAACAAGTGTTCTCGATCGCGAATCTGATCGCCGCTATGCGGATGGATCCTGCTTGCGGCGTTACCGAAGCGGAAGTGGGTCGCTGATACCGTTGCCGGCATGGCAATTCCCGCATTGTTTGCCGGGCTCTACACCGCGATCGTCGCCGTGCATTTTTCGAGCAGCGAGGGGGGCTTCTCGACGCTCACCGACGTCCGGCTGCTGTTCAGCAACCCGTGGCTCCTGCTCGCGGGCTGGATTCACTACCTTGCCTTCGACCTGCTGATCGGCAGCTGGGAGGTGCGGGACGCGCGCGACCGCAAGATTCCGCACCTGTTCGTCGTCCCCTGTCTCGTGCTGACGTTTTTATTCGGACCCGCCGGGTGGCTGGCGTATCTGGGAGTGAGATCGATCCGCTCCAGGAGCCTGGCAGGAGGTTAAGAGATTAAGAGAATTCCTTCAAGGGATTACTACCTCGACACAGAGGCACAGAGCCACGGAGATCAATCGCTTTATCTCGCATCGACTTCTCGTTGGCCGCATCGCGGCCAACGCGTCATGACCCCATCGAGCCATCGCGTCGTCGTGTTGTCGCCTTCGTGTGCTTCGTGTCTTCGTGGTTCTTTCGTGCCTTCGTGGTTCGAAGAACTCCGTGTCTCCGTGTGTCCGTGTTGAGACAGAGAAGACCAGTGAAAAATGCGTTCAGTGTGAAGCTGCCGACTCAATCTTGATTCGGTGACCCACTTTTGTGCCTGCGCTGGCCAGCGTTCCGGCCGGAAGCTCGAGCACGCTGTGCTCGCCGCGCTTCGGCAGCCGCATCCGCCAGGGCTTCAGCGTCGATACCGCATCGACGACGAACCCGTCCTGATCGAGCGCGAGCACGTCGATCGGAAACCGCATGAACCAGGTATGCACGCCGCGGCACGGCGTGATCCACAGCCCTTCGCCAGGCTCGAGATGACTGCGCGTCAGCAGACCGACGGCACGATCGCGTCTGTTCGACGCCACAGCTACGCGATCCGCGACGATCGTTCCAGTCGCCACGTTACGGGCGACGGCGGTGTTAGTCATAGTGGAGCGATACTTCGTTCAAGCGGCCGTGTTTGACGTCAACCGAGACGCGCCGCTCGCCGCGCTCCGGATGAATTGCGCTGATTTCATGCGCGCCGATGGAGACCGACAGGCCTTCCGACGGAATACCCGCCGCCGGCTGACCGTCGACGCGAATCTCCGAGCCCGCCGGCGCGCTCACCCGCACCTTGCTCATCGGCAGCGTCAGCGTGAACGCGGTCGTCTCACCCGGACGCACGTCGATCGTTTCGGTGACGCGATAGTTGAACTGCTCGCTCACGAACTCGACGGTCCGCTTGCCTGGCGCCGTCATCACCCGGCTGTCGTCGTTGAGACGCACCGGCCGGCCGTCCACGATCACTTTTACCGGAATGGCCGAGAAGATTGCCATCCACCCCGAAAAAACGGCTTCGGAGACCATCGTGGTCTGGTTCGCCTTTACCGTGACCTTTCTGGTAATGGTGCCTGCACTGCTCTTCAGCACGAGCGTGTGCAGGCCGGCCTCGAGGTCGGGAATCGTCAGCGGCGTGCGTCCATAGCTCTTGCCGTTGATGATGGCTTCCGCCGACGCCGGCGTCGAATCTATCCGGATTCGGCCAACGCGCTTTTCGACCACCTCGATAAACGGTTCGTCCTTGATTGGCTGCACTGTCAATGCGGGCTTCTCCTCGCTCTTCACGAGATTCGCGACAGTGCTGATGGCCGTGCCGGTGCCCGTGACGAGAAGGAGACACGCCGCAACAGGCAGCGCCCATTTCGCGTGCCGTTTGAAATCAATTGACGCGACTGTCGAGAGGAGACTCTCTCCGTCTTCTTCTGGTTCCGGCGTGTCGGGAACTTCCGCCGGGGGCGGCGCTGCCTTGGGCTGCCACAAGCTCAGGTAGTCGCGGCTGTTCCGCTCCGCCGGCTCCTCGTGCGGGGGCTCGAACCTCGGCATGTCACGCGCCGGAAACTGTGTGATGACGGCCGTTGGCCTGGCATATCCGCCGCCCACAGCCAGCTGCGGCGCCACTGTCATATGCGCCGTGGCGGCGGCCTGGGCCGTCGCGCGGGCCACTTCTGCCGCAACCGCCTCCGCTGCCGCCGCGCGCGCGTGATGGGCCGCGGCTTCGCGCATTTCGGCCATCTGCGCGCGTAACTCTTCCAGATGATCGACCTTGCGCTCTTCCGCTTTGGCGCGGACGGTCGCGAGCTCGGCCTCGAGCTGTTTGATCTGATGAGAGGCGCGCTTGGTCTCCGACTCGTCGGCTTTCCTTGCCTGTGCAGTGACGAACTTCAGCCGATCGAGCTCTGCCTTGAGCTGGCTTTCGACCGTCGCCCGTTCGCGCGCCGCCTCTGCTTCCGCCGCGCGAATCCGCTCCGCCTCGGACCGTGCCGCGTCGAGCTGCGCCTGGAGCGACTCCTCGACTTCCGCGCGCACCCGTGCGAGCTCCCGAGCGAACGCCTCCTGCGCCTCGGCATTCGCCCGCTCGACCTTGGCGCGCTCCTGTTCCATCTTGGCGCGCTCTTCCTCCATCCGGCGCCGCTCGGCCTCCTCCGCCTCTACCTTCACCTTGTTCAGTGCATCGGTGAATGTCGACTGGGCCTCCGATCTGACGCGCTCGACCTCCGCGGCCAGCGTCGCCCTGGCCTCGCGCTCGGCCGCGGCCTTCGCCTCTGCAATGGCCGACTCCCGCATCTGCTCGGCTTCGCTCTGCACACGCGCCAGATCGGCCGCGACGGCTTCGCGCGCCTCCCGTTCGGCGGCCGCGCGCGCTTCGGCGATGGCCGCCTCGCGCATCTGCTCAGCCTCAATCTGTACGCGCGCAAGATCGGCGGCAACCGCCTCGCGGGCTTCCCGTTCGGCGGCCGCCCGCGCTTCAGCCACCGCGGCATCGCGAATCGTTTCGGCTTCCGCCTGCACGCGGGCGATCTCTGCGGCGCTGGCCTGGCGGGCCTCACGCTCCGCAACCGCGCGCGCCTCCGCGACCGCCCGCTCGCGGATCGCCTCGGCGTCGGCGACAGAGACGGCAGGCTCGTCGCTCAGTTTGTTCTGGTTCCGCGCGCGATCGAGCGACGCACCGAAATCGTAGACATCGTCGTTCTGATCGGCGGAGACGGAAGACGGCGTGTCCTCGTCAATCTCTCCCAGCTTCACGTCGAGGCCCAGCTGGCGCACGAGCTGGCTGATCTCATCCGCGATCGACGGCGCCCGCGCCGCCGGCTTCGCCGGCTCGGCGGCAACCGGGGCCGGGACGAAGGGTTCCTCTATATTGATGATCGGCGGCGCCGCCGGCTGCTCTTCCGCAATCGACTGGTCGATGATCGCCGAGGCCGCGATGTCGTCCTCGTCACTCCATGAGTACGATGGGGCCTGCGGCTCGGAATGCCAGGTGCCCATCGTCCTGGGTGCGTTGGGCGCGTCGGGTGCGACAGGTGCGTTCGGTGCGTAAAACGCGCTGGACGAGAACACACCGGACTCGATCACGGATTTCGTCGGCTCGGCGGCCGGCGGCCGATTACGAATTTCGGCGGCACGTGAAAGGTGAGCGGCCACCTCGTTGGCAAACTCCTTCGGATCGGCGCCGACGGCAACCTCGACGGGTTTTTTCTTTCGAAAGCCGAACCCCGACTTCTTGGCGGCTGCCGTGTTCTCCCCGCGGAACTGCGGAATCGCGACCGTCTGCAGATGTGATGCGCCGTCGAGCGAACGAAGGCACGTCATGAGGGTGTCTTCGTCGCGCGGCGACAGAATCGGGCTCAGCAGAATCAGGTCCGGAACCTTCCTGCTGATCGCGTCGACGGCGCGTTTCGTCGAATCGACGACGGCGAGCTCGACGCCGAGCGTGCGCGCGACCTCTTGCAGCACTCGCGTTTGCGAGGCATCGGGCTGGACGACGAGGATGAGGCTCACGAGATAACCTTCAGCATCAACACGACGAAGCAGCAGGCGGCGACGAGGAACGTAAACAGATACGTGTTCTCTCCGGCGTAGCCGCGCAGCACCAGCACGGCCGATCCGGCCACCTGTTGCACCGTGCCGGTCGCCGACTCCAACTGCGGATCCGTCAGGATCTGCGCCGCCCGCTCACGAAGCCGCGGGTTGATCGATACCAGCCCCGCCGTCAGCACCAGCAGAGCGGCGATGGAAATCACGAAATCTCTAACCGATCTCGACACACGACTCCTTTCGCAATCGCCGTACCTCTTATGCAGGGCCCGAAGACGCCCACATTTGCTGCGTTTTTGCGCTCGTGTTCCGTTTTGGCCGCGGGTCCCGGCTCTGGCACGGACAATTCGCGCATGTGAGTTACGAAAACGGCAGAGCGCCGCCGCCGCCGTGAAGAATCACGAAGTCGGTCGGTTCGTACACGAAGTTTGTCGAGTTGCCCGTGTGCCGCTTCGACGCACGGCCTGCACGTGCCGGCGCAGTGCTGCCGCGCTAACTCATTCGCGAGAGACACACTTGCGACGATCGCGCGGCAGATTTTTTTTGAGTGGTACGGCGGTTGCGTTTACTTGCCGCGGTCGCACCGCCTTCGCGGCGCGCAAAGGGAGGAACAACATGCTGCTCATCGTCACTCGCATCTTCAACTCGCTCCGCCGCAACGAAGACGGTCAGGATCTTCTCGAATACGCGCTGCTCGTGGCGCTGATCGCGATCGTCGCGGTCACGGCCGTCACCGCGGCCGGTGTGAAGGTTGACGCGATCTTCGACAAGATCGTGGCCGATCTCCCGTAACAGCGCGCACGCACGATCGGCGCAACGTCCCGTGAGGGTCCGCCAGGCCGGCGGGCCCTCGCGAATTCAGCACCGCACCCGGAGGACTACATGACGTTTCTGCTGCGACGCTTTGGAAAACGCGAGGACGGACAGGACTTGCTCGAATACGGCCTCCTCGCATCGTTGATCGCGATCTTCGCGCTCGCCGCCGTGAAGCTGCTCGCAACAGAGATCACATCGACGTTCTGGGGGAGCATTGCCTCAATTCAGTTCTGACGCCGTGATGCTGACGGCGCTCTGCGCCGGACTCGGCAGCGCGGCGATCGTCGATTCGGCGCGACGGAAGATTCCCAACGGAATCTCGCTGGGCGTAACCGCCTCGGGCGTCGTGCTCGCCGCCACCGGCGCCAGCGGCGTGTCCGTCAGCTCGTCGCTCCTTGGATTTTTTCTCGGCCTCCTGCTGATGCTGCCCGGCCACGTCCTGGGCGCAACGGGGGGTGGAGATGTGAAGCTCTTTGCCGCGGCGGGCGCGGTCGTCGGCGTCGAGCACATCATTCCCGCGTTTCTGATGACCGCGATCGCCGGAGGGCTGCTGGCGGTCATCGTCGCGTGGCGCCGCGGACGGCTGCTGCGCACGTTTCGTCTGACCGCGCGACTCTTCGGTCTGCGCGAGACCGCGACGTCCGAGATCGAGTCGCCCGTTGAACACAATCGTTTCCCCTACGGTCCGGCGATTGCCGCCGGTTGCGTTCTCGCAACGTTAATGAGGTGATCCAATGACTCGCGTTCGAATCTTCACCGTGTTTTTGATCGCCATACTCGCGGGCGGGGGCCTTGCGTACGGCACCTACGACTACCTGCAGAACGTTCCGGTCAAGACCGTGACGGTGCCGACGCGCAAAGTCGTGCTCGCGAACAGCGACTTGTCGCTCGGCCGTCAGCTGAAGCGCGAAGATCTCATCGCCGTCGACTGGCCGGCCTCGGCCGTGCCGGAAGGCGCATTCGAAGATCCCGCGGCGCTGGTCGACCGTGGCCTCATCGTGTCGGTGATCAAGAACGAGCTCATCCTGCCGGGCAAGATCGCCTCGAAGGAAGCGGGTGCCGGCCTGCCGCCGATTATTCCGCCTGGAAAGCGCGCGTTGTCGGTGCGCGTGAACGAAGTGATTGGCGTTGCCGGCTACGTGCTGCCGGGCACGCGCGTGGACGTGGTCGCGACCGCGAACCCGAGCAGCCGGTCGGAAGACATCACCACCAAGGTCGTGCTCTCCAACGTCGAAGTGCTCGCCGCCGGCACGCGCCTCGAGCAGGACACCGAAGACGGCAAGCCGATGCAGGTGACCGTCGTGACGATGCTCGTGACGCCCGAAGAATCCGAAAAGCTCACGCTCGCCAGCACCGAAGGCAAGATTCAGCTGGCGCTTCGCAACCCGCTCGACACCGAGTCGCCCGTCACCTCGGGCATCAAGCCGGGCATGCTGCTCGGAACCACGCATGCGAGAACCGTCGTCGTGCGCAAAGCGGTGCCTGCCGGACAGCCGCAGCCACCGGCAGCCGTTCAGCCGCCACCCTCTGTCGAAATCATCCGTGGCGATAAACGCGTCCACGTCGTCGTTGGATAGGAGCACAGAACAATGAAACGTCCTCTTGCGATTCTTCTGCTGGTGATCATGGTTCTGCCGCCGACCGCGCGAGCGGGGCAGGTGGCCGCGCGGGGCGCCGATGCGGTCGGCGCCGTCGCCCCCGAGCAGCTCGACTTGATGGTCGGCCGCTCGGCCATCATCAGAACGGAGCGTCCGATCACGCGCGTGTCGCTGTCCACGCCGGACATCGCCGACGCTGTGGTGACCACGCCCTACGAGCTGCTGGTGCACGGCAAGATTCCCGGGACGATTTCTCTGCTGGTGTGGTCGGACAACGGCCGCATCAAGACCTACGACGTCGCGGTGAAGCGCGACCTGAGCAACCTGGACACGCAGCTGCAGCAAGCTGTTTCCCGGCGAGGCGATCACCGCGGCGAGCAACGGCAAAGACGTCGTGCTCTCCGGGGTGGTATCGAGCAAATACATTGTCGATCGCGCTTCGTCGCTGGCCCTCGGTTACGTCGAGAAGGCCGACAACGTCGTGAACCTGATGCGCCAGCAGGAAGGGCCCGCGACCAACCAGATTCTGCTCCGCGTGCGCTTCGCCGAAGTCGGCCGCAGCGCGATGCAGGAGCTCGGCGTAAATTTCTTCACCGGGCCCAACGGGAAAGGCGACTGGGTCGGTCGCTCGACGACGGGGCAGTTCGCGGCGCCGGTCTTCGACAGGGACGACGGCCTCGTCTTCTCCGACTTCCTCAACCTCTTCCTCTTCAATACCGAAGAACAGCTGGGCGCGGCGATCCGCGCGCTGAAGGGCAAGGGGCTGTTTCAGAGCCTGGCCGAGCCGAACCTGATCACGCGCGACGGCCAGGAGGCCACCTTCCTCGCCGGCGGTGAATATCCGTATCCCGTCGTGCAGGGAAACGGCAACAACAACGCGGTGACGATCGTGTTCAAGGAATTCGGCGTCCGTCTGCGATTTACGCCGACCGTGACGGCCGACGACAGGATTCAGCTCAAGGTCGCGCCCGAGGTCAGCTCGCTCGACTTCGGCAACGCCGTCGTGCTCGAGGGATTCCGCATCCCGGCGCTGAAGACCCGCCGCACGGAGACCTCGGTCGAGTTGCGCGACGGGCAGACGTTCGCCATCGCGGGGATGCTCGATCAGAACCTCGATGAATCGCTGCGGCGAGTGCCCGGCATCGGCGACATCCCGATTCTCGGCTACCTGTTCCGCAGCCAGGCCTATCAGAAGAGCGCGACGGAGCTCGTCGTGATGATCACGCCGCACATCGTGCGCCGCGATTCACCCGGAGTGACGCCGAACCTGCCCGGGCTGGTGCAGCCGTTCCTGCAGCCCGACCGCAACCGTATCGCGCCTCCTCCGCCCGCATTCACCAGCCCGATGACCTTCGCGCCCGAAAGCGCGCCGGTCGTCGCCAAGCCGGCGTCGCCGGCCGCCTCGCAGACCGCGACGACCGCGCAGCCGTTCGCAACGACGCCTGCCGCCCCGATGCCGGTCACGCCGCTCGCGGTCGCCCCGGCACGCCGGCAGGCCCGACCAAGGCGGAGCGTGAAGCCGCTGCAAGAGACGCACGGAAGGCCGCGGAGCTCGCCGCACAGATCGAACGCAAGCGAGCCGAGCAGGCGGCCATTCAGGAGAAGAAGGACGCCGAGCAGGCCAAGAAAGACGACGCCAAGCGGCGCGAAGAGGAAAAGAAAGAATCGGAGATCAAGCGCAAGCAGGACGAGATCGCCGCCAAAGAGGCGCACGTCCAGGCACAGCGTGACGGCGAACGTGCGCGTCAGGCGGCGAAAGTCGAAGCCGAGCGCTCGGAGCGCGAGCGCAAGGAAAAGGAAATCGCCGCAAGGCCGCGGAGAAGCTCGCTGCGCAGCAGCAGGCCGAAGCGGCGCGCGTGAAAGAGGCTGCGGACAGGCTCGCCAAGGAGAAAGCGTCGCGCGACGCCGAGCTCCAGCGCCTGGTGACGCAGTACCAGAAGCTCACTGAAGGACAACAGACATCGGGGCGGTGACCTCATGGCACAACTTTCAGCAGTCATCACCACGAGTGATCCCGACTTTCGCTCGACGATCACGTCGCTGCTCCGATCGAGCGGCTTCTCGATCGGCGTCATCGACGAAAAGCACGCCGCCGGAACGTGGCTCGACCTGGCGATCGTCGACATCCGCAGCGCGACGAGCTCGACGACCGAAGCGATCGAGCGCTTCCGGGCGTCCTGGCCGTCGACGTCGATCTTCGCGGTCGCCGCGTCGGCCGAGCCCGATCAGATTCTCAGCGCGATGCGCGCCGGCGCGAACGAATACCTCGCGTGGTCCGGCTACGACGACGGCTCGTCGCTCGCCGAGCCGCTCCATACCGCGCTGAAACGCACCGCGGAACGCAGCCGGCCGGCAAAAGACAACACGAAATCCGGCGTGACGCTGTCGTTCTTCGGCGCGAAAGGGGGCGCCGGGACGACGACCCTCGCGGTCAACACGGCGATCGACATCGCCAGGCTGTCGAAGCGGCCGACATTGATCATCGACCTGCATCAGTTCGTCGGCGAGGTCGCGCTCTTTCTCGGCGTGCGGCCCCGCTTCACGCTGATTGACGCGCTCGACAACCTCCACAGGATGGACCAGGAGTTCATGCGGGAGCTCGTGGTGAAGCACAAGTCGGGCCTCGACATCCTCGCCGGCGGCGACCAGATCGACCGTCCCGGGGCGCACGATGCGGCGGGCGTCGAGCAGCTGCTGCAGCAGCTCGGCCGTTCGTACGACTTCGTCATCGTCGACGCGGGTTCGGTAGCGGGACCGGTCGCCGATGTCGCCGTGTTCGCCGCGGACACGCTTTATCTCGTGGCCAACCCCGACATCGCGTCGATCCGGAATTCACATCGGATCGTCGATCGCTTCGAGCAGCTGGGCGCCGGCAAGGACCGGCTTCGCGTGCTGCTGAACCGCATGTCCGAGCAGCATCAGATCGGTCCCAAGCAGATCGAGACGACGCTCGGCCACAGCCTGCACATGATGTTCCCGAGCGACTACAGCGTCGTCTCGGCGGCGATGAATTCCGGCGTGCCTCTGGCGCTGACCAACCACTCCGATCTCGCGGCGCAGTTCGAGCGGTTCACCAAACAGATCATCAACCCGCACGCCCCGGTGGCCTCGGACGAACCGGCGCGCGTCAAAGCGTCGTTTCTCGGGATTTTTTAAGCCATGGCGACCCCTGTCACCGTCAAACCGCCGATGCGGCCTTCGGTTCCACCGGACGGCGCGGCAAAAACGCCGCCGCCGATCCGGTCGTCAACGCGAGGCGCGCGCAATATCTCGAAGTCCGCGGCAGCGTCCATCGCAAGCTCCTGTCGAAGCTGAACCTCGAAAAGCTCGCCACGGCCGAACGCAGCCGGGTCGAAGCCGAGATCAGAGCCCTCGTCTCCTCGCTCATCGCAGAGGCGGGCGTGCCGCTGTCGGTCACCGAACGCGACGCGATTCTCGGCGACGTCATCGACGAAGTTTTCGGGTTCGGTCCGCTGGAGCCGCTGCTGCGCGACAAGACGGTCAGCGACATCCTGGTCAACACGCACAAGCAGGTGTTCGTCGAGCGCGCCGGCAAACTCGAGCAGGTGCCGGCGGCGTTCCAGGACGACCAGCATCTGCTGCGGGTCATCGACCGCATCGTCAGCGGCGTCGGACGCCGCATCGACGACAGCTCGCCGATGGTCGACGCGCGCCTGCCCGACGGATCGCGCGTCAACGCGATTATCGCGCCGCTCGCGGTCGACGGTCCGCTGCTGTCGATCCGCCGTTTTCCCGCCGAGCGGCTGCAGGCGGACGATCTCGTGGCGTTCAAGGCGCTGGCGCCGAACATGCTCGAGTTCCTCCGGCACTGTGTCGCGGCGAAGTTGAACATCCTCGTCAGCGGCGGTACCGGCGCCGGTAAAACCACGCTGCTGAACGTGCTGTCCTCATTCATCTCGATGCGCGATCGCATCGTGACGATCGAAGACGCCGCGGAATTGCAGTTGCGCCAGGAGCACGTCGTGCGGCTGGAAACGCGGCCGCCCAACGTCGAAGGCAAAGGCGCGGTGCGGCAGCGCCAGCTGCTGGTCAACTCTCTGCGTATGCGCCCCGACCGCATCATCGTCGGCGAGGTCCGCGGCGAAGAAGCGCTCGACATGTTGCAGGCGATGAACACCGGCCACGACGGCTCGCTCACCACCGTCCACGCGAACACGCCGCGCGACGCGCTGTCGAGGCTCGAGACGATGGTCGCGATGGCCAACGTGAACCTGCCCGACAAGGCCATGCGCCAGCAGATTGCCTCGGCCATTCAGATTGTCGTGCAGCAGGCGCGCATGAGCGACGGAACCCGCAAGGTGACGAGCGTGTCGGAAATCACCGGCATGGAAGGCGACATCATCACCATGCAGGAGATCTACCGGTTCGAGAAGCTCGGACTCGGCCCCGACGGGAAGGTCATCGGACGGTTTCTCGCAACCGGAGTGCGGCCGAAGGTGTGCGAACGGCTCAAACAGTCGGGCATTCAGCTCGCGCCCGACATGTTCGACGGCCAGCTGGAGGTGCGGTGATGCCTCTGTCAGTGATCGTCGTGCTCGTCTTCGTCACCTCCACCGCAACGCTGGTGGGTCTGTTTCTTCTCGTCACCCGCCGATCGGAGTCGGCGCGGGAGAAGACGTTCGAGCAGCGGCTGAACGAGTCGATCGGCATCGGTGCCATGCCGGCGGGAGCGGCGGAGATGCGTCGCTCGTGCGCACGGAGAAAGCGGTCCGCTGCCGAATATCGACCGCGTGGCGAGGCAGGCGCTGAAAGGATCGTCGTTCGAACGCTGGCTCGACCAGTCCGGCATGGGGCTGAGCGCCAGCGCGCTGATTCTCATCTCGCTCGTGCTCGCCGTCGTCTGCGCGTTTCTCGCGATGGTGCTCGCGGGCAAGAGCTGGGCGATGCCGTTCGGCTTCGCCATCGGCCTGTGCATGCTTCCGGCGATCGTCCGCTACAAGCGGTCGGCGCGCCTCTACAAGTTCGAGGAGACCTTCCCCGAAGCGCTGGACCTGCTGTCGCGCGGCATCCGCGCCGGCCATGCGTTCAGCGCCGGCATGAAGATGGTGGCCGACGAGCTCGGCGAGCCGGTCGGACCGGAATTCAGAAAGGCGTTCGACGAGCAGAACTTCGGCCTGCCGCTGAAAGAATCGCTGAACAACCTGTGCCTGCGCGTGCCCATCCTCGACGTGCGCTTCTTCACCACGGCTGTGCTCATCCAGCGTGAGACCGGCGGCAACCTGTCCGAGATTCTCGACAACCTCGCGGCCGTCGTCCGCGAGCGATTCAAGATTCGCCGCCAGGTCCGCGTGCACACCGCGCACGGACGGTTCACCGGCTACGTGCTGATGGCGCTCCCCGCGTTTCTGGCGCTGGCGCTGTCGTTCATCAATCCCGAGCACATGAACCAGCTCTTCGAAGAGCGGCTGGGGCAACTGATGATCATGGCGTCGATCGTGATGCAGGCGATCGGCTTCTTCTGGATCAGGCAAGTCATCAAGATTGAGGTGTAAACCGTGACGCTCCTGCTTCCACTGCTCGCGTTTGCATTCGGTTCGCTGCTGGTCACAGCCGTGACCTATGCCCTCATGGCTGGTCGCCCGGCCAACATCGACGACCGGCTGCGCGACGTCGTCGGCGGCCAGGCGCAGCCCGCCGACGGCAACGCATCTCCCGATCAGATCGTCGCGTTCCTGAAGCGCATGGGCGAGCGGCTGCCAAAGAATCCGAAGGATCTCAGCAAGATTCAGCTCCGCCTGGTGCAGGCGGGCTACCGCGGGGCGAAGCGCTGCCGGTCTTTCTCGGCATCCGCGTGTCCTTCGCGCTGGCGGCATTCGGCTTCTGCATGACGCCGATTCTGGTGAAGCCGAACCTGATGACGGCGCTTTCAGCGGCCGGTTTCGGCTACATCATGCCCGGCATCGTTCTGGCGCGGAAAGCGCGCCGGCGCCAGCACCGCATCCGCCTGGCGCTGGCGGACGCACTCGACCTGCTGGTGGTGAGCGTCGAAGCGGGCCTCGGTCTCGATCAGGCGCTCGCGCGAGTGGCCCAGGAGCTCGCCTCTGCTTATCCCGATTTGTCGTCGGAGCTTCGGCTGGTCAACCTCGAGCTGCTTGCCGGCAAGGGACGCTCCGAGGCGCTGCGAAACATGGCCGAGCGCACCGGTGTCGACGACCTGACCTCGCTCGTGGCGATGTTGATCCAGACGGACAAGTTCGGCACCAGCGTCGCCAACTCGCTGCGCGTGTTCTCGGATACCCTGCGGACCAAACGCCGCCAGCGCGCCGAAGAAGCGGCGGCGAAAACCGGCGTGAAGATGGTCTTCCCGCTGGTCGTCTGCATCTTCCCCGCTATCTGGATTGTCACGATCGGCCCCGCGGCGCTGCAGTTCATCAAAGTGCTCGGTCCGATGGGCAAATAACGTCATGACCACAGCCATAGCTGAATCGCGAAACCCGTCGAGGCCGGCCTGCTGGCGCCGGATAAACCGGCCACGCTCGAGGCGACAGGCCTGGCGCCGGACACGCTCGCGTCGATTCTCGTGAAGATGCTGCACAGCGGCGAGGCCACCGGCATGGGGCTTGCCGATCGCGTCTGCCTGCCGTACGGCATCCTCGAGCCGCTGCTCGAAAAGCTCCGGGTGGAGATGCTCATCGAGGTGAAGAGCGCGCTCGGCACCGGCAGCGCCGGATACCGCTACGCGCTGACGGATGCCGGCCGGGCACGAGCGCTGCGCTATTTCGACGCCTGCGGCTACGTCGGGCCCGCGCCCGTTCCGCTCCTCCAGTACACGCTCCACATGAACGAGTTGCGCGCGCAGACGCACGACATCTATCGCGAACGCGTGGCCGAGAGCTTCTCGCATCTCATCGTCGAGCCGGAAATGCTCGACCAGCTCGGCCCCGCCATTGCGACGCGCAAAGCGCTGTTCCTGTACGGCCCGCCCGGCAACGGCAAGAGCGTCATGGGCGAAGGCATCGGCCGCGTGCTCGGCGGAGACATCTACATTCCGTACGCCATCGACATCGATGGCCAGATCGTCACCATGTTCGATCCGGTCACGCACGAATCGCGCTCTGAACACGATGAGGCGTCTGTGATCAGGTCCGACGGTGCAACGGACCGGCGATGGGTTCGCGTGAGCCGGCCGGTCATCACCGTCGGCGGCGAGCTGACCCTCGAAATGCTGGACTTGCGATTCGGCGAGCTTTCGAAGTTCTACGAGGCGCCGGTCCATCTGAAGGCCAACGGCGGCGTGCTGGTGGTTGACGACTTCGGCCGCCAGCGTGTGCCGGCGCGCGACCTCCTGAACCGCTGGATCGTGCCCCTCGAGTCGCGGGTCGATTACCTCAACCTGCACACGGGCAGAAAGTTTCAGGTGCCGTTCGACGTGCTCGTCGTGTTTGCGACGAACCTCGAGCCGAATCCCTTGCCGACGAAGCGTTCCTGCGCCGCATCCCGTACAAGATTTACGCGAAGAACCCGACACTGCAGCAGTTCGGCCGCATCTGGGAGATGAACTGCCGCAGGCACGGCGTGGCCTACGACCCGGCCATCATCGAGTACCTGAACGACAAGTACTACATCGGACGGAACCTGGCGATGCGCGCGTGCCACCCGCGCGATCTCACCGATCAGGTGGTCAGCCTGTGTCGCTATCATCAGCGGCCGGCAGCTATAACGACCGAGCTGCTCGACGCCGTCTGTCAAAGCTATTTCCTGGAGGACACGCAGACCGGAATGACGGCTGCGCGGTGATGCCTATGAAGCGCCTGAGAAGGTTCCTGCGCGACTGCGGTGGAAGCAACCTGATCGAAGCGGCGATCGTCACGCCGCTGCTGCTCGTGCTCACGCTCGGGCTCGTGGACTTCGCCTCGATGTTCTACGTGTATCTCGCGCTGGAGAACGGCGTCAGCCAGGCGACGCGGTTCGCGATCACCGGCAACGACATGGACGATCCGAACAATCCCGGCACGCCTCTCGGCCGCGAAGCGGCGATCAGGCTGGCGATGCAGGACAACACGCCGGTGATCGACGTCAGCGCCGCGACCTTCACCTTCACGCACATGGTGCCCGGCTCCTCGTCCTGGACGGGCGGCGCCGGCGGCCCGGGCGACATCGGACGGGTCACCGTCGAATACACGTGGAAACCGCTCACTCCGATCATGAGGCCCCTGCTCACGAATGGCGAGACTGACCGTGCGCGTGGAATCGGCGATGAAGAACGAAAGCAGGTGGGACTAATGACAAACCAAACAGCGTCCCAGACATCACGGCGCGGCCGGCTCCGGCCGGACCGTGGCCAGACCATCGTCGAGTTCAGTCTCGTTCTGCCGCTATCCTGGTGATGGTGCTCGGCGTCGTCGAGCTCAGCTTCGTCCTGCTCGATCAGCACGTGGTGACGAAGCTCACCCGCGAGGGGTCGAACCTCATTTCGCGCAATACGGCGCTCGGCCATGCAACGCTCGCGATGAAAGCCATGGGCACGCGCCCGGTGGACCTCGACAACGGCTCGAGACTGATCTTCTCGGTGGTCCGCAATATTGCGACCGTTGGCGCCTCGAATTACAACAAAGCGGTTCTCGCGCAGCGTCATTCCTACGGACCGCTGTCGAAGTCGAGCGCCATCCAGACGCAGGGGGCGGCGTCGTTCGGTCCTGGCCCCGAATACGCGGCGGCAAACCCCGACAACAACACCAGTCTCCGCGTCACGAACCTGCCGACGACGCTGTCGCTCGGCGGAACGCTCTACATCACGGAGCTCTATACGACACATCCGACGCTGACGCCGCTCGCGAACTTCGGGATCCAGGTACCGCAGACGCTGTATTCCATTGCGTACTTTTAGAGGGGACACGACCATGAAGAGAATACATTCACGTCGATCGAGCCAGTCCGGTTTCGTCCTGGTGTACATGGCGGCGGGCATCACGACGCTGCTCCTCTTCTCCGGGCTCGCGGTCGACTCCGGCCGCGCGTACCTCGTGAAGGCCCAGTTGACGAAAGCCGTCGACGGGGCAGCGCTTGCGGCAGCGCGCAATCTCAACACCGGCAATCCCAGGGCGGAAGCGGAAAAGGTGTTCAAGGCGAACTTCCCGGCGGGATACCTCGGCACCGACCCCAGCATCGATCCGACGGCCGCCGCCAACTTCTTCAGTTCGGCGGTGAACGCGCAGAGCGGCACCAACGTCGTGACGGTGAAGGCATCGACGACGCTGCCCACCACCTTCATGAGGCTCGGCACAACCGACAACATGGTGATCGGCAGCGAAGGCGAGGCCACCCGGCGAATGGTGGACCTCTCGCTCGTGCTCGACGTCTCGAGCTCCATCGGCTGGCGATGGGGCGCGGTGCGCGACGCCGCCCGTACGTTCGTCAGCTCGTTCGATCAGGTCAACGACCGCGTCTCGCTCATCACCTTCGGCAACGGCGCCAGCGTACTCGACGCGATGCCGTCGTCCCGTGGTTTCAACAAGACCAAAGTCGTGTCCGACATCCCGAGCACGCTGCCCGGCGGCAGCACGAACATGGTCGAAGGTCTGTACCGGGGATGGGATGAGGTCAGATCCGTGCCCGCGGGGCAGCAGTCCGGACTCCGGGTCATCGTCCTCTTCACCGACGGCGCGTCGAACAGCGTGCCCGGCAACTACTCTGCCGCCGCGGGCCAGCCGCGGGCGCTCGAACCTGGGACTTTCCTGACAACGGAGCGGACCCCGACAATCAGACGCACGCGAATCCGCACATCGACGGCCTGTATCACACGCAGACCGGAGTGGCGAGCCCGTCGTACACGCTGACCACCGCGTGGAACTCCACCCAGACGATTCCTCAGGTGCCGTTCCTGCCGGTGATGAGCTTCCACGGCTTTCATCGCAGCAATGGCATCCCGACGGCGTTTCCGCTGCAGACCAACCTGCTGAAAGTCGATGGTCAGCCGCAGAACGTCCGGCGGGCTTTGCGGAACTACAACGCCGCACAAGGCAAGTTCCCGGCAGAGGTGTGGAACATCAATAACGCCGCGCGCAACCTCGTCGAGATCATCGCCAACGAAGCGCGCAACGACAACGGCGATTACCAGATCCGGATTTACACGCTCGGCATGGGCGAGCTGGTCCGCTATGACCTCGGCACGCGGCCGGAAAAATCGGAAGACATCCTGAAACGGATCGCGAACGACGCGACGTCGCCCGATTTCAACGCCGACCAGCTCGAAGGCAAGTACTACTACGCCCAGACGCCGGACGACGTGGCGCCGGCGTTCCAGGCGCTGCAGAATCAGATCATCCGCTTGAGCAAATAACCCGCACTAAAGCTTCTCCACCGGGGCGAGGTGTAATAGCCTTACCCGGTGGAGGGGCTTATGCCCGCTGCCGCAATCACCCTGCTCAGTGTCGTCCTGATGTTCGCCGGCGGTCCCGCTCCTCTGCGGGCGCAGGCCGACGAATGGACCGTGTTCACCAGCGTCGTGGACCGCACCGGCACGCCGGTGCAGGGACTCACAGCGGCCGATTTCGTCGTGCGCGAAAATGGCGTCGCCCGCGAGGTGCTTCGAGCGGCGCCGGCGACCGATTCGCTCCGCGTCGCCGTCCTCGTCGACACCAGCCAGGAAATGCGCTACGACATGGTCGACATGCGGCAGAGTGTGCGCCGGCTCATCAACGATATCGACCGCCGTCACGAGGTCGCATTGATTGGCATTTGGAGGCCCCCCGACTGTTCTCGTGGATTACACGCGCGATCTCAAGCGGCTCGAAGCCGGCGTCACCCGGCTGGTCGCGAAGCCGGGCACCGGATCGTACCTGCTGTCGGCGATCATCGACACGTCTCGGGCGATGAGAAAGCGGCGCGAGTTGCGCCGCGTCATGGTCATCATCACCGCGCAGGGCCCCGAGTTCAGCGAAATCGGCTACCAGACCGTCCTCGACTACGTGCTGGAAAGCGGCGCGCCGATGCATTCGTACGTGTTGATGAAAGAAGGTGTGTCGCCCACCGATGCCGCAGCGCAGGAAGTCGAGCTGACGCTCGCAAGGGGGACCAACCTGACGGGCGGACGGCGCGAGGATCTTCTCTCGGCAATGGCGATGACGCCGCGCCTGCAATCGCTGGCGCTCGAGCTGAACCATCAATACCAGGTCGTCTACGCGCGGCCGAAGATGTTGGTGCCGCCCAAAACGCTGCAAGTGGGCGTCCGCAAGCCCGACGTGGTCGTGCGTGCGCCACGCATCTTCTAAGGAATCGCCATGGAGGCTCAAATGAAGCTTGGTGCATTCGGGATCGGTGCCGCATTGATCGTCGCGGCAGGCATGACCATCATCTCCGCGCAACAAACTCCGGCCTCGATCGATGGTCTCGTGTCGGCCGCCAAAGTGGCCGCCGGAACCGATTGGTCGGGAACATTCATGCGCCTGTGCATTGCGCCGCCTGCCGGCTCAGCGCGCGGCGGTGGACCGGCCAGGGGCGCGTCGGCAGCCGGGACGGCGCCCGCCGCGCCACCTCGTGAGCGATGGTATGCGGAACCGGCGAAGGTCGCCGACAACCTGTATTTCGTCGGCACCAAGGTCCACCATTCGTGGGCGCTCGTCGGCAGCGACGGAATCATTCTGATCGAGGCGCTGTATCACTACGCCGTGGCCGATCAGGTCACCGGCGGGTTCAAGAAGCTTGGCCTCGACATCAACAAGGTCAAATACGCCGTGATGTCGCATGCGCACGGCGATCACGACGGCGGCGCTGCGTATCTCCAGGACTCGATTCCCGGAGTGCGTCTCGTCTATGGTGCCGCCGATTGGGATGCCATCGAGAAAACAGCGGACCGCCCGGGCGGCAAACCGAAGCGCGACATGGTGGCCACCGACGGCTTGAAGCTGTCGGTCGGCGATGCCTCGATCCAGATAGTGACGATGCCGGGACATACGGCGGGCACGCTGTCCTACCTCTTCGAGGTGAAAGACAACGGCAAGCCGCTGCGCGTTGCCTATGTCGGGGGCACGGCCATCCCCTTCAACGGCACGCCGGCCTACTACGACCAGTACATCGCATCTTCTCAGAAATTCGCCAAGGCCGCCGCCGAGTACGGCGCCACGATCCTGCTGTCGAACCACACGGAATTCGACAACGGCTACTACAAGGCTCATACGGCGGCCAATCGGACGCCGGGGCAATCAAATCCGTTCGACGTCGGCAGAGAGGGCATCGCCCGCTATTTCACCGTCGTGCAGAACTGCGCGACCGCTGCCAAGCTGCGGGCCGCGCAGATGTGATGTGCCCGGGAGAGGACTGCGCGATCGCATCGCGCCAGGCGTCCGCGTGCTGTTCGTCGGCATCAATCCCGGGATCCGGTCAGCCCAGACAGGGCACCATTTCGCGGGCTACTCCAATCGTTTCTGGAAGCTGCTGGTCGACTCGAAACTGGTGCCCGAGCCTATCGACTGGCGGGATGACGACAGGCTGCCGGAGTGGGGCTTCGGCATCACGAATCTCGTCGCGCGTGAGACGCCGGGCATCGACACGCTGACGAAGCACGAATGTCTGGCGGGGGTGAACGTGCTGCGCGCGAAGGTTCGCCGGTTCAAACCCGCCGTTGTTGCCTTTGTCGGCGTGTCGCTCTATCGGTGGGTGTTCGACACCAAAGGCGCGGTCCGCCTGGGTCCGCAGCGCGAGACGTTCGAGGGCGCGGAGGTGTTCGTGCTGCCTAATCCGAGCGGCCGCAACGCGAATTTCTCATATCCGGAAATGCTGGCCGCATTTCGGAAGCTCCGTCGTAGACTGGAACGCGTACAAGGGCAGGACTGAAGTCCTGCGCCGCGGCTTATTGGAGGCCTCAATGCGCGCATTGGCAATTGTCTCGCTCCTTCTTCTCGTCCCCGCGCAGTCGGCCTGGGCGCAGTCGAGCGAAAGAACCGCCTACGTAAGCGTCCTCGACAAGAAGGACGCGCCGGCAACCGGCCTCACCGCGAGCGACTTCATCGTGCGCGAAGACGACATCGCGCGCGAAGTGCTGCGCGCATCGCCCGCTACCCAGCCCGCCCAAATCGCGCTGCTCATCGACACAAGTCAGGCGATCGAGGAACAAATCACCGACATCCGCACCGCCCTGCGCGACTTCGTCAAGCAGATGGCCGGCAAGCACGAGATCTCTCTGGTTGGGTTCGGCGAGCGCCCGATGATGATCGTCGACTACACGCGCGATGTGGCGCGTCTCGAGAAGGGCATCGGAACGATTTTCGCCAAGACCGGGAGCGGCACGTACATCCTCGACGCGATCGTCGACGAAGCCAGGAAGCTGCAGAAACGGAAGGCTGTCGCGCCCTCACCTCATCGTGTATGCGGCACGCGGCCCCGAGTTCAGCGAGCGGCATAGTCAAGGAGTGGTGGACGTGCTTCGCGACACCGGCGTAACGTTTCACGCGCTGCCGATGAACCGGCCGGGAATCGGCGTCAGAGATCGCGAAGAGCAGGAACTGCAGATGACGTTCGCGAATGGCACGCAGATGACCGGCGGACGCCGGGAAGATCTGCTTACACCGATGAGCCTCGCGCAGAGGCTGCAGTCGCTCGGCGCCGAAATCGACAGTCAGTACGCGGTCGTATATGCGCGGCCGCAAAAGCTGATACCGCCGAAGACGCTCGAGATCTCCGTCAAGCGGCCGGACCTCACTGCCAGAGCGCGGCGCTGGCCATAACGAACGCGAACACAGCGACCACGGCACCGGCGACCGCATCGGCCGCGTAGTGATAGCGGCCGACGACGCTGCCGGTCGCAATGCTCACGGCAACCAGCTCCGAGAACGGCGCCGGCAATCGGCATGTGGACCCCGACGGCCATGGCGGTCGCCAGCGACGCTGCCGTGTGCCCGCTGGGAAAGGTGTTCCATTGCACGCTGGCGCGACCGAGGACCGCCAGATTCACCCGCCTCACCACCGAACGTGACGCGGTTCCCGCTGGCTCGATTGCGCGGGGAGCGCGGCTCGGCATCCACGGAAGCAACTCCGTAACAAAGGAAGGACGCGAGAAGAACCGTCGTCCAGAATCGGCCCATCTCGGCCTCGAAGCCGCCCGTCAGCAGCCAGAAGTAGCCGGCGAGGGGCACCGCGTAACACAACAGATACGACAGCTCGAGATATTCCAGGACGGCCCGCGGCGCGCCGCGAACGAACGACGCGATCCCGAACTCGCCCGAACAGCCGACGGTCGAAGCTCAGCAGCCACCCCTCGACGCGCGGGCTTGGAGCGGTCACCAGCGACGCGGGCAGCCAGTAGCCCACCAGCAGATACACCAGCGGCATGACGTGCGGCATTCCGGCAATCATGGCGGCCGCGGCCATCATGCCGGACAGGCTGACGACGCGCAGCCGCCGGCCGACCGGCGCATTGAGTATCAGCGCCAGCGCCATCAGATAGCCGAAGTAGACGACGACTACGGTTCGCACAATAAGATATGCGTGAAATGACCAGGGAACGGTTCACTGCCCTCGTCGAGGACGTGCTGAGGGACATTCCGCAGCGTTTCCGCGACGCCATGAAGAACGTTGCCGTCGTCGTCGAAGACGAGCCGCCGCCGGAGCTTCTGGAAGAGCTGGACATGGACCCCGACGACACGTTGTTCGGCCTCTACCAGGGTACGCCCCTTACGGAGCGGGCATTCTCCTACGGAAATACCCTGCCCGATCGCATTTCGATCTATCAGCTCCCAATCGAGGACGCCTGCGAAGACGATGACGACGTCAGGCTATGCGTGGCCGAGACGGTGATCCACGAATTCGGACACTACTTCGGCCTCAGCGAAGAAGAGATTCAGGACATCGAGGAAAAATACTGGCGGACCCGCTGATTCATGTGATCGCGCGAGAAGCCGGCGAGGCTGGCCGCGCGATCGATTACCGCATCGGCACTCCATCCTTTCGCGCGCAGGTCCCGGACGCCTGTATCACCGTCTGACTTGCTGAGCTTCTGCGTCGCCGTTTTCATCAGGAGCTCGTGGTGGAGGAACCGCGGTGGAACGCCGCGGCCCAGCAGCCGCGCGAGTTGCATCTGCCTCCCTGTCGAGTCGAGCAGGTCTTCTCCACGAATCACCAGATTCACGCCCTGCAGCCAGTCGTCCACTACAACCGCGAACTGATAGGTCCAGTTGCCAAGGCGATCGCGCACGAGCAGATCTCCGCATTGCGCCGACGGTTGCTGTTCCTGAAGGCCGAGACGGAGATCGTCGAAGCGTTCGACGCGATCGTCCAGCCTCACGCGAACGCCCAATCCACTCGACAAGTCGAGTCCTCTGGCGGCGCACGTTCCGGGATAACGGTCTGCACCAATCTCGGAGCGCGAGCACTCGCACCCGTATGTCAGCCCGCGCTGGTGCAGACGATCGAGCGCTCGAGCATACAGCTCGTCCCGCTCGCTCTGTCGCGTAATATCGCCGTCAGGCGAAAATCCGAGCCAGTGGAGGTCTTCAAGCAGCGCGGCTTCGAACTCGGGACGGCTTCGCGTGCGATCGTGATCTTCGATGCGCAACAGAACGCGCGCATCCGGACCGCTCGCCCGAGCGATGTCCCAGACGTAAATGGCGTTGAGAACGTGGCCGAGGTGGAGGTAACCCGTCGGGGCAGGCGCAAACCGTGTAACCAGAGGAGGCAAATGCTGGCAGGAGTTTAGGAGTTTAGGAGTTTGTCTTTGAAAAAGAATTCTCCTAATCTCCTAACCTCCTGTTTTGCGTTTGGACCTAGGCTCGGGTGCGAAGTATCCCGGTCTTCGCGTTCTTGATCAAATGCTCCGCGGCCCGATAGGCCAGCGCCTGAATCGTCATCGTCGGGTGGTTCCGTCCGCCGGTGACGAGGTTGCTCCCATCGATGACGAACAGGTTCGGAACATCGTGGGCGCGGTGATATTTGTCGACCACCGAGGTTTTCGGATCGTTGCCCATACGGCAGCTGCCGCGATTGTGCGCGCCGCCGCGGCTGTCATTGGGCGGACTCGACCACACCTGGGTCGCGCCCGCGGCCTTCAGAATCTCGATCGACTTCTGATGGAAGAAATTCGCGCACTTCATGTCGTCGGGGTGACTGGTCGACGTGATGCGCATGGCCGGCAGACCCCATTCGTCCTTCAATTCCGGATCGAGATCCACGCGATTGGTCTCGAGCGGCATCTGCGTCGTGAAGCAGGTGATGGTCATTTTGTGATTCGCCTCTTCGCGCAGCGCTTTCTTGTAGCCCGCGCCCCAGCGCGGCGCGCTGGGCGACAGCCCGTTGAGGCCGAGCCCCAGGGGCGTTTCGTATCCGCGCGCGGTGAGGCGCCCGCCGCCGTAGAACCCGCGCTTCGGATCCGACGGCACATAGTCCACGATGCCGGCGCCGGAGATGACGCCCTTGTATTCGTTGAGTGGCCGTTCGAACAAGCCGCTTGCGCCGGCGCCGTTGCCGAGCATCAGGTACTTGCCGACCACACCGTTGCTGTTGGCCAGTCCGTCCGGGAACTTCGCCGACTTCGAGAGCAGAAGCAGACGCGCCGACTCGGTCCCGTTGGCCGAAAGCACGACCGCTTTCGCGCGCTGCTGAATTTCGCGTTTCTGCCCGTCGAAATACACGACTCCGGTCACGCGTCCGGCGTCGTTGACCGAGATTTCGCGCACATAGCTGTTCGCGCGAACCTCGCAGCGGCCCGTCTTCTGCGCGATCGGAATCACGGTGACCGCCGAGCTCGACCGCGCACGCACGTGGCAGCCGTACCCGGAGCAGATGCCGCAGTTCACGCATGCCGCGCGGCCCATATACGGCCGGGTGATGATGGCCAGCGGCCCGGGCACGACGGTGAGTCCCAGCTTCTTGGCTGCGACGTTGAACAAGGCGCCCGAACTCTTCAGCGGAACCGGTGGAACCGGGTAGTCCTTCGACATCGGCGCGACGAACGGCGAATTGACGCGGGCGCCGGAAATCCCCATCTCCCATTCCGCCTGCACGTAGTACGGCTCCAGCTCTTCGTAGGTAAGCGGCCAGTCCGCCATGCCGGTCCCCGACGGGATTGTGGGATCGCTGGTCAGTTCGTTGAACTCGTAGGGAAGATGCCGCCAGCTGCTGCCGCCATAGGTAACGGTACCGCCTCCGACGACCATTCCGTAGCTGTGAGTCCCAGGAACCGCCTTTTCCTTGTCGTTGCGGCGGAAGGTATTGCGCTGACGCGAGGGATCGCTCATCAGGCGATCTTCAAGCGCGAGGTTTCGATTCAGCCACTCGTCCTTCGTGTATTCGCTGTCCCGGCCGTATTTGCCCCAGCCGCCCTGCTCGAGGACGACGACGGAGAACCCGGCCTGCGAAAGCTGCTTGGCCATGATGCCGCCGGCCGCGCCAGATCCAATGACGACGAAATCGACTTCAGTATTTGGTGTGTACTGTCTCATGGTCGTCTCCTTCAGCGCTTACCGGCAGGATCTTGAGCATCGTAGTAGCCGAACGGTGGCCTGAAATTCAGCGAGTCATCGTAGCCGATGAGCCGCCAGCCGACCTTGTCCTGGTTGCCACCGTGCACCGGGCTCGCGAAAAATCCGATTACGGTATGCGTGCGGACGGTATTGAAGAACGGCGTCTTCTCCATCGCCGTCATCACCTGAATCTGCTGCGGCGACGTGAGCGCGGAGAATTTCGCGGCGCCCGGGAACATCTGCTTGGTCTGGGCATCGAGATCGGCGAGGCCTTTGGTGTACTGCCCCTGGCTGTTCTTCGCGAACGTCGCCAGCGCCCTGTCGATGAAATTGATGACGCGCGCTTCACGCGCGCCGGGAGACTCATCGGTCGGAATGATCTGTGCGGCCATGGCTTCGATCTCCACCGCCTGATCCGGCGTAAAGAACTGGAAGCTGACCGGCTTGCCGGACTGCGCGGCCTCGAGCACGTAGTCCTCGGCGGCCAGAATGCCGGCGTAGTTCGCCGCCACCCAGGCGCCGCTCAGGCCCGCCGCGGATTCGAGGAGAAAGTTGCGTCGTGACGTTCCTCGCGTGCTCATACGGTCTCCTTCAATGTTTGGCGTACTTGGTGACGCCGCGCAGTGTATTTTCCGCCGCGTACAGGTTGCCCGCGGGATCCGACACGACGCCTTCGCCCGCTGCGCCGTCGGGGCTGTCCGTCTGATGGCCGGGCACGAACGCCACGACCTTGCCGTCGCGGGCGCTGCCGATGCGAATGCCCTTCTTCCAGCCCGGATTGCTTGTCGACGTCGAGTCCGCATCGATGACGTACAGCTTGTCGTCCTTGTCGATATACAAGCCGCTCGGACGGCCGAACTGCTTCCATTCGGCAATGAACTTTCCGTCCGGATCGAAAATCTGCAGACGCGCGTTGCCGCGGTCACCGACCAACACGCGCCCGCGCGAATCGATCGCGACAGCGTGCGCGTTCCGGAATTCCCCGGGGCCCGTTCCGAGTTTCCCCCACTCGCGGAGGAATTTGCCGTCCTTCGAAAATCTTACGACGCGCGTAACGTAGTCCGGCGGCACTTTCGGATTCTGGCCGGAGTGGCCGTCCACCACGAAGATGTCGCCGTTCGGCGCGGTCACGACGTCCGACGGCTCGTTGAAATGCGCCGGACCTCCGCCTGCCACGCCGGCCGTACCGAGCCTCAACAGCACCTTGCCTTCGGGCGACAGTTTGATCACCTGGTGCCCCTTGGTGCCGTCTTTGCTCGCCTGGGCGTCGGTCACCCAGATGTTCCCGTCGGCGTCGACGTGAAGGCCATGCGGAAAGACGAACAGCCCTTCGCCGATGCTTTTCGTCGGACGTCCGGTCGCCAGGTCCATCAAGTGTACCGACGGCAGACTTGAACCGTCGCAGGTGTTCACGCCGCAGCGATCGATGGCCCAGATCTCGTTGCGCGGGCCGATTTCCACGCCGGCCGTGGATCCCCACGTTCTACTGTCGGGGAGCACTCCCCAGTTTCTCACCCCTGGCTGGTAGGGATTAGGTAAATCGTGCCCTGGAGACACCGAAGCCTGGGTAAAGACACGTGCGCTGACGAGTGCGGCGAAGCCCAGGGCCGCGGCGGCTGCGAGTCTCATGTTGTGTGGCTGAATCCTTTCGCCCGTTCTACTCCGCGTGCCCGCAGATGTCAAGAAACAATGCTCTTATGTCGCACACAGTGATGACTGTGTGGATACGGTGGGCGGGCGCATGACGCCGCTTCAGACGATTGACAATATCGCTGGATCGGCTGGCCTCTTTACAGATTTGCTAACGCGCCTGTCTGCGTCTTCGACACAGCGCTGCGCCGGTCGCTAAGAGGATAAGCGTCCCGGGCTCTGGAACCGCCGTCGGTGCGATCGGCGACCACTCGATGCCGTAGCGGTTCAGCGACGCCGCGGGAAAATCGTTCCATCCGCCGCTTGCGCAAAAGTTCGCCAGGGCGTAGTCATCGCTGCCGATGTCGAGGGGTTCTCCCGCGCACCAGTTGGTATGGCCGACGAGCTGACCGTTCTCTGGTCCCGCCACCCACCGAAATGTTCCTTCAGCGGACGCGTCGCTCAGCGCAATCCAGTATCTGAAGCCGGTGTTGTCCGGGTGAGCGTTGACGAACGCTTGTTCGTCGGATGTCGTGATGGTCATGAGGTAGCTGTCGTAGCCGGTGAGAGGCGGATTGCCACCGGGGCCGTCTGGATCGAGAGCCACGTTGTCGGCAAATACGAGCGCGGTATCGAAGGTCTGCGTGCCGAAGCTGAACCAGTACCAGTGGCCGTTCGCACCCGCACCGGTCGTCCACTGAATGGCGGCGGCTTGGGAGTCGTTGGCCAGAGTGACCATCGCACAAAAAACGAGACAGCATACTCGCCAGCTTCTCATTGAGGCCTCCGTTTGCGTGTTGACCCCTCGCAATACAGAAACCGTACCAATGGATGGGATTCAAACGGTCGTAAACCCAGCCGTTTTCACCCTGATGTCAGTCCACAGGGAGAGAAAATGTTACGTCAGCGTCGAAGTGCAGAAAGGGCAGCGCCGCGCCGCGATCGGCACTTCGCTGAGGCACTCCGGGCACTTCTTCGTCGTCGGGTCGGCCGGTGGTTCGCCGCGCCGGCGCCTGGCGACCAAGGCATTCACAGGGGCGACGACAAACAGGTACACCGCGAACGAGATGAGCAGGAAGGACAAGACCGCATTCAGAAAGTCCCCGATCAGGAACTGCGAGCCGTTGATCGTGACGACGAACGCGGAAAAATCGGGCTTGCCGACGATCGCTCCGATGAGCGGGGTGAGGAGGTCCTTGACCAGCGCCGTCACCACGGCGCCGAACGCCCCGCCGATGACGACGGCCACCGCCAGGTCCAGGACGTTGCCGCGGAGCACGAATTCCTTGAAGCCGCGAAGCATCTTCACCTCGACTTTCGACGACTTTCGACTTTGGACTTTCGACTCTTCGTTTAGGTCATATGCGCGCCTTGCGCCGCCGTGTAGAGCGTATAGATGGACTGACTGCTCGTCATGAACAGCCGGTTGCGGTGTTTTCCGACGAAGCACAAGTTCGCCGTGCCCTCGGGCATCACCACCTGGCCGATCTTCGTCCCGTCGGGCGCGTAGACGTGAACGCCATCGATCCCTTCGCCGCCGAAACCGGTACCGCACCAGACGTTGCCGTCCACGTCGGCGCGGATGCCATCGTGGAAGCCGGCATCGAGCGTCGCGAACACGCGCCGATTGGTGAGGCGGGCGCCGTTGTTCTGGACATCCCACCTGACGATCTTGGCTTTTTCACGCGGGTGGTGCGTCGGCGCGGTGTCCGCGACATACAGAAAACGGTAATCCGGTGAAAAGCACAACCCGTTGGGCTTGAGGATCTCGTCGGAGAGCCTGGTGAGCCGGCCGTTCTGCGCGTCGATGTGGTAGACGCTCGTCGGCAGTTCGAGCTCGCGGACCGTGCCTTCGTAGTGCCAATGGCTGCCGTAGCCAGGATCGGTAAACAGGATGCCGCCGCCGTTCGGATGCACGATGGCGTCGTTCGGCGCATTGAGGCGCTTGCCGTCGTATGTCGATGCCAGCACGGTCGGTTCGCCTCGATATTCGTAGCGGACCACCCTCGCGGTCTCGTGTTCGCACGAGAGCTGACGGCCCTGCCAGTCGAAGGTGTTGCCGTTCGAAAAATTCGAAGGCGTCCGCAGCACCGTGGTTTTTCCCGTTGCCTCGTCCCATCGCATCTGGACGTTGTTCGGAATGTCGCTGAACACCACGAAACGTCCCACGCCGTTCCACGCCGGCCCTTCGGCCCACAACCCGCCGGTCCATTCGCGCACGAGCGGAGTGTTGCCGATCATGTATTTCCGGAAGCGCTCGTCGAGGACTTTCCAGACGGTCGATGGATAGCGCACGGGCTCGGGTCCGACGCTGAAGCCTTGCGCCTGTGCCAGGGCGGAGCGCGACAGCATCATGCCGGCCGCGGCTGCGGCGCCGGCCGAGAACAAATGCACGCCGATTCATCACGCGGCCTTTCTGCTGGACGAACACGGTTGTATTGGGCATGAGAGAGAGCCGATCATAGCCCATGCCCAGCGCCGACGGCATCCGCATCGTGCCGACCCACGAGCGCTACGTCGAAGGCTTGAACCGAGCACTCGATATCGTCGCTCGCGAGCGGCGCTACATCGGTTTTGTGGAAGGCCCGCCCCTCGAAAACACGCGCAACTACGTGCTGCACATCCTGACGGGAGAGGGCGTACAGTTCATCGCCCTCGACGTGAACGACGAGGTCGTCGGGTGGTGCGACATCACGCGACGGCCGATCGAAGGATTTCGACATGCCGGCCGGATGGGAATGGCCCTTCTGCCCTCGTATCGCGGCCGCGGCCTCGGCACCCGCCTGCTGTCGGACACGATAGAGGGGGCGCGTGCCATGGGTCTCGAACGCGTGGAGCTCGAGGTGTTTGCCTCGAACCTCGCCGCGATCGCGTTGTATCGCAAGCTCGGGTTTGTCGTCGAAGGCACGAAAAAGCACGTGCGAAAGCTGGACGGCGCCTACGACGACGATGTGCTGATGGCGTTGTTTCTGGACGAGCGTTGATGCGTGGGTCCGGCTAAAGCCGGACACTGCGTACGGCACGCACGGCGACGCTCATGCGGCCGTCTTGCCCGATTCGATCGCGGCATCGATTGCCTGAACGTCACCGAGCGGCCGGACCGAAGTCCGCTCGTACACCGCGCGGATGTCATCCATCAATTTGTCGCGCCGGCGGCGCGCCTCCGCGACGTCGAGCACGCCTTCGCGCAAATCCGACAGCAGTGAGCGGTAGCGATCGCTGATCGCCCACAGGTGCAAGCTGCACTCCCCATGTGCGTGCGCGGAGGTCTCGAAGTCGAACGTGAGATGGACGAGCAGGATGACGAGCGCGAGCGCGGCCAGCGCGGCGGCGGCGATTGCGGGAATACGGCCCAGGCCGAATGCGGCGGCGCCTGCCGTCATGGCGGTCCCGGCGATGAGAAGCGCCTCGCTTCCCTTCAGCCGCCTGTGCCATTTCCGATACGAATCTGCCGCCCGGGTGTGGGCTTTGTGGCGTTCGGCAACCTGGCTGTAGGTGAGATTGAGGTGATCGAGGAGCGTAAGGCTGAACATGTATCCCCATTCTCCGAGCACACACGATCGGCTCGGACGTGGTGTCGGAGCTGGGGGCCCCAATTCAGTCGCTTAACTATACGCTTAGATACCGTGCCGCTCCAGACTCAACTTAGACTAGGCAGGTATGACCTTCGATATCAGCGGCAAAGTCGTTCGATGGCCTGACGGATCGAATGGGACCATTTACCAGGAGGATTTCGCGCAGGACCAGAGCGCGGCAAGCCGCCACGCCTACGTGGTGCGGCTGCGCATCAAGCGCGACGGCAAACCCGACATCACCGGCGGCTTGCGCTTCACCGGCGACTCGCACGGCCGCATGCCCGGGCGCAATGACGCCGAAAAAGCGAACGCGGTTGGACTGAAGCTGGTGAGCTGGATCGCGCAGAACGGGCTCGAGGACGGATTTTTCTTTCGGATCGAAGCCGGCGATCTCGGTATCGAGGTGGTCGAAGCCTGACGCACGCGCGTCAGGTCAGTTGGTGAGGCTTTCCGGAACCGGATGCCAGGAGTGACCGCACGCCCGGCAGTGGCACCACGTCACCATCTTCTCGCCAGTCAGCACCTGCTCGACGGTGACATGGTGATCCGTCCCGCATTTCGGGCACATATGCGCCACGCAGGTGGTCCTTCGCCTCGCGCGGCGACAACGAACGACTCGATTCTCCCGTTGGCATTCACCTACCCTCGACTCCGGAACCACGAACCACGAAGACACGAAAGCACGAAGGCACCCTGACTCTGGACTCAGGACTCAGACTTTCGACTCCGACTTTGGACTTTGGACTTTCGACTTCGGACTTACCCGTGACAATTGTAGCGCATTCGGGGAGATATACTGACCGCCGCGAATCGCCGCTCGTCTGAGAGGAATCCATCATGAAACCAGCCCGTTTTCTCGTCACCGGTGGCAGTCAAGGGATCGGCGCAGCCATCGTGGAGATGGCGCGCAAGCGCCGGCCATCAAGTCGTCTTCACCGGCCGCAATAATCAGTTCATCGAAGCCGTCGCGGCGAAAACCGGCGCGCACGGCATCAAGGCGGATGTCGCGCGTCACCGACGACAACGCCAGAACCTTCGACGCGTGCATGAAGCAGATGGGCGGCGTGGACGTGCTGATCAACAACGCCGCGCACGACTACCGCGCCGAGATCGGCGATCTCGATATCGATCGCATGAAAGCGCTGTTCGACACGAACGTGTTCGGCCTTGTCGATATCACCAACCGTGTCGTGCCGCAGATGAAAGCGCGGGGAGAGGGCGACATCATCAACATCGCATCGACCAGCGGCATGAAGGGCGCGGCGTCGGCGACGCCTTACGGGGCAAGCAAGTGGGCCGTGCGCGGGATCACGCAATGCTGGCAGGCCGAACTGCGGCCTCACGGCATTCGCGTCGTCTGCGTGTGCCCGTCGGAAGTACAAACCACCTTCGGCGGAAAGGTCGGCCGCAACAACCCCAACAAACTCTACGCGGCGGATATCGCCGAAACAGTGATGGCTACGCTGGACATGCCGCGCCGGGCACTCTGGCCGGAAGTCGCGGTGTTTGCGAATAACCCGTGGAAGGAGAACTGATCACCTGGCTGCTAGCCAATAGCCGGTAGCCAGTGGCTGGTAGTCCTGTGGCTGTTGCTAGTGAGGTGGTTTCAAAACTCCGCTCGCGGGTCCTGTCGCCGGTCTAGCCCCACCCGTCCTCGGCGCCAACAGCACATGTCACGTGGGAGGCGCCTGCGCGGCGGGCGGGGCGGCCCCGACCGGCGCCACCCGCTCTGGTGTGTTTTGAAATTGTTTGTCCGAATCAGAGTTCTCCGCGTCACCGCGCCTCTGCGGTGAGACAGGACATCTGATAGTCACTCACTAAACACCAAACTGACGCAAGTGATGGTCCGTATGCAGGTACGCCCAGCGAAACCAGGCGGCTTCTGACATCGGGCCGAATATGGGATGACGCGGGGCGTAATTGCCCGCCCGGTCGCACACGCGCACCATCAGCATTTCGACCTTCGCAACATCGCCGGTGAAATCACCCGGCGCCGTACCGCCCCCCTTCTGATCGACCTCGGGCACCGTGGGGATTCCCGCTGGCCACGGCATCGGAGCGTACAACGCAATCCACTTCACGAACGTGCGCTGAGCAAAACTCGTCGCCTCGCTGACCGCCCGCTCGCCGAGCATCATCAGGAATGAATCGCCCAGGTGACACACCATCTGATGGGACGACATGAGTCCCCATCTGGGAATGGCATCGGGGCGCACCGACTTCAGTCTGGCAAGCAGCTCATCCCGGCATTGCCGGCTGGCGAGCGTCTTCACCGCCACTCTCAATCACCGGCCGAGCAACCGCTCGCCGCCAGCCTCGCGGAACGCAGCGAGGGCGCGGGCACGCCCTTGTTCCGCCTCCGCCAGCACTTTCTTGAACCCGGGATCGTCTCTGAGCGCGTCGAACTGGCGGGCGGCCGAAAGGGTGAACGCGGGGAAGTACCCTTTGCCCACCGCGTGGCGAATGATGTCCAGCCCTCGCGCGTACTCCCCGAGGTCGCACAGCAGCATGCCTTCCTGAAATATGGCCTCGGGGTCTTCGTGAATCTTCAGCCCGCTCATATCCACGAACTCCAGCGTCATGTCGGCTGGACGCTTGTCGAGCCAGGCCAGCAAATGATTGGCCCACCATTGAAACGCATCGACGCCGATCGCCTGCTTGAGTTCGACCAGGATGGCTCGTGCCTCGTCGCGGCGGCCGGCAAGTCCGAGGCCAATCACGCGGATGCCGGCGTCCCCGCTGCCGGCGAGCGGCGACTTCTCGACTGCAAGCAGCCGCTCGATATCCGCCGTCATCAGCATCGTCTGCTCGAGGCTCGTCGGGATGTGCGGATCGAGCCGGCGCGCCTCCGCATGTGCGGCGATCGACTGGTCGTTCAGCCCGCAATACCGGCAGGCGTGGACGAGCCCGGCGAACAATTCAGGGTCATTGCCATTCCGGCTCGCTTCGCCAAGCAGCCGCACGACGGCCTGCTGCGCGTGCCCCATGTCGGCCTCGAGGTTGGCGTAGAACTTGTGCGCGATCGAAAGCCGCGGATTCAGCGTGAGCGCGCGGCGGAACGCTTCCTCCGCGCATTCTTCGCTGTCGAACGTGCCGCGGATGTATTTGCCGATGACGCGATGACACCGGCCGATATGCGCCCACGCTGGAGCAAAGGTGGAATCGAGCTCGACACAGCGCTCGTACAACTCGCGGGCCTGCGGAAGCCCGTCGTAATTGCGCCCGACCTCGTTCGCGCGCAGATAGAGCTCGTACGCCTGCGCATTCCGTGGCGCCTGCGGCGTGGGCAACGGTGTCGCGCCGGCGAGCGGCAACGACAGCGCACCGACGATGCGCCTGGCGATTTCGTCCTGCAGTTGAAACAGATCGCCGAGCGACGATTGAAACGTATGCGACGCGACCAGCGTGCCGCTCGGCGCTTCGACGAGCTGCGCGACCGCCCTCAGCTGCGAGCCGGAACGCAGCAGCGTGCCGATGACGACGCGATCGACGTCTGCTTCGGCAGCGAGCGCGCCGAGATCCGGAGCTTCCGACACGAACCGCGCCGCGGCCGCGCTGGAGCGCACGATCAGCGAACCGATGCCGGAAAGCGACGTCGAAATCGCGTCGGGCAGGCTGAAGGCAAGAAAGTCGGTCTCGGGATCCGGACGCAGAACGCGAAACGGCAGCACCACGAGACGCGTGAGCGCGTGCACCTGCGCAGGGGTTTCGTCTCGCTTCGGCGGCGCGAACGGATCGCAGCGCCTCTGACATCGCCTCCGCTGATTCGGGCCGATCGACCGGCCGCTTCGCCAGCGCACGCCGTATCACGCGATCGACAGCCGCAACGGTCGGCGACCCGGTGAGCGCGGCCGGCTGCTCGTGCACGGTCGCGTGAAGAATCTCGATGACGGTGCGGCCGTTGAACGCCGGCCGTCCAGCCAGCATCTCAAACAGAATGGCGCCGGCGGCAAACAGATCCGTGCGGGCGTCGATGGCGTCGCCAGTAATCTGTTCGGGCGCCATGTATCGCGGAGTTCCCATCAGAATGCCGGTGCGCGTCAGTCCCGTCGCGAGAGACGATTCGAGCTTCGGCCTCGCCAGCCCGAAGTCGAGCAGTTTGACGCCGTGCGGAGTGATGAAGACGTTGGAAGGCTTCAAATCGCGGTGAATGACGCCGCGCTGATGCAGCGCGGACAACGCACCCAGCATGCCGAAGGCGATCGGCAGCGTCTTTGACACACTGAGCGAGCCGCGGCGGAGATGTTCGGAGAGCGGCTCGCCTTCGAGCAGCTCCATGGCGATGAACAGTTCGCCCTGGTGCTCTCCTATCTCGTAAATCTGGCAGACGTTGGGATGGTTGACGCTCGCCGCCGCCCTGGCTTCGCGCCAGAAACGCTGCCGCGCCGTCTCGTCGTTGGCGAGCGACATCGTTGACATCGTCTTCAGGGCGACGCCGCGGTGGAGGCGTTCGTCGCGCGCGGCGTAGACGACGCCCATCCCGCCTTCTCCGAGCTTCCGCTCGATGACGTAGTGCCCGATGCGCTCGGGCACGACCTGGCGCGACTCCGCCGGGCCGCTGGGAGACGGCGTTGCGGGAGACGGCGTGCCAAGTAACCACTCGCGAATGCACGGATCATAACTGGCTGCGAACGCGCGGGACGACCTCACGGCCGTACAGCTCGAGGCTCTTCATGGCAGCGTCATGAGGCAGCGTGCCGTTACTGTATTTCATATCGAAGCGCGACAGGCCCAGGAGCTTCACCGTGCTGACGACCTTGGCCGCAACGGTTTCGGGCGAGCCGACATACAGAGCGCCGTCCGGGCCGGCCTCGCGTTCAAAGTCATCGCGGCCTCGCGGCGGCCACCCGCGTTCGCGGCCGATACGGTTCATCATCGCCGAATAGTGCGGCCAGAGCTCCTCCTTCGCCTGCTCGTCGGTCGCGGCAACATGGCCCGGGGAATGGACGCCGACTGGCTGCGCCGGTTTTTGAAATTCCTGCAGCGCCCGCTGGTACAACTCCACGAATGGCAGGAATCGCTTCGCGCTGCCGCCAATGATCGCAAGCGTCAGCGGCAGGCCGTATCGCGCGGCGCGTATGACCGATTCGGGACTGCCGCCCACCCCAACCCACGTTCTGAGTCGTCCAGTTTCCACCGGCGGATAAATTGTCTGGTTCGTCAGGCCGCTGCGAGTGCGCCCCGACCAGGTCACCGGCTGCTGCTCGAGGAGTTTGACGAACAGGTCGAGCTTCTCCTCGAACAATTCGTTGTACTGCGAAAGGTCGTAGCCGAACAGCGGAAACGATTCGGTGAACGAGCCGCGTCCGAGGATCACTTCCGCGCGCCCGTTCGACACGGCATTGAGTGTCGAAAAGCGCTGGAACACCCGCACAGGATCGTCTGAACTCAGCACCGTCACCGCCGAGCCGAGGATGATGCGCTCGGTGTGGCCGGCAATGGCCGCCAGAACGACCTCAGGAGCCGACACCGCGAAGTCCGGACGATGGTGCTCGCCGACGCCGAACGAGTCGAGGCCCACCTGCTCGGCAAGAACGCCTTCGATGACGACGTTGCGGAGCGCCTGCGCCTGCGATAGTGGACGGCCGCTGCTGTCGGTGGTGACATCGCCGAACGTGTCCACGCCCATCTCAATCATTGAACCCCACGATCCCGCCGCCTCCTCGCCTCATGTTACAGTCGCGTTATGACAGTCTCGCACATCAATCTGCCGACGCTGGGCGCGGACGAAGTCGTCGCGCAACTCGAGGCGCTGCGCGCGCGCCAGCCGGTGAAATATTTCGCGTTCTACTCGAGTCAGCTGGGAGGCATCGTCACCGACCCTGCGCTGATGGTGCTGCCCTTCGACGATCATATGGTGCATCGCGGGCACGGCATCTTCGACACGGCGGGTCTGGTGAACGGGAAGATCTACGATCTCGACGCGCATCTCGATCGATTTCTGCTGTCGGCCGAACGTTCGAAGCTGCGGGTCTCGCCGTCGCGCGGCGAAATGCGCGACATCATCATCAAGACGACAGCGGTGAGCGGCAAGCGTGACGGAGCGATCCGGTATTGGCTCTCGTCGGGGCCAGGCAGCCTCGAGTTGAGCCCCGCGGCCGGCGCCGAGCCGGGGTTCTTCGTGATGGTGTTTGGCGGACTCACCTACCCCGAGCGCTGGCTCACCGAAGGCGCACGCGTGATGACGACGACGTATCCGATCAAGGCGCCCATCTACGCCATTACGAAGGCCACCAACTACCTGCCGAACGTCCTCATGCAGATGGAGGCGAAGGCGGCGGGCTTCGACAACGGCGTGTTCATCGACGCCGATGGTCATGTGGGCGAAAGTTCGAACATGAATGTGGCGTTCGTCACGAGAAACGGAGTGCTCGCGCATCCGAAGTTCGAGTCGATCCTCGCCGGCTGCACGTCGCTGCGCCTGCTCGAACTGGCGGAAGGGCTCCGGGACAAGGGACTGGTGAAAGCGATCGAAGTGCGGGACGTGCCGGTCGCCGAAGCGCGTGCGTCCCGGGAGATGCTGCTGCTCGGCAGCTCTGTCAAAGTGGCTTCGATTACCCAGTGGGACGATCAGATAATTGGCGACGGCAAGCCCGGGCCCGTCGCCAGGGCGCTGCTCCAGTTGCTCGAGGAAGACATGCGCTCGAGCGATAGACTCATCGACGTTCCCTATTGATCACCACTATGAAACGAGAAGCCTGTCTTTCGCTGCTGGCTGCCGTGCTGTTCGCGGGCTGCGCCCGGCCCGCGCCGGAACAGCAACTTGTCAACGACGCCGCATCGGCAATGGGAGGCGCCCAGCGCCTTCAGGCCATTAAAACCATCGTCATCGAAGGCGAGGGCACGCAATACAACCTCGGGCAGGACGTAATCCCCGGCGCGTCAGGTCAGACGTTCGCGGTGACGCAATACAAACGCGCCATCGACTTCCAGAACGGCCGCGCGCGGACCGAGCTGACGCGATCGCCGAAATTCGTGTACTTCCTGGGACCCGAGCCGCAGCAGCAGATTCAAGGCATCGATGGTGCCGTGGGCTACAACGTCTCCGCTACCGGCGCCGCCTCTCGAGTGGCAGAAGCCGCGGCAAACGACCGGCGCGCCGAGTTGCTCCGGCACCCGGTTGCGGCAATCCGCGCCGCGGTAGACCCGGCAAGCCGCGTGACCAACCTTCGCACCGAAAACGGTCAGTCGGTTGTCGACGTCACGACATCTGACGGCCGCACGTTTACGCTGGCGATCGACGCGGCGACGAAGCTGCCGAGCCGGGTGACCGCTCTGGCCAACCACGTCAATCTCGGCGATGTGCGTATCAGCACCGCGTTCGCGGACTACCAGGACGCGGGCGGAGTTCAACTTCCGAGGCGCCTGACAACCAGAACCGATGACTTCACGACGCTGGAGGTGCGCGTCACGAAGCAGACGGTCGATGCCGATCCTGGCGATCTGGCGGCGCCCGGCGCCGCCGCGTCGGCGGCACTGCCGGTAGCCGCTCCACCGAACGTGACGGCCTCGGAAATCTCTCCGGGAATCTGGCAGCTTGGCGGAGGATCGCATCGCAGCGTGCTGGTCGAGTTCGCCGATCACCTCGTGCTCATCGAGGCGCCGCAGAACGATGCCCGTGCGCTCGCAGTGATCGCCAAAGCCCGGGAGCTCCGTCCGGGCAAGCCGCTTACGCACGTGGTGAACACGCATCATCATTTCGACCACTCCGGCGGCATCCGGGCAGCCGTCAGCGAAGGGCTGACGGTGATTACGCACGAAGGGAACGCGGCGTTTTTCGAGGAGATCGTCAAGCGGCCGCACACGCTCGTTCCGGACGCCCTTTCGAAAAACCCGAAACCGCTTACGCTGGAAACGGTCGGCGACGAAAAAGTCATCAGCGACGGTACGAGAACGATGACGTTGTATGCGGTGCCGGGCGATCACACGAATACGATGCTGATGGCCTATTTCCCGCGTGAGACGCTGCTCGTCGAAGGCGACCTCTACGAGCCGGACGAACACATCCACGTGTTCGCCGCGCAGTTTCTCGGGCGGCTCAAGCAGCGCGGGCTCCGCATCAGCCGGATTCTCTCCCTGCATTCGAACGTCGCGCCGTTTGCGCGATTGATCGAGGATGCGGCGAAGCCTGTGCGTTAGACCTTCAGAACCACGAAGGTACGAAGACGCGAAGCAAACACGATGACGCGACGAACGCGATGGCGCGATAGGCGGCACGCTCCCGGGCGGCCGAACCCCGAATCCACGACTCCTGCAACTTGGCCGCACTCTGAAGTCGTGAGGGACTCGTTCCGGAACGAGGAGGCACAACGATGTCGAAGAGTCTGACGCAGCTTTTTCGTGAGCAGCAGCGGCTCGGGAATGCTTATCCGTCCAAGGGGTGCTCGCAGGAGAACCTGGTGGCGACCGGTGGAGCAGGGCTGATCTATTGCTTCGCGGCGCAATGATCCGCCTGGAGCCGTGCAGAGGCGCTTCTTAACGGTCGTAGCGGTCGTTTTCGGCGGGTTCGCGGCTTTGGCTGTACTGGTGGCGATCCGCGGTTCACTCATGGCCGACTTTGTGCAGAACATCGCTGAATCGCGGATTTCGACCGCCCTCGGTCAGCCGGTCGCTATCGGGCAACTTGGTTTCTCGCTGACGCCGAGACCGGCATTCACGGGGTCGGGCATTCGCATTGGCGACGCCGCGCAGCAGGCGCCTGCCCTCAGACTCGATCGCGTCGAAGTCTTCCCTGTGCTGCGTTCATTCCTCCAGGGACCAATCCACATCACGGAAGTGAGCCTCGACGGCTTCACCGTCTCAATCCTCCGCGATGCAGGCCGCAGATGGCGGGCTCCGGCGGTGTTCCCGATGTCCACTCGCGGTGCGGGTGGTGGTATCGAAATCGATCGGGTGCACGTCGCCGGGGGACGTCTCCTCATTTTCGATGTGGGCCCGAACGGCGCTTGGCGAGAGCGATCGCGCATCGACGACATGCGCACGGATTTGCTCGTGGGCCTGAGGGGACTGCGGCTGGCGCCGCTGGCGGGCCGTGTGGGCGGCGCCGCGATCAGCGGCCACGCCGAGACCGATCCGCAATCGGTGCGACTCGATTTCTCCGCGCCCGCGATTCGCGATGCCGATTTGCCGGCATTCTTTGGGCTTCTCGCGGCCTCGCGTCCGGCGGTGCTTCGCCTCGACGAACCGGCAGCAGCTTCGGTGAGCGTCAGGATCGACCGCGCGACCTTGCAGCTCAGGGGAAGCGGAACGCTTCGCGCACCCGCGCTCACAGTCGCGCCGCTGCGCCTGCAGCAACTCAACGCGCCCTTCGTTGTCGAGGGAACCCAGCTCACGTTCACACCGGCGACGTTCACGATTAACGGAGGCTCGCACGAAGGCCGCTTCACGGTGATGCTCGGCGATGCCCCAGCGTGGACGATGGATGGCCGCGTCCACGATCTCGATGTGGGTGCGCTTCTGGACACGGTGGCCGGCCGCGATGCGAGGCTCGACGGGCGAGGGCGCATCGACGCGGAGCTGAAAGGCCGTTTCGAGCCGGGGTTCCTCACGCGCATGGACGGTGGTGCGCGCATAGTGGTCTCGAACGGAGTGCTTCACGACTTCCCGCTCGTCGCCACCGTCAACCGAGCGCTTCGCCTTTCGGAAGGCGACGGGCAGGACACGCGGTTCGAAGAGCTGAGCGCCTCCTTGGCGATCGCGCGCGGCACTGCCACGACCGACAACCTCGTTATTCAAGCTGGTCACTTGCGCGCCGTTCTGAGCGGCACGATCAGCTTCGATCGATCGCTGAATCTCCGAGGGCGTGCGATCGTTTCTGCCGAGAGAGTTGCGGCGGGCGTCGACAGCGTGCACGAGCTTGCCCGGCTTCGGAAGGCAAGCGGCGAAGTCGTAGTGCCGCTGACGATTACCGGTTCGCTCGATGCACCGACATTCGATATCGATGTGGGAAGCGTCATCCGCGAGGGGGTGGTCGACGAGTTGAGGAGGCGTATGCGGCGGCTGATCAAGTAAGGCGGTCGAAGGAGGAATATTACGGTATTGGGGTGTGGTCTTATGGTAGTGTGGTAGTGTGGTAGTATGGTAAAACTTACTCTTTCGCTCGATGAGAACACGGTCCGCACCCTTCGCGCCCTCGGGGTCCGGCAACGGAAGCCGCAAAGCCACGTCGTGCGCGAGGCGATTGCGGTGTATGCGGCGCAGGGCGAGAAGCTGAACGAACAGGAACGCGCGCGTAAGCTGCGGGTGCTCGACCAGCTCGCCGCAGCCGCGCCCACACGCCCCGAGAAAGAAGTGGATGCAGCCCTTCACGCCGCGCGCCGCGCGCGGCGCACGGGCTGGAAGCGGACGAGCGAGTGATGCTCATTCACCTCGATACCTCGGTCTTGATCGATGCCTTTACCGGCCGCCGCCGTTCGATGATGGCGTTGCGCAGCGCCACCGCTGCCCGCGACGTCACCGCGTTCTGCGCCATCGTGTCCTACGAGTGGCTGCGCGGGCCCCGCTCCGAAGTCGAACGAAAGGCCGTCGCGGAGTTCTTCGCCGCAGATGTCGTCGCATCCTTCGGTGCCCGCGAGGCGGAGCGCGCGGCGACGCTGTATCGGCACGTGAAAAGTCCACGACAACGCCAGGCCGATCTGGCGATCGCGGCCTGCGCCATCGAACACGGCGCCCGGCTCTGGACGCTCAACCGGGCCGACTTCGACGACGTGCCGGAACTCGCCCTCTTCGAGGGATAGCGAGCTCAACACACCTCGCCGATCTATCGGCTGGATGGATACTTCGACAGCTTTCGCTGCAGCGAACGGCGATGGATGCCCAACATGCGGGCTGCCTGCGAGACGTTCCCGGCGCAATCGGCCAGCACGCGCTGAATGTGCTCCCACTCCACACGGGCCAGCGACGGCACTTCCGCTTCATCAGACGGCTGCTTGCCCTCGAATGCCGCGACAATCTGATCGGCGTCCGCCGGCTTCGTCAGATAGCCGGCGGCGCCGAGCTTGACGCTCTCGACGGCTGTCGCGATGCTCCCGTATCCCGTGAGCACGACGATCACCGTCGACGGGTCGAGGTCCTTGAGGTCCCGTACGACGCTGAGACCCGACTCGCCGGGCAGTCGCAGGTCTACGAGCGCCAGTTCAGGACTGTCGTTGCGCGCCGCGCTCAACGCAGCCGAATGGTCGGCAACGCCAATCGCGTCGTAGCCCCGATCGCGCATGGCGCGCACGAGACGATCACGAAACTGCGTGTCGTCATCCACCACGAGAAGAGTGCGGCTGTGTGCGCTCAAGGCGCGCCACCGTCCGCCGCGGCGACGGCCGGGATTTCGAGAATGGCTGTCGTGCCCGCACCGGCGTCGAACTGCAGCGAGCCGCCGGCGCGCTCGGCGATGGTGCGTGCCAGAAAGAGGCCGAGCCCGAGGCCGTGACCGGGTTCCTTCGTGGTGTAAAACGGCTCTCCCGCGCGCCGGATGGCTTCGGGCGACATGCCATGGCCGCGGTCGTGCACTTCAAGCCGCAGCATCGATCCGCGCGGCACGATTCTGAGCCGGATTTCATCCGACATGCCGCTTGCGTCAAACGCGTTCTTGAGCAGGGACGACAGCGCCTGCACCAGGGCCGGGCCACCCGCGCTCGGGGCAGCCGCATCCGGCGCAATCTCCAGACGAAGCCGCCGCTGTTGATCGTCGGTCAGGCGTGCGCTCGCCAGCCGGGCGATCGTGTGCGGGGACAGCGACTCTTCCGAGGGCGCGGCATCGGTGGCGCGCCCGCTCATGCCATCGAGGATCGTCTGGCAGCGTTGCACTTCCGACCGTATCAGCCTCGCGTCGTCCGCCAGGGCGTGAGCGGCGCCGACGCGCTCGGACAACCGGGAGGTATTCCGCTCGAGTTCACGTGCGGCGACCGCAATCGTCGCCAGCGGCGTTGACAACTCGTGCGCCGCGCCCGCCGCGAGCGTCGTCAGCGAGGCGAGATATTCATTTTTGAGCGCGCTGTCGCGGGCGGCGTCGAGTTGCTGCTGGCGATGCTCGAGGATTGCTCTCGAGCGTGCGATGTAATGCGCGACCAGCTCGGCAACCGCGCTGCCGACGAAGCACATCGTGAAAAGGTGTGTCGGAAAGTCGTTCAAGCGGTGATGTTCGATCGGGCCTGGGCGAAGATGATCGATGACCAGCCACCCGAATCCAGCTGCAGAGACGGCAGCCACGAGAGTGGCCGATGCCCGCGATGCCGCGACACCCGCGAGCCAGACGTAGATCACATACATCACGATGAACGGATTGAACGGGCCGCCCGTGATGTCGAGCAGAATGGTGAGCACCGCGGCATCCGCGGCCAGCGACACGCCCGCGAGCCATTCAGGCGCGGTGCCCCTGGATTGAAGCGCCAGCAGCAGGGTGCGGCAAATTGCCGCAGCCAATCCAACCGGCGCGATCTCGCGAAGAGGAAAATCCAGGCGCGAAAATAGGAGCGCCGCCGCCACTGCAACCCACAGAGCGAGACACGTCGCCCAGCGCACTGCCGGCAGCCATGCGACAACATGCCGCACCTGCTCTGGCGGGTTCACCATCTAGACTGACTCTCTCATTTCGCTGTCCGCGTCACGATGCCCTTCAGAATAACAACACTTCTTCTCGTTCTAATACTCTGTCACGCACCCGCCATCCACGGTCAACAAACGGGAAGCATCTCGGGCCGCGTTCTCGACCAGACCGGCGCATCGCTGCCGGGGGTGACCATCGATCTCATGACAGGCAACCGTGAGCTCACCACCGTCACCGATCACGAAGGGGTCTATCACTTCGAAGGTGTGCCGCCAGGAACGTCTGAGCTGACGTTCCGGCTCATCAACTTCAGCGTGTTTCGGCGCACGATTCCGGTTGCCGCCGGCCAGGTTGCCAACCTACATGCCACGCTCACCTTATCGCTCAGCGCCGACGTCATCGTCACCGGCGCTGCGACGTTTCGTAACATCGCCGACGTCGAAGACCCGGCCGCGAGCCTGGTGGGCATCGCGTCTTCGGCCAGCCAGGGCGCGGTCACCGCTGCACAGCTCGATGTTCGCCCCGTGATGCGCACCGGCGAAGTGCTCGAAACGGTGCCCGGCATGATCGTCAGCCAGCATTCCGGCGAGGGCAAAGCGAACCAGTATTATCTGCGCGGCTTCAACCTCGATCATGGGACCGACTTCGCCTCCGCCGTGGCCGGCGTCCCGGTGAACACGCCGACGGGAGCGCACGCCCACGGCTATTCCGACATCAACTTTCTGATGCCCGAGCTGGTCAGCGGCGTGCAGTTCAAGAAGGGGCCGTATTTCGCCGACGAAGGGGATTTCTCCGCCGCCGGTGCCGCCAGCATCAATTATGTGAACCGGCTCGATCGTCCGAAGCTGCGGGTAAGCGCGGGGCAAGACGGCTGGGGACGGCTGTTTGCCGCGGCCTCGCCGCGTGTGGGTGCGGGTTACCTTCTCGGCGCGATCGAGCTCACCCGCAACGACGGACCGTGGGTGCAGCCAGACGACTACGAGAAAGTGAATGGCGTCCTCCGATTCAGCCGCGGCGACAACAGGAATGGGTTCTCGCTCACCGGCATGGGTTATTGGGCCGATTGGAACTCCACCGATCAGGTGCCGCAGCGCGCGGTGGATAGCGGGGCGATCTCGCGTTACGGTTTGATTGACGCAACCGACGGCGGCACGACGAGCCGGCAAAGCGTTGCGGCCGAGTTCCAGCGATCGATGGGGTCGTCTTCGATTCGATCGACCGGATACGTCCTTCACAACCGCCTGAACCTGTTCTCGAACTTCACCTATTTCCTGTCCGACGCAGAGAACGGAGACCAGTTCGAGCAGGCCGAACGCCGGACCGCGGTTGGAGGACGGATCACGTACCGCCGGCTGGGCCACCTCTTCGATCGGCACGTGGAAAGCGCCGTCGGCGTGCAGGTACGGCAGGACTGGCTCGATCCGGTTGGCCTCTATCAGACAACCGGACGTCAGCGGCGTGTGATCACGCGCGAAGACGAAGTGGGGCAGACGATGACCGGAGTCTACGCTCAGAGCGAGATAGAGTGGACGCGTGCCCTCCGGACGACTGTCGGCGTGAGAGCCGACCTGTATCGGTTCGACGTCACCTCGAGCTTTCCGGCGAATTCGGGCAGCGGATTAGATCAAATGGTCAGCCCCAAGTTCGCGGCGGTGCTCGGACCGTGGGCGGCGACTGAATTCTATGTAAACGCCGGCACGGGCTTTCACAGCAACGACGCGCGCGGAGCGGTTACCTCAGTGGATCCGGCAACGGGCGAGGCTGCTAATCCGGTTACCCCGCTGGTCCGGGCTAAAGGAGCCGAGGTGGGCGTGCGCACGGTTCGCATACGCGGCCTTCAATCGACGTTCTCGCTCTGGTATCTCGGTATCGATTCCGAGTTGCTCTTCGTCGGCGATGCGGGCACAACCGAAGCAGGGCGGCCGAGCCGCCGTGTCGGGGTTGAATGGACAAATTACTGGCGTCTTCGCTCGTGGCTGACCGTCGACGCCGATGTCGCTGTCTCACGCGCGCGATTCACTGACTCCGATCCCGCCGGCAGCAACATCCCCGGCTCGATGGATCGCGTGTTGTCGGGCGGACTCACGATCGAGCCGCGCGCCCGGATCTTCGGAAGCGTGCGGGTGCGTCATTTCGGACCGCGTCCGCTCATCGAAGACGCGAGCGTGAAATCGGAAGCCACGACACTATGGAATGGTGAAGCAGGCTACCGCTTCTCCGACAAGATTCAGCTCGTGCTCGAGGTATTCAACCTGTTCAATGCGGAGGTCGCGGACATCGACTACTCTTACTCGTCCCGGTTATCCGGCGAACCTGCGGAGGGTGTCGAAGACGTGCACACGCATCCGGCTCCTCCGCGATCCGCGCGGCTCGGTCTTCAGCTCTCGTTCTAGGAACGCCGGATAAACCACAGAGCTCTGGTTAGCTCACCGAGTTGCGGGCCGTTGTTTTTCTATGCGACCCGACATCAGCCCGCCCCGTTCGCCGTGCTGCCACGTCCCGGCATACCGATCGCCGTAAAAAAACAGCCGCACGGTAAACGTGCCGATGCCAGGCAGCGTGGTGTCGGTCATCATGATCATCGGTGTATCGCCGACCCATCTCACGGGGACGACAACCGGAATGTTTCCGTTGATCCCGCAGCAGTCCATGTGCGCATTGAACCGCCACAGGTCCTCCCCCACCTTCTCCACGCTCGCGATGTCGTAGCGGTCCGGGCTCGACGAGCGATCTCTGCCGGCGGTGTTATAGGAGCCCACCAGGCTGACCCCGCGCATACGGTCGGCGAACTGCCGCTCGCGATCCTCGAGCGATGCCGTGTCTACGGCCGCGCCAAGTCCGGTGCGCCCGGCAAGCCAGCCGCCGGCAAAGACGGCGAGGAGCACGATGACCAACAGCGTGGCTTTGAGGAGCGGGCGGACTAGTGCCATAACGGGCGAGGATAGCCGAAATCCAGCAGGGCGAAAACCCTGTGGCATAATTCCCGCTCCTCTGGCTGGTGCAGGATGATCTTCTTCAAGAGCGTCATCGCCGGAATTCTCGCCGCTCCAATTGCCGTCGTCTTCTGGGTGTTCGCCGGAATCGCTATTCAGCTGCTGGGGCTGAGCCTGACCGACGCAGGCAGCGGCGGGTTTGGGTTCATCGTGATGTCAGGTGAAATAGTGCTGGCGGCAATTGCCGGGTTCGCGCTTGGGTTCACCTGGCAGTTCCGCCGGCTGAAGCGGCGCACCGCCGCGGGGCGCTAGCGCGCTATTTCCGGGCCGTCTGACTCAGCCGCATCAGCGCGAGCAGTTCGGCAATCATCGCACTACAGATCACCGCATTCCTGACGTGATTCATGCCGGACCACTCGCGCGGGATGGACGACCGCGCAGTACTGCTGCGCCGTGGGCCATTCATGACCACCGCCAGACACACGACGACCCGCCGCGCCATGGTAACGGTTCTCCTTACGTTTGGAACAGAAGATCCAGAGTGCGCTTATTGCCTCACGAACACCGACACCTGTGGTTCCTTGCTCGCATTTGGACCCAATTGCGTATTGGTCACAGTCATCAACTTTCCGTCGGCAGACACGGTTCTCACGGACTTGCCGGTGACGGTCCCCTCGCGGCTGTTCGTGAATTCGAGCGTCGACGCGTCAACTTGCCGCACAGCGGTCATTGTTCCAGAGATAACCGCATCGCCCAGTACCGGCACCGGCGTGTTGTTCAGCGGCGCGGTCACCGTCGTCGGGTTCCCTCCTCGCGTCGTCACCTTGATTCGATCGCCTCCAAGGGCTTCGAAGGAGGCTTCAGGTGGAGAGCTCGCTTTTGAGGACTGGGGCTTCCACAAACCGGCGAGTCCCTTGTCCCCGGATGCGCGTCTAAAAACGACCGTGTTTACTACTTTCTGTCCAGATGGTTCCATTGCTTCGGTTTCCTGCGTCAACGATTGGCCATCCGCGGATAATTGAAGCCGTCGCGTGTTCAACAAGCGGCCAGAACTGTAGATCGCTCGCTCGAATCTGTTCTGATCGAGTTGTTTCCACGCAATTGTGTTTGCCGATCCGTCGATCGCATATGGTTTGCCTGTGAAGTTCACAGGCTGCACCAACGGCCTCAGTTCGGAGCCGCGCAACTCCTCGAGGCCGCCATTTGTACTGCGGCGAAACGTTAGATTCTGCAACTCACCTCGCCGTTTCGAGAGATCTTCCTTCCACGTCCCGACGAATCTTGAGATGGCTGATGCAGATGCAGCCCCTTGAGGTTTTGATTGTGCGAGGGCTCCGTAGGGGCTGAGGACGACGCCCAGGGTCAGCAACACGGCGGCGACTCGAAAAGACATAGCAGTCCTCCTCGAAAGAGCGATTGCCCACCATACGGGTTGGTCGATGCGAATATGTAATTGACGCTCGTTGGGAGGATCTGTCAAGGACTATTCGCGGAGCAGCCCTACGGGATTATCATCACCCGTCATGAATATACGAATCGCCCTGCTCGGGCTGGCGGCAATTGTGGCAGCACACACAACGTATGCCGGCCAGGACTACAAGACCTGGAAGGACTACGGCGGAGGGCCCGACTCTTCGCACTTCGTCGATCTCAAACAGATCGACAAGTCCAATGTCTCCCAGCTCGAAGTGGCCTGGACCTATCCCACAGGCGATGACCGTTCGTATGTCTTCAATCCGATCGTCGTCGACAACGTGATGTATGTGCAGGCACGCAACAGCTCGCTGGTGGCACTCGATGCTGCCACCGGCAAAGAAATCTGGATTCACGAGAACCTGACCGGAATCGCGACGCGTGGCATTGCCTATTGGGAAAGCAAAGATCGCAAGGATCGCCGGTTGATCTTCGCGATCAACAACTATCTGCAGGAGATCGACGCGCGAACCGGAAAATCCATTCTCACCTTCGGCCGTAACGGGTTGGTCGACCTGCGTCAGGGTCTCGACCGAGACCCGCGCACGATCGTCCGCGTTCAACCCGAGTCCCCGGGGCGTGTGTTCGAGAATCTCATTCTCCTCGGGTCGTCAACCGGTGAAGCGTATCTGTCGACACCGGGAGATATCCGCGCGTTCGACGTCAAGACCGGCAAGCTGGTGTGGACGTTTCACACAATTCCGCGTCCCGGCGAAGAGGGTTACGACACCTGGCCAAAGGACGCGTGGAAATACGCCGGCGGTACCAACACGTGGGGCGAGATCACCGTGGACGAAAAACGCGGCATCGCATATTTCCCAACCGGCTCGCCGACCTACGACTATTACGGCGCCGATCGGATTGGCAGCAATCTATTCGGCAACTGCCTGCTCGCGCTGGATGCACGCACGGGAAAGCGGCTGTGGCATTTCCAGATGGTGCACCACGATCTGTGGGACTACGACAACAACGCTGCTCCACAGCTGATCACGGTTCGTCACAATGGCAAGTCGATCGACGCCGTCGCGCAATCGACCAAACAAGGCTTCCTCTTCGTGTTCGATCGCGTGACCGGAAAGCCGCTGTGGCCCATCGAGGAGCGGCCGGTGCCGAAGAGCCGCATGCCCGGTGAGCAGGCATGGCCGACGCAACCATATCCGACGCTTCCTCCTCCTTACGCGCGGCAGTCGATGACGGCAGACGACGTCAATCCGTTCATCCTCGGTGCCGACGAGCGAGCCGCGTGGAAAGAGCGCATCGCGAAGATGCGGAATGAAGGGCTGTTCACGCCGCCCGGATTCGAGGAAACGATCTCGCTGCCCGGCGCCCGCGGCGGCTCGAACTGGGGCACGAACGCGTCGAATCCCGCCAGGGGGATGGTGTACCTGACGACGCAGGACTGGCCAACGATCTACAAGCTGAGCCTCGAAGATCCTCTCGCCGCAAGGCGCGCGGCACCGGGCGCGGCCATGGATCTTGGCAGGACGACGTACGAAAAACGCTGCCAATCGTGCCACGGACCCGACGGCATGGGCTCCGCGGGCGTCGCTCCCGCACTCGCGGGCAGCAAGCGGCTCGAGCTCGACGCGTTCCGGCAGGTCGTCGCGAGCGGACGCGGAGACATGCCGGCGTTTACGGACCTCGAACCTCCAGCAATCGTTGCCGTCCATGCTTTTCTCTCCGGGGCCGCCGGCACGCCTCCGCCCCCGATTTCACAACAGCCCACGCCTGGTCCGGTGGTGGCATCGGGAGGGGCGCCAGGCGGTCTGGAGATTCCTGAAGTCGAGCCACGGCCAAGTCCGCTCGGCGGACCACCATACCCGGCCGGCGTTGACGCACCGCCGAACCGCTACTACACCGACTGGGGTCTGTATCCAAACCAGCCGTTCATCATCGGCCCGCCATGGTCGGCCATCGTCGCATACGACTTGAACACGGGAACGATCAAATGGCGAGTGCCGCTCGGCGAAGATGCGAGGGCGGCGGCGGAGGGCGCGAAGAACGCGGGCGTCTTTATGGCCGAGCGCCACGGGATCATAGTGACGTCGACCGGCCTCCTCTTTGTCGCCACGACGGATGGAAAAGTCCGCGCGCATGATGAAGAGACCGGCAAAGTTCTCTGGACAGGGAATCTGCCGGCTGGTTCGGAAGGTGTGCCCGCGATGTACGAGGTGAACGGGCGGCAATTTCTCGTCGTGCCGGCGTCCTCCAGGATCAACACGGGCGGCGGTCACCGGCGCCCCGGGGAGCAGGTAGCAGAGCCGACTGGCACGCCAGGCTATGTCGCGTTCGCGCTACCACGAAGATAGAACCACGAAGGCGCGAAGACAAACACGAAGGCCCGAAGAAACCACGATGGCGCGATGACCGTGATGACGCGACGCCACGAACCTGCGAACGCATCGGCAACAACGACGAGCAGATGAAGTCTACCGGCCGTCCTTTCTGGCACGTATGACGAGAAACAGCGGGTTCTTCATCAAACGTTCGTGACCGGCAGGGTTAACCAAACGAAACTCTTCAGTGGGTTGAGGTTCGAGTAGTCGGTCAATCCAAAAACCAGCCGCACGTAGGGCTTCGCTCATCGCCGTCAAGGGGCGACGATAGTAGTTTATTTTTCCGACGCCCTCCCACTCATCACCGAGTAGCTCGACAGCAAAATAGTCTTCCCTGTTGAAGTGCTTCCAATCCATGAAGGGATGATGGGTGGAGAAGACCAGCACACCCTTTCGATTCAAAACTCGATGGAGTTCTCGGAGCGCTGGCCGCCAGTCAAGCAAGTAGTGCATGACCAAGGGGCAGACTGCGAGGTCGAATTCCTCATCAGCAGCAAAGGCTAGCGGCTTCGATAGATCCGCCTGGAGCACCGTCGCGCGTCCGGCAAGGCGCGCTCGTGTGAGGGCCACAAAGTCTGCGTTGAAATCAAAGGCGGTCACCGTCGCCCCCTGCCTCGCGAGATAATCGGCGTACCAACCAGAACCGCAACCGACGTCCAACACCTTCGCGTTCGCCAAAGCAGGTAGTAAGGATAGAACGGCCGGGCGCTCATAGAACGCATTCCATGGCTTCGTGTCGACGGTCGCGGCATAATTGCTGGCGATTGATTCGTAGCTCCCACCGGTGTGTTCAGTCATGTCGAGGACGCCTCACCATGCGAAAGACGGGTCCGTCTGCAAGGCAGCCGTGTTTGTGCAGCGGTTTCGAGCCGTAGCGCACAAGTGACGTGCGCGAGACGACGGACGCGCTGCAAGCAATCCGCTGGCAGGATGCTGCCGAGATATGCGAGGCAATGATGGTCGTCGAGACTCGGCGAAGGGTGGGCTCCGGCTGCCGGCAGACGGATCCGGCTTTCGCGTTGACGGCGGCCCCAATGCCACGAAGATATAACACGACGACGCGATGAACCTACGATCAACTAACCAAAAAATCCCATCCGAACCCAGGCGCCTCAGACGGGCGCACGTAGATGCCTTCGGGACCGCGCGTGATCATGTTGTCCTCTTCGTACCGGTCGTAGACCTCTTTCGGACCACCGGGCGCCGGCATGAACAGCTCGGCCCACGGGCTGTTGGTCGTCGCCATGATGAAGTGCACGCCATCCCGTCCGCCGCCGCTGTGCGGAATCACGCTGATGTCGTAGGCCGCGGCGAGCGCGGCAATACGCCGCATCTCGGTGAGTCCTCCGCACCAGTGAATGTCGGGCTGCCAGATTGTTCTGAGGCCGTTCTCGAGCAGCTGACGGAACCCGTACCGCGTATATTCGTGCTCGCCTGTCACGATGCGCGTGCTCGTAATCTGATTCGCGAGGCGTCCGAACCCTTCGTAGTCGTGCGGCTGCAGGCACTCTTCCATCCAATACACCCGATACGGCTCCATCATTTCGGCGATTTCGATCGTGTAGCGCTCGGTCCATGCCATCCAGCAGTCGAGCATGATCTCGCCGTCGGGTCCGAGCGCCTTCCGCGCGCGCTGCACGAGCTCGACGTTCTTGCGCATGCCCTCGAGACCATCGGCCGGCCCGTGCGGGATCGCCAGCTTGAGGCGTTTGTATCCGAACTCGACGTGCTGTTCGATGTCGTTGCCTGTGCAATAGGCCGGCAGCCGGGGCTTGGTTTCGCCGCCGAGCAGTTTGTAGACCGGCATGTTGAGCGCTTTGCCGACGATGTCCCACAACGCGAGATCGACGGCGCTGATCGCGTTGATGACGACACCCATGCGGCCGTACGACATCGTCGAGCGCCACATGATGTCCCAGAGACGTTCGATGTTGAACGGATCTTCGTTGATCAGCAGCTTCGTGAGGTGCTGCTCCACGACATAGCCGGCCCCGGGGCCGCCGCTGCCATAGCCCTTGATGCCCTTGTCCGTCGTGATTTCCACCGTGGCCGACGGCACCTTGCCAGGATCCGGTTGAAAGAGCGATCGGGTGGCCTTGTATTCGGGGTAAATCGACATCGGGTTGGCCACTTCGACCTGGTTGGTCGACCACGATCCGGCAGCGGGCGTGTAGGCCGGCACCGGCCGGCGCGGCCTGGTTTGCACGAGCCGCACTCCGGTGATTTTCAGCTTGCTCTTTTCGTCGGCAAACGGCGCCTGGGCATACGCGGATGATGCGACGAGGGTGCCGGCGGCGAGCGGCGCCACATTCAAGAAGTCACGGCGGTTCATACGGACTCCTCTCTCTCTTGTGACGAGAATCCTACTCGGACTCACCTTGGCGCTCAACCTTACGTATACTTTCCGGGCGGAGCACTCCAATGAATGAAGACCTACCCGCCCGCTGCACGAGCGTCTCGCGTCGCAGGATGATTCACACGCTTTCGCTCGGCGGCGCGGGGGTGGCGATGGCTGGGCAGTTTCCGGCGTATGCGATGCAGGCTGGCCGCACGCTCCCCGACACACGAGCGACGCGTCCCCTCAACCGTTTCCCGCGGATGGTGCAGGAGTTCTTCGTCAAGCGTGAGAATGAATTGCACCAGCAGCGGCTCAAGCGTTTGGCGGCGTTGACGACGAAGGCTGATGCCGAAGAATACGTCAAGACGGTACGGGGAAAAATTCGCGAGGCGTCTGGACCGTTTCCCGACAAGACACCCCTCAATGCCCGCGTAACGAAAGTTATCGAGCGCGACGCCTACACAATCGAGAACGTCATCTTCGAAAGCCGGCCCGGGTTTCTCGTGACGGCGAATCTCTACATCCCAAAGGGGCGGAGCTTTCCTCTTCCGGGTGTCGTCGCGTCGTGCGGGCATTCGGATAACGGCAAGGCTATTGCGACGTATCAATCCTTTTGCCAGGGATTGGCGCGTCTGGGTTATGTGGTGCTGATCTTCGATCCAATAGGCCAGGGCGAGCGGATGCAGTACGTGGACGCCAACCTGAAGCCTCTCCACGGGACAGGAACCGGCGAGCACAACTATGCAGGCATCCAGCAGGTGCTCGTCGACGAGCGATTCTGGATGTGGCGGGCCTGGGACGGCATTCGTGCGCTCGATTATCTGATGTCGCGCAAAGAGGTGGATAAAAGCCATCTGGGCATCACCGGGAACTCCGGCGGTGGAACCATGACCACGTGGCTCTGCGGCATCGAGGATCGCTGGACCATGGCCGCGCCGAGCTGTTTCGTCACCGAGTTCCGGCGAAATATGGAAAACGAGCTCGGAGCCGACATGGAGCAGTGCCCGGCGAGGTCGCTGGCATTGGGCCTGGACCACGAAGACTTCCTGGCCGCGCTCGCGCCGAAACCCATCATCATCCTGGCCAAGGAGAAGGACTACTTCGACGCTCGCGGCAACGAAGCGGCGTATCACCGCCTGAAGGGTCTCTACCGCCTGCTTGGCGCGGAAGACAACATCGGCTACTTCGTGGGGCCGACTTACCACGGCTACTCTCAGGAGAACCGCGAAGCGATGTACCGCTGGTTCAATCGCTGCACGAGGATCTCGAACGCGGAGACAGAGCCGAAGCTGGTATTGGAAAAAGACGACACATTACTCTCCACGCCGCGCGGCCAGGTGGCGGACCTGAAATCGAAGTCGATCGACGCCTTTACGAGGGAGAAGTCGCGGTCACTGGCGGCGAAACGCCGCAACCTGGACGGCGCAGCGTTGGCCAAAACCGTGGCCGAAGTGCTTCGCCTGCCGGCGCGCGACGGCGTTCCGGAATTCCGGATTCTCAGGCCTCTGCCCGATCGGGCGTATCCGCTGAGGTACGCGCTCCCGTACATGGTGGAAACAGATCCAGGTGTGCACGCCATCGTCTACAGGCTCACCGCGGAGCCGCTGCTCTCGCGCCCGCCACGGGACACGAACAAGGCGATTCTCTACGTCTCGCACACCTCTGCCGACGAAGAGCTTCGTCACGAAGGGCTCATTCGCGATCTCATCGAGGCCGATCCTGGAGCCGCGTTTTACACCTGCGACGTGCGCGGCGTGGGAGACTCCGAACCGCAGACGACCACATTGAGCGATCGCGGGGAATACAGCACAGACTATTTCTATTCGTCGCATGCGCTCATGCTGGACTACCCATATGTCGGGCAGCGGACTTTTGACGTTCTACGCGTGCTTGACTGGCTGAACGCGTGGGGTCACGGAAATATCCATCTCGCCGCTAAGGGCTACGGAGCACTGCCTTCGACATTCGCCGCAATACTCTCGCCGCACGTGGTTCAAGCAACGTTGAAGAACGCACTGAGCTCGTACTCCGAAGTCGCGGAAGCCAGGGACTACAGCTGGCCCCTGTCCGCGTTGCCGCCCGGCGTGCTGAACAGCTTCGACCTGCCGGACTGCTATCGCGAATTGAAGAAGAAGAACCTGAGGTTGCTCGAGCCGTGGGGAGCAAACCCCCACCTAGTCGACAGTCGATAGTCGACAGTCGATAGTCGATAGTCCCGGTATGTCAAGAACTGTTGCCAGTGTCTTCGCCGTAGCGCTTCTCACGGCCATCTTGCACGCGCAGTCGCCGCAGTCGCGTGAGATCAGCTTCGACGACATCGCACGGCCGAAGCCGGGCGAATGGCCGAGCTACAACGGCCATCTCAGCGCGAATCGTCATAGCCCGCTCGATGACATCAATGTGAAGAACGTCGCCACGCTCGAGCCGAGGTGGACCCACGACATGGGAGGAAAGCGCGCGCTTCAAATGACGCCGCTCGTCGTCGACGGCGTCATGTATGTTGCCGCCGTCAACGAAGTGCGCGCGCTGGATGCGCGGACGGGCAGGCAGCTCTGGCAGTTCGCGCGGCCGCAGACGCCAGGACTCGTTCCGACGGGCGATCCGGCGGCAGGCATCAACCGAGCCATCGCGCTGCTCGGAAACCGAGTGTTTCTTCAGACCGATCACGCTCACCTTCTGGCGCTCGACAGGCAGAGCGGTCACCTCCTCTGGGACGTCGAGATGGCGGACGCTCGTCTCAATTACGGCGCCACCGGTGCGCTCCTCATCGTCAACGACCTCGTCATTGCCGGGATCTCCGCGGGAGACGAAGGCGTGCGCGGTTTTCTGGATGCCTACCGCGCATCGACGGGTGAGCGCGTATGGCGTTTCTGGACCGTCCCCGCGCGCGGCGAGCCCGGATCCGAGACGTGGATCGGCAAAGCGCTCGAGCACGGATGCGCAACGACGTGGCTGACAGGGTCGTACGATCCCGAGGCGCGGCTCCTCTACTGGCCCACCGGCAATCCTTGTCCGGACTACAACGGCGAAGAGCGCAAAGGCGACAACTTGTACTCGTCGTCTGTTGTGGCGCTCGATCCGGCGACAGGCAAGCTGCGCTGGCACTTTCAGTTCACCCCGCACGACCTTCACGACTGGGACGCCAATCAGCCCCCGCTGCTCGTCGATGCTCAGTTTCAAGGGCGCGCGCGAAAGCTGCTCGTCCTCGCCAACCGCAACGGATTTTTTTATATCCTCGATCGGCTCACCGGGCAGATGCTGATGGCCGAGCCCTTCGTGAAACGTCTGACATGGGCCGCAGGCATCGAAAGGGACGGCCGTCCGAAGCTCTTGCCTGGTTATGAAAACTCCGTTGAGGGCACTCAGACCTGCCCGTCCGTTTCCGGCGCGGCGAACTGGCCATCCTCCGCATTCAACCCGGCCACAGGGTTGTTCTACGTGATGGCCTCCGAAGCCTGCTCGGTGTACCGAAAGAACTCGGACTGGTTCGAGTACGGACAGTCGTTCTACGGCGGAACGACGAAGCCAGCGGCAATCGAGGATGGCGGGAAGTTTCTGCGGGCGCTCGATCTGCAGACGGGAAAACTCGTGTGGGAAAGCTCGAAAGTCGGCGGCAGCGCTACGGCGTCGGGGGTTCTGAGCACTGCCGGTGGACTCGTGTTCTACGGCGATAACACCGGAGGCGCGCTGATAGCGGTGGATGCCACAACCGGGCACCGCCTGTGGCAGTTCGACACGCAGCAAGTCTGGAAGTCGAGTCCAATGACCTACGCGATCGATGGCGAGCAGTACATCGGCGCCGTCGCCGGATCGATTGTGAGCGTGTTCGGGATTACTCGGGAACGATCTCCACGAGCACAGCCTTGAACGCCGGGGTCTTCGATCGAGGATCGACGTCTCTCGGAACGAGCGTGTTGGCTTCGGGGTAGTACATCACCGCATTGCCGGGACGAACGTCGTGCGGCCGCACGAGCCGGCCGCGCATCTCACCCACCTGGTTCCGTACCGTGACGCGCTGGTCGCGCGTCAGGCCCCACCGCTGCATGTCCTCCGCACTCAAGAGAATCACGTCACGGCGCTCCTGACCTCGGTACGTGTCTTCGTCTTCGTAGACGACCGTATTGAATTGCCCCTCGGAGCGAACGGTCATCAGCCGCACCTGCCGTCCCTGCGGCACGGGCGCTGCCGCAAGCCCGACCGCATGAAATTTCGCTCTGCCAGAGTCAGTTGGAAACCGCTGCGCGTCCAGGCGGCGGCCGGCAATATGAAACTCAGCTCGCGTCCGGTCGATGTCGGCCATCGGCTCGAGCCCCGGTATGACATCGGCGATGAGCGCGCGGACCCGTTGGTGGCTTTCAAGATCGCTCCAGTTGACCGGACCGCTGTCTCCAAGCACACCACAACCCAACGCGGAGAGCACCGACACTTCGCTCCGGGGCCCACTATGGCGCGCGCGGCCGCCGTCGCTGAGGCGCACGTAGCTGAACATCGACTCCTGCGTTGTCGGCTGCGGCTCCTCGTCGCGCGGGAGCACGGGAAGCACCAGCGTTTCTTTCGCCGTACCCCATGCATGTCCCGTATTGAGTGACGTCGACAGGTACGCGATCACATCCAGTCTGCCGAGCGCCCGGCTGGCGAACGTCGCATCCGGATTGCTGCCGAACAGGTTGCCGCCCAGACACAGCGCCGCCGTCATTTCTCCGCGGCCACACGCCTCCATGCACGCCATCGTGTCGAGCCCGGGTGAATCCTGACCGCGAATGCCGAGACGCGCCTCGAGACGAGCCAGGATTGCCTTCTTGAGCGCCGGCGTGACTCCGACGGATCCCATTCCCTGCACGTTGCTGTGCCCGCGAATCGGCAGCAGACCGGCATTCGGCCGGCCGATCATCCCGCGCAAGAGCGCCACGTTGGCAATCATCTGCACGTTCTCGACCCCGTGCAGATGGTGCGTGATGCCCATCGTCCAGCCGATCACCACGTTGCTCGCGGACATGTACATGGCGGCGATGCGGGCGATCGTCTCGCGCGAAACGCCGGCGCTCGCCTCGATATCACGCCAGGCGACGGACTCGACCTGTTGCTCGAATGCCGCGAACCCCTCAGTGCAGCGCTCGACGAAGGCGGAATCATGGCCGCGGTGCTCGAGCACCTCCTTGGCGACCCCGGTCAGCAGCGCAAGATCGCCGCCGATGTGCGGCTGAACGTAGAGGCTCGCAATCGGGCTGCCGAACATCAGGCTGCGCGCATCGCTCGGCACGTGGAAGTTGACGAGCCCGATCTCCTTCATCGGATTGATGACGATGACATGGCCGCCGCGGCGGCGAATGGCCATCAGGCTGCGAAGCAGCCGGGGATGGTTGGATGCCGGATTCCCGCCCATCAGGATGAAGAGATCGCTGCCCTCGAGATCTTCCAGCTGCACTGTAGCGGTCCCGGCTCCGAGGCTTGCGGCGAGACCAACTCCGCTCGCCTGATGGCAATAATACGAACAGTTGTTGACGTTGTTGGTGCCGAACGTCCGCGCCAGCAGCTGCAGCACGAATCCAGCTTCATTGGACGAACGGCCGCTGGCGTAGAAGAAACTCCGTCCAGGCGGCGTCGCCTTCAGCTGTCCGGAGAAGCGGCTCAGCGCTTCGTCCCACGAAATCACTCGGTAGTGAGTCTCGCCGTGACCGGCGTAGATCGGATCGACGAGCCGGCCGCACGACTCGAGCTCGCGCGGCGAGAGCGATCGCAGTTGGGGGATGGAATAGCGCGCGAAGAACTCCGGCGAGATCCCGCTCTGCATGTCGGCGGCCATGGCCTGCAGCGACTTCTTACAGACCTCGGGAAAATGCCCCGCTTCGTTGACCATGCCGCCCATCTGCCCGCCCATGCCGAGCGCACACGTCTTGCAGGCGTTGTGGCTGCGCATCGCGCGCCACAACTTCGTCCATCCCACCCGGTTGGCCGTCTGGAGCGTGTAGCCGATCGCCTTCCAGCCGCCCGCGGACGTCATGGTGTTTCTGAAACCTTCAGGAGCTCCGCCAGGTATTGCTTCCAGAGAGCCGCAAAGGTGTGTGACCCGTGACCGCGCGTTTCTGGACTCAGCGGGATGACGACCGCGCGTCCCTTCGGCACCCGTCTAATCTCGCGCTGGAGGATGCCCAATTCTGGGGGGTCGATGAAGTCGTCCGCCGTGTTCACCGCATACAACGGCGCGCGGATCGTCTCCAGCAACGGCCCCGGATCGTAGTCGCGGGAGGCTTCGAACGCGTACAGCAGGTCATTTGCGTCGCTCGCTTTCATGCCGTATGAGACAACCGCGTCGATTACCCTGTCGCTCTCGTCCATCGTCGGCATCATCTGCTGCCGGACGATCGGACTGCTGCCGACAAGGAACAACATCTGTTGCACGGTGCGGAGGCTCTGCGGCTGCGTGGTGTAGTTGCCGCCTTTCCACTCGGGATCGTTGCGAATCGCATCCGTGATGATCCGCCTCCACAGGCGGTTACGGCCGGAAATCTGGATCGGCAGGCTGGCCAGCGGCATCAACGCGTCCATGAAATCTGGATAATGCTCGCCCCACATCCAGGTGTGCATCGCCCCCATGGACGCGCCCATTACCAGACGAAGATGGTTCACTCCAAGACCTTCGGTCAGCAGCCGATGCTGGGCAGTGATCATGTCCACGTAGCCATAACGCGGGAAGCCCGCCCGCAATCCATCGCTCGGTTTGCTTGACTGACCAAAGCCCAGCGAGTCGGGCAGAATCAGGAAATACCGGTTGGCGTCGAGGAGACCGTCAGAGACGAACAGCTGACCGGCAAACGTCGGCGTCTCGAACTGCGCACCCGTACCGCCGGTGCCATGCAGAATCAGCACGGCGTTACGGACCATCCCCTTGGCATCGCGCTGAGGCTTGCCGAAGGTCCGGTAGTGCAATTTGAGCGCGGGAAGAACTTCGCCAGATGTGAACTTGAAATTCTTGATGACGAAATCGCCATGAGCAGGCCTCAGCGATTGCGCTGCACCGGTGGGAGCACACGAGACCGTCACGAACAGCAGAACGGCAAGTCGCCTGATCATCGTCATAGGATACCGGCAACCACGAAGACACAACATCAAAACAGGAGAACGAGAGAACGGGAGGAATTCTTTTCGAAAAGAATTCTCTCCTTCTCCCCTTCTCGTGTTTTGTATTTGCTCAAGACAGAAAGCTCACCAGCTCGGAGTTGATCCGCTCGGCGTGAGTCCACAATACCCCGTGCGATCCGTTGGGTAACTCGACGAATTTCACGTTCTTGATCATCTTCGCCTGCCGCCTCGAGGTCGCGTCGGGCGGCAGGATGCGGTCGGCATCGCCGTGCAGGATCAGGGTCGGCACGGTGTTCTTCGCGACATCCTTGCGGAAGTCCTCAATCCAGCAGTCAACGCACGCCAGCGTGCCGATCGCCGATGCGCCGGCGGCGACGTTCCAGTTGTCTTCGAGCACACGCTCGCTCACGAGCTTGCCGCCCGTCACCTCGTAGTTGTAGAAGTTCCGCAGGAATTCCATCAGGAACGCGGGGCGGTCGGCGCGAATCGCCGCCCTGATGTCTTCGAACACTTTCGGTGCAACCCCTTCGGGGTTGTCCTTCGCTTTGACGAGATACGGTCCCAGCGTCCCGATCAACACGGCTTTGCGGACTCGTTTCGTCCCGTATTTCCCGATGTATCGGGTGACTTCGCCCGATCCCATGGAAAATCCCACCAGCGCGACTTTCTTGAGGTCGAGCTTCGTGAGCAGCTTGTCGAGATCCGCGGCGAACGTATCGTATGTGTAGCCGGTGGCGGGTTGACTGGAACGGCCGAAGCCGCGGCGATCGTAAGTAATCACGCGATACCCCGCCTCGAGAAGCGCGGCGGTCTGCTTTTCCCACGACGCTCCACTGAGCGGCCAACCGTGAATCAAGACCACGGGCGAGCCTGACCCATGATCTTCGTAATACAGCTGGATAGGCGTCGAGTTCTCTTTGCCAACGGTGATGGTCGCCATTCGGTTCTCTCCTCAGCCTCTGACATTGTCACAGCAGGCTTCAAACGACCAAATCCGCGGCTCGCAATCTCACCACAGCGGCGCGGTGACCACGGAGAATTCTGTTCGCTTCAGCGGCCCTATCGCGTCATCGTGCTCGGACAGCGTACCGGGTCATCGCGTTTGACCCTCGTGTCTTGGTAGTTCTTCGTGCCTTCGTGGTTACTGTCTTCGTGGCCCCGCGAACGCGGCCGTCGGATCCGTCTGCCGGCAGCCGGAGCCCAGCCTTCGCGCTGCAGTTGCTCCAACCTATCGGCCTCGTCTCATACTCGGCACGTGGCTCGCGCACGTGGTTGCTTCGGTTGCGTTTCTGACGTCTCTTCCGACTCTGCGCTACGGACAACGACCGCTGCACAAACACGGCTGCCTTACAGACGGATCCGTCGTCCGCATGGCGAGGCCGCGAGCCCGCTGTCGTCGCGGTTCATCGCGTCATCGCGGTCGGACAGCGTGCCATCGGGTCATCGCGTTTGGCTTTCGTGTCTTGGTCGTTCTTCGTATCTTCGTGGTAACTGTCTTCGTGGTTATGTCTTCATGGTCCCGCGAACGCGGTCGTCAGAGCCGTCTGCCGGCAGCCGAAGGTGCCTTCCACGTTCTCTAGCTAGGAAGCTTCGAGGAGTTCGAGTCGATTGCCAAACGGGTCCTCCACATAGACGCGGTTGTAACCCGCGAGAGGCTCATCAGCCTTCACCTCAAATCCCGCCTCAGAGATCCTGGACGTGAGCGCGAGTAAGTCCTCGACAAGGAATGCAGGGTGAGCTTTTCGTGATGGACGGAAATCAGCCTCAACACCAAGGTGGACTTTCAGAGCGCCGCGCTCGAACCAGCATCCGCCACGCTTTCACGAGGTTCGGTGGCTTGACAACCTCCGGAATGCCAAGTAAGCCTTCGTAAAACGCGCGCGCGGCGGCTTCCCCACCTGGCGGCATAGCAAGCTGAACGTGATCGACCGTTGTAATAATCCCCTTCGACATTTAGACTTTGAACTCTGGACTCGTGGCCGCGATCAACGTCGGTCAACTCGTTCCGGAACGAGTTGCGATAAGTCCGGCTAAAGCCGGACACTACGTACGACTGTTTAGACCAACGAACCAAAATCCGCGCGACACGCCGCGGGTTTACGGCATCAGCAGTACCAGCCGTGGATAGATCAGGTTCTCGTTGGCCACGCGCTCGCGGTTGAGTTCCCAGATCTCGCGCCACCGGTTGGTATCCTTGAGCTCCGCTCCGGCAATCTTGCTGAGCGTGTCTCCGGCGCGTACCGTGTAGGTTTTGCGCCCGGCGACGGGCTTCATGAATACGTCCGATTCGCTGGCGAGGTATTCGCGCACCAGATCGGCATAGGCCGGCGACGCTTTGAATCGGTCGATCGCGGCGTTGACCTCGTAGACCAGATCGTAATTCGCTGCCGGCACGCCCACCGCGTATTTGGACTGGTTGAGGTTGTACTGCACGATCGCCGTCCGCGGGTGGGCTTTAATCTCTTCAGCGACGAACGGATAGTCATAAATCAGCGCATCAGCCTCGTCACGCTCCACGGCCTCGAACCATCCGTTCTCACCTGAAAACTTCGTGATTTTCGCTCCCGGTATGTTCTGCTGCACCCAGCGCTCGGCCGCGGGATCGTCATAAATCGCGATGCGCTTGCCGGCAAGGTCCTTCACCGATCGATAGGTCGAGACCATGCCTTCGTGAACGATCATGCACAGACCGAAATCGAGATAGCCGTTTGACCACACGATGCCATTGATCGACGGATCGGGCACGTAGCCGGCCATGATGACGTCGATGTCTCCCGCGCGCAGGCGGTCTGGCAGGTCCTCATAATCGGCCTCGACGACCTGAATCCGTTTGGCGCCGAGCCCCTCCGCGATGATGCCCGCCAGGCGGAAGTCGAATCCGTCTTCCTGCTTGCGAGCGTTGATGAAGTGCAGGGGCGGGGCATCCTGTTCCATGCCGACACGGAGGACTCCCGAGCTGCGGATGTTCCCGAGCACGCCTTTGCGTTCCGGCGCGGCAGCGGGCGGCGCGGACGCCGATTCCGGTGGCGTCGAGCTCGGAGCGCTCGACCCCCTGAGACCGACGGGCAGCTGGTTGCGATAGGTCCACACCGCGAAGCCGAGCACAGCCACACCGACCACAAACAACAGGAACCGACCCGCCCCAGTCAACCGCATAACCTCTCCTTTTTACTTTCTACTTCCTCGTCCTTTTACTTTTTACTTTCACGTCACTTTTACTTTTTACTTACGCAATTCGTACCAGCTCCCGCCGCGAGAACCGACGGGCCGCCTTGGTGCCGCTGATCTGTGACATCATGGCGCGAGCCGCATCGGCACCCGACTGCGCGGCGCCGTTCATGTATCCCTGGAAATCGTAGCTGCAATGCTCACCGGCAAAAAACAGATTGCCAACCGGCAGGCCTTCGGAGCCGGCAATCGTCGTCCATTGGCCGGGTTTGTAACAGGAGTAACTGCCTTTGGTCCACGGGAACGTCGGCCAGTGAAAGCGTGAGACTTTGCCGTTCCGTTGGCGGGTCGTGCCGGGATAGGCGCGCTCGACTCCGCGCATCAGCCGCGTGGCCACCTCCTCGGGCGTACCGGCACCGGCGTCGTGCGCAAGTTTGCCGCCTGAATACAGCGTGAGTCCTCCGGCGGTACCCGGCTGCAGAAAGCTGTTCGCCCACGCCAGCTGAAACGGCTCGTCGGTGTAGGTGGCGCCAGAATATCCGAGCTTCTCCCATGGGCGGCTGCTGAAGCCGACGAGCACCTTGGCATTGGCGCCGTAGCCGAGCTCGCGGATGGCGCGCGTCTTCAACGCCGGCAGCTCAATCTGCATCTTGACGTCGCGAAGGATCGAAAACGGTACCGTCAGGAGCACGACGTCCGCCTGCTCGTCGATGGTTTTTCCCTCGGTCTGAAACGTCAACGTGAAACCCTCGCCGCGGCTGCGAATCGCTTCGAGCCGATGCAGCTGGCGTATCTGGCCGGGAAGCCGCCGCGCCAGCTCGTCGACGATCTGCTGATTGCCGCCGCGCACCTTATAGCGCTCGTCGCTTTCTCCCAGCAGGGCAAAGGCGGCGGGATCCTCGAGATCGCCGGTGCCGATCAGGAAGAGGAAGTTCAAAGCCGACTGCTCGCCATTTTCGAGGCCGTATTCGGTGACATACGCCACATCGATGAGCTCGCGCATCCAGCCGGTCACGCCGACCGTGTCGAGGTACTGCGCGATCGACTGCTTGTCGAGCGCGGACCCGCCACCCTCGGTCTGATAATTCACCACCTCGCCGAGCGCGTCGTAGTCCTCGAACAGACGTTTGGCGATCGGCGCGAACGCGCGCACCGCTTGTGCATGTGTGTAATGACGGCCGTTGATGAAATATGTTTCAGGCTTCATCGACGCCGCTTCGGGGGCCCGCGTATCGAGCCGCTCGAGGCCGAATTCGGTCATCAGGTTCAGCAGCTCGACGTGGTTGCTGTCGATGAACTCGCCGCCGAGCTCCGTGGTCAACCCGTCGCCGAGCAGGTCCTTGGCCGTGAACATGCGGCCGCCAGTGCGGTTGGAGCCCTCATAAATAGTGGCGGTGAGACCAGCCTTCTTCAGCTTGTAGGCGGCGTTCAGTCCGGCCGCACCCGCGCCGACGATGGCGATGCGCGGGACGCGATCCGCCAGGCGGCGTCGACGGCGTGCGCTGCGGCGGCGATGCCGGCGTCTCGGTGCGGCCGCAGCCCGACAGCACGGCGACCGCGGCGGTCGCGGCGGAGTCGCGGAGAAACCGGCGCCGGGAGTACGACATCTCCAGCAGCTCGTCGAGCGGCGGCGTGCCGGGCCGCTCGCGCGATGCCAGGGCGGCCATGCGGATGGCGCGGCGCAGTGAGTCAAATAAAGGTGTTCTCGACACAGGCCCCCTTCTCAGGTTTTGAGGAGCGCGCGCAGCTCGTTGACACGGGCCAGCACCACTCCGCGATCCATCTCGCGATATGGTTCGGGAAGCACTTCGCGCGACGTGCACTCCTGCACCGCCACCAGAATCTGCAGCTCCCGTTCGAGCTGGCTGGTTGCTGGAATGAAGTCGTCGAACGTGCGCCGCAGCGCCTCGACCGACACCACCGGGCGATCGCCGTTGCGGCTGCTCGGCGAACAGCAGGGCGCGGGCGAAAATGGCTTCGATGTCCGCACCCGACAGCCCGCTCGGATCGTCGGTCACCTCTGTGATCGATTGCGCCGGCGTCTCGAGCCCGCTCTTGCGAACCATGATCTTGAACAGCGCTTCGTATTCGCCGGCGTCCTGCGGATAGAACAGCGCGAGATGCTCCTCGGCGCGTCCTTGACGCTTGAGGTCCACCGGCAAGAGATCGGGCCGCGAGGTAATGAGGAACCAGACGATCTTGCCCCGGTACTCGGTGTCGCCCATGAACGACGCCAGCTGCGCGAACACCCGGTTGGAGGTGCCCGAGTCCCCCTGCTGGTTGCGATCGCCGAGAAACGCGTCGGCCTCGTCGATGATCACGCCGACCGGCCACATCGCGTGCAGCAGCTTGAGAATCTTCTCGAGGTTCCCCTCGGTCACCCCCTGCCACTGCGAGCGGAAATTGAGGAACTTCACGCACGGAAAGCCCAGCTCGCCGGTGAAGCAATTGACGAGAAAGGTCTTGGCGGAGCCGACCGGTCCGGCGATCAGGTAGCCCATCGGCACGGCGCGCAGCCGTCCATCCAGCACCGCCTGCGCCGCGCGCCGGAGACGCGCTTTCACGCCCTCGTGACCCGATACCATGTCGAGGCCGAAACGCGACTCGACGTACTCGAGCAGGCCGTAGCACTCTGCCTCGATGACCGCCTTCTTCTGCTCCCGCAGCGCCTGCGCGTCGAGGCGCGTCCCATGTTCGTCGACCGATGACAGGATCTGGCGCAGCTGAATCCGGGTGAGACCGGAGGTCAGCTGAGCGAGGCGTTCCGGCGCCAGCTCCGATCGCGTCTCGAACCACTGCTGATTGCGCACGGCACGCAGAAAATCCAGCCGGCCGCCTTCGTCCGGACGCTCGACCTCGATTTCCACTGTCTGCGGCGATCGGATCACTCGCGAGCTGACGTCGGCCAGCGTCTCGGTGATCAGCGCAAACGTCACGTTTGCCGAAAGCAGCGCGGGGTCGGTTGACCATTTCTGAATGAACACCCGCACCGCGCGATCTTCGGGGCTCGCATCACCCGCCGATTCGGGCATCAGCGTTTCCGCGTAGGGAAAGATCACCGCAACGCCAAGACCAGGCTGCCGCACGATGACCTGCTTGAGAAACGAATCGAGCAGGGCGCAGAACTGTACCGGATCGCGCGGCAATGCGGTCGCGAAGCCGGTGCCGTGGACGGCGTCGACGACCGCCACCGCATCGGTGAAATGTTTATGGGATTCGCGCGTGTGGAAGATGGCGCCGTTGGCGCGCTGGTATTCGATCACCACCTCGCGTTGGCCGAAGACCCATCTGGCGAGAAACGGCACGATCGGCTCGAAGTCGGCGGCGGTGTGCGGCGTGCCGGCCGGGTGTGGCACCGGCACCAGATCGAGCGTGTTGCCGTGCAGCACGAAGGTATTGCCGAGCCGCGCCCGGATACTGTGCGCCAGCCGGCGGGCCCACGGCTGGTATCCTTCGAACCCCTGGCTCATCGCCCCTTCACTTTCGATCGCGCCGCGGGCTTCGCACCTTGCGCCGGCGGCGCCGCGTCGAGCCCGGCGTCCCACCCGCTGACGCCATCGCGCAGCAGCGATTCCATCTCGCGCACGACTTTTTCCGAATCTTCGGATTGCCGCACGATCGTATCCAGGTCTTCCGAGATCGCCTGCGGATCGCGCATCGAGATCGAGCTTTGATGCAGCACTTCGAGCAGCGACTCGATGGAATCGAGCTCGGTCATTAACGCGCGCACCGTCCCGTCCACCTGCGCCAACGAGGCCGCCAGCCGGCGCTTGAGCTCGATGTTCTTCCGGAGAGCGGCGGCGGCGCGCTCGGGCACGTCGGGCTCCGCGAGCTCGCGCTCCAGTCCTGCGATCTCGTCACCAACGTCTTCGCTCGACCGTCCTGCCGGCAGCCGCTCGTAGCGCTGCACCGCGATGAGACGGCTGAGGTAGCCCTGCAGAATGGTGTCGAGCTTGCCGCGCTGCTCGGACAGATACGCTTGCGAGATGCCGGTCAATCCCTGATAGTTGGTTTCGATCAAGCGGCTCAGGTCCTCCATCGCCGCGAAGCGCTTCGCGTTGTGCGGCGTGAGCTCGTCGATCACTCGACCGCGCGAGGCGTGGGCCTGCGTGCGCGCCAGCTGGAGCCGGCGGCGCGCCACCAGCCGCCGCAGCGGCCCCGAATCGAGGATCGGCAGCAGCACCAGCTCGGTGCCGAACAGAAACAACAGCGGCAGCGGATTGAGCGCGATCAGCGACGCCACGGCGGCGCCTCCGACCACGATCGCCTGGTACTGATTGAGAATCAGCTCCCGCAGAATCGAGCCGGGCGAAACATCCTTGTCGGGATCCGCCATCGATCAGATCAGGATCCCGACTTGTCGGCGACGCGGCTCCCCACGCTTGGCGCGGCGGTGGCGCTGGCCGAGGTCGGCGGGGCACTGATGCCCATCTCGGCTTCGAACTGCTGCAGGATGCCCGCCGCCTTCAGCTTTCGCGCCGTTCGCTCGCGCTCGATGGTCTGCGTGTCGATGCCGCCGGTCGCCACTTCGACCGCCGCCTTCGACTCGGCCACTTCCTGCTTGATCTGCTCGAGGAACTTGTCGGCAGTCGATGCGACGCCGTATGACTGCAGCTCGACGATCGCATCGGCCGCGACCTTCATGACCTGCGCCTTCTGCCGCTCCTTGAGCGCGCGCTGACTCGTCTCGATCCGCTCCTTCAATTTCGTCTTGAGCGCGTCGACCGACACCTTCGCCGTTTCATGCGCTTTCGACGCCGCCGCCAGCTGCTCCTGCGTGCTCTCCAGGTCGGTCCGCAGCTGCTGCAGCTGCAGCGCGTCTTCCTCGGCCACGCTGCGCGCCGCCGCCGATCCGTCGCGGAGCGCCGCCTGAATCGAGGCGGTGAGGCTGCGCTCCTGTCTGAGTAGCGCGTCGCGCTCTTCCTCGAGCCGGATGACCGTGGCGCGCGTGGCGACCAGCACCGAATTCAGCTTCGGCATGGTCATGCGCATTTCTTCGATCGCATCCTGGAGCATCACCTCCGGGTCTTCGCCCATGGAGATGAAAAAGCCCATCCACGCTCTGACCAGGCGGCTGAATCTAGCGAACATCGGCATCTCCCTGAGGCGCACGCGCCGGCGCGGTGATTGGATTCTCAGACGTGAAATAGCCGACCGCGGTTGCAATCATCTCTTCCTCGCGATGCTTGCGCGCGCGCCAGGCGGCGAACTCGCGCTCCTCGGCGCTGATTTTCCGGTTGTTCTCGTCGATTTGCGCCCGCAGCTCCGCAACGCGGGTGGCGATCTCCTGCTCGATGCGCTGATTGTCGGCCGCGGTCTGCGCGCGCAGATCGTCAACGCGTCTTGCTGAGCACCTTCTCGTAGGTATCCAGCGCGCGATCGCGCCGCACGGCATCTTCGACGATCTCCGTCACCTTCACGCGCGCGGCATCGAGCGCCACCATCACCGACTTGCGCTTGACGTCGGGCGGCAGCGCGCGAATGTGCTCGCTGTCGAGCATCTCGGCGACCTTGAGCACGGTGTAGCCATGCGCCGGCGCCGCGATCTTGGCGGCCTCGTAGACGGCGGCGAGATCGACGGTCGCCGCGGCCTCGCGCGCATCGACGTCGGTGGCCGGGCTTTCGGGAACGATATCGGAGACCCGCTGTGGACCCGCCGGCTGCGCGCGGTCCGCGTCAGACGAGGGCGGGCTCACTGAGTCGTCGTCGGTGACGACGAAGTAGCTGTACCACTTCTTGTTCATACCCCCCCTGAGTGTCGGCATTGTAGCAGGGTGGCTACAGAACCAGGATTCGGGAGTCGGGGAGTCGGGGAGTCTCTGGGAGTCGGGGAGTCCCGGAGTCTCTGGAGTCCGGGAGTCCAAGAGTCCCAGACTATGGCGTGGCGAATTTGAGGCCGACGACGCCGGCGAGAATCAGGCCGATGCAGAACAGACGTAACGCCGTCGCAGGTTCGTGAAACAACCAAAGCCCCAGGATGGCGGTGCCGGCTGCGCCGATGCCGGTCCACACGGCATACGCGGTCCCGATCGGCAGCGTTCGCACCGCGAGTCCAAGAAGGCCGAGGCTGGCAACCAGCGCGATGACCGTGCCGATCGTCGGCCACAACCGAGTGAATCCGTCGGTGTACTTGAGACCAACAGCCCATGCAATTTCGAGCACTCCGGCGATGAACAATGCGACCCAAGCCATATCCTGACCTCCCGGAAACACTACACCGCCTGACTCCCGACTCTCAGACTCCCCGACTCTCCGACTCCCCCGACTCCCCGACTCCCAGACTCCTGGACTCCCAGACTCCTGGACTCCTGGACTCCCAGACTCCTGGACTCCTGGACTCCCAACGACTCCCTGTATACTCGGGCCTCTCAAATTTCAGCAGGAGGCCGGACATGAAACCCACCCTGTTCGTCGTGGCCCTCGTGTTGTCAGTCGGAATGGCCATCGCATGGCCGCACGCGCAACAAGCCGGCGGCGCACCCGCAGCCGCCGCGGTCAAACATCCCAATGGAACGCTGACGCCGATGCCGCTCGATTCCGCCAGACCTTGGGGCTGGGCGGTCAAGGCCTACATGACCGACCCCAGCAGAAAGCTGTACAACACCGCCAAGGCAAAGCTTTTGTCAGGTCAGCAGGTGTTCAGCCATACGCAGAGTGCGTTCGACATCAAGCAGTACTGCATGATGGCGCCGCACTACGACTACACGTGGTTCGAGATGCAGCACTCGCGGCTCCGCTTCGATCAGGTCGAAGAGATGATGCGCGCGTGCCCGAGCGCGGCCAACGGAACGCCGATGATCAGGATGCCCGACGCGTCCGAATCGAATATGCAGAAGGCGTACGACCTCGGCATCCTCGGCACCATCGTCCCGACCGTGGACGACGTGATCGAGGCGCGCGATGCGGCGCGATACTCGCATTTCCCGCCGAAGGGACGACGCAGTACCGGAGGAAGCAACTTCTGGAACCCGTTCATGTCGCCGGGAGAAACCTACAGGAACTCCATCGACGACAACACGCTGTCGGTCGTGATGATCGAAACGCAAGAGGGTGTGGACAACGCGTATGAGATTGCGTCCACCCCTGGCATCGACGTGGTCATTCTCGGCAACAGCGACATTACGAATTTCACGGGGCTGGCGCAGAGCGACGACAGGTATCAGGACCTGCTGACGAAGGTTCGCGACGCAACGTATCTCGCGGGGAAATACTGGGGCAATGCCGGACAGCAATTTTCGAGCGGGAACCGGCTGAGCGCCGACTCGCGTTTCCATCAGAACGGGCGTTCGAGGGATGGATTCGTGCCGCCGGCGCGCGGCGCGGCGCCTGCCGCACCGCCATCGCGAGGCGCTCAGTAAGCGGTAAGGTCACGCGACCGGTTGCCCGTAGCCTTGGGCAACCGGTTGCGGATCCTATCTTCCTACTTACACGTCGGGGAAATCGATCTCGCCGACTTCACGTCGAGCTTGCGAACGACGTAAGGCAGTTCGACTTCGCGGTCCTTGACCGAGCCAGACGTACCAACGGCCGATGGCACATCGGCCAGCTTCACATTGCCCTTCCGGCCCGCGGCGTTAATCTCGAGCTCGATCATGCCGTTCTCGCGCTCGATCTCAATCTCGCCGCGCTTGATGTCACCTTCGAGTTCGCCGGTCACCTCGATGAGATGCCCCATCAGCTTCCCTGTAGCATCATCATCGTCATCGAACCAATACAGCACGCGAGCCGCCTTCATGTCGGTGGCAGTTGCCGAACTCACCACTGCGCCGCCCCCCGCCGTTGGGGCGACCGTCGTCACCGTGGTCCGCTCGACGGTGTTGGCGAGGAGAAAGCCGTCGCCATCGCCCGTGCCTTTCACCGCACAGCCGACCACGGTCACTTTCTTGTCATCAAGGTTCTGGGCGCGCACGTTCGAGTTAACGCCGTTCGCTCCGAACACGCCAATCGCAGCCGCGATGGTCAACACCACGTGGGTAGTCTTCATTAATTGCACCTCTACACGCTCGAGCTGCGAAATTCGCGCCACCCGGAGGAGTTGATGTTTCGCGAGTCTCGAGGTCCTTCGTGTCCAGAGGCGAGCGGTCGTCGCGGACTGTGCAACGAATCGGTACGCACACAGGACGTCCGGCTAAAGCCGGACACTACGTGCCATCGCGCCATCGTGTTTACGCCATCGTGTTCCTCGCGTCACCGCGCGTTCATCGTGCTCATCGCGTCATCGTGTTGACGCCATCGTGCTGACATGAATCCCGGCTGCGCGAAGGCCGGATTCGGGTAGCTGTAGAAGCCCTGGCCCGTTGCCACTCCGAGGTGGCCTTTCTGAATGAATTGCTCGTCGACGTAGCGCGCCGACTCGGACGCTTGGGTGTTTGACGTGGTCTCGCCGATCAGCTTCGCGACGCGGTACACGACGCCCAGGCCCATGCGATCCATCATGCCGCAGGGACCCATGCCGCTCTGCAAGGTGATCATCCACGTTCGATCGATGCTTTCGACATCGCTCACACCGCGTACCAGCAGGTCGAGCGCCGCGGTGCACCATGGCACGATCAGGCTGTTGATGATGTAGCCGTTCTGTTCCTTGCGGATTGGGATCGGCACAAGCCCGATTTCCCCGGCGAACGACAGCAGGCGTTCGAACACCGCCGGGTCCGTGCCGGGATGGCCCATCACCTCGCCGATATTGGAGTCCCACACACCAATGGCAAAGTGCAGGGCCAGAAATTTCTGCGGCCGGTCAACGAAACCGGCCAATGCGCTCGGCGGCAATGTGGAAGTGTTGGTGGTGAACACCGTGCGCGCCGGGGCGTACCTGGATGCATCTCGCCAGAACGATTCCTTGATGGCGACCGACTCGGGTACGGATTCGCTAATCAGATCGGCGTCGCGTACAGCCGTCGCAATGTCGGTTGTGTACGCGAGGCGAGCGAACGTGTCGTCGATCTGCTTGCGGGTGGCGCCGCGTTTGGTGATGAAATGTCCCGCGTACTCGCGGTGGAACGTCTTGCCTTTCTCCAGGCCCGCGGGGATGGCGTCGTACACGGTCACGTGCTTGCCATGAAACGCCATCTGCCAGGCGACCTGCGAACCCATGGTGCCGGCACCCGCGGCGGTGATCCTGGAGAAAGTCATCGTCAGCCTCCCGTAAGCAAGAGCGATGTCACGCCGCTTCGTCTGTCGCCAGTCTCGCTGCGCCCAGGCGGGCGGCTCGGGCGAGATCGTCGAACATCGTCTGGTTCGCCGCACGCAGGCGACGCGCCAGGTAGACCCGGCCCAGCCATGGAAACAGACCGATCTGTGTTTCATCGCTGACGACCACGGTGCCGAGGCCGTCGGGCGTGGGGCGTAGCGTGAACGCGCGCTCGGCGTGAAACCCCGTGGCGTCCGCAATGAAGGCGAACGAATACGGCCGATCGGCGGCGGTGACGATGGTGCGCAGCTCGACCGGGTGTGCTTTCCAACGGAAAACCCTACCTTGAACGGCACCGCTGGTTGAGTCGATTCTCACCCACCGGCAGGCCCGATACCACGAAGGCCAGCGCTCGACGTCAGTCAACAGATCCCACACTCGTTCGGGCGGCGCCGGAACCACGATCTCGTTGCGCACCTCGATCGGCGGACGCGCCGGGCTATTCGAGCGAAGCAACCGGGCGGAAAACAGGGTGAGCCACTCGCGCGGCATGAACCGGCCGCCTTCGGCAAGGACATTGTTCCGAAGGCCGGGAATGACGACAGCCCGGCCTTTGTCCAATGCGCGGAGACCCGCATCGATCACCGGCTCCGGATCGGCGAGACGGCTGTAGAGGGCGGTGCCGCCCACATCGGCGCCAAGCGCGCCGACGAAACCCGTTCGAGTCGGACCTGGACAAAGTGCGGTGACCGCTACGCCGGCAGTACGCGCTTCGGCCCACAAAGCTTGACTGAACGACAGCACGAAGGCCTTGCTTGCGCCATACACGGCCTGGTACGGAACGGGCTGGAACGCGGCGGTGGACGCGACGTTGAGAATTCCGCCGCTCCGTCGCGCGAGCATGCCAGGCAGGAACGCGCGAGCCAGCGTGATCACCGCACTGACGTCGACCGCAACCTCCTCAGCTTCCCGCCCCTCATCGGACTCGGCAAACGGGCCATAGCTGCCGAATCCAGCGTTGTTGACCAACACCTCGATCGGGCGGTTGCCGACGTGATCGAGCAGCGCCGTTACTCCCGAACTGGTCGAGAGGTCCGCGGAGACCGTGTCGACCTTCACCCGTGGAGCGGTGCGGCGAATCTGTTGCGCCACCTCGTCCAGCCGCGCCTCGTTGCGGCCGGTCAACACGAGGAACATTCCCCGCTCCGCAAGCCGGGCGGCGATTACGCGGCCCAACCCGGACGATGCTCCAGTCACGACAGCCCAACGGTCTTGATAGTGAATCATGCGCATTCCCTCCTGACGCCGCGAAGATAACGCGCGCGTTCGCCGCGCCGCATCACGCGATCGAGGCGTTTTGGGGTAACACGGGCGTTGGAAGGTGGAACTAACAGGATCGAGGTAGGTATGGGCCGCCTGCTACAATACGGCCGACAGGACGAAACATTTCAATGGCAGCCGACCCCCTTTCCGATGTCCTGAGGACCGTCCGGCTGACCGGTGCGGTTTTTTTCCACGTGGAGGCTGCACCGCCGTGGGTCGCCGAGTCGCCCGAAGGCCGGCTCATTGCACGAAGCGTGATGTGCGGCGCCGAGCATCTGGTCTCGTACCACATCGTCACTCACGGGTCGTGCTGGGCGGGACTGCCTGACGAGCCGCCAGTGCGCCTGGCCGCGGGCGATATCATCGTCTTCCCGCACGGCGATCGCCACATCGTCTCGAGCCAACCGGGAATGCGCGCGGAACCACGCCTCTCGGAATACGCACGAACCTCCGATCAACAGCTCCCCTCTATCGTGCGCTTCGGCTCCGGTCCGGCCGAGGTCAGCCTTGTCTGCGGTTTTCTCGGATGTGATGTGCGGCCATTCAACCCGCTGCTCGTCACGCTGCCACGACTCATCCATGTCCGGGCGTCGAGTGAGCCCTCTGCGCAGTGGCTTCACCACCTTGTTCATGCCGCGGTCGCCGAATCGATCGACAAGCGGTACGGCGGGGAATCCGTGCTCGCACGGCTGAGCGAATTGATGTTCGTCGAAGTCGTCCGACGCCACCTCGAGGGACTGCCGGACGATCAGACAGGCTGGTTGATGGGATTGAGAGATCCGCACATCGGCCGCGCGCTCGGATTACTGCACGATCGTCCGGCGCACGGATGGACCCTCGAGGAGCTGTCGAAAGAAGCCGGACTGTCGCGTTCGGCATTCGCCGAGCGATTCGCCCATCTCGTCGGGCAGCCACCGATGCAGTACTTGACCCAGTGGCGCATGCAGGTTGCCGCACAACAACTCGCGTCGGGCGAATTGAACGTGTCCGAGACCGCACGGCATGTCGGTTACGAATCCGAAGCAGCGTTCAGCCGGGCGTTCAAAAAATTGGTCGGTGTTCCGCCGGCCATGTGGCGCCGGCAGTCTGTCCACAAACAGCCGGCGCCTACACGCTCAGGAACTTCTGCGATCGCCTAGAGGCGTGGCAGCATCTTCGAAACCTTGCGTCCAACATCACGGCCGAGCTGATATCCATCGTTCACCGCCCTCCGGAAGTGGATGCCCGCATAGATACGCGACAACCCATTTTCGGTGGCCGCCTCGGAGAAGCTGCGGAACTGCCGGGTCACACCGGGCAGCGTGACGCTCGTCGCGGCGAACGTCGCGCTGTTGCCGAAGCGAGCGATGAGAACTTCCGCGGCCGCCGCTCCCAGAACAGTGTGCGTCGATGGATAGTCAGGCACCGGCGGCGTCACCAGGAACGGCTCCCACGACGAATCAGGTTCGGTGCCGCTGTTGCCATCGGTCGCGGCACCACGAATTGCGGTTATCGGCCGCCAGAAGCGGAAGTGGTACTTCCCCTCGAATCCCGCAATGAAGCCGTCGGCCATCGCGAAGTGCACGAGCGCCAGCACGCGCGCGGCGTCGTGCGCGTCGAGATCCGCGCTCTCGATCGCGGCCGCTGCGATGCGGTTCCATCCGAGCGGCGAATCTTCATACCAGAACTTCGCGATTTCAGATTGATCCGCCGTGCGGGTCGCGCTCGCGGCTCCACCGATCTCTTTCACTTCAGCGAAATCGGCGGCGTACTTCGTGCTGTCGAGCGCATACGGGCCGCGGAGCCGATGTTGCGCGACATCGATGCCGAAAGGCACGACCTTTCCCCAGCCCGTGAAGAACGCCGCGTTGAACGGAGGCGTGAATTGATACTCACCCGCCGCCGTCTTCGGTGCAAACACTGGCTGCGACGCGGGATCCGATCCGTCCTTCTCGCGCCAGGCGAGCATCGCGCGCGCCGACGCTTCACCCGCCTTGATGCCGGCATCCTTCGCGGAACCATCGGCGACACGTGCCAGCTCGTGCGTGTAGGCATCTTCGATGAGCGTCCGCTGAGCCGGTATCAGCGCGACAAGGACAAGGCGCGAAGCCGCCGCCACGGCGGCGTCCAGAGACGTCGCCTTGCCGGCGTGAAGTCCGACCGCATACGATGCGAATCTGGGGTCGATCGCGTTTGCTGCGTTGTGAATCGCGGCATGCAGGATGGCAAACGTGCGCGATTGCGCCAGCGGATCTGTACCCTGCGTCGGCAGAAACGCTTTCGCAGCGACAGCGTTCCATTCCAGAACCGCACGATTCGAGTGTTTCGGCTTCGAGCCTGCCGCCACACCGACGATGCCGGCGGCAAGCGGCATCGTGATTGTCAGGGCAAGAATGAGACGAGTGATTCGTGATGACATGATTGCGCTAACCTCCTTAAATTCGAACTCGCAGTCGAATATACGGAGTGAGCGTCTTTCGCGACCATGCCCTGGAGTCCGCTTTACGTGCCGCAGAATCCGCAGGAGGCCGGACTTGCTCGAGCGTCCGGCTATCCTGCTCCAGCGTCCTGTCAGGCGCGTACTGCTGACATCAGGCCGGCGTCGTGCGAGGCAGGCCTTTTGGCGCGAAATTGAGCGCCAGCAGTCTTGCGGGCTGCGTCTGGCTGGCGTTCTTCGACACTTCGTGGACGCTGCCCGGCGGCTCGTAGAACATCTCTCCAGCTTTGAATGTGCGCTCCTGCTGACCCGATACCTTGGCAACGACCGACCCTTCCAGCACGTACACCAGGGTGAACCCGGGATGACGGTGTGCCGAGCCGACGCGCCCCGGAGGATAGTCGACCCAGTTGACGTTGACCTCCCATCCCTCCATGGTGAGATTCGGCAGATCGTGCTGGAATACGCTCGTCGGAGCGGAAGACGGCGCAGGCGTTTGAGCCTGCGCTCTGCCGGCCATCATCTCGATAAGAACAGCGAACGATCCGAGAGCATCGCGGCGAGTAATCATGTCCATCTCCTCTTAGAGGATAACAATACGCTCCTGCCACCGACTAGGATGACAACATGAAGAAGTCAGGCGAGAGCCACGGCCCATCTGCATCGGAGCTCATCTCGAACAAGATCGCCGAACTCGGAGGCTGGCGCGGGACAACCCTCAGCAGAATGCGCCAGCTCATCAAGGAAGCGGACCCGGACATCGTCGAGGAATGGAAGTGGATGGGCACGCCGGTTTGGTCTCACAACGGCATCATCTGCACCGGCGAATCCTATAAAAATGTGGTGAAGCTCACCTTCTCCAAGGGTGCGTCTCTCGAGGATCCGACGCGTCTCTTCAACTCGAGTCTCGACGGAAACACCCGCCGCGCGATCGATATCCACGAGGGAGAAACTGTTGACGGGTCCGCCTTCAAGGCGCTCGTTCGCCAGGCGATCGCGCTCAATATTTCTGGCAAGTCGAAACCTTCGAAGAAACGGAAGCCCTAAGGTCCCATTCAACGAAGGCTGACGAATGCCGCAAGGTGTTCGCCGGTCAGCGTCGATTTCGCCGCCACCAGGTCGGCCGGGGTGCCTTCGAACACGATCCGCCCGCCGTCGTGACCCGCGCCGGGCCCGAGGTCGATGATCCAGTCGGCGTGCGCCATCACCGACAGGTGGTGCTCGATCACGATCACCGACTTGCCGGAGTCAACCAGGCGATCCAGCAGTCCGAGCAGTTGCTCGAGATCGGCCAGGTGCAAGCCGGTGGTGGGCTCGTCGAGCACGTAGACGCCGCCCTCGGCACCCATGTGCGTGGCGAGCTTGAGGCGCTGCCGCTCGCCACCAGAAAGCGTGGTGAGCGGTTGCCCCAGCCGCAAATAACCGAGGCCGACGTCGGCCATCCGCTGCAGGATCGCGTGCGCCGCCGGCGTACGCTCAGCGAAGAATTTGACCGCGTCTTCGACCGGCAGGTCGAGTACCTCCGCGATATTGAGTCCACCGCCTGCCCTGAGCGAAGTCGAAGGGAACGGTAGTTCAGCACCGACGCCTGGAACCGCCGGCCCTCGCAGTCTTCACAGACGGTAGTGACGCCAGCCATCATCGCCAGGTCGGTGTAGATCACTCCAGCGCCGTTGCACGTTGGACAGGCCCCCTCGGAGTTGGCGCTGAACAGCGCGGGCTTGACGCCATTTGCCTTCGCGAAAGCGTTGCGGATCGGATCGAGCAGACCGGTGTAAGTCGCGGGGTTGCTCCGCCGCGAGCCGCGGATCGCCGTCTGATCGACCGACACCACGCCCTCCCGGCCACTCACCGAGCCCCCCGCAACAGAGCCATAAATCAGCGAGCTCTTTCCCGAGCCGGCCACGCCGGTCACCACTACGAGCACGCCGAGCGGGATGTCGACGTTGACGTTCTTCAGGTTGTGCGTGCGGGCGCCGCGCACCTTCATCACACCCGACGGCTTCCGCATCGACGGCTTCAGAGAGGCCCGGTCGCTCAGGTGACGCCCGGTGAGCGTGCCGCTGGCCCGCAATCCGGCGACAGTACCCTCGAAGACCACTTCCCCGCCGGCGGTGCCGGCACCTGGGCCGAGATCGACGACGTGATCGGCGATGGCGATCGTCTCGGGCTTGTGCTCGACCACGAGAACGGTGTTGCCTTTGTCGCGCAGCCGCAGCAACAGGTTGTTCATCCGCTGGATGTCGTGAGGGTGCAGCCCGATCGTCGGCTCGTCGAAAACGTAAGTCACGTCGGTGAGCGACGACCCGAGGTGGCGGATCATCTTGGTGCGCTGTGCCTCACCGCCCGACAGCGTACCGGACGGTCGATCGAGGCTGAGGTAACCCAACCCGATCTCCACGAACGAGTCGAGCGTGTGACGCAGCGACGCCAGCAACGGAGCGACCGACGGCTCCTTGAGCCCGCGCACCCACCCGGCCAGGTCGCTGATCTGCATCGCGCACGCATCGGCGATGTTGATCTTTCCAATTTTGGATGAGCGGGCCGCCTCGTTGAGCCGGGTGCCACCGCAGTCGGGACACGTAGTGAAGGTGACCGCGCGCTCCACGAACGCGCGGATGTGCGGCTGCATCGCCTCGACGTCCTTCGACAGGAACGACTTCTGGATCCGCGGGATCAGGCCCTCGTAGGTGAGGTTCAACTTCTCGACCTTCACCTTGGTCGCCTCTTTGTGGAGGAGGATCTGGCGTTCCTGTTTGGTGTATTTGCGGATCGGCTTGTCCGGGTCGAGGCCCGCGGCCGCGAAGATGTGCACGTGCCAGCCGTCGGCGGTGTAGCCGGGAATGGTGAGCGCGCCTTCGTTGAGCGACTTGCTGTCGTCGAACAGCTGAGAGAGGTCGATATCGGTGACCGAGCCCATGCCCTCGCATCGCGGACACATGCCGCCGGCGATCGTGAACGTGCGCTTCTCTGTCTTGCCGGATCCTTTCGCGATCGAGATCGACCCGGCGCCGCGTACCGACGGGACGTTGAAGGAGAAGGCATTGGACGATCCGATGTGCGGCTTGCCGATGCGGCTGAACAGCACCCGCAACATCGCGTTGGCGTCGGTAACGGTGCCGACCGTCGAACGGGAGTTGGCGCCCATCCGCTCCTGATCGATGATGATGGCGGTCGTCAGTCCGTCCAGTACATCCACTTCTGGCCGGCCCAGCGTCGGCATGAATCCCTGCACGAACGCACTGTAGGTCTCGTTGATCAGCCGCTGCGACTCCGCCGCGATCGTGCTGAACACCAGCGACGATTTACCCGATCCCGACACGCCGGTGAATACAGTCAGCCGCCGCTTGGGAATCTCGATGCTGATGTCCTTCAGGTTGTTTTCGCGGGCGCCCTGAACGCGGATGAGGCCGTGGCTGTCGGCAAGATGGGGCTGGTTGGAGGAGGCCATGTCCGCGATCATCTCTCGGCCATGGACGGTTTGTGAAGGCCCGGCCATGTCACATCCGGCAGCTGAAGCACTGCCGAACGTGACTGGCCAAGATCCCCCGATGTCGGAGTGACGCTTACTGCGTGGCCAAGGCGACGCCGTGTGCCGCTTTCGCGATGATCTCGGCTACGGCGTTCGGTTTGGACACATAGACGGCGTGACTGCCCTTGACCTCGGCAACGGTTGAACCGGCGCGCTTCGACATCGCGCGCTGCGCGTCGGGCGGAATCATTCCGTCTTCAGTGGCGACGAGATACCAGCTTTGCTTCGTTTTCCATGCTGGCTCGGTGACGGCGCCGTTCAGAGCTTCGAGCCCCCACGGCACCTGCGAGTCCGCCATGAATGCCGCCGCTTCAGCGCTGACGTCCGCGGCGAACGACGCTCGAAACTTCGTCCGGTCAAGAAAGAGGTAGCCGTCTCGAGGCGGCAGGATGGGGGCACCGGGGCCCCCGGCGGCGGGTTCTGGATTAACGTAGACACGGACTCCCCCTTGTCCGGCGCGAACGCGGCGATGAAGACGAGTCCCGCGACCTTCGGGTCGGTGCCGGCTTCCGTAATCACGACGCCTCCGTAGGAATGGCCAACGAGAATCGCCGGACCATCCTGCGCGGCCAACGTGCGCTTCGTGACCGCGACGTCGTCCGCCAACGAGATGGTTGGATTCTGGACGATTGATACGTTGTAGCCGTCCTTCGTGAGAATGTCGTGGACACCTTGCCAACCGGACCCGTCTACGAACCCCCCGTGCACCAGCACGACGTTCTTGACACCCTCAATTGTTTTTGCTGTGGACATCTGCTTCCTCCTTACTCTTCTGTTCTGTTAAATCTGGCGACGCATCAGCAACAATAGGCGCCGGTCGACACACCATGCATCACGAGATAAGGTGGACGAGGAATGCCTCTTTCGAGGGATTGTGTGAAATCCTTTGTAGAGATGCCGGTCCCGAAACTCATACGGCCTCCGACTGACGCGACCCCCGCGGAGGCAGCTGCGGCACGTGGTCGGCCGCGAGCCCTCCCTGACGATTTCCTTCGGGAAGCCTCCGCCCGCCTCGGCATCATGTCGCTCGTCGCCGCCGGCCTGTGGGTCGTCGGAACCATCCTCGGGTCGCCTCGCGATGCGGTCGATGCAGGGTGACGAGTCGAAGGGGCTCGACCTGACGATGGGCGATGCGATCGCCGCCGTGAGCGTGCTGGCGTCGCTCCTGCTTTTTGCCTATACGCGGACGGCCAACCGAGACCCGCAGCGAATCCTGGATCTCGGTCTGGTGTACATGGTCCTCACGGCGCTTGCGCTGGGGCTGACATTTCATTCGGGGCCGATCCTCCCGACGCTGTCCGTAGCTCCACAGATCTCGTGGATCGGCGCCGTCGTCCTGATGTTTTCGGCAATCGTACCGAGCACCAGGACGAAAATGCTTCTCGCCGGCCTGGTCGCGGTCTCCATGAATCCGGTGGGGATGCTCTGGGCTCGTGCCCAGGGCTACTGGGATTTCGGCCCGGCGAGCAACGCATTGCTGATGCACTACCCCGACTACCTGCTCGTCGGCGTCGCCGTCGTCATCTCGCACGTCGTGACCACGCTCGGCCGGCAGGTGGCGAAGGCGCGAGAGATGGGAAGTTATCAGCTCGGCGAACTGCTGGGGCGCGGCGGCATGGGCGAGGTCTACAAGGCCTCTCATCGCATGCTGGCGAGGCCGGCCGCGATCAAGTTGATCCGGCCGGAGATGCTCGGGGGCACCGACCCGGCCGTGGCCGCGCGCGCGATCGCGCGCTTCCGGCGGGAGGCGGAGGCGGCGGCGCACCTGCGGTCGTCGCACACGGTGGACCTCTACGACTTCGGAGTGACCGAGGATCAGACGCTCTATCTGGTGATGGAGTTTCTGGACGGAATGGATCTCGAGTCGCTGGTTCGGCAGCACGGCCCGATGCCGGCGCCGCGTGTGGTTCATGTCCTTCGCCAGGTCTGTGATTCACTCGAAGAAGCGCACGCACGAGGTCTGGTGCATCGAGACATCAAGCCTGCCAACATTCACCTCGGGCGGGTCGGGTGTCGAGAGGATTTCGTCAAGGTGCTCGATTTCGGTCTCGTGAAGACAGCCGCGGTTGGCGCCGCGCAGTCGCTGGCCACGATGGAAGGCGTGATCATGGGTACGCCGGCCTATATGGCGCCGGAGATGGCGCTTGGCGACAAGGTCGATGCGCGCGCCGATCTGTACGCGCTCGGATGTGTGGCCTACTACCTGCTCACCGGAGAGCAGGTGTTTACCGGCGACACGCGTGCTCAAGGTGATCACTCAGCACCTGCAGGCTGTGCCGGTGCCGCCATCGGAGCGAACCGAGCTTCCGATTCCGGCGACGCTCGAACACCTGGTGCTGGCCTGCCTCGCCAAGAAACCGGAAGACCGGCCGCAGAACGCGCGACAACTGGCGCAGTCACTCGACACGATCGATGGGATGACGTGGGGCGAGGAGGAGGCGGCTCGATGGTGGAGCCAGCATCACCCGCCGCAGGCGTCGGCATCCGACGCGATTACGGTCTGAACACGCGAATCAGGGACCACGCTGTCGGGCAAACTCCGGGAGCTCGCCGGTGAGCGCCCCGAGGAACGCGACGATGAGGCGAACGTGTTCTGCGTCGAGGTCGCGGCCGTGCTGGTGCCTGGCCATCAACAGCACCGCCTCGCTCAGCGTCGCCCGCGAGCCGTCGTGGAAATAGGGTGCGGTCAATGCGACGTTGCGGAGTGTCGGGACCTTGAAACGGTGGCGATCCGTCTCCTTGCGCGTGACATTGAAGCGGCCGTTGTCGGCCTCCGTCAACGGTCGGCCAAGATCGCGTCCAAAATACTCGCGGACAACACCTAGTCGCTGGTACATCGTCCCGCCCAGGTTCGCGCCACGGTGGCACGACGCGCAGCCCACTGCCTTGAACAGGTCGTAGCCGGCCCGCTCGTCGGCCGAGAGCGCCGTCTCGTCACCGAGAAGAAAGCGATCGAAGGGTGCCGGCGTGATGAGCGCCGATTCGTACTCCACGACGGCATCGACGATGTTCGCCTCGGTGATGCCGTCGGCGTACAGCGCGCGGAATTCTGCGACGTAGGTCTGGTCTGCGGAGAGCACGGCGACAATACGCTCGAAGCTCGAGCCCATCTCAATCGGGTTTGTCACCGGTCCGCGTGCCTGCTCACGCAAATCGCCAGCCCGTCCGTCCCAGAACTGCGCGAAGTTGAGCGACGCGTTGAGTACGGTCGGCGAGTTAATCGGCCCCACCGAGTCTCCAATGCCAAGCGACGTGGCCCGCGGCTCCGCGCCTCCATGATCGAACGAGTGGCACGAGGCGCACGACAGCGTACCGTCGCCGGACAGCCCCGTGTCGAAGAAGAGACGGCGGCCCAACGCGACCTTCGTCATGTCCACGTTCGGCTCGGGCAGCGGCTTGAGCGCATGCTCGACCCTTTTGGACATGAGCGGCGTCATGCCGGCCTCTTGACCCGAGAGCACACTGCCCGTGAGACAGAGCACAGCCAACACCATCGATTGTTTTTTCATAACCAGTTCCCCATGCGGCCGAGACCGTTACACCGTCGGGTGCATCTATGCGCTTTGACCGGGCACGCGCGCGTGCTGTGACATCGCGAATTCCTTCGCGCCGTGTTCGATGCGTCACAACGCATCTCTGTATCTGGTCAATAGCGCGTAGAAGCGGGACATTGCAGATTGCATACAACCTGCAACCGCGGTTGGAGGAATGACATGAAGAGAACAGCAGCGTTGACACTCTCGATGTCGCTCGCGGGCGCCACCCTCGTCGCTCAGGACGACACCGTCCGATCACTGTTGTCCAAGGATCTCTCAGGGGTTCCCGGCAGAGAACTCCTGATGATCACGGTCGAGTACCCGCCGGGAGGATCGAACCCGGTGCACACACATAACGCGCAGGCGATGGTCTACGTCCTGGAAGGCTCGATCGTGATGCAGGTCAAGGGTGGATCAGCCCTCACCTTGGGGCCGGGCCAGACTTTCTATGAGGGACCGGAAGACGTGCACATCGTCAGCCGGAACGCCAGCCACACTGCGCCGGCCAAGTTCGTGGTGGTCCTGGTGAAGGACAAAGGTGCACCGATTCTGACGCCCGTCAAATGACGTGTTGTGTTTCAACTCGGCGAATCTGAATCGTTCTGGAGGCTGCATGGCTAATGGGGAATATTTCCTTCGTCTCGTCGGCGGTCTCTCGTTCACTCTCTATTTCGTGGTCATTCTGCTCTGGGCGGGATATCAGCTCGCTGTAGTCGCGATGTGATTCTTTGCTGCAGACATAGTGTGAAGCGCGATCAGATCCGTAAAGTGGCGCAGAAAGGTGGCGAGGAAATCACGCGTTGCCTCATCGACGAGGTGGCCGTCGGCGTCGAACTTCTCGTGCGCGCGTCCGACGAGGACCTCAGGCTGCAGGAGCGCGTACGTGTTGGTGAATACAAAAGCCTGTCGCAGTTGTGACTGACCGCGCGCGGTTCCGGTCATCCCGGGCGAGGCTCCCATCACAGCGGCGACTTTGCCGTTTAAAGCGCTGCCTCGCGGCGGCCTGGACAGCCAGTCGATTGTGTTCTTCAGCACGCCAGGAACGCCGTGGTTGTATTCGGGAGTGGCGATCAGCAACCCATCCGCCTTCCGAATAGCATCGCGAAGCTGTACTACGCTCGGCGGCACGCCAGCGGCTTCGATATCGCCGTTGTACAACGGGATCCCGTCCAACTCGTGAATCACAATGTGTAGCTCCGGCGGTGCGAGTTTCGTCGCCGCGCGGAGGAGTGCGCGGTTATAGGAACCGCGGCGCAAACTGCCGGCGAATCCGACGACGTTGAATACGGAAGCGACAATCGCCATTGTGCCCTCCTCTTGCGGCCGCGATGCAGCCCATGCGCCCCCGACCTACTCGGCCAGCACGCGATTGACGAACGAAAGCACGATCGATCCTTCACCGACTGCCGATGCCACTCGCCTGATGTTGCCGCACCGCACGTCGCCCACGGCGAACACGCCCGGCAGCGAGGTTTCGAGCAGATACGGGGAGCGCGTGAGCGGCCATTTGGCACCGTCAGATCTTCCTGTGTCAGCTCCGGTCCGGTCTTGATGAAGTCTTTCGCGTCGAGCACGACACGGCCATTCACCCATCCGGTGTTCGGGTCGGCCCCCGTCATCAGGAATACGTGCTTGAGATCCTGACTGGTTACGGCGCCCGTGCCGTCGCGCCACCGCACACGCTCAAGATATCCGCTTCCCTCGAGAGCCACGATCTCGGTTCTCGTCTTGATCTGAATTGTTGGGGTCTCCTCGATGCGGCGGATCAAGTATCGCGACATGGTCGCCGAAAGACTGCTGGAGCGGACGAGCAGATGAACCTGTCTCGCCGTCTGCGCCAGAAACACCGCGGCCTGGCCGGCCGAGTTCGCCCCGCCTACGACGATGACCTCATCGCCGTCGCAGAGCTGCGCTTCCACGAAGGTCGCGTTGTAGTAGACACCCGCACCTTCGAACTGACCGAGATTTGCGAGCGACGGTCTACGGTATCGGGCCCCAGTGGCAATGACCACTGTGCGAGCCGGGATGGTCGCGCCGTCGTCCAGTCTCACGCCGTAAGGCTTTCGTTCGCATGTCAGCGCCTCGGCGCCTTTCGCGATCATGACCTCGGCGCCAAACTTCTGTGCCTGGGCGTAGGCGCGCCCGGCCAGCTCTCGCCCTGAAATCCCGGTTGGAAACCCAAGGTAGTTCTCGATTCTCGAGCTCGATCCCGCTTGTCCTCCAGGCGAACTCGCCTCGATGAGCAGCACATCGAGTCCCTCGGAAGCCGCGTAGACGGCGGCCGCAAGACCCGCCGGTCCGGCGCCGACGATCACGACATCGCGCAGACGAGTGTCGTCGATCCCCTTGTTGAAGCCGAGACAGTCGGCAATCTCCTGGTTGCTGGGATTCTTCAGCACCGTCTCGCCGCGGCAGATCACGACAGGTATCTCGGCCGGGTCCACGTGAAAGCGATCGAGCAATTGCCCGACATCGGCGTCGCGGTCAAGGTCGAGGTACTGGAAGGGGTGGCCATTGCGCGTTAGGAATTGTTTGATGCGTAACGTTGCCGCGGACCGGACGGAGCCGATGAGCAGCACGTCGCCAATCCCCTGCGCAACCATCGCGGCCCGTCGATGGATCAACGCTCTCATCAGCACTTCGCTGATCTCGGCATCCGTTTGAATGAGGGCGTGCATCTGGTCGCGTGTCAATTCGACGACTTCGCCAGAGTCACTCACGCGGAGTCGCATCTGCGCGGGGCGACCGAGGATCATGCTGACGTCACCGGTAAACTGAGCCGGACCGACAACGGCGATCAGAATGTCGCCCACTCCCGATGGGCGAATGACCTCGATCTCACCAGCCTTCAGTACAAAGAACGGCACGTTGGTTTGGCCGCCGTCGATCAACACTTCGCCGCGGGTGATTGGACGAATCACTCCGTGGGACGCAATCCGTGCAATCTGCGCAGAGCTCAACGCCGGAAACATGAGTGCCGCATTCGCGGCGCTCATGAGAGGCGTCGAAGGTGTTGTCGCACTCGACATCGTCACGCGCCCTGGATCGCGTGTGCGAGCGGAACCTCGACGCGTCCAATTTCACCGTCGACGGTCACGCGGTAGGTCTTGAGCGGATCTTTGGCCGGGCCGCGCAACACCGCGCCCGTCCACACGTTGAATTGGGCGCCGTGCAATGGGCACGTCACCGTCGTGCCGTCGAGCGAGCCTTCAGACAACGGACCGCGCGCGTGCGTGCACATCGCCTGGGTGGCGCAGAAACCTCCCTCGATGTTGAACACCGCGCAATCACCGATCCGCAGCACCGATCCAGGCGGCACTTCGCCGATACGGAATTCGTTCTCCTCGAGCTGCGATCGCCCGGTTTTCACGCCGGGGGCTGCAGGCTGGGCGTTCGAATTCGGAAGCGAGCGTGCGGTGCGACCGAGCCAGTCATCGAACAGGATCTCGCCGAGCTCCGCTTCGTCGCCGGGGAGGAGCGAGCGTTCCTTGAGTTCAGTGCCGAAGTAGCGTGCGTGTGCGTCGGCGATCACTTCACGCGGATCGTTGCGCGCGCCAAGGACGCGCTGGAGGAGTCCGTCGAGGTAGAACGGTTCGGGCCCGCCGATTTCAACGGTGCCATTCAAGGGAGAGCCTGTCGCGATCTTCGCGACCGCACGCGCGACATCGTCTGCAGCAATCGGCTGGATACGTGCGCGCGGCACTCGAACGGCGTTGCCGTGCGTAGCAGCGTCGGCGATGCTCTTCAGGAACTCGAAGAACTGCGTCGCCTGGACGATCGAAAACGGGATCGACGATTCCTTGATCAGCTTCTCCTGCGCAAACTTCGCCCGAAGGTAGCCGCTTCCGAGTAAACGTCCGGTGCCCACCACCGACAGCGCCACGTGATGTGTGACGCCGGCGGCAGCTTCGGCCGCGAGCAGGTTGTGCGTTGCGGTCTTGAAGAACTTCATCACCGCGGCGTCTTCGAACGACGGGGCGTTTGTGACGTCGACGACAACCGAGGCACCATTCAAGGCTTCGGCCAGACCCTCGCCGCTGACGGCGTCGACTCCAGAGCGACGTGATGCTGCCACGACTTCATGGCCATCGCCCGAGAGCATCGTGACGAGCTTGGATCCGATGAGCCCGCTGCCACCAACAATGACGATCTTCATCCTGGACCTCCACAGTCGCCCGCAAATCTGACGAGAGATCGCTATGCGAATCGCTTGACGAACTCGAGCGCCTTCTCGGCGACCTCCCGCCAGCCTGCGTCGATCGTCAGCGCGTGGCCGCGGCCCGTCATCTTCACGATTTCGGTCACGCCCTGGTTGCGCTTCTGCTTCTTGTAGGCCGCGTTCGCGATCGCCCAGGGAACCGTCTGGTCCGAGTCGGCCGAGATGACCAGCATGGGACCGCGCTCGGGGTTCTTCGAGTCGACCGTCGCCTCTGACCACGGATTGAGGTTCGCGGACGCCGCCTGGAAGAGCGGCTCGCCGGCGCCGGCGACGGAGTAGCCGAGGTACAGCTCCTTCGCCTCGTCCTCGCCGACCACGTTCGCGAAGCTGTAGCGGAACTGCTCGTAGCTGAGTGGGACCGCGCGATTCCAGTTCGCGGGGTTGCGCAGGGCGACGCTGGCCGAGCGCAGCGCAGCGATCGGCAGCGGGAGCACGCCGCGGAACGGAGCGGGGCTGATCGCGACCGACGCGGCGGCGAGCCCGCGTCCGGCGAGAATCATGGTCAGCAGGCCCCCGAAGGAATGGCCGATGATCACGGGCTTCCGTTTCAGGCGACGGATGATCGCCTCCTCGTAGTCGGCGATCTCGGTGATCCCCTTGCCCGCGAACACCTCTGGGTGCTCTCTCGCCTCGGCGACGGTCTCGGGATCGTCGGGCCAGCCCGGTGTCACCCCGACGTAGCCGGCCTCCTCGAAGAACGTTGTCCAGCGGTCCCAGCTGGAGGGCAACAACCAGAGCCCGTGAACGAAGACGACGGGTGTGGCGGTCGAGGCATTCGCGCGCTCGACCTGCGCTGCCTCGTGGTCAGTGATGGTCCGCTCGGTGGCCGCGATGGTCATCTCCTCCTCCTCGTCTCTCGTGAAACAGAACGTTCGTGGTGCGTTCGTGCTCGCTAGGACCGGGCAACACGTCGTGATGTGACAACGTCCGTTCTTCTACGCACCCTGTCACATTTCGACGCGTCGTTCGGTCTTCGTTGCGAGCAGCTCACCGTAGGAGTTCGCCGCCGATGTTGCAGTACGCCGACCACGCTCGACCTTCTAACCAGCCTCCCGACCGTCGAAGCGGTTCTGGACAATCACGCGTCGGAGTTGGGGCACGACCTCATCGCGTACCGGAACCACGTCTACCGGGTTGTGAATCTGTGTCTTGCGATCGTGGGAGACCGCAGCGTCGAGCTCGAGAAGATAGCCGTCGCCGCCGTCTTCCACGATCTCGGGATCTGGACGAACCATACGTTCGACTACATCGCGCCATCAGTCGCACTCGCGCGCGAGCACCTCGCGGCTCGAGGGATGACGGACTGGATCCCCGAGATCGAGGCGATGATCGTAGATCACCATAAGGTCACGCCCTCGCGCGCAAATCCGCACCCCTCGACGATCACTCGGGGTGCCCTGAGCGGAGTCGAAGGGCAGTCGCTGGTGGAATCATTTCGGCGCGCGGATTGGATTGACGTGACGCGCGGGTTACGAAGGTTCGGCCTCCCGCGAACGTTTGTCGCCGCTGTCGCCGCTGCGTGGCCGAACGCAGGTTTTCATCGACGGCTCGTGGAACTGACGATTGATCGATGGTGGAAGCACCCGCTCAACCCTCTGCCGATGGTCAAGTGGTAACGCAGACCAGTATGAGCATCGTCGTCACTGGGAGGCGATATGTCTTTTTCAATCAGGTGTTTACTGCTGGGACACGATGACCTGAGCGTTCGAACGCCGGAAAGGCTCTGGTTGCGTTGCGATCACTGCGGCCGAGAGACCTCAGGCTGGACGCTCGCCCGACACCGCTCTGCGCACGAGGTGCGATCAACGCCCACGTCCTTCGCGGCCTCGCGTCCCGTGGCAACTCCACACGGAATCGAACACCGAGTCGCTGCGTAGCACTTGGACCGATGAAATGAGAGTCAAAGTCTGGCAGCAGGCCAATCCCTCTGCCACGCGTCGGCTCTGCCGTCCTGCGTGTACGAGATCCGCACAGGCATTGCGCTCAGTCCCGACGAATCTCGGCGATGTGATTGCTGAAGAAGCTCCCGACGAGATTTCCGGCGGCCAACGAGATGCCGAGTGCGCAGACGCCAATGGCGAGGCTCGTCCGGCCACGGCGAAAGAGCTCGCGCCTCTTTGGCCCAATCCGTGATGAATTCTTCGGCGTGTGGATCGAGGTCTCGTTCGCGGAACGGCGAAGGATCGATACGTCGCGGAACCTTTCACGCTGGATGAATCATCTCCCGCGCATACGCGAGTCCCATTCCATAACCGCCGCCGTTGGCCACGACGATGGCGCGCGCCGCCTCGTAGGTTGCGTGTCGCGTCCAGTCGCGCTGAAACTCCAGCAGCACCTGTACCCAGCTACACAGGCGAGCGCCGGCCTGCTCCAGCCTGCGAAGCGCGAGCTCGTGGCCCGCCGGCGTGAGCCCGCCGCACGCATCCCCAACGACGAACGCGTCGAATCCATCGGCCAGGGCCGACAGCGCTGAAAATGAGACGCAGGCTTCGGTGAGGAATCCTGCGACGATCAATCGCTTCCGCCCGGTGGCCACAACCGCGTTCCTGGCGGTGTCGTCCTCCCAGACGTTCATGTTTTTCCGCTCAATCGCCTTAACGGAAGGAAGGGCGTCCTGCAGCGCCGGAAGTAACGGACCGCTGTACACGCGTGATGCAGACGTCGAAACGACGACGGGGACGTTGAAAGCAGCAGCGGTACGGGCCAACGCGAGAGCGTTGTTGAGCACGACCTGCCGTGACGCAGATTCCACACCGAATCCGAGCCCGGCCTGAAAATCGACAAGCAACATGACACATTCCTCGGGTTTCAAAAGCGTGTCGGCAGCAGCCATTCGAGTCCTCCTGAAATTTGTACCCGGCCCGAAGCGCGCCGCATATCAGGTTGAAAGTCAGTCTCGTAGCCGGATTCGATCATCGAGAAACTCGGATCCGGCGACAGTGTCCAGGCTCTCCGCATGATGACCGAAATCTGTCGCGATGCTCGACGCTCCACGACCCGGCTGAATCTCTCGGCCGTCCACTGTCGCAGGCTCTTCCGGTACAGGCGTGGGACTCTCTTCCATGCGACGCACCCTCGCTTCTCTTCTGTTACCGTGCGTGTGACAGCGGAACGTTCACGACATGCTCCGCCACAAACCATGCTTGCAGCTCGTTGCGTCGAATGACATCGCTTACGATCAGATCGTTGGATCCATCGTCGCCGCTGATCGCCGCGAGGCGCGCCATCGTGCGAGCTTCCTTGAGGACAATTTCATGCGCGTGCATCAAGCGGGAAATCTGCACAGGCACTTCCTCGCGGCCTTTCGGTGTCCGCGGGATTAACGTCGTTTCGGCCACGTCCGGCGCCATCGCGACGCTCACGCCGCCCAGTACTTGAATGCGTTCGGCAATCGCATCGACCAGCTCATTCTGCTCGCCGTAGTGTTTATCGAAGAGCAGATGCAATTGATAGAAGGTGGGTCCAGCGACCTGCCAGTGGTGCTTCTTGTACAGGTCACGCAGCGTGATTGTGTCAGCAAGCAGCTGATTGAGATTCTCGACGCTTTCCTTGCACACCTTCTCCGATAGCGCGATTGGCATTCTGACGGTATGTCCGTACGCCTGGATTTCGGGCGCATGTTGGTGGACAAGTGGTTCGGCAGCCTTCAGAGCGACCTCCACGTCAATAGGCTTGGTCATGTGCGTCATCCTTTACTACGTCGTCGCGCGTGCAGCTTCCACACACATCGCTGCGATTTCTGCTGATTTCTGGTGCTTACGCGACCTGCCGTTTGCCTTGCTGGATGAACGCGAGCAGGTCGCGGTTGACGAGCTCGGGATGCGTACCGGTGAGTCCATGCGACAGGCCGGGATAGTAGATTTCGGCAGCCCCCTTGATCAGCTTTGCTGACTTCTTCCCCGAATCCTTGACGGGCACGATTTGGTCGTCCTCACCGTGCATGACCAGGGTCGGTACGTCGAACTTCTTGAGGTCGTCGGTGAAGTCGGTTTCAGAAAAAGCCTTGATGCTGTCGTACGCATTCTTCAGACCAGCTTGCATGCTCCAGAGCCAGAACTGATCCAGCGTCCCTTGTGACACCTGCGCACCAGGTCTGTTGGCGCCATAGAACTGGGGAGCGAAGTCTTTGTACGCCTGCGAGCGGTCCTTGGCCAACGCGCTCCGGAGGCTGTCGAAGACCTCGATGGGGAGTCCTTCCGGGTTGGCCGCAGACTTCAACATGATCGGCGGCACCGCCGCAATCAGGACCGCTTTGGCCACGCGCGTCGTGCCGTAACGTCCGATGTAGCGAGCGACTTCGCCTCCGCCAGTCGAATGGCCCACCATGGTGATGTCTTTGAGGTCCAGCGCCTCGATCACCGCTGCGAGATCGTCCGCATACCCGTCCATGTCGTTTCCGGACCACGCCTGGCTGGATCGGCCATGGCCACGACGATCGTGTGCCACGACTCGGAAACCTTGCTGTGCGAGGAACAGCATCTGGCCGTCCCACATGTCGGAGTTCAGCGGCCATCCGTGCGAGAACGTAATGACCGGACCATTGCCCCAGTCTTTGTAGTAGATCGTCGTGCCGTCCTTCACTGTGATCGTGCTCATATGCGTACCTCCAGAATGATCTGACTGCGTTGAGGATTGCCGGCAGCCGATGCGGTTCCTGCGAGCGTGTATTTTTGAAGACCAAGCATCAGGTCGCGATGTGACAGCCGTGTCGTATGTCACAGAACAGCGGCTGAGGCGGTCTGTAGTGGCACGATGCAGGCCATGCGCTCCATACTTTGTCCCGTCGACTTCTCCGAAGAGTCCCGCCAGGCCCTTCGTTGGGCATCAGCGATTGCGCAGCACCGTGGCGGTGATATGACAGTCCTGTCTGTCATCGAGCCGCTGCTCGCCCAGGCCGCTGGAATCCGCCTTGGCGTTGATCTCGCGTCGGAGGAGGCCGAGCCTGCACTGCGCGAGTTTGTCGAGGCCACATTGCCGGAACGCGTGCGGCAGGCATCACACGTCCGGATGGAGGTGACGGTAGGAGACCCATCAGAAGAGATTCTCCAAACGGGACGCAGGCTGAAGGCCGGGCTGATCGTGATGGGCACCCATGGGCTTGGAGGGTTCCGGAAACTCCTTCTCGGTTCGACGACCGAGCAAGTGTTGCGGCGGACGGAGTGGCCCGTCCTGGCAGTGCCCGCTGGAGCGGTGAGTGCACCGGCCGCAGAGCACCCGGGCGTTCAGCTGAAAAAGATTCTGTTGGCAACAGATTTTCGCGAGAGTGCGATGGCTGCCATGCAGTGGGCGGGTGACCTCGCGTCCGACATCAGCGTTCCCCTGGTTCTCGCGCACATTGTCGAGCCTGTGATCGTTCCACTGCGGTGGCAGGAGTTAGTCGCCGATTTCGAAACCGAGCGCGTCGCATCCGGAGAGCGAATGCTGGCGAGATTGTCCGCCACTTTTCGCAATCCGCACATTGAACGCGTCGTATCGGTTGGCCGTCCGGCCGATACCATTGCGTCGCTGGCGGTCGAGCACGGAGCCGGCCTTATCGTCATGGGCCTGACAAACCCCTGGGACTCGGAAGCGCGCAAGCCAGGCTCGATTGCATATCGTGTCTTACGTCTCGCCCACGTTGCGCTTGTTGTCGTGCCCGCTTTGCGGCAAACCGCGCCCGACCCGGGCGAGCTAGCGGGCTTGCCTCGTCAATCGCTCGAACATCAGTCGAATGGAGCAGCACCATGAACCTGTCTCAATCATTGCCGGCTGTGCCCAGCCCGGTTGCGGGGACGCATGAATCGAGCCCGTTCGCCGCGCGGCGCAAAGCCTTTCGCGCGCTCCATGAGCAAGGATGTTTCGTGATTCCGAACCCGTGGGATGTAGGCTCCGCACGGTACCTTCAGCACCTGGGATTCCCCGCTCTGGCGACCACCAGCGCCGGCTTTGCGTTCTCGCAGGGGCTGCCCGACTCAGGCGATGATGCTGTCATCAGTCGCGATCGGAGCCTTGCCTACATCGCAAGCATCACGTCTGCAGTCGATCTTCCGGTGAGCGCGGACTTCATGTCCGGGTATGGACTGGAACCGGAGGACGTGGCCGACAGCGTCGCTCAGTGCGTCGCAACGGGCGTTGCGGGCCTGTCGATCGAGGACGCAACTGGTGATCCGGCGTCGCCTCTGTACGATCTGCGAATCGCAGTCGAGCGTGTCCGTGCCGCGCGACAGGCGATCGATCGATCCGGCGATGACGTGCTGCTGACGGCGAGAGCAGAGTGCTACCACGTCGGCCATCCCGATCCCTTCCGCGAATCAGTACGACGTCTGCGAGGCGTACGCGGCGGCGGGGGCAGATGTGCTCTTCGCCCCGGGTCCACAGAACCCGGCAGAAATCAAGGCGCTCGTCGAGGCAGTTGCGCCGAAGCCGCTCAACCTCCTTGTGGTCGGGACATTGGCCTGAGTGTCGGAGACGTTGCGGCACTCGGCGTGCGGCGCATCAGCGTCGGCGGTGCGCTGGCACTGGCGGCGTGGACCGGCTTCATGCGTGCCGCGCAGACGTTGAAGTCCCAGGGCAGCTTCGCTGGACTCGCGAACCTGGTGCCGTATGCCGAGATCAATGGCCTCTTTGCGACGGAGATTCGGCGGCGAAAGAGAGGGGACTCCGATGAATGTTGAAACGGTCAGGGACAGACAGGATGCGGCAGAGACACGGCTGATTGCAGATGTCAACGTGCCCGACAGTCCGCTCATCACGGCGGCGATCGACTACGCGCAGCGGCTCTCCGAGCCGTATCTATTCAATCACGCGATGCGTTCGTGGCTGTTCGCAGAACTGATTGGCCGCACAAAAGGAATCGGCTACGACCGCGAAGTCGTCGCGATTGGCACGATCCTCCACGACATTGGCCTCACGGGGGTGTGTCAGGCCCCAACCGTTTCGAAGTGAACGGCGCCGATGCGGTCCGGTCGTTCATCGCGAGCCGGGGTCTCTCGGATCGCCGTGCGCAACTCATCTGGGACCTTGTTGCGCTCAACTCGACGCCGTCGCTCGCGCTTCACAAAGAGCCGGAGGTAGCGGTTGGCACGATGGGCATCGGACTCGACTACGGCGGCTTCGGGCTTGACGCGCTCGAGGCAGGTGATGTCGGTCGCATCCTCAGTGCATTTCCCCGCTTGAAGATGAAGGACCGATTCAGCGAGACGTGCTGTCGGCTGGTGATGGAGAGGCCCGAGACGAGTCACGACAACTTCCTGCGAGACTTTGGCGAGCGCTTCGTGCCCGGCTATAAAGCCGTGTCAACCGTCGACTTGTTGATAAACGCCCCGTTCGACGAATAGTGCGCTCGCCTTACTTGCGCGGGAGTTGCTCCCGGGGCAGGGACTCAAGCGCGTCACGAAGGGCCGCACGGGTCGCGACACCGAGCTTGGGAAAAGCCCGGTGGAGGTGACCGCCGACGGTCCGGTGCGACAGGAACAGCCGCTCCGCGATCTGCTTGTTCGTCAGGCCCGCTGCCGCAAGGCCGACGATCTCGAACTCCTGGGGTAGCGGTCAGGACGTTGTCACCCGCTCGCGGCTTGGTCTGTCCGGTCGCTCGAAGCTCGGCGCTCGCGCGGTCCACCCAGGGTCGCGCCCCGAGACGCTCGAAGATTTCGCGCGCGGCGTTGAGCTGCACCCGAGCCTCCCTCATCGCCCGGCGACGTCGGAGGCGTTCACCGTAGGCCAAGCGCACACGAGCCAAATCGAACTGCCAACGCTCGATCCCGGGGAGCGCCAGCGCCGCCTCGAACAGATCCAACGCTGTGTCATCGGGTGCCGCCATCGCGGCCGAAGCGCCGACCACGAGCGCGAGGCGCGACGACAAGGCGGCGACGTTTGCCTCTTGCATCGCGTCGACGTGCGCTGCTGCCTCAGCGTGACGACCGGTGCGAACCGCGGCCTCGACGAGATCCATGAGCACGGCGAGCGCGTGCGGGACATGCGACGCGAGGGTACCGGGCGGGCTGATCGTGCTCGCCTGCTGGTAGGCCTCCTCGAAGTCACCTCGCCCGAGCGCGGCCAGCCCACGCGCCTGCGAGACGCGCCATTGGGCGACGCGCATTCCCCGTGGTCCGGCCCACTCGGACAAGCTCGCCCGTCAGCTTCCGGGTCCGCTCGTCGTCGCCCCGCACAGCGGCGAGAACGACTTGCAGGAACCGGCATGGCCACGTCATGTTCTGGTATCCGTGGGCCTCAGCCACTTCGCGCGCCTCGTCGAGAGTTGCTCGGCCTCGTCCCACTGGCCCGTCTGGAGATCGTCGTTGGCCGAGTTCCAGCATGGCAATGATCCCCGACGCGACCGCGCCGCCTTGACGCGCGTCCTGGACGACGCGCCAGAGGGCCTCTCGGCATCCGCCCAGACGATCGACGTAGGTCGCCGCAGTTCCAATCCGGATGATCTGCTTTGGGTCCGACTCGTCGGCGAGCGCGGCGATCGCCGAGTCGAGGGCGTCGAGCGCACTCGCCCCGGCGTGGGCCGGATCAGCAAAGGTCTTGCTGTTCAGATAGAGCGCGACGGGAATCCCTTCGGTGCGGGCCATCGCATCCTCGAACGGCCGCCACAGGTCCTCATCCGAGCCCCACGTGCACACCATCAGCAGGGAGTGGAGCGCCTCAGCGAGGACTGGATCGCGAGCGTCCTGGGCGCCCTGTCGGCCCTCGATTGCACCGACGAGCAGACGATGGGCCGTCGCCACATCACCCTCGGCCCACAGCAGGAACGAGGACGCGGCGACTGCCTCCTCGAGAGATCCCTCGAGCTCCGCATAACCCCGGCGGACCTCTGCGAGCACGTGAGAGGCTTTGCTCAAGTCGCCGGCCACCTCGGCGCCGATATAGGCAGCCGCCGCCAGTCGGCGGCTTCGCTCAGCGTCACGCGGGCTGAGATCGGCCGATCGAGTCAGCGCCTTGACGCAACCGACGGCGTCGCCTCGGGCGAGGATCCGCGCCGCCGCTGCTTCGAGTTGGGCCGCCACCGACTCGTCCGGCTCGACCGTCGCCTCTGCGAGATGCCACACCCGGCGGTCGGGCTGGTCCGCCCACACGCCGGCCAGCGCGCGGTGCGCACTGCGACGTTCTTCGGCATGGGACAAGTCCACGACGGCCGAGCGCGTGAGCGGGTGACGGAACGCGAGCCTGTGCGTTGCCTGGTCCACGTACGCGAGTCGTGCCTGCTCCGCCGGCGCGAGATCGTGAAAGCCAACGGCCGGGTCCGCTCCCCCCGCCAGGACCCGCACGTCTCCCGTGCCGTCGAGCGCCATGAGCAGCAGAAGCTGACGCGTCGCGCGGCGGAAGCTCGGCGATCCGCGATCCGAAGAGCGCCTGGAGCCGTCGACCGAGCGGCAGGGCGGAAGGCAATGCTTTGGCGGAGGCGCGCATCCCCGGGCTGAGCGCATTCGGGAGTTCCAACAGCGCGAGTGGGTTCCCTTGTGCCTCGACCAGGATCCGTTCGCGAACAGCCGACGCGAGTTCGGGGAACCGACTTTCGAGCAGCTGCCGCTGCCGCCACATCATCGAGCCGCGGGACCTCCAGCTCGGGAAGCCCAGTGTGATCGAAGAAGTGCACCTCCCCCGTTCGCGATGCGCCAATCAATCCGACCTGGCTGCCCGCCAAGGCGCCGCGCGACGAAGCTCAGCACGCCCGCGCTCGCCCGGTCCAACCAGGGCAGGTCGTCGAGGATGACGAGCACTGGTCGTTCAGTGGCTGTCTGGCGAAGCAGCACGAGAGCCGCATTCGAGACGACGAGCCTGCTGAGGGGCGCGCCGCTCTGCAAAACCGAGTGCGACGTTGAGCGCGTTTCGGTGGACCGCTGGAAGCTGTGGCAACAAGTCCGAGCAGGGGCAGAAAGACCTGATTCAGAGCCGGAAAAGCTCGTCCTGGCCTCAAACTCGACGCCGGCAGCCCGGAGGATGCATAGGCCCGCAGCCGATGCCGCGTCGGATGCGGCGTTCAGGAGGACCGTCTTGCCGACACCGGGCTCGCCAGTCACGAGCAGGGCGGCGCCGTCGGTCCGGGCGGCGGCGAGGAACGCGCGGATGCGGTCCATCTCCGACTCGCGCCCGACCAGTTGACTGGCCTGACGAGCGCCAGCTCGCCGTTCGTCGTGGAGCGGCCCGCGGATGTCGTTCATTCGCGCTACCCGTAAAGGCGGAGTTCCCGTGTACAGGCAGTCTTGCATCCCGTCTGTGTAGCGAGGCAAGAGCGATACGCCGGGCAAAAATGGAGTCATTTGACGCAAGACGACCAGCGAGCGCGGCAGCAAGATCGTTGACTGGCCAACACAGGAATTGCGATGCCGCGTGAACGTTCGGGTAACGAAGATGTGTCGGACCGGCGCAGCGGGGTCAGTGATGACACCGTCGTCACGAAGCTGAGCCCATGGTCGATGGCTGATACGCTCGCCCGCCTGTTGGCAGTGGTCGCGGCACGCGGGATGGAGGTCCTCGCTGTCATCGACCACAGCGGCAAGGCGCGGGAGGCTGGTCTCGATCTGCGAGAAACCAGACTCGTGATCTTCGGGAGCGCATCGGCTGCGACGCCGGCGATCGAAGCAGCGCCGCTTGCGGCGTTGGATCTGCCCTACAGGGTTGTCGTATGGCAGGACGGATACCAGACGCTGGTGAGCTATCCAGCACCCGCAGCTTTCGCACACCGGCATGGCCTCGATGGAGATCTGGCCGACGCGCTTGCCGGCATCGATGCGCTCATCGCGGCGGTCATCGACCGTTAGTCCCGATGGATGAAGCATGAAGACAAGGCACCTTTCGATGATCTGGGGCGTACCTGCTCCTGCAGTCCGGACTCTGTTGGAACGGCGTCCGCCCAGACGACGTACGGACTCATCGAAGGGCGGATCACCGACGCCACGGGCGGGGCGCTGCCCGGGGCAACGATCACCGTCACTCAGCCGACGACTGGTTTCGTCCGGACGGTCGTGAGCAACGAGCTCGGACTGTACCGCGTGCTGAACTTGCATCCGGCCGAATACGACGTGACCGTCGAACTGAGCGGATTCGCGACGGTGACATGCGGGTCGGTCAAGATCGACGTCGGGCAAGCCGTCGCCCTCAACGTTGGGATGGAGGTGGCCAGCTTGGCCGTCGCTCATGGACGTCGCTCCGCCGATGCCAACCGTCAACGCGGTGACCCCGGAGATCAGCAACACGATCGACACGCGCCGTGTCAACGAGCTGCCACTGAACGGCCGTGATTTCACGCGCCTCACGCTGTTCGCCCCTGGCGTGGTCCAGACGATCCGGCCTTATCGCGTCGATCGCCGTGAATGCGACCAGCGTGTCGCAAAACAACTTCCTGCTCGACGGCATCGACGCGACGCGCATCGACGACTCCTACCCGTCGAACGGGTTCGAGCGCGGTTCGCGGCTGCAGACCGCGAGTGTCGAGAGCATCGAGGAGATCCGCGTGCTGACGACCAACTACTCGGCCGAGTATGGGCGCGCAGCGGGCGCCGTCGTCAGCGCAGTCACCAAGTCTGGCACCAACGCCTTTCACGGGTCCGGCTACGCCTTCTTTCGGAACGACCGCTTCGATGCGCGCAACTTTTTCGATGGTCCCGAGAAGCCCGCCTTCGACATGAAGCAGTTCGGGGGGAGCCTCAGCGGTCCGATTCGCCGCGATCGCGTCTTCTTCTTCAACAGCTACGAAGGTTCGCGCAAGGATCTTGGCGCCACCGCGTCTGGCACGGTGCCGTCCGCCGCGTTTCGCGCACGCGTCGCACCGGCACTCACGCCGATTCTGGCGTCGATCCCGCTGCCCGACGCAGGCGACATCGAATGCGGACATCGGTCTCATCCAGTACGCTGAGAACACGAACATCAAAGAGAACATCTATTCGGCCCGCATCGACGCGAAGGTGTCAGACCGCGACAGCTTCTACTCGCGATACAACGTCCAGGACTCGCTGGTCAACGGCCCACAGTACGTCGTGTTCGCTGCCGCGCTGTCCGGGCAGCAGCAGTACGTGCCGATTCGCACGCAGAGCTTCATCGCCTCCTACGTCCGAGTCCTGCGATCGAACCTGATGAACGAGGCGAAGTTCGGGATCAACCGCTTCGCCGGCCGGCTCGGAGAGCTCGATCCGCACTCGCCGCAGCCGATACCGCAGACGACGATCACGGGTGTCAACGTGGTGCCGGGGCTCAGGGCGGAGACGTCGCAGCGCAGTACGTCGTTCGAGTACATCGACAACGTGTCGTGGTTCCGTGGCGCGCATACCGTGAAAGCTGGCGTCAACATTCGTCGCGTGTGGCACGACTTCGACTCAACGGAAGCCACGACACTGGTCTTCCCGTCACTGTCCGATTTCGCGGCGAACCGCCCGAGCCAGGCGACGTTCACGCCCGCCCTTTCGACGACGTTCATCCGCGGCTGGACCTACAGCGGATACCTGCAGGACGACCTCAAGGCGACCGGTCGGCTGACGGTCAATCTCGGTCTGCGGTACGACTACACGCCGCCATACACCGACGTCGACAACCGCGTGCGCAACTTCGACGTGACGACGATGCAGTTGACGGCACCGGGCGCCCAACTCTACAAGCCCGATCGCGACAACTTTGCTCCCAGGCTCGGCTTCACCTACGACGTGCGCGGCAACGGACGCTCGATTCTCCGGGGTGGATATGGCTACTACTACGGTCTGTACCCGCCCGTATCAGCCGAGGCCCTGCTGATCGCGAACGCACCTGGGACCACGCTGCTGACGCGTACGCAGGACCCCACCCTCCAGTATCCCGCTGGCGTCTCTCGCCGCCGGTGTATCGAACCCACCGACGCGGCGAGCCATCAGATCCGAATCGAGAGGACAACTACAATCGGCAGATGACCGTCAATCTCCAGCAACAGCTCGGAGCATCAACGGCGGTCACAATTGGATATGTCGGCAACTGGAGCCGGCTCAACGAGCGAACTCGACCGCTGAACCTGATCGATCCGGCAACAGGCCAGCGGCCGAACCCTCAGTTCTCCCAGATCCTGTTCGCGGAGAGCTCCGGCAGCGCCACACTACAACGCCCTGCAGCTCTCGATCACCCGGCGGTTCTCGAACGGCCTGTCGTTCAATGCCAACTACGCCTACTCGCGCCTGATGGACGACATCGTGTCGCCTCAGAATCCATTCGTGTCGTGGGACCTGGAGTGGGCGCACGGCAACCGGGAGATACCGCACAACCTCTCGGTCAACGCGCTCTACGAGCTGCCGTTCGGGGCCGGCAAGCGCTGGGGCAACAGCGGCGGCGGCCTCACTCATGTGCTCGGCGGCTGGCAGGTCAACGGCGTCGTTCTGGCTCGCAGCGGCCAGCCGTACACGGTGACCCTCGGCGCCGTGACGCGATCGGGGACTGGGTGGACGACGAATCAGCGTCCCAACGTCGTGAGCGGCGTCGATCATGTCGGTGTGATCAACGGACCGACCGGCTGGCTCAACCCAGCCGCGTTCTCGGATCCAGCGACCGGCACATTCGGCAACCTTGGACGCAATACAGAGCGCGGACCGCATTTCCTGCAGGTAGACGTTTCGCTTTTCAAGAACGTACAGCTGGCTGACAACCAGAAAGTGCAGTTGCGAGTCGAGATCTACAACGTCATCAACCGGCTTCAGCTGCCCTCGGCGCCCGAACGCAAACTTCCTGGCGCCGGGCAGCTTCGGACAGTTCTTCAACACCTTCGGAAGGACGGAAGGTTTCGGAACGTCGCGCCAGATCCAGTTCGCCGTGCGGTACTTGTTCTAAACTCGACCTCCTTTCGTGAGCGCGGGACCCATCATGAAGTGGGCTGACAGACTCGAGAAAGCGGTGATCGCGCCAGGCATGATCGCGCTGGGCATTGCCCTGGTGTGCGGCCCGACGTGCGTCCGCGTTGGACCCTGCTCTTGACGTCAATCAATACGCGCACACGGCATGGATCTTCCGGGAAGGCTTTGCACAAGGGCAGGTCAATGCCATTGCGCAGACGCGCGACGGTTATCTATGGCTGGGCACGGAATTCGGCTTGCTGCGCTTCGACGGCGTTCGGAGTGTGCCGTGGCATCCGCCCGGCAATCGAACGTCTCCCCAACAGCTGGATTCGAAGTCTGCTGGCCGCTCCCGATGGGACGCTCTGGATCGGCACTCTGAAGGTCTGGCCAGCTGGGTGGACGGCAAGCTGACCGTGTATCCGGAGCTTGCTGGACACAGCGTCAACACGCTCCTCGCGGATCGTGAAGGAACGGTATGGGCCGGCGGATACCCGAGCGGCATCGGTCGGGTGCGGACTTCCACCGGGACGTTGTGCGCGATCAAGAACGGCAGCGCACAGTGCGATAGCAGCGGTTTCGGCCAGTGGGTGGGGTCGTTGTACGAGGATAGGGACGGCACTCTCTGGGCAGCGGCTCAGACGGGGCTGTGGCGATGGCGTCCTGGTGCTCCGAAACACTACCCGATGTCCGATGTTCCGCGATCGGTTCCTTGCAGACGTTGAATGAGCACGACGACGGCAGACTTCTGATCGCCGGCGAGAACGGAATCAGGCAGCTCGTTGAGGAGAAAGTCGTCCCGTATCCGCTTCCAGGCGCTCGGTCCGGGTTCAAGCCGGAAAGGCTGCTGCGGGATCGTGATGGCGGTCTGTGGATTGGGACCTCTGGACCGCGGCCTCTTGCATGTCCACCAGGGCCGAACAGATGTGTACACGCAGGCGAACGGTCTGTCCGGCGATTTCGTCACACGGCTTTTCGAAGATCGTGAAGGCAACATCTGGGTCGCCACGAAGAACGGCCTCGATCGCTTTCGCGATCTCGCCGTCCGAACGATTTCCACGAATCAGGGATTGCCGAGTGCCGCGCCGTGGTCTGTTCTCGCGGCCAGGGATGGCAGCGTGTGGCTTGGCGCGCTTGACGGCTTGAGCAGATGGAATGCGCGGACAGGTCACGACCTACCGCACGCCGAGCAGCGGCTCGGCAAGAGCGAGCGGCGCGAGGCCGGGAGTGGAGAAGCACGCGAGATATTCGATAGTGGGCTTCCAGATGATGGCGTAGGAACCCTCTTCGAGGATGGTGATGGGCGACTCTGGGTCTCGACACTTCGCGGGGTCGCCTATCTCGAGAACGGTCGGTTTATTCCTCGTTCGCCAACTGCCCGCAGGACGGATATCTTCGATCGCCGGGGATGGGGCGGGAGATCTCTGGATTGTCAACGAGGTTCACGGTCTCTACCGGTTGCGTGGCGCGACAGTGGTCGAACAGATTCCGTGGGCCACCCTGAAACTGGAAACCCCGGCGACGGCTCTGGTTCCTGATCCGTCACAGGGCGGCCTCTGGCTTGGATTTCAGGGTCGCGTGGCGTACGTCAAGGACGGTGCGATCCGCGCCTCGTACGCGGCCGCCGACGGTTTGGCCGAAGGCCGTGTCAACAACCTCCGGTTCGACGGGAACGGTGCGCTCTGGGTCGCCATGGAGAGCGGACTCAGCCATGTCAAAGATGGGCGTGTCGTCACTTTGAGCAGCAGGAACGGATTGCCCTGCGACGCCGTGCACTGGAGCATGGAAGACGACGACCATTCGGTCTGGCTGTACATGGCCTTGCGGGCTGGTACGTATCGCCTCGACGGAGTTGAACGCGGCGGTCGGCGATCCGACGCGAAGGATACAGACCACTGTGTTCGACGGCTCCGACGGAGTCGCGCTCCGCGCGACTCCCGGCTCTCTACCGCCCGCAGGTCGCCAAAACCGCAGACGGCAAATTGTGGTTCCTGCCTGGAGATGGCGTCAGCGTCCTCGATCCGCGTCGCTTGTCCATCAACACCCTTCCGCCGTCGGTGCACATCGAGCAAGTCACCGCCGACCGCAAGACCTACGATGCGGCGTCCGGCTTGCGACTGCCCCCGCTGGTTCGGGATCTGGAGATCGACTACACCGCGCTCAGCCTCGTCGCACCGGAGAAGAATCGCTTTCGCGTCAAGCTGGAAGGGCGGGATCCCGATTGGCAGGACGTCGGCAATCGCCGGCAAGCGTTCTATGCCGATCTTGTCTCCGGGCACGTACCGCTTTCGGGTCACCGCCTCCAATAACAGCGGCGTGTGGAACGAAGCCGGAGCGTTCCTGGATTTCTCCATCGCCCCGGCCTACTATCAGACGACGTGGTTCCGTGCCGCGTCCGTTGTCACGGTTCTGGCTCTGTTCTGGGCGTTGTATCAGTTCCGTCTCCGGCAGATCGCGCACGACTTCAACCTGCGCCTGGATGAACGCGTCAACGAGCGGACGCGCATCGCGCGGGAGCTGCACGATACGCTGTTGCAGAGTTTTCAGGGGTTGATGCTCCGCTTTCAAAGTGCGCGTGACCTGCTGCCCGCGCATCCCGCGAAGGCCGTCGAGGCACTCGACGGCGCTCTCGATCGGGCGGATCAAGCCATCGTCGAAGGCCGCGACGCGATTCAGAATTTGCGGTCGTCCACAACCGTGAGCAACGAATTGGCGCAAGCGATCACGACGTTGGCCGAAGAGCTCACATAACGGCCCAGACGGCGAGAAGAGCTCGGCGACGTTCCGCATGTCCGTCGAGGGCTCACCGCGCGACCTGCATCCGATCGTTCGCGACGACATCCACCGCATTGCGCGCGAAGCGCTGCGCAATGCGTTCCGTCACGCACAGGCCGATCACATCGAGGCGGAGGTCACGTATGGTGCACGCGAGGTTCGCCTGCGCATTCGGGACGATGGGAAGGGCATCGACCCGCAGCACCTGAGCGCCGGACGCGCGAGACACTGGGGCTTGGCCAGCATGCGCGAGCGCGCCGTACAAATCGGCGCCCAACTCAATCTGTGGAGCGAAGTGGGAGCGGGCACCGAAGTGGAGCTGCGTATTCCGGGCTCCGTGGCGTACGGCGCACCCGGCGGCCGCTGAGGCGTGTTTCGGCTGAGCCGCAAGCAAGGAGGCGGATCATGAACGCGAAGCACGCCCCTATCCGCATTCTCTCGGTCGACGACCACCCCCTCCTCCGCGAAGGCGTGGCCGCGCTGTTAGCCGGTCAAGCGGACTTGAAGTTGGTGGCCGAGGCTTCAAATGGCCGCGAGGCCGTCGACCAGTTCCGAGCGCATCGTCCCGACGTCACGCTGATGGACCTGCAGATGCCGGAGATGAACGGTGTCGAGGCCATGATCGCGATTCGCGAGGAGTTTCCTTCGGCACGAATCATCGTGCTGACCACGTACGTGGGCGATGCGCAGGTGTTACGCGCGCTCGAGGCCGGCGCTCGGGCCTACCTGCTCAAGAGCGTCCTGCGGAAGGAACTGCCGGAGACCATCCGTCTCGTTCATGCGGGCCACAAGCGGATCGTGCCGGAGGTGGCGACGGAATTGGCCGAGCATGCGGCCGATGATGCGTTGTCGCCTGCGGGAAGTCGAGGTGCTCAGGCTCATCGCGGGCGGGAATGCCAACAAGATGATCGCCGCCCAACTCTCCATCACCGAAGAAACCGTCAAGGGCCACGTCAAGAACATCCTCGCCAAGCTGGCCGCAAACGATCGGACGCATGCCGTCACCATCGGCCTGAAACGCGGGATCATCGACCTCTAGACGCAACCCCCTCGAAAGGGGGGTGTCTCTCAACGACCTTTTGGGGCGGGCGAGCGCGCTCCTGAACGCGGTAGCCTTACGCAGGCGCCCTTGTGCAAAGACTTTTCTCGACATTTCCCGTGCGGCCTGCCCGGAGCGGGCCTCGTACTCCTGCGCGCTGTCGCTGGCCATTCCGCTGGTCCATGCGGGGCTGCTGACGGCTTCTTCGCCTGCTCCGGTCATCGTGGAACTGGTGACGGCGGCTGCTGCAATCCTGTTGCTGATTGGTTTGTGGACACCGCTCGCCGGCGGGCTGATTGCCGTGGCGGAGTTCGGTCTCGCCTTGTCACATCCCGCAGATCCGTGGACGTTCGTCCATTTCGGTGTGTTGGGCGCCGCACTCGCGATGCTCGGACCTGGCGGCTGTTCTGTGGATGCGCGTCTATTCGGACGCAAGCAAATCCAGATTCCCCAGCGGTAACGTCACACCGCATCTCAGTATCCGGTCAATGGCTCGTAGAACGATGCCATCGATTCTTTCGCGAAACGCTGAACGGGTCTCCGACGTCTACGCCCGGCCCGACGTCTACGACATGGAATACGCGGGCGCCAGCAATCACGACGCCCACTTTTTCGCTCGCCTGCTCGCGCGCATCCGTCCGCGCCGCGTGCTCGAACTGGCGTGCGGGTCGGGCCGCGTCACCTTCACGCTGGCGGCGGCACTGCCCGTGGCCAGGATCGTGGGTGTGGACTCGTCGATCGACATGCTCAGCAAGGCGGCCACGGCGCGCGATGCCGCCGAGCGCCTAGTGCGCGAGCGCGTGTCACTCGTCAAAGGCGACATGCGCGACTGGCCGGGCACCGGCGAGGCGTTCGACGCCGTCGTCATTTCCTGCTGCTCGGTGTCGCACTTGCTCACGCTCGACGATCGGCGTCGCACGTGGGCTACCGCGTTTCGTTTGCTTCGCCCTGGCGGCGTCTTCATTCTCGATGTCCGCACGCCCGATCTGGCGACGCTGGCCGAAGCGCAACGGGTGCGGCCGCGCGCGTTCGTGGACCTCGACATCGACGCCGCGAGCAGGTCGGCGGGAGGGGAGGCGCGACTGCTGCGGTGCACGGCGACGACCTACGAGCCGCATCTGCAGCGCGCCGACGTGCGCCTGCTCTACGATTGGTTCGACCACCGCGCGCTCGCCGAACGCCTGGTTACCGACTTCCCCAGCCACATCTACTTTCCGGCCGAGCTCGAGCTGTTGTTTCTGTCGGCGGGCTTCGAGATCGCGCAACAATATGGTGACTACCGGTTCGTGCCCTTCGACCGCTCGTCGCCCTATGTGGTCACCGTGGCGCGCCGGCCACGTCGATCAGGGAAGGAGCAACGCGCGTGGCCACCATCTCGAGCAAAACTCCGGAGCCGGATATTGCGTACCGGCTGCACACCAGCGAGCTGATCGCCCGGCTCGGCACCGATGAGCGACGCGGGCTGGGCGACGAAGAAGTGCGCGCCCGGTTTGCACAATACGGTTCGAACGAGCTGGCCGCGGAGAAGCCGGCCCCACCCTGGCGGCGGTTCCTGGCGCAATTTCAGGACGTGCTTGTCATCCTGCTGCTCATCGCGACGGGCATCTCCGCTGCGCTCTGGGCGGTGGAGCGTGTCGCGGCGCTGCCATACGAAGCGATCGCGATTCTTGCCGTGGTGCTTCTCAACGCGACGATGGGCTACGTACAGGAGTCGCGTGCGGAGGCCGCCGTTACGGCCCTGCGGGCGATGTCGGCAGCCGATGCGTCAGTCATCCGAAACGGGGAGCGGCGAAGCATCCCCGCGTCGCAGATTGTTCCAGGCGACATCATCCTCATCGAGGAAGGCGACACCATTCCAGCCGATGCTCGATTGATCGAGTCCGCGGCTTTGCAGACGGCGGAGGCCGCACTTACCGGCGAGAGCGTGCCCGCCACGAAGGATACCGCCGCGCTGCCTGAGGAATTACCCCTCGGCGATAGGAACAACATGGTCTTCAGCGGCACAGCCGCGACGTACGGACATGGCAGGGCCGTCGTCACCTCCACGGGCATGCGCACCGAAATTGGACGCATCGCCGGACTTCTCAAAGTGACGCCTGACGATCCGACACCGCTGCAGCGCGAACTCGAGCGTACCGGCAAAACGCTCGGGCTCGTCGTCGTGGCGATCGCCGTCATCATGATCCTTACCATCGTCATCGTTCAGGACGTGCGCAGCGTCAATGCACTCTTCAATGTGCTCATCCTCGGCGTTGCCTTGGCGGTCGCGGCCGTTCCCGAGGGGCTTCCCGCAGTTGTCACGGCAGTGCTCTCCATCGGCGTGCAGCGCATGGCGCGGCGCAACGCCATTGTCAGGCACCTCGCCGCGGTGGAGACGCTCGGCTCAGCAACGGTGATCGCGTCGGATAAGACGGGCACACTCACGAAGAACGAGATGACCGTGCGTGTGGTGGTCACGGCGAGCGGGCGCGTCAACTTCGATGGCGCAGGTTATACACCTCAGGGTGCCGTTCAAGCCGACGGGGGACGCCCGATCGACGGACCGCTGCGCATCGAACTGGAACGTGCGCTCACGGCTGCCGACCGCGCCAACAACGCCTCGATTCAGGAGGCGGACGGCCGATGGACCGTGCACGGCGACCCGACCGAGGGTGCATTGCTGGTTGCCGCGCGGAAGGCCGGACTGAGCCTGGAAACGCTCGACAGGCAGCACCCGCGCGTCGGCGAGGTACCGTTCTCATCGGAGCGCAAGTTGATGAGCACGGTGCATCGCGATGCTCAGCATACGGATCGCGGCGTGGTCTTCACGAAGGGAGCTCCCGATGTCCTCCTGACGCGGTGTACGTGGGAGCTTATCGGCGAGGAACGGAGGCCACTCACGCCGGAACGGCGCGCCGCTCTACTCGAGACGAACGAGGCCCTGGCGGGACAGGCGCTGCGGACGCTCGGCGTCGCCGAACGACAGCTCACGGGCGAGGCGTTCGCGCCACGTTCGGCGCATCCGGACGAACGTCTTGAACAGGAACTGGTCTTCGCAGGACTGATCGGCATGATTGATCCGCCCCGTGCCGAGGCGCGAGAGGCTGTCGCGCGCGCGAGACACGCAGGCATTCGTCCCATCATGATTACCGGCGATCACCCCCGCACGGCCGGCGTTATTGCCCGTGAGCTCGGGATCAGCACGGATGGCCGCGTCATGACGGGAGCAGAGCTGGAGAAGTTAACACCGGACGCGCTCTCGACCGCGGTGGCTCACGTTTCCGTCTACGCCAGAGTGAACCCCGAACACAAACTGCGCATCGTCGATGCGCTGAAACATTCGGGCGCGGTCGTGGCGATGACGGGAGACGGCGTCAACGACGCGCCCGCGCTGAAAAGAGCCGACATCGGTGTCGCGATGGGCATCACGGGTACAGACGTCTCGAAGGAGGCGGCCGATATGGTGCTGTCCGACGACAACTTCGCGTCGATCGTCGCGGCAGTGGAGGAAGGTCGAGCGATCTTCGAGAACATCCGCAAGTTTCTGCGTTATCTCCTGTCGTCGAACATCGGCGAGGTCATGACGATGTTCTTCGGCGTATTGCTCGCCAGTCAGATCGGTCTGGAAATCGGAGGCGGTGGGGTCGTTCTGCCGCTTCTGGCCACGCAGATTCTCTGGATCAACCTCGTGACCGACGGTCCGCCCGCGCTTGCGCTCGGTGTCGATCCCGCCGATGACACGCTGATGGAGCGTGCACCCCGGCCAGTCGGAGAGCGTGTCATTACCGCGAGGATGTGGCGCGGCATCGTCTTCGTCGGCGTAATCATGGCTGCAGGCACGCTGCTCGTGCTCGACGCGTCGCTGCCCGGTGGGATCGTCGAGGGCAACGGTGACCTGCGCTACGCGCAGACCATGGCGTTCACGACCTTGATGCTGTTCCAGATCTTCAACGTCTTCAACGCGCGATCGGACGATCACAGTGCGTTCATTCACCTGTTTACCAATCGCTGGCTGTGGACCGCGGCGGCCGCCTCAGTCGTTCTGCAGGTGGCGGTTGTCTACACGCCGTTCCTGCAGAACGCATTCGGCACAATGCCATTGAGCGCCCGGGACTGGCTGTTCTGTACCGCGGTGGCGAGCTCGGTGTTATGGCTCCAGGAACTGAACAAGGCGACAAGGCGCTCTCTCTCGGCGCTGATGGTGACCCCCGCGGTGCCTGCCGCAGCCTCGAGTGCACCGGCGCAGATGTAACCGTCGGGTAAAGGCGCTTTCCGACCTGTAGATTCCCCCCCAGCACAACTACCACAAACGGGTGAGTGCCGCTTATCCCGAACGGGGTGTGGCGCCGCGGTCCCATCTTGCTACTTCGGGAAGGCCCCATCGAGGGATGTGGACCAATCGCCGGCGGTTCAGACTGCCTGCAGTATCACGTTGAACACACCTCTGAACTATCGAAATGGGGGAACCTATGACATCTGAAGAGAGCAAGATCAGCACTCACGACGACGGCCTCACGGCGTTCCTGAGCGTGCGTCCGCGTCTCTTCGGCATCGCTTACCGCATGCTCGGCAGCGCTGCCGAGGCCGAGGACATCGTGCAGGATGTCTGGGTTCGCTGGCAGACGGCGGATCGCAGCGTGGTTCGGGATGCGGCGGCATTCCTGGTGACGACGGCGACACGATTGGCGATCAACGTCATGCAGTCGGCGCGTTCGCGCCGCGAGACGGACGTCGGACCCTCTCTGCCGGAACCTATCGATACCAGCTCGGACCCTCGGTTGGAAGTGGAACGCCGCCAGGCATTGGCATGTGGGGTTCTGCTGCTGCTGGAACGGCTGACGCCCACCGAACGAGCCGCCTACATCCTGCGGGAGGCGTTCGACTATTCCTATCGTGATATCGCGAACGTCCTTCGCCTCGCGGAAGCCAACGCGCGGCAAGTGGTGACCCGCGCCCGGCAGCACGTCCTCAATGGCCGAAGGACGCAGGCGAATTCGACCGAGCAAAGGCGTCTTTTCGAAGCTTTCATCGCAGCCGCCCAAAACGGCGACGTCTCCAGCCTCCACGGGACTCTTCGATTCGAGCTCACTGCCTGACCGCTTCGCCGCCTGTGGTTTGTCACAAGACGGACTGTGGCCCGGTCATATCGGCAAACACTTCGTTTTATTGAATCGCGACTTCACAGAAAGGGCATCGACCATGAAACTCGTCATCATCGGCGGCACCGGGCTCATCGGATCAAAACTCGTGGCCAGGCTGAGGGAGCACGGACATGAGGCCGTGCCGGCATCGCCAGACACGGGCGTCAACACCCTCACCGGCGAGGGTTTGGCTGAGGCCCTTCAGGGCGCCGCGGTCGTCGTCGACGTCTCGAACTCGCCGTCGTTCGAACCCGCGGCTGTCATGGACTTCTTCACCACGTCCACGCGCAACCTTCTCGAGCACGCGGCAGCGGCCGGTGTGAGGCATTACGTCGCGCTGTCAGTGGTGGGAACCGAGCGTATACCCGACAGTCCCTATCTGCAGGCGAAGAACGCGCAGGAAACGCTGATCAAGGAGGGCGGGATCCCGTATTCGATCGTTCACGCGACGCAGTTCTTCGAGTTCGTCAAGCGCATCGCCGACGAAGCCACCGACGGAACGACGGTTCGGCTGCCACCGGTACTCATTCAGCCAATGGCGGCCGATGATGTCGCCAAGGCGGTCGGCAGGATCGCCGTGGGCGTTCCGCTGAATGGGACGGCTGACGTGGCTGGGCCACAACAGTTCCGTTTCGATGAGCTCATCCGTCAGGGCCTCAGCGCGCGCAACGACCCTCGCGAGGTTGTCGTCGATCCGCACGCTCGGTACTTCGGCGCCGAGCTTGGCGAGCGCTCGCTGATTCCTGCCGGCGACGCGAGTCTCGGCGAGATCCGCTTCCAGGAGTGGCTCGGCCAGCCGGCGCTCCACCAGCGTTAACAAACCTGCGGCAGTGGTCCCGCGACAACGGGACCACTGCTGATGACTCTTCGGGGACCGTCATGCCTATGCAAGCGTCAACCGTATCGCGCGGCGCGTTCACTGCGCTTGAAGCCATGACAGCGCTCGCAATACGCGTGCACGCAGAATACAGGGAGATGCCCGGGCTGCGACTCACGGTACGCCAGGCCGCCCGATTATTCAGCGTAGCGCCTGACGTCGCCGAGGCTGTGCTCCACGACCTGCGGCTCGCGTCAATCCTGACGTGCTCGGACGATGGAGTTTTTGCATTGTTATCCGAACCCTCTCGCCGGAGGCACCGCGATGATTGAGGAGTCGTTGAGTGACGCGTCTCTGGACCGGCTCGTCTGCCTGCAGCGCCACTGGACGTGGGCTGACGAGGCGATGGCGAGATTCGATCGAGAGCTGGCCGACGGGTGGGACTACTACGACGAGCCAATGTCCGATCATCCATTCGGCGCGTACTATCACTGGTGCGCGCTGTTGTGCGCCTTCGGCGAGGCGGCGCTCGATCACGGATTGTTATCGCCCGTGCAGCTCGAACCGATCCGGCGGGATATCGAAGCGAGTTTGCCTGGCCTTCGAGCGTGCCGGCAGCGCCTCGTCGTGATTCCTGAGTCGCTGGACGAGCACCCTCGTGTCATTGACCTGCTGCGCGACGGCGATACGCTCGCTCGCCTGCGGCGCGTTCATCACGCGTTCGGCGAAGCGCTTCGGCGGGAGAAAGTCTCGCGGGAGCTCGATTCGCTGGATTCGTAATGACCTCGCGCCGAGGCGAACACCTCGGCGCGAAGGAAAGCGAGAACGCAGGCGTTACCCGCGCTCGCCGAGCACCTCCTCGAGTAGCTTGTAGCTCTGCTCCATCCCGTCGGTCATGCCGGTGGCCACGGCCGCGTCGCGCACGTCTTTTGATCCAAAGTCGATCAGCGTGGTCACCGTCGTGATGCCGTCGTGCTCCGTGAAGGTCACCGTCACGAGCGCTTCGTTCTGCGGGTGCACGTCGCCGACGGTTCCCGGGTCGTAGGTTTCGCTGTGCACGAGTCTCGATGGCGGCTGCACTTCGCGAAACGTGCCGGCGAAGCCGAACTCGCTTGCATCTTTATCACTCCGCCAGCGCCACCGGTACCGGCCCCCCACGCGGACGTCCATCTCGCACACCGGCATCGACCATCCTGGCGGCCCGAGAAGCCAGCGCTGCACCAGCGCCGGTTCCGTGTACGCCCTGTACACAAGTGGTCGGGCCGCTCTGAACGACCGTATCACTTTGACTTCGCGATCGCTTGGCAGCGTCACCTGAGCCTTTTCCATCGTCATCGGCATTTCATCCTCCTTCGCGCAATCAACCACGTCGCCGTGCTACCGTTTTCGTCCTCCGCCGCGTCCTTGTCGACGCCGACGGCCTGCGCTGCAACTCCTCCAGAAGGCCATCGAGGCGCTCGAAGCTCGCCTCCCAGATGGCGCGATAGCGCTCGAGCCAGGCATTGGCCTCGGCAAGCGGCTTCCCTTCGAGACGTCGCGGCCGCCGTTGAGCATCCTGACCAACCGTGATCAGTCCCGCCCGCTCCAGGATTTTCAAATGTTTGGAAATCGCGGGCTGGCTGATGGCAAACGGCTCCGCGAGCTCCGTCACCGACGCGTCGCCGCGGACGAGACGAGCGAGAATCGCCCGCCGCGTCGGATCGGCGAGCGCGAGAAACGTGGCATCGAGGCGTTGGGAATTGAGACTATGCATAGCCGTTTGGTTCAATAACTAAATGGTTATATATTTAGCTAAGAATGTCAAGTCCCGGGCCGCCGCCTCTACTTGACCGGAGCGCCGATCCACCACGTGATGCCGTTGCGATCGAGGACTCCGGCGTTTCGATGTCCGTACGGCTTGTCCTCTGGTTCGCTTTCGGAGGTGGCTCCAGCTTCGAGCGCCCGTGCGTAGGTCGCGTCGACGTCGTCGACCCACAAATACAGCGCCCCGGTGCGGGGTTTCCAGGGTCCGCCCGCCTGGCCGAGCATGACGAGAGAATCGCCAATCTTGACTTCGGCGTGCATCACCGTGTTGTCGGCGTTCCTCTGACAGTTGGTTTCAGTGCCGCCGAAGGCGGACTTCAGGAAGGCAAGCTCGGCCTCCGCATCGGCCACGACGAGATAAGGGGTCACTGTGCGATAGGTGTCTTTTGAATCGGTCATGCGCCATCGTCTCAGATACTGTCCGCTCCGGATTGTAGAAATTTGACGTGGTTCTGAAACGCTGTTCGCGCCGACTGATACGCGGTCGGCGTGAGCCCCGCGAACGAGCGGAAGTCGTGGATGAAATGCGCCTGATCGAAGTAGCCGCAGTCCAGCGCCACCCGTGTCCAATCGACACCACGGCCCCGATTCGCCAGTGCCAAGGCGCGCTGGAATCGCCGAATCCGGCAGTAGCGTTTCGGCGTCACTCCCACTTCGACCTTGAACCGTTCGATGAACCGCTTCGCGCTGAGTCCGATGACACCGGTAACAGCCGCGACGCTGGTCGTCAGCGGAGCCCGATCGAACGCCGCCAGCGCAAAGGTCACAGCGCGATGCAAACCCGGTGGACTCCACATCTCCCCGAGGGCATGCTCGAGCACGTCGAGCTTGTCATCGCTGCTGCCACTCTCCAGGAGGCGTTCACGAAGAGCGGCCGTCCGGCGGTGACCCCAGATTTCCTCCAATGGGATGTCGGCATCGCTCGTTTCGTGTGCGGGCATGCGCAGAAAAGGAACGGTGCCTCCAGGCCTGAAGGCCACACCGGCCACGTACTCTTGTTCGGATGTATCAATCAACTGAAAGCGGGACTGCACCCCGGTTAAAACCGAGCCCGAAGTCGCAACCCATCGATCTGGGAACTCCGGATCGTAGAGGCGTGTCTCGTCCTCCTTCAGGTTGACGATCAACTGTGCGGCACCAGTGGGCAGGATTCGCTCGAGAGCGTGCGGATGCGGCTCGTTCTGATACACCCAAATCGACTCGATCCACGAATCGAGCGGCGGCCGCGGAACGCGGAGACAGGTACTGCATATCGCTCGAATTATAGTGGGGGTGTACCGCACGCTGTTCGGCGCGGCGGCAACGGTCAGCTTGTTCTATGCATCGCTGCGGTTCTAGCGCAATGGTTTGTGTGAGACGTTGCGCCATCGACACGACTCCGCGTCGCGGCCGTTGCATCTGCACTATAGGTTGTTGCACGGGAGGCTCGAACCCCTATGCGGCCGCCGAACGTTGCGCTCGAGCGATCGTGGCACGCCATCTTCGCGATAGCGGCTGCTGTCTGGAGCGCGGCAGCGCCTTCCGGCATCGCAGCCGCTCCGCGGGCGAGCGGGCTTTCAGCTGTCGCCGAACGTTTCCTCAATAGCACGCCGCCACCGCTCGTCAGTTACCGCGCCCTCCGAAAGCTGTCTGCCTCCAACAAGCGGTACAACGCGTCAGGCTGGCTGCACGTGCGGACCGAATTCGATGCCGAGCGTGGTTTCCAATACGAAATCCTTGCCGAAGGCGGCTCCGGCACCATCCGCAACCGGGTGCTGCGGAAAGTCCTCGAACGCGAAAAGCGGGCGCGCGAGGCCAATGAGACGGCACGCGCCGCGCTGACAGCGGAAAACTACCAGTTCGGCGAAGCCGCGGCCGAGGAAGACGGCCTCATGCGTATTGCGATTGTGCCGCGCCGGAAAGAAGAGCTGCTCGTGAACGGGTCGATTGTCGTGACATCGCCTGACGCGGAGCTCGTCCGCATCGAAGGCCGTCTCGCGCGAAACCCCTCCGTCTGGACACGTCGCATCGACATCGTCCGGCGATACGGCATCATAAATGGCGTCCGGGTTCCGATCGAAACGCTCTCCACCGCCCAAATCATGTTGGTTGGAACTTCTACGTTTGTGATGTGCTTCGACTACGAAATGGTCAACGGCGCTGACGTTGACGCTCGGAGCTGCTCGTAGTTCAGCTCGGCTTTCCAGCCGCGCCGAACACGCGCGACATCGCGGCGCGGAAGAGATGACGGCGGGGGCTGGTGACAAACGCCCATCGCAATACGCGAACCGGCGCCGGCAGCCCATCTCCATCGGCGAACCACTGTGCAAGCGCGGTTTCCGGATCCCGGCGCAGCTCGTCGAGCTGCGCAACACGGTGTACGCAGCCGACGGTGCAATACGGCGCGCAGTGCTTGACCTGGTGATATTCGCGCCGCAGATCGTCCGGACCGTAGCGCGCGAGCGGAATGCCAGGGTGGCCCCGCTGCTGAGAGCACCAGTGCACGAGCCCGTCCTCGCAGATATAGAGATAGCGGGAACCGGCGGCGCAATGCCAGTCGTTGGTCCGGCCTTCCGCGAGACTCTTCTGAAACCTGTTGTAGTTGGCAAAATCGAAGGTCGACTTTCCGATCGCCACCACCTGCTCCAGCACCCCGCGCTGATGCTCGTCGAGCGGCCGCAGCCGGCCGCCGCCGTCGTGGATGATCCCGACGGTCGTGGAAAAGCCGAGCTCGCGGGCTCGCCGCGCCACGGTGATGGCATCATCTGCGTGCCTCACGCCCGAGCCGACCACCGCATTGACGGTGATGTCGAACTCGGCATCCGACGCCAGCCACTGGAGTTTCTGATCCAGCAGCTTGAGGCTCTTCTTCGAGACCTCGTCCGGTAAGACATTGTCGATGCTGATCTGGAGGTGATCGAGCCCGGCGCGATTGAGACGCTGGATGCGCTCGCGGCTCAGGAGGTAGCCGTTGGTGATCATCGTGGCGATGGCTCCGCGTTCGCGGATGCGCCCGATGATGTCATCGAGCCCGGGGTGCATGAGCGGCTCGCCGCCGCTGAGCGTGATGATGCCGGTGCCCAGTTCCGCCAGCCGGTCGACGCGGCGAAAGATCTCATCCGTGGCAACGGGCGCCGAATGGTCATCGAACTCATTGCAGTAAGTGCAAGCCAGGTTACAGCGGCGTATCGGGATGAGGTGGGCGGCGACGGGCCGGTACGGGGACCGGAACGCTTCGACGAGCATGCGGGTCTGACGGAGCGTCCTTTGCGCTTTCAGAATGCGACGCCTGACGGACACCATTGACATTGCTTCCCCTCGTCCAGCCCGGAACGATCTACAGTCTACATCTCCCATGAGGCTGCTCGTTCCTGTTTGCACCGTTGTTACATTGGCCGTCATCGGCGCGGCAGCAGCCAGGACCACGCCTCAGTTCTCGGTTCAGCCGCGGCCCCCGGATCCTCTGTTGTCGTCACTGAGCACGCCAGTTGCGGGCGCTCCCGCACGGCAACCGTTTTCCCTCCGCCTCGTTGACGCGGGCGGTGTCGGCATCCCGCTCGACGCCTGGGGTGGCGACTACTCGCACGACCGCAGAATTTTTCGCGACGCGATTCGCGAAGCCCCGCCGTATCTCGACGCCGCGGCGTTCGAGCATGTGGAGTCGGAGTGGCGGTTCTACGTCGACCGGATGCTCGAGTACGGCCACAACGCGATCGCGGTACCGCTCTTCCTCGAGCTGATCGATTTCAATCGTGCGAGCGCTGCGGCTTCGGGGAACGTCTCAGCGCCCATCTACGACGCGGAGAGTCCATTCCGGACACGCCATGCCGCTGTTCGAAGCGGCTTCGGGGCGCTCTTCGAGTGGACCAGCGGCCGCGGCATGCGGGTATTCCTCGATACGGACATGCTCACCCTCACGCCCCCGCTCGCCGCGCGGCTCCGGGCGCTCGCGCCCGCGACGAATGCGGCGGGCATCGACACCTCGAGCGCGAAGGTGTGGCAGGTGTATCGTGCGGGTCTCGAAGAGCTGTTCGATACGCTGCCGGCGGTTGAAGGCGTCGTCATTCGTTTCGGCGAGGGCGGCGGTCTCTACAACACCGAAGGGTGGCCCTATCGCAGCGAGATGGCCATTCGCGATGCCGTCAGCCTGCGCGCGATGCTGCACGAGCTCCTGCCGCTTTTCGAACAACGCAACAAGACGCTGGTGCTTCGCAGCTGGACTGTGGGGTTGGGAAACCAGCTCGGCCGTCTCCATATCGATCCTCGCGTGTATGAAACGGTACGAGGCGAAATCGATTCCCCGGCGCTCGTCGTATCTACCAAATTCACCGCCGGAGATTTTTTCAGTTATCTGCCGCTCAACCCCACCCTCGCATCCGGCCGGCATCGCCGCATCGTCGAGCTTCAGGCGAAACCGGAGTTTGAGGGCTTCGGCGCATTCCCTGACTTTCTCGGAGAGGAGCACGCACGGGCGTTGCGGACGTTGTCTTCTCTCAACCCGAACATCGTCGGCACGTATGTGTTCACTCAATACGGCGGACCGCTCCGTGCCGGACCTCGGATGCTCTATCCGTTTCACGGCTTCTGGTTATGGACCGACGCCAACGTCTTCGTCGCATCGCACCTGGCGAGCGATCCCGCCGCAGACGTCAAGGATCTCGCGAGGCAGTGGGCCGCTGCGCGGTTCGGCGGTGACCCGCGTCTCGTGGAGGCGGTTGCTGATGTCTTGACGGACACGCGCGAAGCCGTGCTCAAGGGCTTCTATATCCGTCCTTTTGCCGAGCACGTCGTGCGCATTCCCGGGTACGAGCTGCCGCCGCTGATGTGGATTTTCGAGTGGGACATGGTGGGCGGCTGGAACAGTCTGCTCAGCGTGGTCTACCGCGGCAGCCAGGGTCGAGTCGATGAGGCGATTGACGAAGGTTATCAGGCGGCGGCGACCGTGCGGCGATCGAGAGAGCGATTGCAGTCTGCGTTCGCGTCAGGGTGCGCGGATTCTCGAGCCGAACTGTGCAGCCAGACGCTTCGCTCGCTCGAGTACCAGGAAACGTTGTTCGACGTGCTGGCCGCATGGCGTCAGGCGTTTCTCAGTTACTACCGCTGGCTCGATACTGGAGACCGCACCGCATGGTCCGGCTGGCAGGCGGGCCGGACACGGTTCACGACGGCGGCCGCGGAGCACCGCAGGCGGTTCGCGGGCGACCTGGAATTTCCGGCATTCGATCTCGAGTCCGCCGAAAGTGCGGTGAGCGGAGCGGATCAGGCGCGCTGGGCGCGCTACCTCGCGCTGACGGCGCTGATCTGTGTCACCACCTTGCTGGCACTCGGAAGTCCGGTCGGCAAGAGGCGTATACCGCTGCCCACACGCAAATGGCTCTCGGGAGTTGCGGGATTGACATGGACGAGTACGGTGACACCCTGGCGTCTGGATCGCCGGCACGTGGACTTCGGCGCGGCCGTCACGGTGACCGTATTTGCGTTAGCGCTCATTGCTCTTCTGATGGGAATGCTCACCGGCTTCGCTTCCATGTCGATCATCGTCAGCACTCCCCTTGTCGTTGGCGTAGTGGCAACCGTGTTCGAGGGCACCGCAACCGGGATCGTGCGGCGTGAAGGCCGGGGGCGCAACCTCGTTGCCTGCGCCGGGCCGGCTATTCCTGGCATCGCGCTCCTCTTCGTCGCCATCATGTACTTCGGCCCTGTCGGATTCTGGTTCGGGTTCTGGACCGAGCCGTACTTCCGCGGAACCGTCGTGGCGATCCTGATGGCCCTCCCCTGCTGGATCGCGCTGGGTATGATCGGATCTCCGTCTCCCGGCGAGCGCCGCCGGAACTTCGGCGGTGCGCTGGCAGCCGCGGGCGCAGGTCTCGTCGTGCTGACGATTCTCCTTCCCGATACGACGCACGCCTTGCGCTTTCTCGATCGTCCGTTGAACATCGCGCCGACCACGACCACGATACTGTTTGCTCTGCGAACGTATGTGGGGTTGAACCTGAACATTGCCGGGTGGTCCTGGATTGCCGGTGCGCTGCTGTTTGCCGCCGGACAGGTGCTCGTCAGGCACAGTTTTCAATTGAGGAGAAAGACGATGTCGATTTGAGGTGTCCCCATTCGACGAGTACGTAGAACGGAGGAAGTCATGAATATTCTGCTTTGGGTCCTTCAAGCGCTTCTTGCAGTTGCGTTCCTCGCTCATGGATGGCTCTTCTTGTCACCTCCCGCCGAGCTTGTCGAGCAGATGAACGCGTCGCTGCCGCGATGGTTCCAGCTTTTTCTGGGTGTGGCGGAAGTCCTCGCCGGCATTGGGCTCATATTGCCGGGAGTCACCCGGATTCGGCCAAGGCTGGTCATCCATGCCGCAGTCGGAATCATGATCGTGTTGATCTCTGCCACTGTCTACCATCTCGCACGCGGCGAGATGAGCTCGGCGGCGATCACGCTCGTCATGTTCGGCATCGCCGCGTTCGTGGCCTATGCACGGCACAGCATCGTGCCCATCGCCGGTCGTGGAACTGCTGGAAACTAGTAACCTAGATTTTAGATTCTAGATTTTAGATTCTTAGATTTTAGATTTTAGATTTTAGATTGTGCCGGTTGTACTATCGGCGGTATGACTGCTCTTATGCCCAAGCCTCCCGCATCAGTCCTGGTGGCCGTCGCGATAGCGGCAACCCTGTTGAACACGTCGCCCTCCGACCGCCCGCTTGCGCAGTCGGCAGCCACGGCGTTGATCGGCGTGAACGTGCTGCCGATGGATAAAGAAGGTGTGCTCGCCGACCAGACCGTCGTCGTGGCCGAGGGGAAAATCGCGTCGATCGCTCCGGCGGGGAAAGCGCAGGTGCCGGCCGGAGCGGTGAAGGTCGACGGCAAGGGCAAGTTCCTCATGCCCGGACTCGGTGAGCTCCACGCGCACATTCCCGGTGGCAAGGCGCCGGAGGCCGACATCGAGCGCACGCTGTTTCTCTACGTTGCCAACGGCGTGACCACGATTCGCGGCATGCTGGGCGACCCGCGGCATCTGGTCTACCGCGATCGGGTGGCGAAGGGCGAGGTCCTCGGCCCGCGCATTTATACGTCGGGTCCCTCGTTCAACGACAACACCGCGAAGACACCCGATGCCGCGGTCGCGATGGTCAGCGAGCAGCACAAAGCGGGCTACGACCTGCTCAAGATTCACCCTGGCGTTCCGCGTAACGCTTTCGATGCGATGGCCGCCAGGGCCGACGAGCTCAAATTGCCGTTTGCCGGACACGTGCCGGAGGCCGTCGGGCTGACGCGCGCGCTCGAGGCGAAATTTCGCAGCATCGATCACCTCGACGGCTACGTCGAAGCGCTGGTGCCGAACGGCTCCGGATCGCAAATCTTCGGCGTGAATCTGGTGGCGCAGGCCGACGAGAGCCGCATACCGTCGCTGGTCAAGGCGACACGCGCGGCAGGGACGTGGCAGGTGCCCACCGAGATCCTGCTCGTCAACTGGCTGAACGACGAAGATCCGCAGGCCATGGCGAAATGGCCCGAGATGAAATACGTGGATCCGGGAATCCTGACGAAATGGATCGCCCAGAAGCAGGGGTTCGCCGCGAAGTATCCGCAGGCCGATCGCCAGAAGCTGCTGGCGTTGCGCCGGAAGCTCATCAAGGCGCTGCACGACGGCGGCGTGCCGTTCGCATTGGGATCGGACGCGCCGCAGACCTGGAACGTGCCGGGGTTCTCGTTACACCGCGAGCTCGGCGCGATCGTCGCCGCCGGATTGACGCCGTACGAGGCGGTGAAAAGCGGGACCGCGAACATCGGGGTCTACTTCGGCACGCAGTCCACCGTCGGAACGGTCGCCGCCGGCAAGCGAGCCGACCTCGTTCTGCTCGAGGCCAACCCGCTGACGAACATCGCGAACAGTTCGCGAATAGCCGGGGTCATGGTCAACGGACGATGGCTGTCGAAGGCCGATATCGACGCGCGGCTCGCTGCGGGCAGGTAACGTCCGATGAGCGCGATCTGAAAAGCTGCGACCAGCGACATGAGCGTGTCACACACTCTTGCGGCACTCACGTTGGGGGCGTTGCTCGTCCCCTTGATAGCGTGCCGCTCCGGAGGGACCAGCCCGGCGCCGGCGGCGGCGGGAGAGGTTCCCAAATTCGAGTACGACTCCTCGTTTCCGAAGCTTCCCCTGCCACACGAATGGATTTTCGGCGAGGTCGGCGGAGTGGGCACCGATCCGAGCAATGGCCATATCTGGGTGATCCAACGTCCCTGGACGGTATTTGGCCGGGAACTCGCGGCCGTCGACGGGTCGAACCGATGCTGCCGGGCGGCGCCGTCGGTGGTGGAATTCGACGCCGAGGGGAACGTCGTCCAGGGCTGGCCGCAGCCGGTGATGTTCCGCGCCCCTCCGGGCTCGCCGCTCGGCCAGACGTACGGCGAGGTTGGACCCAAGGGCGACGACTTGTGGCAGGCGCCGGATGGTCCCTACGGACCGTGGGGCCGGCGAGAGCACACCGTCTACATCGATGTTAAAGGCTTCGTCTGGCTCACGATCGACGAGTCTCACGTCGTCTACAAGTTCACCAAAGAGGGCAAGTGGCTCATGACGATTGGGATTCGGGAAGGCACCTCCGCGCCAGTTGGGAGCGGACAGAAGAAGCAACGACACGCAGAGGCTGGGCCGGCCGACGGGTGTTGCCGTGGATCCCGACAACAACATGGTCTTCATCTCCGACGGCTACGACAACCGGCGCGTCATCGTGTTCGACGGGGAGACTGGTAAGTACATTCGTCACTGGGGCGCATATGGCGTACGGCCGGACGACTCGCCGATGCCTCCCTACGATCCCAAGGCGCCGCCGTCCAAGCAGTTCAGCACGGTCCACGGCATCGTCCTTTCCCGCGACAAGCTCGTTTATGTCGCTGACCGGGCCAACGACCGGATTCAAGTGTTCAAAGAAGACGGCACCTTCGTGAGGGAGGGCCTGGTAGCGCCCGAGACCACCGACCTCGGAAGCGCGTACGGTGTGGCGCTGTCAATGGACCCCGAGCAGAAGTGGGTGTACGTGAACGGCGTCGATTCCGTCCGCATTCTCCGGCGCGACACTCTGCAGCAGGTTGGCGAGTTCGGGTCGCAGGGCCGGTTCGGCGGCCAACTGCTCTCGGCCCACAGCATCACGGTGGACAACGGGGGGAACATCTACATCGGCGAGAGCCGTGGGCGCCGTATCCAGAAGTTCAAGCTCATTTCGGGAGACGCTGGTCCACGGTAAGCATCCGCGATCTGATAAGCTGCCCACCCTCAATGGGGCGGGTACTTGTCACCGGCGGCGCGGGGTTTCTCGGTTCGCATGTCGCGGACGCCCTCATTCAGCGCGCGCACGACGTCACCGTTCTCGACGATCTGAGCGGCGGTTTTCGAGAGAACGTACCGGCCGCCGCGAATTTCGTCCAGGGCAGCGTCGTCGACGCCGCATTGGTCGACGCGGCGTTCGCCAAGGGCCGATTCACGCACGTCTACCATCTGGCCGCCTACGCGGCTGAGGGACTCAGCCACTTCATTCGACGCTTCAATTACACGAACAACGTCATTGGCAGCGTCAATGTGCTGAACGCGTCGGTCAATCACGGCGTTCGCATGGTCGTCTTCACGTCCTCAATCGCCGTCTACGGCTCGACGCCCGAGCTGCCGGTGACGGAGGCGACGACTCCGAAGCCGGAGGACCCGTACGGCATCGCCAAATACGCGGTCGAGCTCGACCTGCGAGCCTGTCACGAGCTGTTCGGCCTCGACTACGTGATTTTTCGCCCGCACAATGTGTTTGGTCCCCGTCAGAATATCGGCGACCGCTATCGCAACGTGGTGGGCATTTTCATGAATCAGCTGCTCCAGGGGCGGCCCATGACGATCTTCGGCGACGGCACGCAGACGCGGGCGTTCAGCTACGTCGATGACGTCGCGCCGTTGATCGCGGAGGCGATCGACCTCCCCGAGGCGCGGAATCAGGTATTCAACATCGGCGCCGACGAGCCTTGCTCGCTCAACGAACTGGCCGCGCTCGTTGGCGCCGCGATGGACGTGCGCGCGGACGTGGCCAACCTGGCGGCGCGGCACGAAGTCCGCCACATCTACGCCGACCATAGCGAGGTGCGCCGCGTCTTCGGATCGCGGGCGGTGACGCCGCTGCGCGAGGGGCTCCGGTTCACGGCGGCGTGGGTGCGTCAACACGGCGCACGCGCCGGTTCGCCCTTCGACGGCATCGAAATCGCCAAGAACCTGCCGCCGGGATGGCTCGACGCATGACCTCGTATCATCGCGCACACCTCGTGCACGATCCGAAGCGCGAAGCGGTGTGGAAGGCGATTGCACGCCACCTGGCGCCCAACGTGCGGAAGGATTCACACGTCCTCGAGCTGGGGGCCGGTTATTGCTACTGGATCAATCAACGTCGAGGCCGCCCGCCGCATTGCCGTCGACCTGTGGTCCGAGTTGCCGGCACACGCGGAGGAGGGCGTCGAGGCGCTGGTTGTCGACATCGCACGAAGGCCTGCCGTCGCTCGTCGACGAATCGTTCGACGTTGTGCTGGCCTCGAACCTGCTGGAACATTTCTCTCCGGACGCCGCGGCAACGGTCGTCGACACCATCGCACGGCTGCTCCGGCCGGGAGGCAGGCTGATCGTCATTCAACCGAACTTCCGGTACGCATGGCGCTCGTATTTCGACGACTACACACACCGATCGATCTTCACCGACGTCTCACTGCCGGCGCTGCTGCGTGCAGCCGGCTTCGACATCCTGGGCGTCGAGCCCCGATTTCTTCCCTATTCGATGCAAGGCACCCGTTTCCCGGTGACGGCGTGGCTGGTCAAGGCCTATCTGCTGTCACCGTTCAAACCGGCGGCAGGGCAGATGCTCGTGATTGCTCAGCGGCCTCAGAACGAGAAACCGGCGCATGTACGGTGACAAACGGGTGACCGTCGTGCTTCCCGCGTACAACGAGGAATTGCACATTCGCAAGGCGGTCGGCGAGTTCTTCCTTGCCGGCATCGTCGACGAAGTCATCGTCGTCGACAACAACTCACGCGATCGGACCGCCGAGGAGGCTGCGATGACGCCGGCGCGAATCGTGGCAGAGCCCAGCCAGGGTTACGGCTACGCGCTTCGCCGCGGACTTCGGGAGGCGACCGGCGACCTCGTGATCCTCGCCGAACCGGATGGGACGTTCGTTGGACGGGACATCCTGAAGCTGCTTGCATACTCCGATGACTTCGACATGGTCTGCGGAACACGGACAACCCGGGAGTTGATTTGGGAGCAGGCCAACATGGGCTGGTTTCTCCGGGTCGGCAACTGGGCCGTGGCGAAGCTCCTTCAGATTCTTCATGACGGACCATCGCTGACCGATTGCGGGTGCACCCTGCGGTTGATCCGGAAGTCCGCGCTCGCACAGATTGCCGAACGGTTCACGGTCGGCGGATCGCACTTCCTGCCGGAGATGGTGATCCTCGCGCTGAAGGGCGGACTGCGCGTGATCGAAATCCCGGTGAACTATCGCGGGAGAGTGGGAGAGTCGAAGATCACCGGTACTTTCAAAGGAACGCTCCGCACGGGCACCCGGATGATCGGGCTCGTCGTGAGACATCGCCTCAGTTGACCACTCGCCGACGGCTTGCCGCTCTTTGCGTCGTTCTGGCTGCGGTTCTTCCGTATCTTCCCACTCTCGACGACTACTTCGTGCAGGACGACTTCGGGGTCGTCTCGCTGCTGTCGACCAAGCCGGCCGGATATTTTCCACGGTGGTTCGCCAGCCCATGGATGGACGACATCTGGGGTGATCCCCCTGACGAGATCCGCCCCTTTCCGGCGGTCACCTATCAGCTCGCGGCGCTGCCCGGCGCCGGCTCTCCGGTCGCCAATCACGTCATCAACATCGGCTTTCACGCGATCAATGCGTTGCTCGTCTTTCGGATTGGCGAGACCGCGGCCGGCTTGTCGCTTGGTGCGGCGGTGTTCGCCGCAGTGGTGTTTGCGATTCTGCCCATGCAGGCCGAGTCGGTCGCCTGGGTGACGGGGCGCGTCGATTCGATGCCCGCGTGCTTCTACCTGCTGTCATTTCTTTTGTATGAACGCTGGCGCGCGCGTGACCGGGCATCGCTTTACATCTGGTCGGTGATCGCATGTTTTGTCGCGCTGTTCACGAAACAGAACGCCGTCACGCTGCCGGCCACCCTCATCTTCTACGACGCCATCGTGGGGAGACATCCGCTACGGCCGTCATGGGACTGGATTCGTCCTTACGTGCCGTTCGTGCTGCTCACGGCCGGGTATCTCGCGCTGCGCTATGCGCTTTTCGGCGAAGTCGCGCGCGAAAGCAGCCTCAACGAGGTGCGTTTCAACCTGTTCCTGAACAACGTTTCGATTCACCTCAAGCGGATGGTGTTCGGTGAGGCGGGTCTCGTTCTGTCGGACCTGGACGCGCTCGTTCGCGTGGGCGCCGCGGCCGCGATCGTTGGCGCTGTGGCGGTGTTCGCGCGGGACTACACGCGCGCGATGATTCGACCCGCGCTGTATTTTCTTGTCGTCTGGGTCGCGCTCGGCCTCGCGCCCACTCTCGTCGCAGGGTACGGCTCGCCCCGTCACATGTATCTGGCGTCGGTCGGTTGGGCGTTATTCCTGAGCATTGCGCTCGGTGCCTTCTGGCACACCCATGTGGGCCCGCTTGGCTGGACGATGAAGGCGGCCGGCGGCGTCCTCGCCACAGCGGTCCTCGTGGGATATGGAGGCCAGCTTCGCGCAGAGGTACGACTCTGGGACATCCGTTCCGAGGTATCTCACCGCGTCGTACAGGATCTCGAACAGGAAACCCTGTCGGCGCCGCGCGGGTCGCTCGTCCTTGTCGATCCCCCGCCACGAAGCTGGAATTTTGCTCTGCCGTTTGCGCTGCGGCCGCCGTTTACGCGCGAAGATCTTACGAGTCGCGCGCTGGTTATTTCCCACTCGTCGATTCACTGCTGCGCCGCGAACTATTGGGAGCCGTACACCAGACGTACGCTGCGGGTGTGGCTGGAGAACCCGGCTCGCCCGCCGATCATCGCTCTCCGCTGGGACGCAGATACCGGCCAGATGTTCCGGCTGAGCGATGCCGACGAGCCGTTCCTGCGCTCGGCGGTGGCGGCGTTGCTCGATACACCCGACGTGACGACGCTCGACCGCCTGATTCTCAATATCA